>CAZMHI010000001.1:0-41029 GCA_964566055.1 uncultured Rhodospirillaceae bacterium
TCAGCAACACCAGTTTTAATTTTCTGATACCAGCCCGGCAGACCATCTGTCACCGGAATGATACCGATACCAGCTTGCTTCATCCAATTAAGGTTGAGGCCGGCGCCTAGAATTTTATGTCCTTTAAGATCAGACACTGTTTTCCAGTTAAAATTGGTACCGAGGTTGTAGCCGCCATCACCAATGATTGCGAGCAGGGTTTGGTCAAATTTTTGGAACCGTTTGGTAAGGCTTGGGAACTGCTTATAAACGGAAGTTGCAATCGCCACAGACTGAACCGGATCCATGGTGCCGAAAGGCAGCATGATTTGAAACGCATGCATTTTCAATTTTGAAGCTTCGAAGCAGTAGCAGAAACCACCAACGTCAATGACGCCGTTTTGCACGCCTTCAAACACTTCAAACACTTTAACGATCGAGCCGCTATAGCCTTCGATGAAGTTAATCTTATGGCTGGTTTTGGCTTCAACCGCCTTTTTCAATTCCGGTTGAAAAAAGTTTTTCATCAAGCCGGCATAAACAACGGTCGGTGGGTGACCGGAGGCGATGCGAACATTGATGGTTTTAGCATCAGCGCTCGGCGCAGTTGCTAATGATCCAGCCACAAACCCCACTGCAGCCAAACCTAATAGAGATTTTTTAAACAATTTCATGAAATACCTCCCTAGGGCATTTAAATTATTAGACCGAAGACCTGTTCTTCGGTCTTAAGGTACAGATTCCTAACATAATTTTAGAGTCTTATAAAAGACCTAATTGAGGAATAACATCGAATAAATGCGATAATTTAATAACGTTTTTGCGATTTGATCTGGTCTTTAGCTTTTCAGGCCCTGTCAAATGCGCTAATTCCCTTTTACGGAAAACATAAATAATTAATATTTGGGGGAGACGGTATGGCCGGTTTGGCAGAAACACTCGGGGGAATTTCAGAAGACGACTTTAAAAAAGGCATGCGGGAACTTGCCGCCGCTGTAAACGTCATCACCGTCGCACATAACGGCACGCAAGATGGTCTCACCGCGACCGCTGCCTGTTCAGTGTCCGCTGAGCCGCCACAATTGCTGATTTGCGTCAACCGCGACTCCGGTGGCCATGATCTCATCCAGGACAGCGGTAAATTTGCCTTAAATGTGCTCGCTCGTGATCAGGAAGATGTCGCCATGCGCTTTGCCGGCATGGATGGGGCGGACCGCTCTGAACGTTTTGATCTTGGCGATTGGTCTAAGCTTGCCACCGGCGCGCCGGTGCTTGATGGCGCTCTGGTCAATTTTGACTGCGAAGTTGCCGAGCAAATAACCGCGGGTACTCATTCGATCTTTGTCGGCCATATTGTCGCCAGCCGCACCGCAGACAAAGACGGCGCCCCCTTGCTTTTTGGCGATGGCCAGTTCACCGGACTGGCATCCCGGGAATAAACGTTAATTCACGACTGTCGTGAAATTCACATAAATTCACATCTTCATTAATTTTTTTGAAAAAACGGCCTCTGGCGCCGCCATACCCTCTCTATGGCAATTCGAAAACTTTATATTTCGCCTCATTTCATTTTGTTGACATATGTCAACAGATGCCTTACACTATGGTGGCTTGTGTAATGGGGCGAAAATCTCATCCCAATAAAGAGATTGAAGCAGCAATTGCAGAAGCAGAATCCTTGGGTTGGCGATACATTGCAGCAGGCCGGTCGGCGCATTGCTGGGGCAAACTTTATTGTAAGGAAGCGAGCCGCGATGGTTGTCGGTTTTCTATTTCATCAACACCGCGAAATTCAACCAAACACGCTAAGCAAATATTAAGGCGAATTGTAAAATGTCCGCATTGACAAAAAAAGGCCAAACAAACTGGAATTACCATACCTTTAGCTTGGTATTGGATAATGTTGATTTTGATGCTGATGATTTCGAAGACCGCTTTTTTGAAGCCGGCTGTGATGATGCTTTAATAGCCGTTATAAAGGAAACGGTGATCTTGGATTTTGACCGTGAGGAAAAAAATCTCATTCATGCCATTGCGACAGCTATCAGAGATGTTCAATCTACCGGTGCCCAAGTCATTCGGGTGGAGCCCGATCCCTTAGTCAGTGTGTCGGATATTGCTGAACGGATAGATGCGTCGCGCCAAGCCGTTTCCCTTTGGACACTTGGCAAACGCGGCCCGGGAAAATTTCCAGCACCGGTCGTAAGAGTTAATTCAGATACACCTCTGTGGGATTGGACCAGCGTTGCAAGATGGCTTTATATAAATGATAAGCTTAGCAACCCGCGAGTGATTGTCGAAGCAGCGATTGTCAACTACGCCAATAACGCAATTGCATACGCTGGCACCGCGAAACCAAGCCAGTATGCTCCACTCACCGAATTTACAAATCTTCAGTCATAAAAAAAAGCCGGCCCCCTTGAGGCCGGCTTTAAATTCAATGCGATCAGCTTCTATCCAATTGGTTTAAAGCTGCCTTGGGTCGGAATATTTGTCGCCCCTTTATTATTAACGACATGCATATCATATTTATGTTTGGCGCCTTTGACCCATTGGCCGCCGACCAGTTGGGTTTTGGAAACGTTCTTAACCGGCTTACCTGACCAATTCACGTTACCAACGACCGAATTATAATTGGTCGAAGTAATGGCACTGAGAATCGATTTCGGACTGTTGACGTCTTTGGTCCGTTTCAGCACATCCAGCGCAACTTCAAATAAGGCATGACGGAAGCCGAGCGGCTGGGTCCATTGCTTGCCGGTTGATTTCTCGTAATTCGCCGCCAATTGCTGCGAGGAGACGCCGGTGAGGCTGGATTTAAACGGATGGTTCGGCGTCCACCAAACCTCGGAAGACAAGCCAACACCGCGGTCACCCAACGCTTCAACCGAAGCCGGGAACAGCAACGCCTTACCAATGGTAACGATCTTTGGCTTGAAGCCTTGCTGGGCCGCTTGCGTCCAGAAGGTGGTGAAATCCGGCGGGATCATATTGCCGCTGACGATTTCAACATTGGCTTTTTTGAAGGCCGAGATTTGCGCCGAGAAATCATCAGTCGGCGCCTGATAACGGCCCGGATCAATCAGCTTATAGCCATTGGCCTTGAGTGCCGGTGGAAAACCAAATTTTTTATCGGACCAGGCGTTGCCGTCGGCGTCATTGGGCCAGAGTGCGCCCAACACTTTGTTGGTCGGCATTGAATTCCACATATTAAAGAACACACCAATGACATCTTCGAGACCCCAGAAGAAATGATACGTCCAATCAAAGCCTTTGGCTGGATTACCTCCGCGGCCAAAGAAATAAGGCTGCCAGGGACAATCGGTCGTGACGCACGGCACTTCGTTAACCTCGGCCTGATCAGCAGCCGGGTTGGTGGTGTCCGGCGTACCAGCAGCCAGCAGCAGATCTACTTTGTCTTTTAAGATAAGTTGGGCCGAAACATCGGCGCAGCGATTTGGGTTGGATTGCGTGTCTTTAACAATGATCTCAACCGGATGAACGTTGCCGCCAATTTTAATACCGTTTTTAACCACGCGCCGGATATCGGCAACGACATAATCATCGGCTTCGGCAAAAGAGGCCAGTGGACCTGATTTGGGGCTGACATAACCAAGCTTGATCGGACGCCCGGCGGCATATGCGAGGCCTGAACGTAAAATCGCCGGTGCCGCGACAGCAGTAGCGCCCACCGCGCTGCTTGTTTGGACAAAACGGCGGCGGGTTAGATTTAACTTTTTATTTTTATCTTTTGACATTTAATTAGTCTCCCTTGAGTGATTTTATAAGTTAAAAAATTTGGTTTAATATTGAGATTACTCCTTTGGTGGATACGGCATGATCACCAGGATGGTGGCGACCTCATTTGTGTTATTGATGATCGATCGGCCTTCACCCGGTTCCAGATAGATTGAATCCAAATTTTCCAGGGTCGCCTCACCGTTGTCGGTTTTTATCGTGATCGCACCGCCGACACAGACATAAACTTTTTCAAGCGGTGTAGCAGTATGCGTGGTACCACCCCCTGGCAGAAAATATGAAAGCCCTACCCAAAAATTTTCAGCATCGCTGGCGTCATGGCCCTGCAAGCGGAACCCCTTCATATCGAAATGGCCGCCGGCCTCATAGGCCTCAACATCGCTTAAGCGATTAACTTTCATAGTGCTCCTCCCCTATAATATTAGTGTATCATTATACGATACACATAATTCGTTAGATGGTTAAACCTAACGAGATTCCAAATTAACGTCAACTATACTCACATTTTGGTTACTAACAAAATCCCATAATATGAGATTTTGTATTTACATTAGGAAATAGCCGGATACAATAACTTTAAATCAAATATTGACTTGAAAGCACCGTCGCAGTAGGCGAGGGTTTTCATCGCTTTGTTCATCGGAGAAGATAATTATGGGCTCACTAATGTTCTCACTCATGCTGTTTGGCTTGCGGCTGCTCATTTGGATGCAATCGATGCGCTTCCCAGCGTTTCGGGACCGCCTGAAAGAGAAAAATTTCACGGCTCAAATGAAAACCAAGGACAATTCCGTTGGCCGCTGGTTTAAGTTTCAAGACGGCAAAGTGTCATCCGGCAGCGGCGTTAAAGCCGACGCCGACATCGCCCTGACCTTCAAAACTTCCGAGATCGCTGTCCGGCTTTTGATGCCGCCGATTGATCAATTGGAACAGATCAATGCCATGAAGGATTTTCTCCTGAGCCTCGAAGGTCCGGATGAGCTGACCTCCTGGTTTACTCAAACCGTGATGATGACCCAGACGGTCGGCTGGAAATACGGCGTTGATATGGGCGGCGGTGTCACTCGCTTTGCCAATATGACCAATGGCGGACCGGTCTTTCTTTATGTCAAAGACAATAAGCTTATCCGCATGACGCCAATCGATTTCGACGAGAACGATCCGGAGCCTTGGACCATCAAGGCCCGCGGCAAGACGTTTAAACCACCCCGCAAAACCACGCTGGCGCCCCACGGCATGAATTGGAAAAGCATGCTCAATTCACCGGACCGCCTGCTTTATCCGATGAAGCGGGTTGATTTTGATCCCAATGGTGAGCGCAATCCGCAAAATCGCGGCAAATCCGGCTATGAGCGCATCAGCTGGGATGAAGCGCTTGATATGGTCGCAGGCGAAATCAAACGTATCAAAAAAGAACATGGACCCGGCGCCATTGCAAATTCACACGGCTCGCACCACACCTGGGGCAATGTCGGCTATTACTTAAGCGCTGACTTTAAATTCATCAACGCCGTCGGCATGACCCGCGTGCTGCACAACCCGGATAGTTGGGAAGGCTGGTATTGGGGTGCAGCCCATCATTGGGGCGGCTCGCTCAGGGTTGGCCAAACCGAAACTTACGGCACGGTCGAAGATCTTCTCAAAGAAGCTGAGATGGTGGTTTTCTGGGCCAGTAATCCGGAAGGCACCAGCGGCGCATACGGCTCCCTTGAGGGTACCGTGCGGCGCAAATGGCTGAAAGAAACCGACATCGAAATTGTCCATATCGATCCTTATTATAATGACTCTGCCCAGTTCCTTGGCGGCAAATGGCTGGCGCCAAAGCCTGCGTCTTCACCAGCCCTCGCCATGGCGATTGCCAATGTCTGGATCGAAGAAGACCTCTACGACAAAGATTTTGTCAAAGACCGCACCACCGGCTTCGACAAATGGCACGACTATATTATGGGCAAAGAGGACGGTATTCCGAAAACCCCTGAATGGGCGGAGCCGGAAACCGATTTGAAGGCCAAAGACATTCGTGCCCTCGCCCGCAAATGGGGCAATCGCAAGGTTTATCTCGCTGCCGGAGGCTGGGGCAACGGCCATGGCGGCGCTTGCCGTAACCAAACCGGTATCCAGTGGGCGCGCTCATTGGTCTGCCTGATGGCGATGCAGGGTCTCGGCAAACCTGGCGTCAACATGGGCAACCTGCAATGGGGCACGCCGGTTGATACCAACTTCTATTTCCCAGGCTACGCCGAAGGCGGCATGTCGGGCGATCTTCATCATACGGCCATGTCGGTCGAGCTTTATCAGCGCATGCCGCAACTCCCGAGCATGAACACGGTCGAGCAGGCCATCCCGCGGCTCTGGCTGCCGGAAGCCATTATCGAGGGCAAGGCCGAAGGCTACGCCTGGGACGGTAAAAGCATCGAAGCTCAGTTCAATAAAATCTCTTATCCGAAACCCGGCTACTCACCGGTCAAGATGCTCTATAAAATTGGCGGCTCACTGATTAGCACAATGGCGGATTCCAATCGTCATGTGAAAATGTATCAATCGGAGAATCTTGAGTTCTGCGTCAGCCAGGCAATCTGGAATGAAGGTGAAGCAAAATTCGCTGATGTCATATTGCCGGCCTGCACCAATTTTGAACGTCCTGACATTAGTGAGTGGGCAGCCCTCGGCGGCTATGCCTTCCATGGCCAAACCCAGCTCAACAGCCGGGTCGCCATCTTCCAACATCAGGCCATCAAACCAATGGGCGAATCTAAATCCGATTATGTGATTTTCTCGGAAATTTGCGAACGGCTTGGTCTCAGCGCGTACTTCACCGAAGGCATCTCCGAACTTGATTGGGCCAAACGCGTATTCGATGGCTCTGATCTGCCGCAGATCATTTCGTGGAAAGATTTCATCCGTAAAGGCTATGTCGTCATTCCGCCGGAGCGGGAAGAGCTGCGTGATCCGGTATCCTGGAATTGGTATTATGAAGACCGCAAAAAAGATGTGCCGGAACCAATGCCGCTGCCGTCTGATTATAAAGACGAATATCTCAAAGGCATCCAAACCCAGTCCGGCAAAATTGAATTTGAGGCCTTAAGCTTGAAACGCTTTGATGCCAATGATCCCGAACGCCCACCGGTGGTTAAGTACTTTAATCCCTATGGAGGACCACAGGCTGAGAAGTATCCACTGCGCATGATTACCCCGCATCCACGCTTCTCCTTCCATACGCAAGGCGACGGCAAAGATACCTTTGTTAACAACATCAAAGATCACCGCGTCGAAGTCGACGGCTATTATTATTGGATCATCCGGATCAATGCCGAGGATGCGGCCGAGCGCGGCATCAAGATGCACGATTTGGTCAAAGTTCATAATGATCAGGGTGCGGTTGTCTGCGCGGCTCTTGTTACCCAGCGTTTGCCCCGCGGCGCAACACATGGCTATGAATCCTGCGCCATCTATGAACCACTGGGTGAGCCTGGAAATTCGGTTGATCGAGGCGGTATTTTGAATTTGTTGACGCCAAAGAAATCACAAATTAAGAAAGGCCACTCAATGGGCAACTCAACCGCCCTGGTTGAAATTGAACTGTGGGATGGCAAAGCTGAACACAATGTTGCAAGCACAACAGCAGCCCCGGAAAGAGAACCGGTACCTGCCGAATAAGTGTGGCAGAATAAGAAAAGGAAAATACAAAAATGTCTAAATGGAACCTGATCATCGATCTTGAAAATTGCACCAACTGCAATATGTGCGTGCTGGCTTGCCAAGATGAACATGTCGATAACACCTTTCCCGGCTATGCCGAGGAAATGCCGAAACATGGCTCTCGCTGGATTGAAATAATGCGTAAAGAACGTGGCCAGGCGCCGATGATCGATGTCGCTTACCTGCCAGTGATGTGCCAGCATTGTGACGATGCTCCGTGCATCGCAGCGGCTGAAAATGACGCAATCTCCAAACGCGCTGATGGCATTGTCATCATTGATCCCGTTAAAGCCAAGGGCCAGAAACAGTTGGTCGAGAGCTGCCCTTACGGCGCCATCTGGTGGAACGATGATCTGCAATTACCGCAACATTGGATATTCGATGCGCATCTGCTGGATGACGGCTGGAAGCAACCCCGCGCCGCCTCGGTATGCGCTACCGAAGCCATCGTCGCCAAAAAAGTGGATGACGCAGAGATGGCAAAAATCGCTGAAGCAGAGGGCCTGGAGGTATTGAACCCAGAGCATGGCACCAAGCCCCGGGTCTATTACAAAAATCTCTATCGCTATAATAAATGCTTTATCGGCGGCAGTGTCGCGGCAGAGCAAAACGGCACCGCTGATTGCGTCAAAGACGCCACCGTAAAATTGCTTCAAGGTTCGGACGTCATCGCCGAAGCAACCACCGATATCTTTGGTGACTTCAAGTTTGATAGATTGGACGAAAACAGCGGCGGCTACAAAGTCGAAATCACCGCCGATGGCCATGGCTCAAAATCTGTCGATGTCGAACTTGGCGAAAGTGTGACGCTGGGTGATATTTATTTGTAATCAATACCCTGCTCTCGTAGTAAATTTTCAAGCTCACTGATGCGATTGTTCAGCGGTTCCATGATCGCTTCATTTTCAACTTCGGTAAATCTTGGCGTAATGTGCTGCGGGCAATTCCAATCAAAAGCCTCGATGGTCAAAATCACCGCACGTTCAACTTCGGCTTGGTAGTTTGGGTCTTCGAGCTGGCGCAGCAATTCGGGATTATCATCAGCATGAACGATCGCTGCCCGGGCCCAAATCTTTAAACGTTTGCGGTTGGCATAATCCATCAAAATAAGAGCCACTCTGTCATTTGCAATGATGTTACCAACACTGAGGTACTGGATGTTGCCTCTGAAATCAGCGTAACCAATGGTTTTTTCATCAAGAACTTTCAAAAATCCTGGGCGACCGCCCCGAAATTGAACATAGGGCCAGCAGTTTTCATTGACAGTAGCTTGATAAAAACCGTCACGAGCTTCAATAAAGTGGGTCTCGCGATCCGAAAGGTCGTTGATTTTCCGGTTCGGGCTCTCAATTCTTTCGTTTATTTGACGACTGCCATAGCGCTCTTGTGATGCCTTGACTGCCGGCGTAAACGTTATGTCAGTGAAATTCTTGACCATTTTTCGGCTCCAATATACGGGGCTATTGTATCTCCTATACTATCAATCCAGGTTAAACATTTTTTGCGCATTGGTTCTGCCGATGGTGACCTTATCGGCGGAACTTAGTTCGCAATTATCAAACCAGACAGCGGCATCCGAGGTGGTCTCAAAGGGGTAGTCGACCGAAAACATAATCCGTTCCAGCCCCATTTCAGTAATCGACAGATTGAGCGTGGGATCGTGAAAATTGCCACTGGTCGTTAAATGCACATTGTTCTGCATGTAGTACCGCATGGGCTGTTTAGCCGGTATTCCCTGAGGCGATTTCTTTAGCCGGTGATCCAAACGCCACAAATCAAAGGGGATGCGCTCACCCAAATGCCCGAGAATAATCTGTAGCTTGGGAAACTCATCAAACAAGCCGCTGCCCATCAGGCGCAGCGCATGCATGGCTGTCTCCATGGCGAAGGCCCAGGCCGAATTGGTAAACCAGGGATGACCTTCGAAATACTGTGAACGGCTGGGTAACGGATTGCGGGGATGCAGATAGAAGGGCACGTTGAGCGCTTCCACAGCAGCCCAAAACGGCCGGTATTCGGGGCCATCGAAATAGATCACGGTTTCCGGCGTATCTTTTTGGGTAAAGCCGTTAACCAGCGCACCCTTAAAACCCAAATCCCGAATGCATCTGGTCAACTCGTCAATTGCGGCCTCCGGCTCCTGCATGGGCAGGGCGGCAAAGCCGGCATAGCGATCCGGACGCCGGGCGCATTGCTCGGCCAGATAGTCATTTGCCCGCTGGGCCATCTCAACCGCCTCAGACGTTTCCAGCATCGCCTGAACGCCGGGCGCATTTAAAGATTGGATGGCAAGTTCGATATCAAATTCATCCATTTCCTTGAGACGAATATTCTCGAAATCCGTCAGCCGCGTCTGCAAATCTTCGGCCATGCCCGGCATCGAAAATCTGGAGGTGTCGGCAAAAGTCCCTTCCATGGCAAAGTGTTCTTCCAAGGTAATTTTTCCCTGCATTTTAAATTTCCTCATTCCAATTATAGGTTCGAACCATAGCACCGGCATTTAAGACATCAACACCAACTCACGAATTAATCTTCTAGATATGGTGTATGTGCGCTCAATAACCCTCAATATATTGTTATTTTTAGGGATAATTTAACTTATACGCGCCATCTTAAGAGCCAAATTGGTGGAGTGCGTGACATCGAAATCAAAACTGGATTTCGTTCCTTAGGAAACTCAGCATCCCTGCTCGTGTTTGCAGCGATGTCTTTTGCCGCCAGTGCTCTGCCGGTAGCGGCTCAAACCAGCCAAAATAGCGCCTCATTGAACCGGCAACTTCCCGCGTCATCGCCTGCCGAGATTTTTGTCAATAAAGTGCGCATCGGCAAACATACCGGTAAAACCAGGATTGTGCTCGATCTCGATCGAGCTCCGGATGACCCATCGGATTTATCACACTTTATTTTTAGCGATCAAAAAACAATCTTGATTGAGATCGCCAGTCTGACCTGGCCAGAGGAATATTCAGCCCGCCGGCAGGGTAAAGGGAATCTTGCGCATTTCAGCTTCCAGAAAACTGAAAGCGGCCGAGGTTATTTGCATCTGAAGGCCAATCGGACGGTTAAAGTTGACCGGCTGTTTTACCTCGATCCCGATGACAAGCGAAGCCATCGTGTGGTCATTGATTTGGTTAATGTCAAAGCCGTTATACCTGCCAAGCCTGACAAGTCACCACCACCAACCAAAGCAAGCGCTTCGTCCGAGCCACAGAATTTCCGTCAATACGCCAGCTTGGAACAGCTTTCTCAAACTGATCAGGCACCGGATCAAAGCCGCAGGATACTTTCAAAATTATTCAGCGATATCCTGGCAAATCCCGGCAATATTGAGCTTAATGTCCGCTATGCCAAATTAGCCGAACAGGCGGGTGAACCACGCCGCGCACTTGCTGCCTATGAACGGATACTTGGCAGCCACCCCGGCAACAAGATGGCTCTCAAAGAAATAGAACGGCTACAGCAAGAGCTTGGATTGGCAATTGCTGGCGGACCGGAGACGCATTATTCTGTGGTTCTCGGCGCTAAATATGAGCATAACGCTGCGCGTCGCGATCCATCATTTTTATCTTTTGATTCAACAGCCTCTACTGTTTCACTCGGCGCGCAGGATGAGCGGGAATTCATTGGCGAAAAATTTCGCACTAATGCCAGACTATATGGAGATTTTCATAACCGGTTTGAAAATGGTGACCTCTTGTTTATCGGAGCTGATACTGGTCCTGTCATCAAATTCAGTGACAACATCTCCATCAGGCCAGCCATTGGAGCTTCTCATGCGCGGGTAAAATTCCGCAATCTCTTCAACACCGTATCTATTATGGCAAACATCGATAACGGCGCGGAAGCAGCACTTTTCAGATCACTTGATTTGAGCATTGGCTACGATGATTATGCCACCCGCTACCCTGGTCAGGACGGCGCTTTTTTTGCCGCCGGAGCAGATTTTGCACTGGCAGATGCCGATTCTAATGAAGCATTGCGGCTGTCGCCTCTCTACCGCTATAGCCACACATCCGGACAAAACTACGCCAAGCGGAATCACTCTTATGGCGTAAAATCCAGCTACACCTATCCGTTGACGGACAATCTTTCCGTGGCTCCCAATTTAGGTCTCACTTACAAAAATTATGTTGGCAATGAGCTTGATGAAAAAGAAGAACGCTGGGATTTCCAGACCGAGCCGGGCATCAAAATAATCCTGAGTAATTTCCTGATTGAGGATAGTTCGATTTCTTTTGGCTACGGGTTTGAACGAAATTGGTCAAATGATGGCGACAAATCTTACAAAAACCACATTGTCGGAGGACAGATCGGGTGGCTGTTTTGATTTATTTTAGGAACCGAAAAGTCAGCATTTGTCTGGCGGCTTTATTCGTACTTTTGATTGCCGATTTGCCGGCATTTGCCCAACAACGCATCGGCGCCACGGCTGTGGTGGCAAACAGCGTTACCGGAACTTTGGGAACCGAACTCCGCCGTTTGATCGTCGGCTCACCGGTCAGAAAGGACGAAGTGATCGAAACCGGCCCCAAAGGCTCATCGCAGATCATTTTCGCCGATGAGACTGTATTAACCGTCGGCCCTCTTTCCAAAGTCGTACTGGACGAAGTCGCCTTTGATCCAGCGGCTCAGGATGGGGATTTTATCATCAGTGTCGCTATCGGCGCGATGCGATTTATATCCGGCTCAATTGCGGCCAAGAATTACCGCGTCAATACGCCAACCGGCATCATCGGCATTCGCGGCACAATTTTTGACCTGCTGGTTGATCAGAGCGGTGCAACAACTGTGGTGTTGCGCTCGGGTATTGTATCGATCTCTAATCTGGCAAATGTCTCGCAGACTATCAGTCAACCAGGGCAAGCTTCGACCGTTACCAGTACGGGTGCGGCACCAACCCCGCCGGCACCCGCCTCCGCCAGCGTAAATCAGCAACTCCAAGCTGTCGCTGGATCAACCACCACCGCCGGTTCAACAACTCCCAAGCTGGATATTCTCAACGCTGCCAGCGCACCACCCGTTAGTCCTCAAGTTGTGACAGAATCAACCGACCTGATCGGTATGCCCGGGTCGTCAGGATCGCATTAAGCCCAGAGGTATTCCCGAGCCTTTGAGTTACCCTGCATTCCGCACGCAGCGCACATAGTTAAAGACCCGAACGACGTCGCCTTGAGGACCTTGTCCTGATTTTGGGTAGTCGTTTGGGTTACCCGCTTTGGGATCAGAGCGCTGAGCACCGGCGCCATGGACGTCGATGATTGACCCTCCCTGATTGCCTCTACCGGGTGGCCCGAAAGAGGGAGCACCGAGGGCCTCGCCAAAGAACACAACAACGGCATGATCGCCGGGGTCCCGCCCATCCAAGTGGGTGGTAGAGGACCAGTAGCCGGGATAATTAGGATTACCTGCCTCATCCGTAAACCGGGTCGCGTGAAACAACGGATCAATCGCTGCCGATCCAGTGGCTTGAGGAGAACGAGAATAGTCCAACAAACTCTGCAATTCTTTGGCATTGGGAAGCCGCCAGTTACTCGACCCGGCATGGCTCAGATTTTCGCAATAGGCGAGCGCTTCGGACCAATCCATCCGCCCGTCAGAATATTGACCTTTTTGCAAGTGACCGTGCAGGCCTGAATGGCCGCTATCCGCCTGCATCCAGGTGAGCCCAGTAGCCTCATCTGTAACGGCGCCATTGCCGTCATCCTGGATTTTGTTTTTGCCATAACTAGGATTGCCCCTGACCAGGCGGAGATACCAGCCCCGCCCACTCCGTCGATTTCGCTGGGGATAGCCTTTGATCCGCCCATCGGCAAAATTCACACCGAAAAAAGCAGCATTTCCCATAGCATTTCCTTTGTAGGCAGTGCTTGTAATATATTGCGCGTCGATAAAGCGTCCTCCTGAAGCGGATGGGTACTCAAAATCAAAATACCGGGTATTGAGGTAGGGAATTGCATCCGATGGCGGCTCACTTTGCGTGGGAGGTGCTCTGCCCGTCGCGCCATCAAAATTCATCAACGAATAAAGCTCCTTAATTGTCGGCACGCGCCAATCCGTGTGGCCGCCGGTTTTTGCCTGCCTGGCAAGCGCCGGGGCATCTGACCAGGCAATATTGCGCTGAAAAGTCTTTTGCCACATCAAGCGGGTAACCTGATCGCTGATGGTGTCATTTCCGTTATCTGTATAGCGCGGAGCATTGCCGGAATATTGCGCATCCTGGCCATAGAACTCGCGGCCAGCCGAAGGACAATTCCACATTTTAGGATTGGAACTGGCATCATAACAAGCGCTTTGCCCGGTATCGACAATAGAGTAGCTCCCTTGCGATCCTACGATTTTGGGCGCAGCTTCAACTTTGTCAGCCGGCTGTGTTCGTTGATTTGGACGTTGATTGCCGCCCGGAGGTTGGCCAAAATTTTGGCCTTGCCGTTGGCCGGAACTCTGACCTGGGCGGCGACCTGGTCGTTGCCCTGACATATGGCTGGGCGCGCAGACAAGTCCCCGTTGCAAGTTGAGGCAGGTTCCGCGAACGGTGCCGTGAGGTGCTCTAAATGAGCACTCTCCATTGGCCGCTTTTCCCTGGCAGGCAGCAAAAGCCTCTGGCGGTGGACCACCGGGCCGCTGAGCCTGCACTGGGAGTGAATAAATGAACAGAAAACCGGCAAGAGCCAAAATTAAATGTCTCATGAAAAATTACTTTCTCAAAAATCATTAGTAAAACTGCAGAGTGCGGATATTCAATTCGTCCCGCCTTAATCAAAATCAAATTTGGCAACATTTTCGGCTTTAACCTTCACCTTTTTATTTAAATAAGTATTTCGGTACCATTTAACTTGATTTATTTAATTGAAACTGTTAGTCTCCCGAACAATTAAAAAAAGGGACCATATTGGGCCCGCTAATAAGAGCGTCCGCCAGGAACAATATTTGCAAATCAACCAACTGGCTCTAATCGCCTTCATTTGTGATCAGCATCGATATCCTCGGGGAAGAGGAATGCGTTCCAGCACCGTGACGCCGGATGCGCGGTAAATTTATTGATCTATGAATGAGGTAAGTGCGATGTCTGAGCTAAATCTAGGTTTCAACCTGAAATTCAACGAACTCTATGAATTATCCGGTCTTGAGAAAGTCGATGAAGCCTTTCTTGGCTATTTGAAATCAAACAATGCCGAGCTCGCTGACAAATTGCTAGCGGGCCGCACTGAAAAACCAGACGCCAAGGATGAATCGCAAATCCTGATTGATGCCGGTCCTTACCTTGAGAATTTTTTGGCCGAACTATTCGGTATTGAAACCGAACTTACCGAGCTCAATGACTGCCACCATGCCCTCAAACCATTTTTCGATTTCAAACGTACCTTCATTCAGCGCAAAGCCTTTAAGGCCGTTACTGCCGAAGCCGCTGCCCAGATTGACGGCGAGGAGATGGCCGAAAAATTAGGCAAGCTGCTGGAACACCCCTACCGCGAACCTAAAGATGAGATGGCTTTCGTTGAAAAAGTTTCTGAGTGGCTGGAAGACCCGGAAGCCAACGCTGAAGCTCTTGAACTGGCAACCAATTATGCCGGCTGGGCGCTCAGGACACCGGAAGGACGCGAAAAACACGCTGCCGGGCATTTGTTCAAACTGCCGGGTAAACTCGATTTTGAACGTCTGGTACCTGCTGAAATGGATACGACTTCCGACTACGCCGTTCATAAACTACCGGACAAACGCCTGCATCGCCGTGAAGGCTTTAAACTGACCGATCATGGCAAGGATTTAAAAGGCGCGCTTTCCGAAGCCCACTACTGCATTTACTGCCACAATCAGGGTAAAGATTCTTGCGCCAAGGGTCTCAAGCCAAAAAGCAAAGAAGGCGAAAAAGTAGGTTTTAATGAAAGCCCCTTCGGCGTCGCTCTAACCGGCTGCCCGCTCGGCGTCCGTATTTCAGAGATGAATATTTTAAAGGCGCAAGGCAGCGCCATCGGCTCACTCGCCGCTTTGGTTGTCGAAAATCCGATGACAGCTGGCACCGGCCATCGGATTTGTAATGAGTGCATGAAGGCTTGTGTTTATCAAAAACAGGATCCGGTGGACATTCCTGAGATTGAAACCCGTATTCTTAAAGATGTTCTGGCCTTACCCTATGGTTTCGAAATCTATAGTCTTTTAACACGTTGGAATCCCCTGAATTTGGGCCGGCCATTGCCACTGCCGCGCACCGGTTATCGCGTTTTGGTCGCCGGCATGGGGCCATCGGGTTATACGCTCGCCCATCATTTGATGAATGACGGCCATACCGTTGTCGGCATTGATGGCCTCAAAATGGAGCCCTTACCGGGTGATCTTTCGGGCGTTGATGCGAAAGGCGAACGGGTGCCGTTTCGGCCGATCAAAGATGCCAAAGAACTGGAAGAGCAGCTTGATGACCGCATCATGGCGGGCTTTGGCGGGGTTGCCGAGTACGGCATTACCGTTCGTTGGGATAAGAATTTCCTCAAAATTATCCGTCTGCTGGTCGAGCGCCGGCGTCAATTCGCCATGTATGGCGCAGTGCGCTTTGGCGGCACGTTGACCGTTGATAATGCGTTCGAGCGCGGTTTTGACCATATAGCCCTTGCCTTGGGTGCGGGACGGCCAACGATTATCCCGATCCCCCGCGGCTTGGTGCGTGGTGTGCGTGCCGCCTCAGACTTCTTAATGGCGCTGCAGTTAACCGGTGCCGCTAAGACCGAATCCATTGCCAACATGCAGCTCCGCCTGCCGGCAATTGTTATTGGCGGTGGCCTGACGGCCATCGATACGGCAACCGAAGCGCTTGCCTATTACCCGGTCCAGGTCGAAAAATTCCTCGCCCGTTATGAAAATTTGGTTCAAGAGCGTGGTGAAGCTCAAGTCCGGGACGCCTGGGATGAAGAAGAAGGCTTAATTGCTGATGAATTCATTGGTCACGCCAAAGCGATCCGGGCCGAACGCGCCGTTGCCGAAATGGAAGAGCGCGAACCGCGCATCCTTGAGCTCTTGAAAAAATGGGGTGGCGTCACCGTTGCCTACCGTAAACGTTTGATGGACAGCCCAAGCTATACGCTTAATCATGAAGAGGTTGATAAAGCACTGGAGGAAGGCATCTATATTGCTGAATGCCTGTCACCGATTACCGCCCTAGTCGATAAATTTGGCCATGTCAGCCACCTCACCCTTAACAAGCAACGCCTGACCCGGGACGGCACCTGGTTGACGCTGGATAACGTAGAAAAACTCCCAGCTAAAGCTGTGCTCATCGCCGCCGGCACTCAACCCAATACAGTATTGGCCCGGGAAGACGAAAACCGCTTCGAACTCGATGGCCGCTATTTCCAAGCCTACGATATGGAGGGCAATGAAGTTATTCCGGAACGGGTCAAAAAACCGGAAGAAGTTCATGTCATGGCGCATCTTGAGGAAGATGGCCGCGCTGTCAGTTTCTTCGGTGATCTGCACCCCTCCTTCGCCGGTAATGTGGTTAGTGCTATGGCCAGCGCCTTGCAAGGCTACCCCGTCATCAGCCAAATGCTCGCCAGCAAAAAGCCGACCAGCAGTGACGATGATGATACCTTCATCGCTACGCTTAACAGCGAATTGCGCGCTACTGTCCACAAAGTCGAACGTCTAACGGACAATATTATTGAAGTCGTTGTCCGCGCCCCCCAGGCTGCCCGCCAATTCAAACCAGGCCAATTTTACCGGCTGCAAAATTTTGAAACCCTGGCCCCGATGGTCGACGGTACCCGCCTCGCCATGGAAGGTTTGGCGCTTACCGGTGCCTGGGTCGACCGCGAGGAAGGTCTGGTCTCGATGATTGTGCTGGAAATGGGCGGCTCTTCCGACCTATGCGCCCAGCTTCTGCCAGGTGAACCTATTGTCTTGATGGGGCCAACCGGCACGCCTACTGAAATACCTGCAGATGAAACTGTCTTACTGGCAGGGGGTGGCCTCGGTAACGCCGTCTTGTTCTCAATCGGTCAGGCTCTTAGGGCGGCCGGTTCCAAAGTGCTATATTTCGCCGGCTACAAAACTGTTGCGGACCGCTATAAGGTTGCCGAGATTGAGGCTGCCGCGGATACCATCATCTGGTGCTGTGACGAAGCTCCGGGTTTTGCACCCGACCGGCCCCAGGATAAAACCTATGTCGGCAATATCATAGACGCCATGGTCAATTACGCTGAGGGTAATCTCGGTGAAGCCTCAATCCCGATGAAAGATATAGACCGGGCTGTGGTTATCGGCTCTCACGGCATGATGGGTGCAGTCGCCGACGCGCTCCGCGGCAAACTCCTTGATCATATCAAAGACCGCTTTCAGGCGATCGCCAGCATCAACTCCCCGATGCAATGCATGATGAAGGAAATTTGCGGCCAATGTGTGCAAACTCACGTCAATCAGGAAACGGGTGAGCAGACCTTGGTGTTCTCCTGCAATAATCAGGATCAACCGCTCGAGCAAGTTAATTTCAGCCTGCTCGGTGCGCGGTTGCGGCAAAATTCGGTGCAGGAAAAACTGACCTCACAATGGATCGACCGCTGCCTGGAGCTGAGCGGCAAACGCCCGAGCCGGGCTAAACCGTTTGAGGTCGTTGAAATTGATCCTGATGAAGAAGATCAGGCAGCATAGATTATTTTAGATTATCGAGCAGATTTTCAACGACTTTGCGCTGTTCAGAGGTAAGTGGGGCGGTCGGTGGCACGGGGTCGCCGACTTCGTAGCCTTGGATCTGTAATCCAGCCTTGATACAGGCGGCGAGATTGAAGCGGGCAAATACTTCGTTCATACGCCAGAGCTTGCGTTGTAGCACCATCGCTTCGTCCCATTCTCCCGCTTGACCCAACTCGTATAGTTTGACGCTTTCTTTGGGAATAATGCAGGCAGGGCCGGCCATCCAGCCAACACCGCCGATCAGCATAACGGCCGCCGGAATATGGGCAGAGGCTGAAAATACCTGAAGGCGGTCGCCACAGCGGTTAACAATCGAGAGCAGCCGCCCGGTATTGGTTGAGGCATCCTTGATATAATTAATTCGCGGATGCTCGGAAAGGCGTTCAATAACATCCAAAGATAAATCTGAGCGTTGAAATTGTGGATTGGTATAAAGAACGATAGGGATATCCACCGCATCTGCAATGGCGCAGAAATAATCTTCTATGCCTTTGTCCTGCACCGGGAAATAGGCTTCAAGTATAGCCAGAATTCCATCAGCGCCTAAACGTTGGTAGGTCTGCGCTTGCTCTACCGCATCGGCTGTCGAAGTTGAAACCACCCCGGCAACAACTGGCACGCGTTTTTGAGCTGCTTCGATGGTAGTTTCGACAACCGATATACGTTGTTCTTTGTTGAGATAGGCAAACTCCCCCGTAGAACCCAATGGTGTCAGACCGTGAACGCCTGCCTTGATAAGATCATCTGAAAGCCGACCAAGAACATCAGTTAAAATACGTCCATCGGCATCGATTGGCGAAACCAAATATGGAAAAACACCGTGAAAATCGGCCATTGGAATTTACCCCCGATCTCTATTACTTCACCAGATTACTTCGTAGATCGGTATCTTACTATCAAACCCTTTGAACGATTTAAAGCCTCGCTCGACGAACTGGTATTCTTTTTCTTTACACCGCGCGTAAACAATCCCGGTTGAATAAATCGAACCGGGATCAGCGATATCTGTTATCCGGGCGGCCAGGTTGACACTGGACCCGTAAAGATCGTTTTCGTCCTTAATCACCGATCCGACATTAATGCCTATCCTCACATCGATCGGCATTAAAGGGAACTTTGTATTATGCTCTACGACTTTTTGATGAATGAGAATTGCGGTCTTAACTGAACGACCACATGACTCAAATGACGCTAAAATTCCGTCCCCGGTACCTTTGACAAAAACACCGCCGCGCTGAGATACAATCGGTTTCACCAGATTGTCGTGGATGGCGACAATTTCGCGGCCGTATTCATCACCAAATTTATCAAAAATCGTCGACGAGTTTACTATATCGGTAAATAATAGTGACGTTTTGGTCTCTCGCATAGTTGGTATTTGTGGCTTTTGAACTTCAATATTGGTAAGTGCCTGCTCAAGGTTCTTATCGGCACCTGGCACTTCTCCCAAATAACTTGAAACCAGATCACTAAAATTCAGCATTTATAATCCTATAAGTAGAAATGTAGATATCTACTTTAGATGGCAACAATTTGAAATATTTCAATACAAATTGAAATATTTTTTTAGCCGTCCGAAAAACCCCTAATTTAAGCCAAAAATATCTCCAAACGCGCTTTGCTTAGGTTAAGATCGAAAATGCTCGAAAATAGCACCATTCAACTCTCTGAATTACTTGAACAATCAGACAACACGGTCGTCTTTACCGGTGCCGGTATGAGCACGGAATCCGGTATTCCAGATTTTCGCTCTCCAGGCACTGGCATCTGGACTCAGAACCAACCGATAGATTTTAGTGAATTTCTGGCTTCTGAAGAGGCCCGCAAGGAAACCTGGCGACGCAAAATTCAAATTGACCCTGTAATGTCGGCGGCAAAGCCGAATAGTGGTCATGTTGCCATCGCTCAATTGGTGCAAGCCGGTAAGGTTAGTTCTATCATCACGCAAAATATCGATGGTTTGCATCAAAAATCCGGTGTTCCAGATACGCGGATGATCGAACTGCATGGCAACACGACCTATTGCGTTTGCCTGGATTGCGGCACCCGTCATGAATTGCAGCCTATTATGCAGGCCTTCGCCACAGATGAGAGCCTGCCGTTCTGCCGGGAATGCAATGGCATAGTAAAAACGGCGACAATCTCTTTTGGCCAGCCGATGCCGGAAGTCGAAATGGTGCGCGCCAAGGAAGCGTCACTGAAAAGCGATCTATTTATATCCATTGGCTCAAGCCTAGTGGTCTATCCGGCGGCGGGCTTTCCTCTACTCGCCAAACAAAATGGCGCCAAGCTGGTTATACTCAACCGGGAGCCTACCCAGCTTGATGCCGAGGCCGACCTCGTCATTCATGACGAGATTGGCCCGACTCTCAATAATTTAGATTTTACCTCAAATTAGAAGTCAGCGATGATGCTCATCGCCTCGTCACCACTATAGCCACGCATGGTCGTCGTCCGTAAGTTACCGGTTGAGGCTATGCCAAGAGCCAATTTTGCGGCTGCCTCGCCATCTGGTAAATCAACAATAAGCAGTCGATCGTAAGCGCCCATTGTCAAATAACTGCCGACAATAGAGCCACCTAAATCTGCCACTCTTTTTTCAGATTCTGCCCGCCGGTTTGGCGCGTCTTTAATACCTTTAATACCTTGATCAGTTAGGCTCATGAGATACACGAATGTAGGCATAGTTTCCTCCCTAAACTGGTTGAGTATTGAATTTAAGACTGCTCCTATTTCCATCAAAACATAACGGAATATGCAGCTTAAACGATAATGGAACCTTTTTGGATATTTTCTGGCACGGACGCAAAAAAGCGCCGAACCCTCACATTGGATCCGGCACCTTTGTAAACTCTATGAAAACAGGTGACTTACTTATCGATCAATTCGCGGAAAGCCGAGTTGACTTCTGCCGTATGGTGGCGGGACGCCACTTCTCTATTTGGCAAAATCTCATCATAGAAAAATTGCGGCAACTCATCGTCATCATCAGTAAAGCCCGCATCTTTGTTAAATTGCCACTCCATGGCGAGGGTTTCCCGGCCTAAATCTTTCATGAAATCCGCGGGTAATTCCGTGCCATGCGCATCGTTTAAGGCGCCGGCAATGAACTCCTGGTTCACATTGGTAACCGAACGGCCAAACAGGCAAAGCCCGAGCGAATCGGCAGCGGCGCAATCTTCCTGAATATCCAGGCTGGCTGCAACCAGCTCTTCGGTCGTTTTGTCTTTGCATTGGAAGGTTGGAATGTTACCCGCCGTGTGGTCGGCGCCTTGGGCCGTAACCATCATGGAAATACCGGTAACTTCAATCTCACGCGGATCATAGGCGCTAATGCCTTGTTTTTTAATCGCCGGAATGCGAGCCACCTTGAAGTGCTCGCCTACTCGGCTGGTACCCTGGGCATATATTTTGCCCTTCTCATTACCGTCTCGGATGTCTTCCAGCACATTAGCCATGAATTCATGATCACCAAAAGCACCTTCGCCAGCTTCCATCAGCACACCAATGGTCGCCCCCAACTCAATCGTATCAATACCCAAATCATTAGCGACGTCATTAAGACGCGCCACATGATCAGGATCATCCAAACCACAATTACTGCCGACCAGCCCAAGCGTTTCATACTCCAGCGGTGAACAAATTTCTTCACCATTTTCATCGGCGTATATATTACTGCACTGGATCATGCAGCCTGGCATACAGGCGTGGGTCGTCTCGCCACCGCGCTCAAGATTTAATTCACGAATATACTGACCGCCTAATTTATGCGGACCTTCATCAGGCTCTACAATCGTACCAGCGCTGAAATTTCGTGTCGGCAAGCCACCTACTTTATTCGTGAAGTCACAGACCATAGCGGTGCCGAGTTTTCGAAAAGCATCGATCGCCGGATCTTCATCGAGCATTTGACCATATTGTTTGACCGAACCCATATATTTTTTGCGGTCGTGAAAAGTCGGCATCTTATTTTTATCAACTACAATAGCTTTGACTTTTTTCGAGCCCATGACGGCGCCGACGCCACCACGAGCAGCAATACGGACGGGGCGGCCTTCCGGATCAGTAAAAGAAATACCCGACATCAAGCCGCCATATTCGCCAACCGGGCTACAGATACCGAGGCTGACTTTGTCACCATATTTTTCGAACAGCATTTTAGCCGCTTCGAAATTACCTTTGCCGACATAGGGACCAGCATCTTCAAACGTGATATCGCCTTCTTTGGGAATCCGGATGACCACCCACTCGTCTGACTGGCCATTTAGGGTAAAACCTGCAATTTCCAGCTGACCCAAAGCAAAGGCAAAAGTGCCGCCGGAATTTGCTTCCTTTATACCGCCAGTGAGCGGGCTTTTGCAGCCGACGCTGATGCGATTGGCGTTGGAAAAATTCGATCCGGCAAATGGTCCGGCGGAGAATATCAACGGATTATCGGGACCCAGGGGATCGGCTTTCGCCACACCTTGTTCGAGCAAGGTTTTGGCGATGTAGTGGCGGCCAACCCGGATTGTATCTAAGCCCTCAAGCTCTTCCGTTTCAATCGATTGGTCATTCAAGTTAATTTGCAGGTATTTGCGCATGTCGGTTCATCCTAAGATCAAATAAATTATAGCAAAGCCCCGCCCTAATCATCGGCGGCCCTTAATTTGCAGGTTTTGTTTGATTTATATGGTCCCCTAACAATGCCGCTGAATCAAGCCTGATTTTAGGGATACCGCGATAAAAAAAGCGGACGATCTAGCTATTGAATAGTGCCAGGTGGCTCTAGTTCGTCAGAAACCGGTGGAGGTGGAGAAGCGCTGGCCTGATGATGCATGATACGCCATTCACCATCTTCACGGATAAAGACATTTGTCGCCACCATGGTCCATTCGGCGAAAACTTCGTAACAAATTACCACGGCGGTATCTTCAAAAATACTGGCCGTCGAGCCTTTAACCTCAAATTCCGGGCCGTCGTGATTAGCCAGAATACCGTCCCAACTTTCGATCACGACGTCTCTACCGGCTAAATGATTCCAGCCCGGATGGACACAGCTCACGGTCGGTCCCAAGGCCCACAAGGCATCCATAGCTTGAATATCATGGGTTTGAAACGCTACGTAAAACGCATCATTGGCAAATAAAACGGCGGCATGGTCAGACATGACTAACTATCTACTCTTGGCTCCACAGTCCTTTAATCGAATTTATCCAAGAATAAATGGCGGGGCAATGCCCATTAACAAGAGGCTTATTGAACAACGTGATTTTCAATCTCATCGCGGAATATTTTATCCCGGCGCCGTTTAACCAGCTCTTCCTGGGATTCTACTGATTCTTCTTCCCAATAGACTTTAGCGACCCGGCGGGCCAATCGCGCACGCAGTAAGTTTTCAGCTTTGGTCATGTTGCGCTCGGTTACCCGGCTTAACCGGGCTGCACCATATGCCTGATAAATCTCAAGCGCTTTACCAAACGCCTCGGCGGCACCTTCTAAGTGTTCCGAATCTTCGGTTATTCGACCGAGCAAGAAAAGCGCCGAGCCAACATTGTTTTGGGTCGCCGCCCACAACATCGGCGTTTCCAGCCGGTTTCGAACTTGCAGTGCTTCCTGGCAGGCCATTACCGCGCGTTCGAGTATTTCCGTATTACGGGCCAGATCACCCCAAACTTGCAGGGCTTGGCCAAGATTATTTTTAACTTCACTCCATTTGAGCGGCGCATCCGCTTTGGTAAACACCTGGAGAGCAGATTGATAGGCGGCTATAGCGTCTTTCAACAAAACCGTTTCGCCGTTAAGCGCATCCAGACGATAGAGCGCGCTGCCGATCCGGCTCTGAATGGTTGCCCATTCCCGGGGAAATTCACCATAGGTAAAAATTTCGAGAATCGCTTTATATTCAATTGTCGCATTTTCGAGAATTTCGGCATCACTGCCACGCTCACCTAAATTTTGCCGGATCCGGCAGAGATGAAATTGGGCATTGGCCCAACCTAGTGGGTCTTCTTCCCGGGAGATCGTGTCCAAGGCTGATTGATAAGCCTCTGCCGCTTTTCTGAGCCAATTAGGATCACCCATATAATAGCCAATCAGTGCCGTCACATTGCCATAACACACCTGGATAGTGGTTTGATCGCTTAGCATCAATTCGTGCGGCGGCTGTTGCTCGGCTTGTTGGGCGGCTTCCAGGGCAGGCAGCAAAAGCGGCTTGGTCAAATGGCGTTGCGCTTCACTGCGCGGCACGATGGCCGAGATTACAACGGCGTAAAACAGTTTGCCAAAATCTGGGTCGAAATTAGTTGGCAGGGCCAGCCGGTCAGATACTAGAAAACCACCAGGGTGATCTGCCTCGCCGCCCAAGGAAATAAAGCGTAAATGAATAACTGTACCGACTTCATTAACATCACCCCAAATCAAGAGATCGGCCTTGCCTTTGGCCAGCCAGCGGCGCCCGGTTGTTACGGCTGACTGAAAAAAGGCCCCTGTTAATTCACCGGTGTTTTCAACCGGCAGCGGCTCGTCATAGGCTTTAACTTGTAATTCCGGCTGGTTGGCAAGCGCTTGCACCAATAAATTAGTTTGGCTGCCATCTTCGTCACCGGCCAGACGTGCTACCCTGATATTCAATAGCCGCCGCTTATTTACCGGTTTTTTAAACAGGCTTAGAATGGCATCCCATAGCGACATCTGCCCCGGCCCTCCGGCTGGGCTTCCCGCAGTTGAAAGAGTGGCGAGCTTGGCGGCTGGAACGGCAGTTACATTGGTGGCTTTTGGTTGGATCGCCATCTCGTTGGAATTGCGTAATCGCTCGGCCAAATTTCCAATGACGGTAAGTGCCACATCTGGTTGCTCCTTAAGCGAGGCCAGGAAACCTTCTCGTTCGATAATATCCAGAGTGACCGGACCGACCGCACGCGCCGTTGCGGAGCGGGCGGATTTGTCGACAATCCCCATCTCACCGATAATTTCGCCGGCTGATAACATCGCCAGACGGATTGGGCCATTGGGCCCGTTTTTGAGCAGTTCAACCTGACCGGAGAGAATGACAAAGGCCGATGAGCTCGGATCACCTTCCCGGAAGATGATCTCGCTATCTGAATACTTTTGCTCCGTGCCTTGCATGATTAGCGGCTCACTTGTGCCTAAATTAGCGTCATCAAGCCAAAACAATGCAATATTGTTGCCAATTTGGCATTTTTGCCGTTAAATCATATTATGCCTCAAGCTGTTGATATTATTGAAGAAATAACAAGTAACCCTGGCGCTTATGGGTTCGCCGTGCGGCTTACCCGGCGCTTGGAGCTCAAGATAGGTAAATTTGACCGGGTAAACCTGCCAAAAGGGCTTTATTTTTATGGCGGCAGCGCCTTTGGCCCGGGTGGCCTCAAAGCCCGGTTGGCGCGCCATATCCGGCCCAAATCAAAGCTCCACTGGCATATAGATCATGTTACCAGCGCCGGTAAAATGGTGGCGGCGGGTGCAATCGAAAACGGTTCAGAATGTAAGATTGTTGAGGCCGCCCTCACCCTGCCCGGAACGTTAATCCCGCTACCGGGTTTCGGCAGTTCTGACTGCCGTAATTGCACCTCACACATGGTCAAGCTCAAGCGAGCAAGTGATATCAGTGAAATATTTGATGCAGTGGGTGTAACCCGGAGCTGGCGGTTCAGCTAATACGGTTTATAGGATTTTTCTTCGACGATATCCGAGCCGAGCAAGATGTTAATTTCGCGTTTCAATTTGGCGCGCTCATCATTGGTGACATAGACTGCCCGCGCCAGATCAATAAATTTCTGCGAATAATCCTTAGCCGCTTCGCAATCCCGGATATCGTCTTCGATCACCCACAGAGCTTCATTGGCCGTTTTTAGTTTAGCTGTCAGAGCATCCAACTCAGGTGATGTCGTAATATCTTTATCTCTGGTAGCGGTTAATATTTCCAGTTCGTGGCGCACATTGGCGAGCTTGGCTTCATCATCCATGCGCTCGGACTTAATTGTGAGAATGGTAATTTTATCGATCAATTCGCCCGGCGCGATATCGACCAGCACAGATTTAACCGCCATTTAGATTTTTTCCTGAACTTGCGATGGATTTGTCTCGGACACACCTTCGACATAAATCGACTGTGAGGGGAAGGCGAAGCTTGATCCGGCATCCTCAACAATCTTGATAAAGGCCAGCATGTGCTCTTCAATAATATCCCGCCAGGTCACCCAATCAGTGGTTTTGGTGAAATAATAGAGATTGATATCAACACTGGAGGCATTGAAGGCGACCATATGAACCATTTCGGTGACACTGTGATCAACCCGGTCGTCTTCGGCAATAAAGTTGCGAAAGCCTTCGAGAATTTGCTCGTACTGTTCAGCCGTGGTCGAATAAACCAAGCCGACATCCATCTTAACCCGGCGATTTGTCATACGCGTCCAGTTGGTGATCGGGGCAGCAGCCAGCACACCGTTCGGCACGGTTTGAATAGCTTTGGAGAATTTCCGGATTTTTACCGTTGAGAGCGTGATTTCCTCAACCGTGCCGTGACCGATGGCGGGTGCCTCGATCCAATCGCCAACCTTAAACACCCGGTCAATCAGGATCAGTTTAACGCCGCCAAATAAATTGGAAACGGTATCTTTGGCGGCAAAAGCAAAGGGCAGCGACAGCACACCGATGCCAGCAAAGTACGGCCAGGGATCGATCCCCCACTGCGCCAGTACCGCAACCAAGCCCGAGCCAACCAGGAATATTTTTAAGAATTTCAGCAGATAGTTTTTAACTTCGTGGGCGACAGGGCCGGCAAGCCGCACCAACAAGCGGTCAAAAAAGACTGAGATCGGGTCAACCAGACGAAAGCCCGTCCAAAAAATTGTAAAGGCAATCAAGGACTTGATGATACGAACCAGGATTTCCTCGACATGCGCGCCTAAGGGCAGCCATTGCACGGCAAAAGAAAGCCCGAGAATAAAAAACAAAAACATCAAGGGCTGCTGCAGAGCCTTGATGATCTGGTCGTCAACGTCAGTTTCGGTGAGATTAGCCCAGCGTTTGAGACGAGAGATCACGGTGCGGGCAAAGAATTTGCGCATCAGAATAAAAATGAACAGGACGATTGCGGCGATCGCCATCTCGCCGACGGTCACGCCGAAAAAATCACTGTTCCAAACTGTTTTAAATTCGTTCATCAATTTATCCATATACTGGTGGCAGTTTAATCGGACTAATTTTCAAAAAATGCAATCAAATTCTCTTCAATTTCGTCTTCAAGCTCTTCAATGGTTTCAGCTTCGATAATTTTTTGCGCCATATCATAGTTGAAACCGGCGCGGGCCAGGGCGGCGAGATCTTTTTCCCTTAATTCGGTGCGGCTGTCAGCTTCCCGAAACGGGCCGATCCGGCGCTTTCTGGCAAAGGTGACGGCTGCAGTTAATTCCGGGTTCTCATCTTCATCGGTCAGATTTTCCAAGGTCGTGGATATTAATTCTGCCGCGACGCCCTTTTCGGCGAGTTTTGCCCGGATAGCGCGCGCCGAAGAGCCCCGGCGGTTAAGGCTCACCGCCCGCGCCTTGGCAAATTGAGCATCATCCAGCAAACCAACTTCCTTGTAGCGTTTGATCAAGGCAGCGATAATCTCCGCCCCCTCTTCCGGGTCTGTATCATGATGATAAGCTGAACGCTGGACCCGGCGCATGAGTACGCGGCGCAAATTCTCGCTTGAGGAGGAAAAACGCTGAAGATAATAAAGCGCCGCATTTTCCAGCGATTTGGGGGTCGCTTTGCGAGGTACTTTTTTCTTACGTTTGGTTCTTTTAAATTCTTCAGCCACAGATTTTTCTTTGATTACTCCACAAATAGCTTGGATTTCTGTACCACAGGGTTATATCAACTGCGCCCCAGTTAAACGAGAGTTAAACGAGAGTTAAACGAGTGATAAACGAGCGAGACTATGCCGGATCAAACATCTAATATTCGATCCATGTTGGAAAGTCGCCCCCGCACCAAACCGAGTGAGGGGCGGCGAAACTGGCTCGGCTTAAAAACCCTATATTTGCGCGAAGTGCGGCGCTTCTCTAAAGTTTACATTCAAACCGTCTTGGCCCCCGTTGTCACCACGCTGATCTTTTTGACAATTTTTGCCCTCGCTATCGGCAAATTTCGCGGCGAAATCGCCGGTGTACCCTTCATCCAGTTTCTGGCCCCCGGGCTGATTATGATGGCGATCATCCAAAATGCTTTTGCCAATGCCTCCTCTTCAATCATGGGTGCCAAGATGCAAGGCAATATAATTGATACATTGATGCCGCCGCTGACCTCGAATGAGCTGGTGCTGGCTTATGCGAGCGGTGGTGCGACACGCGGTATTGCCGTCGGCATCGCGGTTACAATCGCCATGAGCTTTTTTGTGCCTATCGCACCAGCCAATTTATTCTTAATTCTGTATCATGGCATAGCCGCCTCCTAC
Source organism: uncultured Rhodospirillaceae bacterium (assembly GCA_964566055.1). Lineage (GTDB taxonomy): Bacteria > Pseudomonadota > Alphaproteobacteria > Rhodospirillales > UBA2165 > TMED23. The sequence continues at coordinate 28,559 of CAZMHI010000001.1, forward strand.
ATGATGGCAATGCTCGGCCTCATCGGCGGTATTTGGGCCGATAAAAATGAGCAAATGGCCGTTATTACCGGCTTTGTCGTTACTCCTTTATCCTTTTTATCCGGCACTTTTTATTCGATTGAGCGGCTGCCGGAAATCCTGCAAACAATCGCCTTAGTAAATCCCTTTTTCTATGCCATAGACGGTATGCGGGCGGGTTTTATCGGGCATGCGGATGGCCCAATTCTGCAGGGAATGATTGTCATGGCTGGCGTCGATATTGCCTTGTGGCTGATCTGTCAGCGGCTGTTTGCCACGGGCTACAAGTTGAAGGCTTAGTATTAATGCAGCTTGAACCGGATCCAATTGAAATTAGACCCGTCTTACGCGGCGCCAACTGGCGCGGGCTATGGACGCTTTACGCCAAAGAAGTTCGCCGCTATATCAAAATTTTCGGCCAGACGTTACTGGCGCCAATTATCACAACTTTATTGTTTCTAACCGTTTTTGCCGTTGCCTTTGGCGGCGGGCGAACCGTCAACGGATTACCTTATGTTGAATTTTTGGCACCCGGCTTATTGATGATGACAATCCTACAAAACGCCTTTGCCAATACCTCAACCTCGCTGATCCAGCAAAAACTCAACGAAAATATTGTCGACACGTTAATGCCCCCGCTCAGCCCCATGGAGCTGACGGTCGGTTTCGTTTTGAGCGGCGCAACACGCGGCTTGATGGTTGCCATCGGCGTTGGCGCCAGTCTGGCCCTCATCGTGCCGGTGCATATTCATAGCGCTGGAGCGATTGTGTTTTTCGCGGTTGGCGCCGCATTGATGATGGGTTCAATGGGTATGATGACCGGTATCTGGGCGGAAAAATTCGATCATGTTTCTACGATCACCAATTTTATCATTCTGCCTTTGTCATTTTTGAGCGGCACTTTTTTTCCGATCACGCGCTTTCCGGATATTTTGCAAAACATCAGCCACTATAATCCGTTCTTTTATTTGATTGATGGCTTGCGTTTTGGCTTCACTGGCCAGTCAAACGGTTCACTTGAGATTGGCGTTGCCTTTGTCATTGTGATCAATGCGGTTCTGCTCGCAACCTGTTACGCCATGTTTAAAACCGGCTACAAGATTAAGGCTTGATGAGATGCAGATAGGAGATACCCGTCCCCGCCGCGGCCTCTGGAATCAGGTCGGCACCTGGTCCTTATTTAAAAGAGAAGTGCACCGCTTTTTCAAAATTGCCGGCCAGACATTTGTCGCCCCTGTGGTTACGGCCCTGTTGTTCCTGGCGATCTTCAGTCTTGCCTTTGATGGTGAAGGGCGCTCAATCGGCGACGTGCCGTTTGTCCAGTTTCTGGTGCCGGGATTAACCTTGATGGCCATGATGACGGCAAGCTTCGCCAACGCTTCGTTTTCACTGATGTTTGAGAAAGTCGTTGAAACCATCGTTGATGTATTGATGCCGCCAATGACCCCAGCCGAACTGACGGCGGGCTATGTTTTATCGAGCACGACGCGCGGCGTGTTAGTCGGTCTCATGGTTATTTTTGGCATGGCGATCTTCACCGATATCCAGATACATTCGCTATTTTTTGTGCTGTTTTATGCGATTGCCGCTTCAATGTTGATGGCCCTGCTCGGCCTGATGGTGGCAATTTGGGCAGAGAAAATTGATCATGTCGCTTCGGTTAATAATTTTATCATCCTGCCTTTAACGTTCTTGTCGGGTACTTTTTACTCAACTGAACATCTGCCCGAGACCTTTCAGAAGATTGCCCATTTTAATCCGTTCTTTTATCTGATCGATGGTTTCCGCTTCGGTTTTTTAGGCCATCATGACGGCTCGCTGACCATTGGCCTCGTTTTATTGACTGTGCTGATCGTTATTTGCTGGTTGGCCTGCATCAAACTCTTCGCCAGCGGCTATAAGCTAAGGTCCTGACCAAAACACCCATTTTTATTGACAAATGGGGCTAAGATTTAGATACTGCGCCGCTTTCCCGGACGGTATACCAAAAATGTGCCGTCCTTAATTTTTTTGAGGAGAGCGACGTGACTTCCGCCATTATGCCTACCTATGCACCGGCTGACATTGCCTTTGAGCACGGTGAAGGCGTTTATCTATATTCGACCGACGGCAAGAAATATGTGGACTTCGGTTCAGGTATCGCTGTCAGCTCGCTCGGCCATTCGCATCCGCATTTGGTCGCAGCCATTCAGGAACAAGCTGGTAAGGTTTTACATTACTCCAACCTGTACCGCATCCCGGGCCAGGAAACCCTGGCTCAGCGCCTGGTCGATAATAGTTTTGCAAGCTCGGTATTTTGCACCAATTCCGGAGCGGAAGCAGTTGAATGCGGCCTCAAAATTGTTAGGCGCTACCATGACGTCAACGGCAATCCCGATAAATACCGGGTGATCACCTGTACCGGCAGCTTTCATGGCCGCACCTTGGCGACCCTGTCGGCGGCTAAAAACGAAAAACATATGGAAGGCTTTACGCCGATGCTGGATGGCTTTGATCAGGTGCCGTTTGGCAATTTGAACGAGCTCAGGGCCGCCATCACCGAAGAAACTGCCGCCATATTGGTTGAGCCTATCCAGGGCGAAGGCGGCATTACCTATGCTGAGCCGGAATACTTCAAACGCCTCAGAGACACCGCCGATGAATTTGGTCTTTTATTGTTTATGGATGAAGTGCAAACCGGCATTGGCAGAACGGGCAAATTGTTTGCTCATGAATGGGCGGACATTCAGCCCGACGTTGTTGCAGCCGCAAAAGGCCTTGGTGGCGGCTTCCCAATCGGCGCCTGTCTCGCCAATGAAAAAGCCACCGCAGCGATGGCTCCCGGCACTCACGGCTCGACCTTCGGCGGCAATCCGCTGGCCTCGGCGGCAGCTAATGCAGTGCTGGATATCGTCTTAGGTGATGGCTTCATAGAAAATGTGCAAAAAACCGGCGCTCTTCTTCGCGCCAAACTCGAAGAGCTTTCCAGCCAACATGCCTTTTTAGGTGATGTTCGCGGCCAGGGTTTGCTCGCCGGTATTTCGTGTGATGACAGCGTGGTAAATCTCGATCTCGTCAAAGCCGCCGAAAGCAAAGGCCTGCTGACAGTGCCGGCGGGCGCCAATGTTGTCCGGGTGCTGCCGCCGCTCATTGTCACTGAAGCCGAGATTGACGAAGGTGTCTCACTTCTCGATCAAGCTTGCAGTGAGATGGGTGGCTAAGATGTCTCCTAAGCATTTTCTCGATATCGACCAGTTCGATCGCGCGACTTTGAGGGCGATCCTCGATAAGGCAACCGAGTTCAAAAAAGCCGGGCGCGGTCACGCCAAGCCGTTGGCTGACCATACGCTGGTGCTGATATTCGAGAAATCCTCAACCCGGACCCGCGTTTCTTTTGAAGTCGGCATGCGGCAATTGGGCGGCGATGTCGTCGTGCTCGGCAGTCAGGATTCGCAGCTTGGACGCGGCGAAAGCGTTGCCGATACGGCACGCGTGCTGTCCCGCTTTGCCGATGTGGTTATGATCCGGACCGATTCACACCAAAAGCTTGAATGGCTGGCGGAATATGCCTCCGTGCCGGTGATCAATGGCCTGACCGATGACAGCCATCCCTGCCAGATCATGGCCGACGTCATGACATTCGAGGAACACCGCGGACCGATTGAGGGCAAAACCATTGCCTGGGTCGGTGACGGCAATAACGTCGCGGCAAGCTGGCTCCATGCGGCGGTGAAGTTTAACTTTAAGTACACCATAGCAACGCCGCATGAATTTCAATTGCCGGATCACCTAATCGATTGGGCGAATGCCGAAGGCGGCGATATCACCGTCACCACGAGCGCCGAAGAGGCGGTTGCAGGAGCTGATTGCGTTGTCGCCGATACCTGGGTTTCGATGGGTGATGATGATGAACGGGATAAGCGCCTCGAACTGCTCACGCCCTATCAGGTCAATGAGGATTTGATGGCGAAGGCCAATTCAGATGCGCTGTTTATGCATTGCCTGCCGGCCCATCGGGGCGAGGAAGTTACCGATACGGTCATTGACGGCAGGCAAAGCGTCGTTTGGGATGAGGCGGAAAATCGTCTGCATGCGCAAAAGGGCATTCTTGCTTATTGCCTGGATGTGCTTTAACGCATTCAAATTATGGCTGACACTCAATTTTCGAACGAAGTTCAACCCTTCAGCATCGAGGGCGCTAATGTCAGGGGCCGCTTGGTGCGCCTTGGACAGGCATACGGCGAAATATTAGGCTCGCATAATTACCCGGAACCGGTCGGCAATCTCATAGGAGAGTTGACTGCCATGACAGCAGCGCTGGCCGATTCGCTTAAATATGACGGGCTGTTTATATTGCAAACTCAAAGCGATGGACCTGTGAGCATGATGGTCGTTGATATCACCAGTGCCGGTACGCTCCGCGGTTATGCGCGCTACGATCACGACAGTTTTGCTCCGGGCAATGAGATTGATACCGCCGTGCCGCATATTATGGGCAGTGGCCATATCGCCTTTACCGTCGATCAGGGCCCGGACACCGAACGCTATCAGGGCATCACCGCCCTTGAGGGAGCCAGCCTGGCGGAATGCGCCCAATCTTATTTCCGCCAATCCGAACAATTGGAAACAGCCCTTCTATTGGCGGCAGATGCCAAAACAAATCGAGCCGCCGCTTTAATGATCCAAAAAATGCCGGCGACCGAAGAAGGGGTGGAACAACGCCTCAAGCTCACCGCAGATGAAGATGATGAAAGCTGGCGCGATGCGGTTATCCTGATGAGTTCAATGACCCAGGAAGAACTGCTTGAACCCGCTCTCAACTCCGTGGATTTACTCTATCGGCTCTATCACGAAACCGGGGTCAGGGTTTATGACCCTAAGCCGCTTAAATTTCAGTGCCGGTGTTCAGAAGAAAAAATTTCAACAACTTTAGCCTCGTTCTCGCCGGAAGAATTAGCCGATATGAAAACCGCTGAAAATCTGATCGTCGCTACTTGCGAGTTTTGCCGTACTGAATATAAATTCGATGATGACGCCTTGGCGGCCTTGCGCGAGCAAAGCGGTTAAAATTTACTTGAAACACTTGTTATTTAGCCCTCCGCCATGTCACCATGGCAGCATGATGAAAAAACCTTATTCGCGAATTTTATTAGTCGTCGGCTCGCTGTTGCTGACCGCCTGCCAGGCTAATTTACCTGCCGAGCAATTGCCGGATATGACGTTTAAGCATTTATCGCCCATTCAATTGCGCGTCATAGATATTCAATTGGTTTCGAATTTTGAGCGCAGCGCCGATGCACCCCATGTTGCTCATAAATTTCCGGTATCGCCTGAAAAAGCGCTGATCCAATGGGCCGAAGACCGCTTGCAAATCGCCGGCCAGAAAAACACCGCCCGCTTTACCATCCTGCGCGCCGATGCTCAGGAAATTCCGCTCAAAACGGATAAAAGCTTCAAGGGCGTGTTTAAGAACCAGCAATCAGACCGCTATGACACCTTTGTCGAAGCCCAGCTTGAAATCCTGGATGAGCGAAATATTCAACAAGCCGTTGTCACCGCCAAGGCTGAACAATCAATTTCTGTTTCCGAAGCCACCCCGCTCACTGACCGCCGCAAGATTTGGTACAATCTCGTTGAGAAACTCATGATGCAATTTAATACTGCGATCGAGACCAGCATCAGCAATAATTTCCAGGGCTACTTGTTTTAGTCTGCCGCCCATTCTTTTATGGGGACATCTTCTTGGCACGCCCTATCTGCCTTTACGCCGGACGCCTAAGGTGTCCCCTCTTAGAGCGTTGAAGCAGAAAATTAACCACAGAGAACACAGAGCTCACAGAGAAAACCACCCCCCACCCTAACCCTCCCCCGCAAGGAGGGAGGGGATGAGATCGAATGCCTTGCAACAATAGCCCCTTCCCTCCCCAATTTATTGGGCGGGGGAAGGTTGGGATGGGGAGGGTGCCAAATGTCCACTCCCTTGGTGGCAGGAAATTAAGGGGAAGGGGAATAGACCGCCACAATAGCGGTAATCCAAAAAGCAAGGGGACCAATTATTGTCGCCGTTGGCAAAAAGTATTCCCAAATATTTCGGCCAATAACATCGCGTTGAACAATTTTAGATAGGCTTTCAGCATTTCGTAACTGTTCCTTTGTAGAAGAAAGAGTGGTTTCCCAATGACCTAAACGATGCCCAATCCTGTTTTTTGTGTACTCCCTTTGCGTAACATCAATAAAAATCTCGAAATCTTCGTCTTTTCCTTCATTCTGAGCATGAGCAACTTGATCACCAATTTCAGATATTTGCGCCTTCAAAGTACTTAAAGTTTTTAACCTTGCAGTACGCAAGCCTTGGCACTCCTGGTACCATTTAATCCAATCCTGGTGAGCATATACGAGAAAGCTAATCCAAAAATAAACGAGAACAATCGATATCAAATTAGGAATAGAAAATGGAGATTTTGCTAAATCAATTTCTAATGGTGCAATCTTCGTAGGTGCCAATCCGAGCGATACCACTAGCAACCAAATTGAAAATGCGACTATTAGATTTCTGCGAACTCGAACCGCCTCTTCCGACATTTTATATTCTGGAAATACTGGCTCTCCTTTCATCATGCAATCACCCCCTACCCTGCCGCCCAATCGGCGAGTTTGAGCAGGAACGCTTCGCATTCCTTGAGCTGTGCCAATTCGACATATTCATCCGGCCGATGGGCCTGGTCGATACTGCCGGGCCCGCAAATTACCGAAGGTACGCCGGCTTCCTGAAATAATCCTGCCTCGGCGGCAAAAGACACCACGCCCGCCTGGTTTTGCCCCGTAAGCTGCCGCACCAGAGCTTCTGCCGGATTGTCGTCTGAGGCTTCCAAAGGCGGCGCCAAGACTTTTGTTTCGGTCACAATGTCAGCTTCCGGCGCGATCTCGCGCATGTTCGGGATTAAAATATCTCGGCAGTAGTCTTTCATTTTTTGCAAAGCAAACTCGCCATCCCCACCCGAAATGGACCGGCAGTCCCAGACAAACTTACACTCCTCGGCAATAATATTCAGCGCCGTGCCACCAGTTATAATGCCCGGAGAAATCGTTGAATGCGGGGGTTCAAAGCGCTCATCAATAGCGCCATTAGATTTCAACTCCTCGGCTATTTCGCTCAAATGATGAATGCAGGCAGCAGCAAAAGAGATTGCATTAACCCCCATATGAGTTTGCGAAGAATGGCCAGGCCGCCCGGTGACCGTAGTCTCGAACAGCGCCACGCCTTTATGCGCATTAACCAGTTTCATACTGGTCGGCTCACCGATGATGGCAGCCTGCGGAGGCGGCACATCTTTACACATCCGGGCAATCAACGCTGGCGCGCCAAGGCAGCCCACCTCCTCGTCATAGCTGAACACCAGATGCAGCGGCACTTTCAAATCACGGGCGATAAACTCCGGCACCAGGGACAAGGCGACGGCGATAAAACCCTTCATATCGCAGGCGCCCCGGCCATAAAGCTTGTTATCTTTTTCAATCATTTCAAATGGATCGGAGTGCCAGTCCTGACCTTCGACCGGCACCACATCTGTGTGGCCTGAGAGCACTATGCCGCCCTCAACCATTGGCCCGATGGTCGCGATCAGATCAGCCTTGGTGCCTTCTTCATTGGGCTCAATATTACAGCTGATATCGAAATCCGCGAGATAGCTCTGGATAAAGTCGATCAGGGCTTGGTTGGGTAGAGCCGATATCGTATCGAAGCCGATTAAAGACCTAAGAATTTCTTCGTAAGTCAATTTAGTTGGCATCTAAGCTCTCCAGAAGGCGCGGGTGAAGAGCACCATGACAGTGAACAGCTCCAACCGACCCAACAGCATACCAATTGATAATATCCATTTGGCGGCCGTGGGCAAGCTGGCGTAATTCCCTTCCGGCCCAACCACCGGCCCCAGTCCCGGGCCGACATTTGAAATGGCTGAAGCTGCCGCCGAAACACTGGTGATAAAGTCCAAACCCAAAAATGCCAGCGCTATCGCCAGCAGGGTATAGGTCAGGAAGAAAACAAAGAAAAAACTCAAGACCGAACCGATAACCTCTTCCGGAATCGGCCGGCGATTGTAATAAGGAATGAACACGCCATGCGGCTGGGCGAGGTTTTGAAACTGGGTTTTCGCCGCCGCATAAAGCACCTGAAAGCGGAATATCTTAATACCGCAGGTCGTTGAACCGGCACAGCCGCCAATAAACATAATGAAGAAAAACACCGGGATGGCAAAATGACCCCAGGTATCAAACCCTGCCGTCGCATAGCCCGTCCCGGTCATAATCGAAACTACATTGAAGGACGAATAACGTAGCGCCAGTAACGGGTCTTCACCATTGCCGAGCCACAACCAGCCGGCAACGATGACCACAATAACCGCAAGTACGGTGAGAAACCACTGCACCTGGGTATCGCGCACCAAGTTGCCGGGCTTGCCTTGAAAGGCCATCAGATAGAGCAGAAACGGCAGACTGCCGAGAATCATGCCGACGGTAATAATCGCATCAACGATCCAGTTATTGAAATGACCAACCGAGCCGTCATAGGTCGAAAACCCGCCGGTAGCGATGGTGGTCATGGCATGGGCGACCGCATCGAAACCACTCATTCCAGCAGCCCACAACAGCACAGCCCAAATAAAAGTTAGGGCGACATAGATCACGCCAATCGCCGCAGCGACCTGAGCCGCCCGGGGCAAGGCTTTTTCCGATTGGTCGGAAGATTCCATGCGGAAGAGCTGCATACCGCCAACTCGCAACAGCGGCATCACAGCCAAAGCCATAACAATAATACCGATGCCACCCAGCCATTGCAGTAACGCCCGCCACAACAATAAACCAGGTGGTGCGGTATCCAGGTTAACGATGACGGTCGAGCCGGTTGTGGTGATGCCGGACATGGCTTCAAAGAAGGCATCGGTAATGCTGAGATCAAGCTGCGAGAAGGCAAACGGCAGGGCGGCGAAAGCCGTCAGCGCAATCCAGCTCATCGTCGTCAAAATAAAAGCTTGGCGCACCGAGAGATGGGCGCCGCCGGCACGGCTGGTGAGAGAAAGCGAAACGCCAATAAATAACGTAACCCCGGCAGCGACCGCAAAAACCTGCCAATCCGGATTACCGGCAATGACATCAGCAATCGCCGGCACAATCATCATGACAGCCAGTGTCGTCAGCAAAATCCCAAGGATTAAAAATATGGGGCGGAAGTCTATCACGTCAAATTGGTCCTAAGTTTTCACCGCTTTTAAATACGATGCTCCATTCATATGGAAATGGCCAATTATTTTTCGGCGTCTTATATTTCCTAAATCTGAGTTAAAAGACCCAATTTGATATCAGCTATAATGGCCGTTTTTGGGATTACCAATAATCGCCATAAATTCACGCCGGGTCGACGGATCTTCCCGAAAGGCGCCCAGCATCGTGCTGGTCACCATATTGACCCCCGGCTTATCAATGCCGCGGGTGGTCATGCATTCATGCGCCGCTTCAATCACTACAGCGACACCTATCGGGTCCAAGACGTCGTTCAAGGTGTTGGCGATCTGCGCTGTCATTTTTTCCTGAATTTGCAGCCGCCGGCCATAACTTTCGACCAGCCGGGCCAATTTACTGATCCCGACAACGCGGGATTTTGGCAGATAGGCAATATGAACTTTACCCAAAATTGGCGCGATGTGATGTTCGCAATGGGAGGCAAATGGAATGTCTTTGAGCACGACGACTTCATCATAGCCTTCGGTTTCGTCAAAGCTGCGGCCTAGAATTTTAACGGGATCATCTTCATAACCGCTGAAATATTCTTCATAAGCGCGCACCACGCGGGCCGGCGTATCGATAAGGCCGTCACGGCTGGGATCATCGCCGGCCCATTGCAACAATACGCGAACAGCAGCTTCGGCTTCTTCCCGGCTTGGCTTGTTAGTATCGGTCACTTGCACTTCCTCTCTTTGACGAAATGACCCGCCACCGGCGAGTCACTATTACCCCCAATTTGCACCAATTAGCGGGCGCGTCATTCTTAAGTAATTCCAAAACGGGCATAACATAGCGATTTTTTCCGCTTGCACCAGCCCGAAGCGGTAACCTGCTGTAAATATTGAATAAATATCAGTTTATTAGAGTTAGATCATGTGGTGAATCGAGCGAAAATGCAGGCACGGATACACTAAAATTATTACCGGTTTGGTCAATCATCTGATAGGAGCCGACCATAAAGCCGGAAGGCGTCGCCAGTGGTGTGCCGCTGGTATATTCGAAACTCTCACCCGGCTCCAACACCGGCTGCTCACCGACCACGCCTTCGCCGCGCACTTCATGAACCCGGCCTTGTGAATCGGTGATGTGCCAATGGCGCCGCATCAGCTGCACCCGGTCGTCACCTTGGTTTTCGATCCGAATGTGATATGCCCAAACATAGTGAAAATCCTCAGGTTCAGACTGATCTTCCATAAAAGTCGGATCAACAGAAATCTTGATCGATTTGGTCACTTCCGAATACATGTCTGGTCCATCGGCTAAACAATTTAAATCGCTCATATTTTGTTTAGCACGATTCGCGGAATCAAAACACTTATTTCGGTCAGGCTCAAATTTTAGAGCGCGGGCGCCGGCCCTACAGTAATTTCGACCCGGCGGTTAGCCGGCTCTTTAAAACCATCAGCAGTAGCTATTTTCGGGCGCGATTCTCCGAAGGCATGGGCGGCAATCATCTGCACTGGAATACCACGCTCAATCAGGGCGCGGCGTACGGCTTCAGAACGGCGACGGGAAAGATTTAAATTATATGGCTTTTTGCCGGCCCGGTCGGCATGACCAGCCAACAGGATCGCCACCGGCGCACCGGCGCGATAGGCCTCAACAACTTTATCGATCTGATCTTTTCCAGCCTTACCGATCACCGCTTTATCGAAGGAAAAATGCAGCGTGTAAGTGCGCGTTTCATGTGCTGAGCGCGGCGAAATCAGCGTTTGGCGGGCTGGTATCAGGCGCGCCTTATTAGCCACCGGTAAATAACGGCTCCTGGCCAGGGCGGCCATTTCTTCCAACCGCTCAACCGCCGCATAAAAGCCGTTCCGGCATTTGGCGATATCATCGAGCTGCCAATTTTCTTCCCGCTGCTCGATCCAGCAATCAAAATTCACCTGCGCGGCGGCGGCGACTTTGGGCAGCTGAACTTTCGCATGACGATCCAGAATATGGACAAGACGTTCCCGCGCACCCTTGAAAGTTTTTTGCTGATCTTTGGTCAGCCACCAATCGGCGACTTTCTCCGGGTCCACGGCCTTATTGGCAAAAGCCTGCTGCGCTTTTTCGCCAAAATGTGCACCGTCGATCAGATCCACCATATCGTCATGTTCGGAAATGGCGAATTTCTTGTAAGCGCGGCCAAGTTCGGCAGAAAAACTGCTGCCCTCACCATTTTGTTGACGCAGCGCATCGTAATCAAAGGTCGCGCCACAGGCAGAAACCATCAAAGCGATGCCAAGTAAGGCGATTTTTTGTGCAAATTGAAACATAGCTACCTCCCCGGTAAAATTTCCAGGCAGGCAAAATCGCAATCAATCGAGGCCTACAGAAGGCGCAATAAGGCAACAAAGTGACATTCTCAGGGTATTAGTTTGTCGCGAATTTAATCGGTGTGCTGAGATCAAGCGTCTGACCGGTGGCCGATCTTTCAAATTCCGGCAAGACATCCAGGCTCGGCCAGAGGCCATTTTCAAGGCAATCCGCATAGCCGGCGGGTAAATCTTGCCGACGCATTTTTTTTGCTGTTTCAGCAGCCTCATAGGTCAGTGCCAGATGCTGGATTTCAAGCCCATCATCTTTGGGCTTTAATATGCTGTACCACACCCGGGGCGTGCCATCATTGGCCGGCATGCCGATCACTCCCGGATTGTGCCAAAGCTTGTTGCCGACGATCCTGGTAAATGGCAGGCCGCAATGACCGCCGATCACACCGTCACAGGCCGCAAGTTTAATCTCATCGGCGAGCACCGATTCAGGAGAAGAGGCAAAAATAAATTGGGCAATTTCAGAAACACTGCCGTGAATAACCGCAAGCTCCAATCCTGCTGCTTCAAGCTTGATTATCTTGGGAAGTGACCGCATCCAGGTCTTTGCATCTTCATCCAGCTGGGATGAGGCATAGGCGTACCATTGCACCGACATCAGATCACAGGCCGTCCCTTCTTCAAAACCACAACCGCAATCCGCGGCTCCAGAACCAAGCTGCTCCTCACAATTACCCATCACCACAGCAATGCCGTTGTCGCGAAGCAGCGCCACGGTCTCGTACGGGTCGGCACAATAGGCCACGACATCACCGGTGCAAATTATATGATCATTGGAAATACCGAAACGGCTGGCTTCATTTAACAGCGCCTCGGTCGCCTCAAGATTTCCATAAGCGCCGCCAAAGAGCAGAACCGGGCCCACAGCCCGCTTAAT
>CAZMHI010000001.1:41039-57973 GCA_964566055.1 uncultured Rhodospirillaceae bacterium
CAGGAGCCGCCGCCCAACACACAGAAGCGAGCGCAATGTGGATGATTGAGCTTCACCGATTTAGCAGCCTCTGTGAGACCGTGGCCGAGATCAAACTGAGTATCGTAAGGCAACAAGGTACAAGGCGTAACAACAGGCCGGCTCTCCCCTTTCCTTTTTACAATCATCCGCGAGGTTGCGCACATCATGGCATCAGGCCTGACACCCAAAATATCCCAGCAAGCAACGGTGATTTCCGGCACATCCAGGCTCGCATTCATTTCAGGGAATAGCACCAGCGCCAACGGATCATCGGCATCGATATCAATCGTCAATTCTTCAAATAATTGAGCATAGGCCGCGCGGGCCTCAGCTTCGCTTTCTTCCCAGCGCTGACGTCCGGCAGCCGCGACATTAAGACCATGTGAGGCAGCCCAGATGAGCCCGTCGACCATCGGCTGCCAGCTATTTTTTCCGCGCAGTTCTTCATGTCCAGACTGCGTATGATGATCTATGGAAATCCTAAGACTAAGCTTGCTGCCAAACCGTTCTTTTAGTTCCAGCAATTCCCGTTTTTTATGCTGCATCGGTTTCATCGCATTGGTCAGCACCAGAACTTCAAATCCGCGCTCCAGCGAGGCTTCGATCATCGTGATGATATCCGGGTTCATAAAGGGCTCGCCGCCGGTAAAGGCGATCTCTTCAACGGGTATGCCGGCAGTTTCAATTTCATCGAGGTAAGAGATAACTTCAGCCTGGCTGAGATAGGCCAGCCGGTCATTGGTCGGCGAAGATTCGATATAGCAATCAAGACAGGTCAGATTGCAGAGTGTACCGGTGTTAAACCAAACGGTGCGGAGATGCGTTAGACCGACCACCGCCCGCTCGGCGCCATCAGCCGTAAGGTCCGGGTTTTGAAACTTACGGGGATCGAGCAGAGGTGCAGTTGACATATCGTCAGGCATGGGGGCCATCTTTCTAAATTAAGCGTGGGCGTAATTTAAATATGAAACGCCGGATTGCAATTCAAAAAACCGTGTTTCTCCTGCCTGCCAAAGGTTTTATAGCCTGCTGTCTCATGTTATGAATATCTGAATAATAAATAAAAATTCGGGGAGAGAAGTTACATGCCTGTTCGCAATCTTCAGCATTATGCGTTAACCGTGCCGGATCTGGAAATCGGCAGCAAATTCTTTACCGATTTTGGCCTGGAAACGTCGCTGCGGGACGGCAACGTCATCGCCCGCTGCTTTGGCCGGGATCAGGATCAGGTTATCCTCACTGAAGGTGAGCGCAAACGTCTGCATCATGTCAGTTTTGGCACTACGGCAGATGACTTACCGGAGCTGCAAAATAATCTAGAAGCCGCCGGCATTAAACTCGTTGATGCGCCGAAAGAAACGCCTGGTGACGGCATTTGGTTTGAAGACTTTGACAACATGCTGACCAATATCTGTGTTGCCGAAGACACACCTTGGCAAGAAGGCCTGGCACCTACCTTTAACACACCCACGAGCCGGCCCCGACTCGGCCAACGGACAGAACTTATTACCGACCCGCCTGTGCAGCCCCGCCGCTTAGGGCATTTGGTTTTGTTCACCAAAGATGCGGTGCGCAAACAGCAATTCTATATCGACACACTCGGATTGGCGCTGGCTGACCGGGTTGCTGATTTTTTGCATTTTCTCTACAGCCCTGCCGGCAGCGATCACCATATAGTGGCCATTGCTCAATCCGGCGATTACGGCATCCAGCATGTCGGCTTTGAGGTTGGCAGCACAGACGAAGTCGGCATGGGTGGCCGCCAGATGATGGACAAAGGCTATATCCATTGCTGGGGCCCTGGACGTCATGGGCCGGGCTCAAACGTGTTTTTCTATATGCGCGATCCCTGGAACAGCATTGTCGAATATTTTGCCGATATGGATTACATCGAAGCCGGCACCGACTGGCAACCGGTTGACTGGGCGACCAAAGAGGAAACCGTGATTTGGGGTGATAACGAGCCCAAGGATTTTCCGACCAATTTTGAAATCCTTGACGGCCCCGGTATGCACTAATTTTGAACTATCAGCACTTGTGTCCCTGAGCAATGAGGACTACTTAAGCTGCCTGAAATTGAAGAACCCAGGAGTTATCTTTTGGACGAGTACGATATCACCCGCCACGATTACGGCGGTAAAGTTGAAACTGACTGCAAAAAGTTCGTCGAAGGGCTGATCGAACTGTTTGACGATCTCGCCGACTTTGCCCTCAGCCGGCTATATAAACGGCTCTATAGCATCAATCCCGATTTCGATGTCGACAAATTGCCACAAACAGATATCGATCATTTCAAACTCACCTGGTATGTCGCCCTCGCCGAACTGATGTTTTTCAGCATGTCTGATCAAGCCAAGCTCGAAGACGTTAAAGAAGAGTTTTATGATGAAATGGAACTGAGCGCAGCGGAACGCAAAGCGGCACCGTTTCTCATCGAAGCCCGTGCAGCAATCCCCAATATCATTGCCCGCAACAGTGATTTTGTTGAACGCGGTATCGTCAACGCACCGATGAGCAACCGCGAAGAAGATTCGCCGCGCAACCGCGGACTCGGCCCGGAGCTGGCCGGCATCATCTTAGAAACGTCTTTTGCCACCAACCCCATGGTCGGGCCGGCCTATGAAGATATCCTGGAAACTTTTGAGCTGGAATTCAACAATGCCTATGGGCATTGCTCAATCGCTTGCGCCACTTTCACCATCGTCTGATGGCTCAATTTTTCTTACCACGACAATTTTGAACTCGCCGATATCAACGAGATCACTTAACCGGCCAATCGAAGCTGCAGATACCGACATACCCGTTGCCAGCAGCAGGGTTCCGGTCGAAGAAACCACATCCATGGCAATGATGTCGCCAACGATCAATTTGTCGACCGTTTTTTCGACCATGGTTTCAGGATCAAATACCTGTCCTGCTTCGGCCTCTGGCTCTGTCAGCAGTTCAACGGCGTCATAATAATCCGCATTTTTAATCATTTGCGGCACATCAAAACAGCGTTGAATTTTTGCTGCAAAGGCTTCTGGTCCAATTGGCTTTTTGACGAAGGCATCAACATCCAAAGCCATCGCGGTGGCAAACACTTTGGTATCCGAATCCCCAGTGAGCATTATGACCGGTAAATCCCGCCGGATATCGGGGTCACTGCCACTACGGACAATTTTGAGAAATTCCAAGCCATTCACGGGCTCCATTTGATAGTCACAGATTACAATATCAGCTTTATATTTCCGTAATAAATTAAGCGCTTCCTGACCGTCTGCAGCGTCAACGATTTCAGCAACCGACATTTGACCAAGCATACGCCGTACTAAGCGGCGCACAAAGATCTCATCGTCAACAACAAGAACGTGCGCTTGCCAAAATATTTTTTCCTGGGGAGCATCAGCCACTATTAATTGTCCATCAATTTATTTCAACTAATGGACCTTAGTAAATGCCTGGGGATTGTTAAACAAAAAATGTATTGCGAATGGCGATATAGGCCATGGCGATACCGATCACCAGAAACAGATAGGCGATACTTTTTTCCATGGCGCGCTGGGAGACTTTGCCTTGCAGACGCGGGCCGATCTGACCCCCAATGATAACGGCCGGTATCGTGTAAACGACCACGTTCCAGGGAACCGCATTGAATCCGCCCTCCGCTATTAAGGCTGATATCTGTGTAAACGAAGCAGCAGCCACAACAACAATAACCGTAAACACCGATGTTGCAGCGGCTACTGGGATCGGCACTTTATTGGCTTTCACTAATTGCGGCATCACCACTTCACCAATGCCAACGCCCAACAGACCGGTTAAAAACCCGCCAATGCCGGTTGCAAAGACACCTTTGCCCTGACGTGGCGCTTTAAAGGTATAGGTCGTACCGTCGGCTCCGGTGATTGAGCGCATTTCCCGGCCATCTTCACCAGCCGCTGCTGCCCCAACCGAGTCGGCTACGGGTTCGCCTTCCGAGGAGGCTGCTTGTTTGGGTTCATGGACTTTGATGATGACGTAGGACAACACCAGCATAAGAACGGCATAACTGCCGCGCAATACTTCCTCATATTCATTCAGCACGTTTAATAGAATGGCGCCGACAATGCCGATCGGCACGCCAACCAGAATAAACGGCACGGCGCTTTTAAAATCGATCAGTTTTTTACGGTAATAACCGACAAATCCGGAAGAAAAGCCAAAAACTTCGGTCAGCAGCGCCACACCGATGGCGGCGGCTATGCTTTCAAATGGATATTCGGGACCGAGCAAGGGGAAAATTATCATGAAAATAGGCGCGAACATGGCGGCTCCACCGATGCCGCTCAGCATCGCCGTCGTCGCAACGCACATGGCGATCGGGAACATAAACCAGTAGAGCGTCCAATCAAACTGCGCTAAATCCATGTGAGATTTGTCCTGAAGCTGTTAGGAACCTAGTTAGAAGAATATTCAAATTTGTCGCGGCAACCTAGCGTGACCAAGCCGTGGCTGCAATCAACATCTCCTCACAATCACGATAGCAATGGGATCAGAACGTCACCACCGAGCGGATCGATTCGCCTTCATGCATCAGATGAAAGCCTTCATTGATCTCTTCCAGCGGCAGGGTATGGGTGATCAAATCATCGATATTGATCTTACCGTCCATGTACCAATCGACAATTTTCGGCACATCGGTGCGGCCCTTGGCGCCACCAAAGGCCGTACCCCGCCAGACCCGACCGGTTACCAGCTGGAACGGCCGGGTTGAGATTTCCTGACCCGCGCCAGCCACACCAATGATGATACTTTCACCCCAGCCCTTGTGACAGCATTCAAGGGCTTGGCGCATCACTTCGGTATTACCGATACATTCAAAACTGTAATCAGCCCCGCCTTTGGTGAGGTCGACGATGTCATCCACAATGGTATTAGTCTTGGAGGCATCGATAAAATCGGTCATGCCAAATTTTTCGGCCAGAGCCCGCTTGCCCGGATTGAGATCAACCCCGACGATTTTATCGGCACCCACCATGCGCGCCCCTTGGATAACATTGAGGCCAATACCGCCGAGCCCAAAGACCACGACATTGGCGCCGGCCTCAACCTTGGCCGTGTTCATCACTGCCCCAATGCCGGTGGTAACACCGCAGCCAATATAGCAGACTTTATCAAAGGGCGCGTCTTCCCGAATTTTTGCCAGCGCGATTTCCGGCACCACCGTGTAATTGGCAAAAGTAGAGGTGCCCATATAGTGAAAGACCGGCTCGCCATCCAAGGAGAACCGGCTGGAGCCATCCGGCATCAGACCCTGGCCTTGGGTTTCGCGCACGGCCTGGCAGAGATTGGTCTTGCCCGAAGTGCAGTATTCGCATTCGCGGCACTCCGGCGTATAGAGCGGGATCACATGATCGCCTTCTTTCAAGGACGTCACGCCAGCACCAACTTCGACCACAACGCCTGCCCCTTCATGGCCCAAGATCGCCGGGAACAGCCCTTCCGGGTCTTCACCCGACAGCGTAAAGGCATCAGTGTGGCAAATGCCGGAGGCCTTGATCTCGACCAGCACTTCACCGTCACGCGGGCCTTCGAGTTGCACTGTTTCGATGCTGAGCGGATCGCCGGCTTTAAAAGCAACAGCGGCTTTGACGTCCATGATGACCTCCCCGAGTAAATCTTAGTTATTTTATGATTTATTCGTAGCGAAGGGCTTCTATCGGGTCAAGCCGGGCCGCCTTGCGGGCGGGGTAAAAGCCGAAGAAAACACCGACAGCGGCGGCGAAGCCGAAGGCCAGGAACACTGAATTTATTTGAATGATGGCGGGCCAGCCGCCAAGCTCAGCGATCAGAACCGAGCCTGAAAGACCCAGCGCAACCCCGATTGCGCCGCCTATCAGCGAAAGCGTCACCGCCTCGATCAAAAATTGCAGCAGGATGTCTTTGCCGCGGGCGCCAATGGCCATGCGGAGGCCAATCTCCCGGGTACGCTCGGTTACAGAGACCAGCATAATGTTCATAATGCCGATGCCGCCGACAATCAGTGACACCGAAGCAACCGCCGCCAGCAAGAGCGTCATCACTCTGGATGAATCGGCGCGGGCCTGCAATATCTGCGAGAGATTGCGGACAAAAAAGTCGTCGGGTTGGCCCGGCTGGATACGGTGACGCTGGCGCAAAAGCTCGGTCATTGAGCGCACACTCTCTTCGACGCCGTCCGCGGTATAGGATTTTACGAACATGACATTTACCAGCTTGCCTTTGAGCCGCCTGCCGCCAAGCAGACGTTTCTTAGCTGTCGACAAGGGCACCACGACCGTATCATCCTGGTCAGTTCCCAACGGTGTTTCTCCTTTCGGCTCCAAGGTGCCGATAATTCTAAACGGCACCCGCTTGATACGAATGGTCTCGCCCACCGGGTTGACAACCATATCCATATTTTCGATCACCGTCTCGCCAACCAGGGCAACTTTGGCGGCGGCTTTGACTTCTTCGTTCGTGAACCAGCGCCCGTCTTTCATCTGCCACTCTTTAGCAACTTGATATTCAGGGGTGACGCCATAGATCACCGTCGACCAATTTTGATTGCCATATATAAGTTGACCACTGCCGCGGACCATCGGCGCCGCCGCCATCACCGTATCTATTTCATTTTGGATGGCGATGGCATCATCTTCAGTGATGGTTGGCCGGGAGCCGCGTGCGCCTCGAGCTCCGCTGGATGTCGTCGTCCCCGGCACTACGATAACCAGGTTTGAGCCGAGGCTCTTAATCAGATTGTCGACTTTGGATTGGGCGCCGGCGCCAACGGCGATCATGATAATCACGGCCGCCACACCAATAATGATACCGAGTGCGGTTAAGACGCTCCTCAGAACATTGACCCGAATGGCGCCGAGCGCTGAATAAACTGAATCCATATAGGTCATTCGGCGGCCTCGGCGGGTTTGAAATCGGCCAGCAGTTTTTCTGCATCGGCGCGTTCGGAATTGAGCTCTTCCTTGATCACCCTGCCATCCTGAAAGCGTAAAATTCGGCGGGCGAAATGAGCGACATCGGCTTCATGGGTGACGATGATCACCGTCATACCGCTGTCATTGAGCTTTTGGAACAGCGCCATGATCTCTATGCCGGTGCGAGTATCGAGGGCACCGGTCGGCTCGTCGGCCAAGATCAGCGAGGGATCGTTAACCAGAGCCCGGGCAATGGCGACACGCTGCTGCTGACCACCGGAAAGCTGTGACGGCTGGTGATCCATACGATCCTGTAGGCCAACCTCGGAGAGCACACGCTCGGCGGCAGCCTGCCGTTCTGCTCTGGTCGCACCACCATACATCAGCGGCAGTTGCACGTTTTCAAAAGCCGAGGTCCGTGCCAGCAGATTAAAATTTTGGAAGACAAAACCGATTTTGGAGTTGCGGATTTCCGCCAGCTCATCCGACGTGAGCTCCGAGACATCCACACCGTCAAAGTAAAACTGACCAGAACTCGGTGTATCGAGGCAGCCAATAAGGTTCATGGCCGTCGATTTTCCGGAGCCCGATGGCCCCATAATGGCTAGAAATTCGCCTTCCTGAATTTCGATGGAAACTTCTTGAAGCGCATGCACGACATTGTCACCAAGGTGATATTCCTTGGATAAGTCGACGGTTTTTATGAGCTCACTGGTCATTTGCCTAGCCGCTGGTATCCGGCCGCTTAGTGCTGAGAATTATCTGCTGGCCTTCTTTTAAGTCGCCCCGCACCATTTCGGTGGAAGAACCATCGCCAACACCGATCATCACATCGATCTGTTTGGGCTTGCCATCTTCCAGTATCCAAACCCTGCCTGGTGTCGCTGGATTGGAACGACGCTCGGCAATCATCAAACGGTATTTCACTTTTTGCTCAGGCGTTAAAATCGTCATGATGCGTTTCGAGTTTTCCTGGCGTAATTTCTGTACGGCGTCACGGAAGCCAGGACCACGTCCGCCTTGGGCCATGGTGCGAATACGCTGGATCATCTGGCGGCCAAAATCCCGCACCTGTTGCTGCTGATCCTCTGTCAGGCCGACTTTTTCGACCAGCCGTTTCATGCGCGCTTGAGCCGCCTTCCGCCGTGCTTCACGATTGGGTGGCCCGCCTCTAGCCCCGCCACCGGGAGGACCGCCAAAGCCGCTGGGACCACCTGGGCCACGCGCTGCGACGGGTTTCGGCGCCATGCCGGGGGGCACGAAACGCAAAGACCGGTTGGGCAATTTTAAGACATTGCGGCGGTCACTGACTTGCACCTGCACATTGGCGGTCATGCCGGGCAGGAGTTTCAGATCAGCATTATTGGCGGCGATAACGACCGTATAGGTCACCACATTCTGCACCGTCTGCGGTTTTTTACGCACTTGATTAACGATGCCTTTGAATTCCTGACCGGGAAAGGAATCGACACCGAACGTGGCGGTTTGGCCCGGTCTGATCTGGCCGATATCCGCTTCATCGATGTTGGTTTCAACCTGCATCTTGCGGAGATCCTGAGCAATCGTAAACAGGATCGGGGCCTGCAAAGAGGCCGCAACGGTTTGGCCGACATCGACGTCCCGGCCGATAACCACGCCATCGACCGGTGAACGGATAAAAGTGTTGTTTAAATTGACCTTGGCAATATTGAGAGCGGCAGCTTTCTGATCAACCTGAGCCGAGGCATGCAGAACTTCGGCTTCAGCCATTTTTACCTGCGCCTTGCGGGCTTCAACAGTCGAACGTTGCGCCAATAATTGGGATTTTGCAGCGTTTACCTGTGCGGCTGCAGCCTGCCAGGAAGCGCGCGCTTTATCGACGGCACTGACGGCAACCACACCTTTTTTACGCAGCGCCTGTTTGCGGCCAAATTCCTGCTTGAGATCGGCGGCATTGACTTTCGTGCGGGCAACATCGGCGCCGGCGGCGGCTAAAACTGAGCTGGCATTGGCTTGATTGGCCTGAGCTTGAGCGACTGCCGCCTGCTTGGTCGCTACGGAAGCTTTGGCCACTGCAAGCTCGGCTTCGGCCTGCTTGACCCGCGCTTCAAAGCTTTCCGGATCAATGCGGGCGATGACCTGACCGGCTTTGACATCCGAGTTAAAATCTACCGTCAGTTCCGATATCTGGCCGGATATTTCAGAGCCGACTTCAACCGTGACGACCGCATTCAGCTCACCCGAGGCGGAAACTGATTTAATGATATTGCCGCGCTCAATTTTGGCCAGCCGGTAACCAACTTCTGTATTTTCCTGGCCATTCCAGTAATAGGCGCCGATTGCCAGCAAGCCGGCAACACCGAGACTGAAAAATATGGGGGATTTGCGCATCACTCTCTACTCTATACTGGGAATTGTCTGGCTATTTAGCTTGCTGATTTTCTTTTTGGCGCTCAAGCCGTCTTTGACGGCGGCGCTCAAAGCGGGCCCGGCGGCGTTCCCGCCATTCAGCGGCTGACTGCACCAATTTCTTGCGCTGATCAGATGTTAACTTACTTGAAAATTCAGCCATCATATCGTTCATCGCCGATTGCCCGATTTGCAGATTACTCTGCAAAGCGCCGAGGGCATTGCGAAGTTCTGCCTGATCAAAAGGCTCTTTCGCCATGGCTGCCGTGACATTTTCAAAAAGTTCTGCCCGGGCGCCGCGATTGCCTCGAAAGCTATCTCGGCGTTCGCGAAATAGCTGCCGCATCATCGGGCGAACTTCGTCACCCAACACCCGGCGCGCCCAGGGCATCGAATAAACAGTACCGCGAAAACCGTGACCACGATGTCCTTTAAAATACTTATCAGCGACAATCAGCCCGCCTAAAAAAACGTTCAAAGCAAGCGAGATAAAAAAGATGATGGCCCAGCGGCGGGACGTCAATTTAGTCATTAGAGATCCTCCAACTGGCCTTCGGCCTCGGCTGAATAAGCCACTATATCTTCGGTCAAAGCTTCATCTGCATCCGGCACACCGTTGGTGGATAACGGATCAGTTACGCCAAACATAACGCCGAACATTGCCGCCGCCACGAGGCCGGCTGCCGGCCGCCAGATCGCGCCAAACGGCCACAGATATTCAACCAGTTCAGTCAAATCTGACTTAAACCTGTTACCACTGCTGAAGCCACCGGCACTTTTGCCTAATTGACCTGATGGCGCAGCCCTTAGAATTTCGGCTTTCAGTTCAGGTGTCGCCCGTTCTGGCTCAAGTTGATCAAACAGATTTTGGACAAACTCAAAATCCTCCTGATCACTATATTTGGGATCATCCACCATCATACATCTCCTTCTAGTTCAGGGCGCAAATCCTCAAGTAATTTACGTAACCCCCGACGTCCTCGCGACAACAGCGATTCTACCGCTTCGACGCTAATTTCCATAATTTCCGCGGTCTCGATATTGCTGAGACCTTCCTGGTGTGCAAATACAATAGCCGCGCGCTGGCGTTCCGGTAATTGCTTGATCGCCTCATTCACTGCAGTCGACACTTGGACCTGGTGCAGAGACCGGGCGGGATTCTCAAATGGGTCCGCTGGCTCGGCGATGGCTTCTATATCTACAGTCTTTTTCTTACGTAGCCGATCAATACATTGGTTGTAGGTAACCCGCTGCAACCAATGGATAACCGGTTTCTCAGCCCGCCATTTATCAAGATTACGCCATAATCTTAAAAAAGCTTCCTGAGCAACATCTTCCGCTTCGGCGCGGTCGCCAAGCAGACGATAGCCATAATTTACAATTCGATCCAAATGCTGATCCACCAATACTCGAGCCGCCGCAGAATCACCATTTTTGATTCTACCTAATAAATCCGCGTCAGATTCAGGTGTTGGGTTATTCATGTAATAAACGGTTCGCCCGAGCTTTGGTTCACCGCTACTATATCCACCTGATTTGCCGGGTCGACAATCATTTTCCGGAAGTGCACAACTATTTGCTCTAATCTGCTGTTATCCCTCTCCAAAATAATAAGCACCAAATCTGCCTCTATAACGGCCAATCGCCTAAATTCCGTCGGTTCTTGTTGAATTTAATTTAATCTAGTGAATTTTAATAACAATTATTTTATGTGTTTATTTTATTATTTACATTTAATTTTGAGTAATATATATTTTCAGCATAAACGTTGTGTAATTTATAGAATAAAAAGGTGTATAAATGACCCACCGCATGGTGACCGCAAACCGCTTACATGATGGCGCTGTGGTATATTTGGCTGCTGACAAGGATTGGACGCGTAATGTTGAGTCCGGTTTGCTGGCAGAATCTGACGACACCGATAAATTATTGGCCAGGGCCGACCAAGCCGTTCAAGACCAGATTGTTGTCGCCCCCTACCTGATCGATGTTGAAGTCGTGGCAAACTCAATCCGCCCTGTACGATTTCGTGAACAGATTAGAGCCAAAGGTCCATCAATATTCGCGCCGGCTGCTGAATAAAATACCTGAAAGTAGAAAGTAATGTACCAATATGACCAGACCGATCACACCCTGACCAAAGAACGCGTTGTCGAATATCGTGATCAGGTTTCCCGCCGTTTGGAAGGCAATATCTCAGAAGACGATTTCCGTCCTTTGCGCCTTAAAAATGGCCTCTATATGCAGCTCCATGCCTATATGCTGCGCGTAGCTATTCCTTATGGCCTGATGTCGTCTGATCAATTGCGCATGCTGGCTTATATCGGCCGCAAATATGACAAGGGTTATGGACACTTCACGACCCGCCAGAACCTTCAATATAATTGGCCAAATCTTGAGGACACACCAGATATTCTCGAGAATCTGGCTTCGGTCGAGATGAACGCCATTCAGACCAGCGGTAACGTCAATCGCAATGTCACCTCTGATCCCTATGCCGGCGTGGCGCCGGATGAATTGGAAGACCCGCGCCCCTATGCCGAAATTATTCGCCAGTTCCTGACCCTGCACCCCGAATTTTCGTGGCTGCCGCGCAAATTCAAAATTGCGGTTACTGGTGCTGAGGAAGATCGCGCCGCCATAAACGTGCATGATATTGGTGTCAAACTGGTAAAAAACGATAACGGCGAAACTGGCTTTATGGTTTTAGTTGGTGGTGGTTTGGGCCGCTCTCCCTTTATCGGCAAAGTCGTTCGAGACTTTTTGCCCAAGGACGATTTGATCCGCTATATCCAGGCGATCCTCCGGGTTTATAATATGGAAGGCCGCCGCGACAATATGTTCAAGGCGCGCATTAAAATCCTGGTGCATGAATTAGGCATCGAGAAATTTGCCGCCTTGGTCGAAAAAGAATTTGAAGCCTCGGAAAGTGATATTTTATTTATCGGCCGCGCCGAAGAAGATCGCATAAAGGCGTTTTTTGCCGCCCCCGACTATGCTGACCTTTCTGATGACGTGCCCGCTGTAAAAGAGACCGCAGCCAGTGACGCTGTTTTTGCTCAATGGCTGGAACGTAATGTCCTGCCGCACAAACAGCCAGGATATGCATTAGTCAATCTATCATTAAAACCGCTCGGCGGCGTGCCGGGTGACATCACTTCTGATCAGATGGATGCCGTCGCCGGTTTGGCAGACAAATTCAGTTTTGGCCAAATCCGGTCTACTCACCGGCAGAATTTAATCCTAGCCGATGTCGCCAAGCAGGATTTACCTGAATTGTGGCGGGAGCTGGTCCAGCTAAATCTGGCAACACCAAATCTGGATCGCATCTCGGACATTATTTGCTGCCCCGGTATGGATTACTGCAGCCTGGCGACGGCCCGCTCGATCCCCATAGCCCGCCGCCTCAGCGAACGCTTTGATAAACTGGATACGCTGATGGAAATTGGCGAAATTCGATTGAATATCTCCGGCTGCATCAATGCCTGCGGCCACCACCATGTTGGCCATATCGGCATTCTCGGCGTTGAGAAAAATGGTGAAGAGTTTTACCAGGTAACTTTGGGCGGCTCGTCTTCGGAAGATGCGGATATTGGCCAAATCATTGGTCCGGCCTTTTCATCCGAAGATATTATTGATGCTGTTGAGAAAGTTGTGGGCGTTTATATATCGGCCCGCGAGGACAATGAACGCTTCCTCGAAACCTATCGCCGGCTCGGCCAGGACCCGTTTAAGGAGGCGCTCTATGACGCTCCTTAAAAACAATGAGGTCTCCGAAGACAACTGGCGCAATCTCGACGATGAAGATGCAATTTCGGTTGAAGAGTCGATTATCGTATCTCTGAAACGCTGGCAAGAATCGAAGGATGATTTTTCCGGACGCAATGGCCAACTCGGCATTCGTTTGGAAAGCAATCAAAAGCCGGAAGAGATTTCAGCAGACATTGACCGCTTTGATCTGATTGCGCTCAATTTTCCGGCCTTGCCCGATGGGCGTGCCTTTTCCTATGCCAGAATTCTGCGTGAGAGATATGGTTTTAAAGGTGAGTTGCGGGCAACCGGTAAAGTGATTCAGGATCAATTATTCTTTATGCATCGCTGCGGCTTTGATGCGTTCGAATTATCGGAGGGTGAAGATATCGAAAAGTCGATTGCCGCTCTGAGTTCTTTCTCGGTCGCTTATCAGCCTGCTGCCGACGAAATCGCACCTGCTTACAAAGCACGGCACCAATCTTAAATTTAGATGGATTTTTTGCCGCTTAGTTCGTAGCAGCTAAATCGTAGATATTGTACTCCTCTTCCTCATCGTCTGCATGGGCATCGCGGATTTCGATTATCTGAGGCAGGATTTCGAGAAATTTCGTAGCCAAAACAGGATCAAAATGACTGCCTGATTCTTCCCGGATCAACGCTGCGGCATCTTCCACCGACCAGGCTTTTTTATACGGCCGTTCCGAAGTCAAGGCGTCAAAGACATCGCAAATTGCCGCAATGCGTCCTTGAATAGGAATATTTTCACCCACCAATCCGTTGGGATAACCGGAGCCGTTCCATTTCTCGTGATGAGTTAAGGCAATTGTACGCGCCAATTGCATAATCTCAGCTGAATCACTCGACAGAATTTCAGCGCCAATTTCGACATGGGTTTTCATTATTTCCCATTCATCAGCATCTAGTTTTCCCGGTTTCAGGAGCACCCGATCGGGAATACCAATCTTGCCAACGTCATGCATGGGACTGGCGAGCAGCAATAATTCTGCAAAATCCTCATTATGTCCCGTCGCCAGGGCCAAAGATTGGCAACCCTTGCTCATGCGCACGACATGCATGCCCGTTTCGTTGTCGCGATATTCACCGGCGCGTCCTAACTGGCGAATAAATTCAAGTTGCGTATCTTCAAGCTGCTGCGTACGTTCCCGCACCTGAGCTTCAACAATTTCTTTCTCCCAGCCACGCCGGTTATACATCAACCGCACTTCCAGCATATTTTTGATGCGATGGGTTACCTCAATGCGCTCAAAGGGCTTGGTGACAAAATCACGAGCACCACTTTGCAGAGCTTGGATTTTTGTTTCAGCATCTGATTGGGCGGTTAACACCAGGACCGGCAGATAATCATCTTTGTCTGGGGTTTGAAGCTGTTCCATGACGTCAAAGCCCGACATATGCGGCATTCTAATATCAAGTAATATGATATCAAATTGCCATTTATCATGGAGCTCTTTTACCAAACGTGAATCAGTCACACTTTGGATGTTTGTGTAGCCTTCACTTTTGAGGATTGCTTCCAATAACGCGACATTTGCCGGTTTATCATCAACGATAAGGACGCTGGCATCTAGTATTTGTTCGTCTAAACTCATTAATTATTCAGTTTTATACAGTTAAAAATTTAAAAAAATTCAGACGGAACAAAGATTCCGACTTATTTTAGTCCAATATTTTAGGTAATAATTAATAGGTCTGATTCAAGTAATTTTATTGAATTTGTTATGTTTTTTCATAACTAATTTAACTCAAAATTGAAATTCAATCGATAGCGCTCAACCCAACAGTAGCAATTGTCGAAAAACCAGAAAACGGGCATAGTGTCGCCATGAACAGATCAGCCGTCACCATCGAAACCGAAAAACCGGAAGAAAGCGTTATTTCTGAACAACTTAGCTTGCTGGCTGAGCTCGGCAGGGATTTCGCTACCTCACTGGATATTGCTCTAACGCTGGAACGCGCAATTGAACGCATAACATCTTATGTTGATGCTGAAGGTGGTGCTCTTTTTCTCCTGCAAAATGAAAATACTCAGCTCCGATGTGAAGCCTGCGTCGGCGCCACGGATATCACCGGGATTGAACTTGCAAGCGATCACGGAATTGTGGGCCGCTGCGTCCAAACGAATACCGGGAACATTGTCAAAGATGTTTCTAAAGACGAAAGCTTTGACGGCTCGGTAGACGATCAGACGGGTTTCACCACGAAATCTATTTTATGCGCACCACTTAGCGTCAATGAAGAGAAAATTGGCGCCATAGAGCTCATCAACAAACGCGGTGACAGTGGCTTGTTTGACGAAGCTGACCTCCAGCTCCTCGAAGTTTTATCGAGCTCCGCCGCACTCGCAATTACCAACGCCCGCATGGCTGCAGATTTGGTGGAACAGGAAAAAATGCGCCGCGAGCTTGAACTGGCGGCAGAAATTCAGCGCAACCTATTGCCCACTGCGCCGGATCCAGCGTCTCCTATTTTTGGTGTCAACATACCCGCGCGCACGGTCTCGGGAGATTTTTTCGATTTTTTTGAGCTTGCCGACGGCCGCATTGCCTTTTGTCTCGGCGATGTTTCCGGCAAAGGCATGAACGCGGCTTTGTTGATGGCCAAAACTGCCAGCCTCTACCGCTGTCTCGGCAAAACTTCGGATCGTCCGGGTCAACTGATGGCCCATATCAATGCAGAAATTTGTGAAACGTCGACCCGCGGTATGTTCGTGACGCTGGTTGGCGGTATTTATGACCCAAAAACAAAAATAGTGCGCCTGGCCAATGCCGGACACGAACCACCGCTGCATCAATTGGCCGATAATAACTTCCTTGCCATCGAAGCTGAAGCACCACCCGTGGGCATTACGACACTGGCGGTGCCGGATGATGGTTATGTTGAGGTGGAAATCTCACTGGCAGATGGCCCGCTTTACATATTCACAGACGGCGTCACCGAAGGGAAACTGGCCGATGGCTCAATGTTTGAACTCGCAGGCGTCGAAAAATTGCTGATTGAGAATTCAGATCAGCCGCTTCCTTTCCGGCTTAACAGTGTAGTCAATGAGATTAATCGTGGTGATGGCCCACTGCATGATGATATTACGATCCTTGGGCTCGATGCGGCATCATTTGATGACCTAAGTCTGGAATTTGATTTTATTGCCGAGGCAGGTGAGCTAAAGGCGACGCGGGACCGCCTCCATCCTTGGCTGCGTAATTCTGGCCTTGAAGAAACAGCCACCAAAGACATTGTCCTTGCCGTTGATGAGGCGTGCCAAAATATTATCCGCCATGCCTATGGTGGAAACAGTAAGGAGAAAATCAATCTTAAAATAACCCGACAAGCTGATAAATTGTTGATATATTTGAGAGACTTTGCAGAGCCAGTGGATGTAGAGACCATCAAGCCGCGCAATTTGGAAGAGATAAAACCGGGTGGATTGGGAACTCATTTTATCAACGAAATAATGGATGAAGTTGAATACCTAACACCGGAAGAAGGACCCGGTAACTTGATGAAAATGACTAAACAGATTGCCTAAAGCCAAGGCAAAAGATTTAGGGAGAAAATACAAATGGATCATTCGGTGGCAGAACAAGATGGCGCTACCATCGTCACTTTAAAGGGCGATGTTGATCTTGAAAGCTCACCCATCGCGCGGGAAGTGTTGTTGGCGGCGGCAGCAAAAAAAACCGCTGTCCTGGTCGATCTCGCCGGTGTCGATTATATCGACAGTTCCGGCATTGCCTCCTTGGTCGAGACCCTGCAAGCCACTAAATCCAACGGCAGTGGCTTTGGCCTGGTGCAAGTTAGTGAAGCTGCCATGCGGGTTTTGGAACTGGCGCGTTTGGACAA
>CAZMHI010000001.1:57983-133474 GCA_964566055.1 uncultured Rhodospirillaceae bacterium
ATTATGCTGATTCCGTCCAGGAACTCAGGAGGACGTTTGGACAAAGTCTTTGCGATTTATTCGACGATTGATGACGGTATTTCAGGCGAGACTTAATTTATGGCATCAGAACCAAACGACAATTCTCTCGTCAACTTTACCGAAAAAATCGGCCGTGGCACGATAGGCGCTATCGAGACTTTCGGTCACTGGGGCGTACTGGTTGGTGAAAGCCTCTACTGGCTGCTTCGTGGCCCAACCTTAAAGCAACCCGTCCGCGCCAATGCAGTGGTCTTCCAAATGATGGAGATCGGGGTGCGGGCAATTCCAATCGTCGCCCTGTTATCCGCCACAATCGGCATCATGCTGGCCATTCAGGGCATTCATACCTTACGCACATTTGGCGCAGAATCCCGCGTTGTCGTTGGCATTTCTCTCTCCGTAGTACGTGAGTTTTCGGCTTTGATTACCGGCATATTGGTTGCCGGCCGATCCGGCTCGGCCTTGGCCGCGCGGCTCAGCACCATGCAGATCAATCAGGAAATCGACGCCCTCAAAGTCATGGGCATTGATCCGGTACGCTATCTTGTGGTGCCGGCCTTGCTCGCCATGTTGATCATGCTGCCGTCGCTAACGTTTTTATCCGATTTGGTGGCGCTTTATGCCGCCGGGCTGTAAGTTTCAGTTGAACTCGGCATCAGCCAAGCCGCCTATTGGAATCAGACAATCGAGATTCTATCACTCGGCGATCTCTGGCATGGCCTAGGTAAATCCGCCATATTCGCCTTGCTGATCACGCTCATCGGCATCGTCAATGGTGCTTCCGTCACCGGCGGCGCCGAAGGTGTCGGCAAAGTCACCACGCGCGCTGTCGTCCAGGCAATCTCGGCCATTGTCGTAACCGATATGTTATTTGCTTTTGTGGTGACCCGCTGATGAATACAGAGTTTTCAGCAGACACGCCCCAGGAAATCCCTTTGGCGATTGAGGTCACCGATCTGGTCACCCATTACGGCACCCGGCAGATTCTCAACGGCATCGACTTTGACGTCCGCGAAGGCGAGATTATGGTCATCATGGGCGGCAGTGGCTCGGGCAAATCAACCTTGAT
Source organism: uncultured Rhodospirillaceae bacterium (assembly GCA_964566055.1). Taxonomy (GTDB): domain Bacteria; phylum Pseudomonadota; class Alphaproteobacteria; order Rhodospirillales; family UBA2165; genus TMED23. Next base: position 59,074 of record CAZMHI010000001.1, read on the forward strand.
GCGCCACCTCTTGTCGCTTGAGCAAGCGACTTCCGGCGTCAAGAAACTGCTCGGCCAAGACCTCAGCAAACTCGATATCAAAGGCCGCACCGAACTCAGCAAGAAAATCGGTGTGGCTTTTCAAAGCGGCGCTTTGTTCAGCTCGATGACGGTTGGTGAAAACATTATGTTGCCGCTTGCCGAGCACACCAAATTGGATCAGCAAACCCAGCAAATTATGGCGCGGATGAAACTGGAAGTCGTCGATCTTGCCGGCTTTGAAGACCTTATGCCATCAGAGCTTTCGGGCGGCATGATCAAACGGGCTGCCATGGCGCGGGCCATCATCATGGATCCAAAAATATTGTTCTGCGATGAGCCAAGCGCCGGCCTGGACCCGGTGGTCGCCTCAGCGCTCGATGATCTGATCCTAAAACTTCGCGACGCCATGCGCATGAGTATTGTTGTTGTCACCCATGAGTTGGACAGCGCTTTTAAAATCGCTGATCGTATAACCGTGCTTGATCGCGGCGATATATTAGCCTGCGGCACGGTTGATGAAATCCGAAATAGCCCAAATGAGCGTATTCAAAATATTCTCAATCGCCGCACCGAAGAAGAAATACTCGACGGCGATGAATATTTAGCTAGGCTTACTGGCGCTGAATATGAACCGGAAGGCGCACCGCCGCTCTAACACCCAACGCCTGAAGAAGGATTGAGAAGACTGTGAAGAATAACAAAGCAAATTATCTGATTGTCGGCACCTTCGTACTGGCGGTGATTATTGGAATTGTAGCGTCAGTTGCCTTGCTTACAGGACGGACCGGCGCCACCGATGACTATTATGCCATTTACGACAATGTCACCGGCGTCGAGTTCGGCACTCGCGTGCTCTATGAAGGCTTCCCCATCGGCCAGGTTGAGCAGGTGAAGCCGGTACAGGAAAACAATCGTCTGCGGTTCCGGATCGATCTGAGCGTTACTGAGAATTGGCAAATTCCAAGCGATACCGTGGCTGAGATCGCCTCATCAGGCTTGCTCGCTGCAGTCACCATCAATCTTCGAGCCGGTAAAGCCACAACCAATTTAGAGCCGGGCAATCAAATTAATAGTGCTGAATCCGCGAATGTTATGGCGGCCGTTTCTGATCTCGCTAAAGATATAAGTGCGTTGGCGGAAACAGATATCAAACCGCTTTTGGCGAATTTGAATAAAACCGTCGGCGGCTTCGGCGAATTGCTTGACGCCAAAGGTGCTGCCCTGGTTGATGACGTCCGGCTGCTGATCGGCGACCTCACCGAGCAAACTCCGGAAATCATTGATAACATTTCAAAGTTTTCAAAAAAACTAAATGTAACTGCCGATCAGTTTTCTAAAGTGCTCAACCCGGAGAACGTCGAGGCTTTAGACTCAATCATTGCCAACATGGAGCTGACCACCAGCAATCTGGCAAAATTGACCGTCGAATTTTCCAAGACCCAGAAATCTCTGGATGCGCTGATGGGTAATGTCGGTACGTTTATTTCCGATAACCGCCTGGATGTTGATCGCTCGATTGTCGATTTGCGCCATACCGTGGAAACCATCTCCCGCCATATCAATGCGATCAACCAGAATATGGAGGGTGCCAGCCGGAACATGTATGAATTTACCCGCCAGATCAGAAAAAACCCCGGCCTGTTGCTGGGTGGTTCGGCACCTGCTGAAAAAGCCAAAAAGAAATAGTTGGGGGAGAAAGATGATACAGCAGACGAAAAACAGTTTTATGAACCTGAAGGCCGTTCGAGTACTTGCTATCGGAGCGCTGGTTGCGCTCACCGCCTGCGCTCAGGATCCCGTACCGCAAGATCAATATTATCGTCTCAATTCACCCGGTACCTCAAATGTAACTGGCCCTAAATTTAACGGTGTTGTCGAGGTCGAACGGCTGATTGCCAATGGCCTGATCGATAGCCGCCCGATCCTGTTTACCGCCTCAGCCAAATCAGCTGAAGTGCAATCCTATCACTATCACTTCTGGACAGAACCACCATCAATCATGTTGCAAAATGCGGTGACGGCGAAACTGCGCCAAGCCAATGCCGCGAAGTCTATCGTCACTCCCAATCTCCGCATCGAACCGGATTATATCTTGAGCGGCAAAATCCTGCGCTTTGAACAGGTTACCGGTAGCGCCAACAAAGTCGTGATTTCTCTGGAACTCAGCCTTAAAAACGCCAAGCTTGAGCAACTGATTCACCTCGATACCTATACCCTTGAACAATCGTCACAGAATGCCAGTGTCGCGGCAGCAGTTGGCGCTTTTAGTCTCGGCGTCGATAAAATCCTCAGCGCTTTTATGAAAGACCTTTCCGGCAAACTTTAGGTGTTGAGAACGCCTGCGAATCCGGCACCGGGTACCGGACTCGCATTTAGATCGAGTTGTTGCGAATCCGGTACCCGGTACCTTTTATTTATCCGGCAGTAATATGCCCGAAGGATGATGATCCCCAGATATACACATTGATAAAGAGGAATATCCAAACGACATCAACAAAATGCCAATACCAGGCAGCCGCTTCAAAACCGATATGGTGATCGGGTTTAAAATGACCCTTTTGCAGACGCATAGCGCAAACTGCCAGGAAGCAGGTGCCGACAAAGACGTGGAAGCCATGGAAGCCAGTGGCCAGATAGAATGTCGAAGGATAAATGCCATCACTCAGTTTGAAGGTCGCTTCGACATACTCAAAAATCTGGAAGCCCAAGAATATCACTCCCAAAATTGTCGTGATCCAGGTCCAGCGGATCGCCTTTTTCCGGTTGTCATCGATAATAGCATGGTGAGCAACCGTCACGGTGGCACTCGACGACAACAGAATCAAAGTGTTCAGCAATGGCACACCCGAGGCCGGGATTAACTCGATCCCCTCCGGCGGCCAGATTTGCGCAACATTATTTAAAATCGGCAGACTCGAGTGGAAAAAGGCCCAGAAGAAAGCAAAAAAGAACATAACTTCCGAGGCAATAAAGAAAATAAAGCCGTATCTTAAGCCCACTTTAACCTGCTCGGAATGAGCACCGGCCGTATGGGATTCAATAATGACCTGACGCCACCAGCCGTAGAAGGTGTAGATTAAAATCAAAACACCAAGGCCAAATAGGTAGATCGGACCATCATGCATAAACCAGATGCCGCCGACGGCCATTAAAAAGCCGGCGATTGTGCCGATAATCGGCCACGGGCTAGGTTCCGGCACATGCCACGGATTTGTTTTTGCTGCTTCATTAGCCATGGTTAGTTTTCCCCACGGTTTGCTTCATAGTTAACAATAATATGAGATCACCCCTTCGGAGTAACCTCACGTGAAATTTTAATACTCTCTGCATCATTCGAAATGACGCTGGTCGTCTGAAGTTTTTGCGCTTCACTTTGATCCTCGCCGGCAAAGAACGTGTAAGATAGCGTGATCGTTTTAACGTCCACCGTATTACGGTCTTTTATGATCGCTGGATCGACAAAAAAAGTCACCGGCATTTGCACGGTTTGGCCGGGCTTTAACACCTGCTCGGTAAAACAAAAGCATTCGATTTTGTTGAAATACTCACCAGCCTTAAAGGGCGCGACATTAAACGTCGCCGTGCCGACAATGGGTTTGTCTGAAACATTGGTGGCCTCAAAAAACGCCAAGGCCTGCTCACCAAGCCGCACTTTAACCGTGTTTTGCACAGGCCTAAAACGCCACGGCAGCGACTTATTGACATTGGCATCGAACCGCACCGTCACCATCTGATCGATGATGGTCGATTCAGCCGGTGCCTCTGCAACCTGGGTCGTACCGCCATAACCGGTAACTTTACAGAAAATCCGGTACAACGGATCAGAGGCAAAGGCCAAGCCGGTCATGCCGGCCACCAGGCCAAACAATATCACCGCCGTCACACCGTTGCGGGTTTTTGGTTCCGCTGCGGTGGTCCGGAGTTTGATTTTGTCTGGTTGATCGGTCATTCGAATTTTACCTATTCAGCCGGTTGCGTGCTGATCGCAGGCGTTTGCTCATGCGTGTGGAACGGCGCCGGAGACTCAACAGTCCATTCCAAGGTATCCGCTCCGACACCCCATGGATTGGCCTCAGCAACTTTGTCTGACTTCAAGGTTTTCCACAGCACGACAAAGAACAGAAGTCCGCCGACGGCCGTAATATAGGCACCCCAGCTGGAGATCATATTCCAGCCTGCATAGGCATCCGGGAAATCAGGAATCCGGCGCGGCATACCGGCCATACCGGCAAAGTGTTGCGGGAAGAACAAGACGTTGACGCCGATAAAGGAAATCCAGAACTGCAAGCGCCCCAAGCCTTCCGGGTATTGCTTGCCTGACATTTTGCCAATCCAGTAATAGAAGCCGGCATACATGGCGAAAACCGCAGCAATCGACAACACATAATGGAAGTGGGCCACCACAAAATAGGTGTCATGGAAAGCCATATCAGCACCTGCATTGGCCAGCGTCACACCAGTGACACCACCGACGACAAACAGGAAGATGAAGCCAAAGGCGTAAAGCATGGGCGTATCAAATTTAATCGAGCCACCCCACATGGTCGCCAGCCAGCTGAATATCTTCACACCTGTCGGCACCGCAATCACCATGGTCGCCAGAGTGAAATAGGCCCGGGTCTCGACATTAAAGCCAACCGTATACATATGGTGGGCCCAGACAACGAAGCCGACAACACCAATCGCCGCCATTGCATAAGCCATACCGAGGTATCCAAATACTGGCTTTTTAGAGAAGGTCGAAACTACTTGGCTGATCACGCCAAAGGCCGGGATCACAATAATGTAAACTTCTGGATGGCCGAAGAACCAAAACAGATGCTGCCACAGCAATGGATCACCGCCGCCGCCCGGCGAGAAGAAGGCCGTGCCAAAATTCCGGTCGGTCAACAGCATCGTCAAGGCGCCTGCCAGTACCGGGATCGCCAACAGCAGAAGAACGGCCGTAACAAACTCGGCCCAAATAAACAACGGCATACGATGGAACGTCATGCCCGGAGCGCGCATGTTTATAATTGTGGTGATGAAATTAATCGCACCCAAAATAGATGACGCACCAGCCAAATGAAGGCTGAGGATACCAAAGTCCACGGCCATACCGGGATGATAATCAGCATTGGCCAGCGGCGGATAAACCGTCCAGCCGGTACCAGGTCCACCGTCAATCAAGCCGGCGATCACCAACAGCACCAAGGCCGCAGCCAGCAACCAGAAACTGATATTATTCATCCGCGGGAAAGCCATATCCGGCGTGCCGATCATCAGCGGTATAAACCAGTTACCAAAGCCGCCGATCAAGGCCGGCATGACGACAAAGAACACCATGATGAAGCCATGGGCCGTCACCAGCACATTATAAAACTGAAAATCAGTGACGAACTGGATGCCGGGCTCGTGCAATTCCATGCGGATCAGCACTGATGCTGCAGTGCCGACAATGGCGCCAATCATCGCCAGAGCGAGATACATCGTGCCGATATCTTTGTGGTTGGTTGAGTAAACCCAACGCCGCCAACCGGTCGGGCGATGATCGTCGTGGTCGTGCGCGTCTGCGTGTGCGGTATCTGACATTTTATACTACCTCTTATTCCTTAATCTCACCCGAATTAGCGAAGGTTAGCCTGAGCTGGCGAATTCATTTCCACCACCTTCACCGGCGTGTCTTTCGCTTTGGCGAATTCTTTCTTGGCTTTAGCGGCCCATTTCTTGAACTCGTCCTTGGAAACGACTTTAACCGCAACCGGCATAAAGCCGTGGTTAACGCCGCAAAGTTCGGAACATTGTCCATAGTAAGTGCCAGGTTTAGTAACTTTCACCCATGTCTCGTTGGTGCGTCCGGGCACCGTATCTAATTTTATGCCGAATGCAGGAATTGCCCAGTTGTGGATGACATCTTCTGACGTCATCAACAGGCGAATTTCAGTATTTACCGGCAAGACTACTTGGTTATCAACTTCCAGCAGACGGCGCTGGCCCGGTTTAATTTCATCGTCGGGAATCATATTGCTGTCAAATTCAAAATTACCATTATCGGGATACTGATAAGACCAGTACCATTGATGGCCGGTAATCTTGAGTGTCATTTCAGGGTTTTGCGCCTTATCCATGAAGAACAGTAATTTCATCGAAGGTACGGCAAATATAATCAGAATAACAATCGGAATAACCGTCCAGATAACTTCCAACGGCGTGTTGTGAGTTGTCTTGGAGGGTTCGGGGTTACTCTTCGCATTGAACTTAAAGATGATCACCAGCATCAATGCTAGGACCAAAATGACAATCCCGACCTCTACCGTCAGCAGCAGATTATGGAAATCCGTAATTTTTTCCATCACCGGCGTTACGGCAGGTTGAAAATTCATTTGCCATGGTGTTGGCTCGGCGGCATTGGCGCCACTGGCCATGATGGCGGCAAAAGCTGCGATAAGAAACGCAACCCCTGCATTATATCCTAGAATTTTTCTGTGACTATTTTGCATCTGTACCGTTCCTGTGTACCATTTATCAACCCGTTAAAATTTGAAAAATTCAATGGGGCTGTCCTGTAATTAGTGTGTGGACTAGATGTCCGTGTGTATCCGGAAATTCCTACCAGTTAGAATTTAGACTTAACTTTGGTTAAGTTCCATTTTATGGCTCCCATATACCTGATCAAAATTAATCGGTAAAGTCATGTTGAATAAAATATGGGTATTTTTCCGCAGAAAACCAAACTATTTTAATAATCATTCTTATATTATGATATGGACATAAAATCCATTTTAACCCTTCCCCTTGTGATATGGGGACAGCAATGATACACCGCGCGCTAGGGTCAAAACCCAGATTACACCGCCGGTCAATCCAGGAAATAGGTCACTCATATGGACAAAAAGAAAAAAGTGGTTTTTGCCATCGTACTGGGCGCAATTGCCCTGTCCATGTATATCGGCATTATGATCAAAACTGCCTATTATTAAGCCGGTGAGGGTATTTTATTAAATGTTAAGCGTATCTGTGCTGCCGCATTTAAATGCAATTCTAAATGGGATTGCCGCCTGCCTGCTGATCGGCGGCTTCTATTTCATCAAATCGGGTAATCGATTCGCTCACCGGAGGTGCATGATCGCGGCCCTGACGGTTTCTGGATTATTTCTTATCAGCTATGTCACCCTCAGGTTTTACACCCCGATCTTTGTCTTTCAAGGTGAAGGCGTTATCCGGATTTTTTATTACATCTTGCTGATCAGTCACGTTTTATTAGCCATGGCAATAGTGCCGCTCGTTCTTTTCACCGTGCTGCGCGCATTTAAAGACCGCTTCGCCGCTCATAAGAAAATTGCCCGCTGGACCTGGCCGGTTTGGATGTATGTTTCGGTATCGGGTATTCTGGTCTATCTGATGCTTTATCAACTCTATCCCTTGCAAACTGCACAAGTACTATAGGACCAGATTTATGACGAGCGACACTCTTTCATTATCACGAGCGGCCTTACTGCGCGGTTGGGCTTTGCTCGCTGTCGCCTCTCTCGCGCTGGCTGGTCTGTTTGCTATTCTTTTGGTGCTGTCCAGAATTCCAGGCATGGAAGATGCCGTGCCCTGGCCAACTGCCTTTTTTCAAAAAGGGCTGGTGGCTCATGTCGTCTTGTCTTTTGCCGTTTGGTATCTGGCGGTTTTCGGCTGCCTCGTTCAATTAACCGGCTCCGACGAGACCAATTTGCTCGATAATTCCGGCCTCGCTTTGGCCACCCTTGGAACAATATTACTGTTGATCCCGTCGCTGCTTGACCGCGGAGAGCCAACTCTCAACAATTACATTCCGGTTATTATCGATCCCCTTTATTACAGTGGCTTGGTGTTGCTGGAGCTGGGCGTCCTCGCTGGTGTTCTATGCGTCTTTCGAAATTCATCAACGGGTCCAAATTTAAAATCTTCGGCTTTTATTTATATCATAGCGCTGGTGGCCTTTGTCATCGCCGAAAGGCAATTGGGAGATCAGCCCCTCACTCATGACTATAATGAGCGCCTGTTTTGGGGCGGTGGGCATTTGCTGCAATTCCTAAACGTCGCGCTGTTGCTGGTCGCCTGGTGTTATCTCGCCAACCTCACTGGCGCCAAGGCGACCTATCGCTGGGCCAATCTGTGGCTCATTGCCACCAGTTTGGCGGGGTTGAGCTTTTACGTCTTCTGGAACGTCATGGATGAGAGCCAAACCCAGGCCTTTACCGATCTCCAATATGCGCTCGGACCGGCAGTCCTTATTTTTGCCGTCGGCCTATTGCCGGTTCTCGGGCGACAACTTAAAAACTTCAAATGGCAAGACCCGGCAATGCTGAGCCTATGGACCTCCATCCTGGTTTTTGCCGCCGGTGGTGTGCTTGGCTTTTTTGTTGATGGTACCGATACGAGGACACCCGCTCATTACCATGGCGTCATTGCCGGCATCAATCTTGCTTTTGTCGGCTTGTTTTATGCGGTGTTCCTGCCCAAGCTTGGCCGCGCCATACCAGCCGGCAAGCTTGTCACCAGCCAGATTATTTTGTATGCGCTCGGCCAGTTTCTATTTATCGTCGGTATGTTTATCGCCGGCAGCATGGGAGCGGCCCGTAAAGTGATGGGCACGGCGATTGATATGGACCAGTCAATTGCTGTCGCGGCAGCCGGCATTAGAGATTTCGGCGGCGGCTTGGCCATTATCGGCGGCGTGATTTTTATTTATATCGCCTTGAAAGCGTTATTACAGAAATTACCCCAAGTTAATGCCGAGAATAATTAAGAAGTTTAAGATAACGCTCTCTTTTCGTGATTTTTGAGTTATAGTATGGAAATTATGGCTGAACAAATGACCGAAACTTCCGGTTTGGACGAAGTTGCTGAAAATACCGATCCTGTACCGGGTGAGGTAAATCCGCGCGTTGTCGACTATGCGATCCTGCTCAAGCCGCGGGTGATGTCGCTGGTGCTGTTTACCGGCGTTGTCGGCATTGTCATGGCGCCAGGCTCCATTGACTGGCTTACGGCTATAATTGCGATCCTCTGCATCGGTGTCGGTGCCGGTGCCTCCGGCGCTATAAATATGTGGTATGACCGTGACATCGATAGCCAGATGGAACGCACCATGGACCGGCCGATCCCGGCGGGCCGGATGAGCCCGGCCAATGCCTTGTGGTTTGGCATCGTCTTATCGGTTCTCTCGGTTATCGCCATGGCCGTCTGGGTCAACACCATGTCGGCAGCCTTGCTCGCCGGCACAATTATTTATTACGTTTTCATCTATACGGTTTGGCTAAAACGCCGCACGCCTCAGAACATTGTAATCGGTGGTGGTTCGGGTGCGCTTCCCCCGGTGATCGGCTGGGCGGCCGTCACCGGCGACGTTACCTTCAACTCGTTTATTTTGTTCGCGATAATCTTCATGTGGACGCCGCCACATTTCTGGGCCTTGGCGTTGTTCCGCTCAGGCGACTATGAAAAAGCCGGTGTGCCTATGATGCCGATTGTCTCCGGCGTGGCTGAAACTAAAAAGCAGATGCTGATCTATACGGTTTTATTACTGCCGATCACCGTAGCGCCGGCTTTCACCGGCCTCATTTCTATCCCGGCTGGTGTTGTCATCGGCGCGCTCGGCCTCTGGTTTATCCGTCATGCAGTGGTCGTGATGAAATCCGAGGGCTTTGAAGCACCTCGCAGCATGTTTAAGTTTTCCATCCTGCATCTCTTTTTAATCTTCGTTATTTTGCTGGCCGACAAAGGTGTCCAATCCTTCCTTTAGCCGCTACTCTACTCCGCTATGACTTCCTACGATAAACTCGAGAAACGTTTTGGCCGTTTGCTGGCCTTGCGCGAAGCAGCCGGTGTGCTCCATTGGGATGCCTCGACCATGATGCCCGAAGGCGGCCCGAGCGCCCAAGCCCGGAGCGAGCAATTGGCCGCGCTTGGTACGGTCTGTCATGAAATAATTGTCGGCAGCGAAATCTCTGATTTACTGGATGAAGCCGAAGGATTGAATGATCTCGGTCCCTGGCAGGCTGCCAATCTACGGGAAATGCGGCATATGTGGGTACATGCCACCGCAGTTACAGCCGATCTGGTCGAGGCCCTTACCAAAGCCAACATGACTTGCGAAACAAAATGGCGGACGGCGCGATCAGAATCTGACTATGACGGCATCAAGCCGCTTCTAGCCGAGGTGCTTAAACTCGTTAAAGAAGTAGCGGCGGCCAAATCCAGCGCTCTTGATTGTACTCCTTACGAAGCCTTGATGGATGAGCACACGCCGGGCCTGCGAGAGGATTTGGTCAATCCGATCTTTAGCAATATTGAAGCCTTTCTGCCGGACTTTCTGGCTGCTGTCTTGGAAAAGCAAGCTGCCGCACCGCAACCAGTATTGCCCGAAGGCCCCTTTCCTGCCGAGCAACAACGCGTTCTTGGTGAACAATTGATGGCTCAGCTTGGTTTTGATTTTAGCCAGGGACGTCTGGATATCAGTCTGCATCCTTTTTCCGGCGGCACGCCTGACGACATCCGCATCACCACCCGCTATGACGAGGCGGATTTTACCACCGGCCTGATGGGAATCCTGCATGAAACAGGCCATGCGCTTTATGAAAAAAATTTGCCCAAAGACTGGCGGCGTCAGCCGGTTGGCGAAGCGCGCGGTATGGATGTGCACGAAAGCCAATCCCTGCTGATTGAAATGCAGGCCTGCCGCTCGAAGGAATTTCTCACCTATGCCGCACCGCTGATGAAAAAAGCATTTGGTGCCGATGGCCCGGAATGGGAGGTCGACAATCTTTATCGCATCTACACCAAGGTCGCGCCCGGTCTTATTCGGGTCGATGCAGATGAGGTGACGTATCCAGCCCATGTGATCTTGCGCTATAACATCGAGCGGGCCCTTATCAATGAGGAAATGACATTGGATGATCTGCCGGCGGCCTGGAATGAAGCAATGCAAAGATTGCTGGGCCTGACCCCACCTGATCACGCGGCGGGCTGTATGCAAGATATTCATTGGTATGACGGCGCCTGGGGATATTTCCCGAGCTATAGTCTCGGCGCCATGACGGGGGCGCAAATTTTCGCCGCCGCCCGTAGAGCCGATCCGAACATTCTGCCCGCCATCAGCCAAGGGGATTTTGCCCCGCTCTATGCCTGGCTAGGCGAGCATATCCACGGCCTCGGCTCACTTTATGAAACACCGGAGCTGATCGAGCGCGCCACGGGATCACCGCTTGATGCTGAAATATTTAAGCAGCATTTGCAGGCCAGATATTTAGCCTGACGGCTGAGAGGACTGGCTTGCGGCGGGTCCTTGCAAGAGATAGTCTACGCCAACTTTCAAGCATTATTAAAATTGGAGAAACCGCGTTGAAATATATCAGCACCCGTTCAGGTGCCCCTGATCTAGCTTTTGATGATGTCTTGCTGGCCGGCCTGGCCCGCGATGGCGGTCTCTATGTGCCTGAAAGTTGGCCGCAATTTTCTGAAAATGATATCCGCGGCCTGCGCGGTTTGAGCTATCAGGAATTGGCCGTCCGTATCATGTTGCCGTTTTTAGGTGGCACCATTCCGGAAGACGATTTTGCCGGCATCGTCAACGACGCCTATGCCCAATTTGATCACCCGGCAATTGCGCCGATCAAGCAATTGGGTGACGATCAATGGCTGGTTGAGCTTTTTCATGGGCCGACGCTGGCCTTTAAGGATTATCCGCTGCAAGTGGTCGGCAGATTGTTTGATTACGTGCTCAAAAAACGCGGCGAACGCGTCACCATTGTCGGCGCGACCTCGGGCGATACGGGTTCGGCTGCCATTGAAGCCTGCCGGGACCGCGAGGCCATCGAGATTTTTATCCTCCACCCAAAAGGCCGTGTGTCTGAAGTCCAGCGCCGCCAGATGACTACAGTATTGTCTGGCAATGTTCATAACATCGCCTTGGACGGCACCTTCGATGATTGCCAGGATATGGTCAAAGCCATGTTCGGTGATGAAAGCTTTCGGGATGAGCATAATCTTTCGGCTGTGAACTCAATTAACTGGGCGCGCATCATGGCCCAAATTGTTTATTACTTTTGGACTGCCCTTGAACTCGGTGCGCCGGACCGTAACTTCGTCTTCGCCGTGCCGACCGGTAATTTTGGCAACGTCTATGCCGGCTATGCGGCCAAGCAAATGGGTTTGCCGATTGAGAAATTTATCGTCGGCTCCAACGAGAACGATATTCTGACGCGCTTTTTCGACACCGGTGTCATGTCGATGAAGCCGGTGGTGCCCACCCTCAGCCCGAGTATGGATATTCAAATCTCAAGCAATTTTGAGCGTCTGCTGTTTGATCATTTTGACCGGGATGGCAAAGCGGTTGCCCAGGCGCTGGAAGAATTTCGGCAATCTCAAAGTATCGAGTTCGGCCAAGGCCGCTGGCAAGCCATGCAGCAGGATTTTGAAGGCTACCGCGTCAGCAATGATGAAACCAAAACTGCCATCCGAAATGTCTATGACGCGACCGGTGAACTGCTGGACCCCCATAGCGTCATTGGTGTGATTGCCGGCCAACAGAGCAACGCCTCACCAGAAGCGATAAAAGTCGCCCTCGCGACGGCTCATCCGGCGAAATTTCCAGCCGCCGTCGAAGAGGCGTCCGGCGTTCATCCAGACCTGCCGTCTCATCTCGCTGATCTGTTTGCGCGGGAGGAGCGATTTGACGAGCTGCCCAATAGCCTTGATCAAATGCGTAATTTTATCGCCGGTAAACTGGCCGAAAGAAAAGCTGCATGAGCACTCAAGTCACCACGCTAAAGTCGGGTTTACGCATTGTTACTGATTATATGAGCACGGTTGAAACCGCCTCGGTCGGCGCCTGGGTGGCTGTCGGCACGCGTCATGAAAAGCCGGAGCTCAACGGAATTTCGCATTTACTGGAACATATGGCCTTTAAAGGCACCAAACGGCGCTCGGCGCTCGCCATCGCCGAGGAAATCGAAGCGGTCGGCGGACACCTTAACGCCTATACATCCCGGGAAAACACAGCCTATTTTGCCAAGGTCTTAAAAGAAGACGTGCCTCTTGCGGTCGATATTATCGCTGACATTCTGCAGCATGCGACCATGGAGACGGCTGAGCTGGAACGCGAACGCGCTGTCGTTGTTCAGGAAATTCACCAGTCAAATGATACGCCGGATGACATTATTTTTGATCACTTCCAGATCACGGCCTATCCGGATCAAGCCATGGGGCGGCCGGTATTAGGCAAGGCGGAACTGATTGAAGCCCTGCCAAGAGAAACTGTTGTTGATTATATGAAAGGCCAGTACTCCGCCTCTAAAGTGGTTGTTGCGGCTGCCGGTAATGTCGATCACGACGCTTTTGTGAAGCTCGCCGAAGCCGCTTTTTGTGATTTGCCTGCAGGCGGCGAAACGACTGACGAGCCGGTGATCTATAAGGGTGGTGACTACCGGGAAGCTCGTGCTTTGGAACAGGTTCATGTTGTCTTAGGGCTTGAAGGCGTTTCGTTTAAGGACCCGGACTATTATCCGATGTCGGTATTATCCACTCTATTAGGCGGCGGCATGTCTTCGCGCCTGTTTCAGGAAGCTCGGGAAAAGCGCGGGCTGGTTTACAGTATTTATAGCTTTATCTCGAACTTTGAAGATGGTGGCATTTTTGGCATATACGCCGGCACGGGCCGGGATGAAGTTGTCGAACTAATGCCGGTGATCTGTGAGGAAGTCCGCAAACTGGCTGATCAGGTAGGCGAGGAAGAGTTGGCTCGGGCTAGGGCGCAGTTGAAATCGGCAACCTTGATGACGCTTGAAAGCACGGCGTCCCGGGTTGAGCAAGTCGCCCGCCAGCTGCAAATTTTCGACCGCGTTGTGCCGATCACTGAAGTGATCGAAAACATTGAAAAAGTTGACGCAGATTCGATTAAACGCACGGCGGCACGCATGCTCGTCACGGCACCGACTTTAGCCGCCCTTGGCCCAATCGATAAACTGGCAGACATCGCTGATGTGACGGCGCGGCTGAGCTAGCATCTGGAAAACCAACAATGGTCAGAATTTTCGATAAATCGAAGCTCAAGACCGATTGCGAGAACTGTGACGCCGTCTGTTGTGTGGCGACAAAATTTAGTCTGCCTCATTATAACAAACCTCCGAGAACACCCTGTAAGCATCTCGACCAGGAACTAGGCAGTTGTACAATCTTCGATAGGCTGGAAGATGAAGGCTTTACCTTCTGCCGGGATTTTGACTGCTATGGCGGTGGATTAGCGGTCAGCAACTTGTTTAAAGAACTCGGCAAAAACTGGGTAAGCGATCCCGAAATCGCCGAGATTCAGTTCCATACTTTCAGCATCGTCTATTTTCAGCTGGTTAAATATCTCCACCCCGACCGCGCTATTGAAATCGACGTGCCGGACCATATTGTCGAAGAGCTCAAGCCCTTCACCGAACAGGCGCTTGATATGCTGGCTGAAACCGCCGATCCGTTTGAGAATAGTTAAAGGTTAATTTTCCAAAAGGTGACAGGCACTTAATTAACGAAGTTGTGAAATTGTGTGAATTTCACGCCATTATCTCTTGTGGCGTGAATTAACCTTTTAAGCGTGGCCCGCCTCGTCGGAGAGCATGCGGGGGTCGATGCCGATCTTAGCGATTGAGCGCTCCCATTTGGTTTCCTGATCACTGCCGAATATCAGCTCGTGATCCGCAGGTGCCTGAAGCCAGCCATTAGCGCGAATTTCGTCATCCAGCTGACCTGGACCCCAGCCGGCATAACCAAGAGCCAGAAGACTTTGGCGAGGACCATAGCCTCGGGCAATGGCTTTTAAGATATCGACCGTCGCCGTCAGGGCTATGCCATCTTCAACTTCCAAGGTGGCATCCTGCTGATACTCTGAAGAATGCAGAACAAAACCGCGACCGGCTTCCACGGGGCCACCGAAATGGATCGGCACAGCCTGGCCGGCATTGCCTTCATCGATGCCGAGCTGTTCGAGCAAATCTGGAAAGGAGAGCGAATCCATCACCTGATTGAGAACCAAACCCATCGCACCTTCCTCGGTATGAGCGCACATATAGATGACAGTTTTGTAAAAACGCTCATCCCGCATTCCCGGCATGGCGATCAATAGCTGTCCGGAGAGATAGGGGTCTGACTTATTATCGGATGTTTGGTTGCTATACATGCTACCCATATAAATGGCGTCCTTGTTTCTCATAATCAAGATGAGGTCACAAATAAATCCGCTTAACCCAAATGATTACACAGGTACTTTTCGGAGAAAAGAGCTGGTGCGGGCAAAACCCATCATTTTCTCTATTTAGCTGGGAATTGGGGCTATATTAGGGCGTCGCGGCTGGCTAAATTCGCTTTCGCTGCACTGATTTAGGCGAATTAACCCCGGATAGGGAGCGAATCGAACACAATTGGTAAAGTTCGCGTGAATTGATGGCATAGGGCTACCTTAACAGCATTATTTACCTATATAGGTAATCAGCATAAATTGCGTAGCCCAAAAATATCAGAAAGCAAATGGCAATTGGTCGTTAGATGAAATCAAAAATTAGTAAATTAAAATTCGCAAGCTCCTCCGTGTTAACCCTTACCGCTGGATTGCTTACCCTAGCCGGTTCACCCGCCGCTGCTCAGGATGCAACACCGTGGATTAAAACCGAGCAAACTTCAGTCCGGCTTATTTCGGCACTGCCAAATCTCGGCAACCGCAAAGACGTCAAACTCGGCCTGCATTTCAAATTGAAAAAAGGCTGGAAAATATACTGGCGGACACCCGGCGATGCGGGCTTTCCGCCTAACCTCAATTGGCAAAAATCTGAAAACCTGGCAAAAACCAGCTTTGGCTGGCCGCTGCCGAGCCGCTTTGAAGTCCTCGGTCTGCAAACCCTCGGCTACAAAAAAGAAGTTGTCTTTCCAATCACCGCATCCGTCAACGACCCGGCTCAGCCGCTTAAATTACGCGCTGAGCTCAATTATCTGACTTGTGACGATATTTGCATCCCTTATAAAACCAAACTGTCCTTTGACCTGCCCGCAGGCGATGCGCCGGCAGATAGCATGTCGAAAAACTATCATCTGATCAGCCAATACGCTTCAAAAATTCCCGGTGACGGCAAGGCTCATAATCTCTCCATCGAAAGCGTTGAGACCACAGGGCAATTTAGCGAAGTTGAAAAAGATATCCGCAAAGGTTTTATCCGGATTAAAGCCAAAAGCGGCATTCCTTTTGAGAAACCGGATGTCTTTATCGAAGGGCCGGAGCTGACCTTTTTTGGTAAGCCGGTCGCCAGCATCAATCACGACGGCTCGACAGCAACCATAAAAGTGCCGGTCTCGGAAGAGGAAAAAGCCAAAATCGTCAATGCCAGTTTGCGGCTTACACTGAAGGATGGAGCTCGGTCGGCTGAGCGGACACTAACTGTTACGGAAGGCAAATCAGCGCCGACCATCACGAAGGCCCTCCCTTTTTCTCTGCCGATGATCCTGGCCTTCGCACTAATTGGTGGCTTGATCTTGAATTTAATGCCTTGCGTGCTGCCGGTTATTTCACTGAAGATTCTTAGTGTCGTCTCCCATGGCGGTGCTGAAGACCGCATCGTGCGGATGAGCTTTATTGCCTCCTCTCTTGGAATTATCACATCCTTCCTGGCAATTGCCGGCGGACTGGTCGGCCTAAAACTTGCCGGTGCTGCCGTTGGCTGGGGCATTCAGTTCCAGCATCCTTGGTTCATAGTGGGTTTGAGCGTATTGGTGACCTTGTTTGCTTATAATCTCTGGGGGATTTTTGAGTTCCGCCTGCCCTCTTGGATCAATGACCGGGCCAGTGCTTCAACCGGCCAAGCTCAAGACCATCAGAGTTTTGGTGGCAATTTCGCCACGGGCGCTTTCGCCACTATTTTGGCCACCCCCTGCTCCGCACCCTTTCTGGGCACCGCTATCGGCTTTGCTTTGGCGGGAGGAACCTTAGATATATTTGTGGTCTTCTTAGCCCTTGGTGTCGGCATGGCCCTGCCCTTTTTATCAATCGCGCTGTTTCCGAGGCTTGCCAGCCGGATGCCGAAGCCGGGCGCTTGGATGAACACGTTGAAGAAAATTTTGGGCGCTGCCTTGGCCTTAACCGCAGTTTGGCTGTTATCCGTTTTGGCCATTCAATTGAGTTTGAACGCTGCCTTAATAGTTGGTGCGCTGATGATCGCTATCGGCCTCGTGCTGGTGCTGCGCAACCGTCTGCCGGAGAGCCGCCAGAAACTGGCCTCGCTTGGCATTGTCATCGTGATTGTGGGCGCCTTTTGGACGCCATACACTTACACCCCTTCGGCAACGCCACTCAGTTCCGCCAAGGAAGCGTTCTGGCGTCCGTTTGAGCCAAACGCAATTCCAGCACTGGTGGCTGAAGGCAAAACTGTTTTTGTTGATATTACCGCCGAGTGGTGCATCACCTGTCAGGTCAATAAAGCAACTGTTCTGAAACGTGGTCAAATTCTCGAACTTTTGACCAGTGGCAAAGTGATTGCCATGCAGGGTGATTGGACCCGGCCTGACCCTAGGATCACAGCCTACCTGAAAAGCTTTGGCCGCTTCGGCATTCCGTTTAACGCGATCTACGGCCCGGGTGCACCCTTGGGTGAAGCGCTGCCGGAATTGCTGACACCTGGTCTTGTTTTGAGCGGCATTGAAAAAGCCTCGGATGGCGCAATTCTAGCCAATAGGTAGAATCACTTCTCAGCCGAATTAATCAATTTGGCTTCGTAGCGGATATTGTAGTAATTGCCGGCGACGATCACGAGCGCACCGGCAAAGAGCGCCAGTTCCATACTTTCCTGATAAAAAAAGTAGCCAATTACGGCAACCAGCGGCATGCGCACATAATCCAGTGGGATAACAGTCAATGTATCGGCCACCTGAAAAGCGCGGGTCACGCAATAATGCGCTGTCAGCGCAGTTACACCAACCAGGATGATCCACGGTAAATCGCCCAGTACCGGCGGTACCCAGGTGAAGACGGTGGGCACCAGACCTAGCGGAAGCTGTATCAAATTCATATAAAACAATATGGCAAGCGGTGAATCGGTGAGCACGAGAGGTTTTGTCGCGATATAGGCGACCGCATAGCCAAAGGCAGCGGCGACAACGATCAGTGAAGCCAGATCAACAACTTCTGCACCCGGTTTCACGATAATTAAAACACCACCAAAACCGCAAATTATGGCGATGATGCGTGCATGATGCAGGCGCTCACGCAAGACCACAACGGCCAGTAAAGCGGCCCAAACCGGAATGGTGAATTCAAGCGCAAAAACTGTCGCCAAGGGCAGCAGCGAAATACCCAGAAACCAGCCGAACTGGCCACCAAAATGAAAAATGTTGCGCAGGAAATGGAGTTTAATGCGCTCGGTTCGAATTTCCTGCCCGCCCACGCGCATGACAAAGGCAATTGTGATCGCCAGGGCGACGATTGAGCGGAAGGTCAAAATCTCAAAGGTGTTCATGGTATCGGATAGTTCGCGCACGGCGATTGCCATAACCAAAAAGGACAGCACCGCGCCACCCATCCACAGAAAGCCTTGAACTAGAAATGCCGTATCGGCGCTGGATTGCGAATTCATCAAATGCGTTCTGAGAGCCAGATTGCCAAACGGGAGCCGGATTTAATCGCCGCTGACAGCACCGGATAAGCGGGCGCTTTTTCGGCATCATTGGCCAAACCGATATCGCGGTGCTCAATCTCTTCTGCTTTAAATTCTTCAATCACCTGCTGAAGCTCAGTCTCACTTTCGCTTTTCGGCAAGGCTCCAAGGGCAGCTGATTGATCGGCGTAATGTTCCTCGATGACTTCTTCGACGGCGACCGTGCAAGCCATGGCGGCCTCCCGGCCCAGCAACGCTGTGCCGGCACCCAGAGCAAAACCGGCGACATGCCAAAGCGGCGTCAACGCTGTCGGCCGCACCCGTCGCTTAACAATCATTTCATTGAAGGCGTCAAGATGCTTCTCTTCCGCCGCCGCCATTTCGCGCAAGATCGGACCATCCTTGCTATCACCCAGCACGGCCAGCTGACCTTCATAGATACGTTTGGCGCCGTACTCCCCAGCCTGATCGACGCGAATAATGCGCTCAATCATTTCATCCTTGGTGGGATCGCCGGGCAGGCGGCCATATTGTTTCGTCTTCCGGGTCATGAGCTACTCAACTTCTGTAACGTATTTCTGCAAGAAAGCCGCACCAAAAAAACTGACAGCGGCCAAGCCAAGTGAGGCAACCGTATTGTAGACGGTCATCGATAGACCAAACAAGGTCCAGTCGATTTGGTCACAGCGTTTAGGCATTTTGGTCATCAAATTGCTGACAAAGTCTTTAAAGGTTGAAAGTGTGTCGCCGCCGCTGCTGCCGCAGCTCGTTGCCGCTTCCCACCAATGCTGCTCGACGCCATTGTGATAAAACGCCAGGGCGGCGCCCAGCAGAAAAATAAAGCCGATAACTTTTAAGGTTCCGGCTCGATCGATCATGCCGATATGCATACCCATAAAGGCAAAAAAGATGACGGCAAAATAGGGGATGCGCTGATATTTACAGAGGATGCAAGGCTCCAAGCCAAAGACAAATTGCGCGATGAACGCCGTCGCCAAGGCGCCGATACTGGCCAGCAGCAACACGCCTAATATAATCTTATTGGCTTTTTCGGTCATCATCATGAAGACATTCTAAAGCAGATATTTGACTAAGACAAAACCACCGATCAACAAGATACAAAACAAAACAAATAACAGACCAAGGCGGCGCTCGATAAAGGCTTTGATGGGTTCGCCATACTTCCACAACAGAGCGGCGACAATAAAGAAACGCAATCCCCGGGCCAGGATCGAGGCAATAATGAAAACCGGCAGGCTGAGCCCGGTAACACCGCTTAAGATGGTGATAACTTTATAGGGGAACGGCGTCACCCCGGCGAAAAAGACCGCCCAAGCACCCCACTCATTGTAGGTCTCCTGAAATTCACCAAACTTGGCGCTGTAGTGATAAAAATCCAGAATTGGCTTGCCGATCTGCTCGAACAAAAAGAAGCCGATGCCATAGCCGAACACGCCGCCAATAACCGAAGCCACCATGCAAACACCAGCAATGACCCAGGCGCGGTCTCTGGCTGCCAAGACCATAGGGATCAATAATATATCGGGTGGAATTGGAAAAACCGAGCTTTCCACCAGCGAGATTAGCGCCAGTGCTAAAATGGCGTGCTTATGAGCAGCGAGGCTCAGCGTCCAATCATAAAGTCTGCGAAGCATGAATTATTGCCCACCAAGATGATCTAGCACTTCCGCCAATTTCATCACGTCAGCATATTTGTGATGCAAATCGAAGAGACTTACTTTGTGGGCAATCTCGCTACGGTCAAAAACGCATTCCTCAACGATAGAAATATGAAAGCCATTTGAATAGGCATCGACGACACTGGACCGGACACAGCCCGACGTGCTTTCACCGCAAACGATGAGACTGTCATGCCCTTTTTGCACGAGGTGAGCCGCCAAGGGTGTGCCGAAAAAGGAACTGGCGCGCTCTTTTCTAATCACCACATCCTCGGGTTCTGGTGTAAAGGCCTCGTGAATTTCATAATCATGTGCCGTCAGGGGTGAAGCGTTGCGGCGCGTAGACTTTACCCGATTGGGAGAGAAGGTGCCGGTGATGTAATAAATCGGTAATTTCGCCTGACGGCTTGCCGCTAGCAGTTTGACAATTGGTTCAATTGCCTCATGAGCGTAGATGCCACAGGTGCTTGGATATTCAGCGGTAATTTCGTGCGGTGGCTTTGCGCCGCCTTTGTAGACTAGATTGTAAAGATCAATGGCCAGCACAGCCGGATTCTTGCCGATATAGGTTTCCCGGACATAGGGTGCATAGGTCGCGTAATCTTCCTCAGAATAAAGACCCTGCCAACAATGATTTTCAAATTCTTCCTTGCTCGCCATCAACTCAGCTCTCCCAGTCCAGCAATTTCAATCGCTGAAGAAATAGCAGGGCAGGTGCACTGGTATCAAGCCACGAGAACAATTTATCCGTTTTCGTTAAAGCCGAGCCGGTTGGAGACGGATTTTGAGACTGCCAGCAGCTCGCGGGCCAGCGGACCATCCCAGTCGACATTGAAATGCTTTTCCGGACCAAGCAACGTCAAAGCGCCGGCGATATTGCCGAAATGATCGAACAAAGGGGCCGCCAAGGCATTGATGGTTGCCTGCTCTTCGCCTTCGGTCCGGGAAATGCCACGAATGCGGACATCGGCCAGCAATGCATTAAAGCTTTCCCGGTCTTCCGGCACGAGCTCAGGAGCGAGAAATTCATCGACCGTGTCCCGCGGCAAAAAGGCGGCAAACACCCGGCCCGTTGCTGAATTTACCATCGACAAGACAACTCCGACCCTGGCTGTCGTTACCAATGGTCTGGAGCCTTCGGACATGCGTACAATGGTCGGACCATGGCTGCCCCAAACTGCCAATAAGCAAGATTGATCCGTGCGGTTGCGCAATTCGGCAACCGCATCTCCGGCGATACGAACAACATTGAGCTGCGATAGCGCTGACAAACCGACATTGAGGGCAAATTCACCAAGGCCGTAGCGCCCACCGGCGGCGTCCTGTTCGACCATGCCGCTCCGTTGCAGGCTTACCAGATAGCGGTGGGCCTTCTGCGCCGACATATCAGCGGCTTCGGCTAATTCCTTGAGCATCGCCGGGCGGCCAATTTCCATCAGCACTTTGAGCAAATGCATACCGACTTCAACCGACTGCACGCCAAAGCCTTTTTTGGGCTCACCGGCATTTTCGGAAATCGAACTATTTGGCGTTTCTTTATCCATCTTCAGCACTCTAACACGAATGATGAAACCGCCACCATCTTATCGGCTATGCAAATGGGGCAGCCGGACAGGCAGATAGACACCAGCTTTGATCGAGGAGTATTTCATAAAGAAATCTCCAATGATTGAAGCCAGGCCAATCACTGCCAGAATACTCGCCGAGAGCGGAGCGATTGTGCCGGTGGTCAAAATGAGGGGCACAACCAGGCCGATCAGCAAGGTGCCGCCATAGAAATAAACCGCCAGCCGCCCCGCCAATAAATCATTGATCGAGCGCTTGGCGGTTTCATCTCCGCTTGAAACAGCGCCTTGTATTTCGAGCGCCCATAAAACAATCACCACGGCGGTGACGCCGATCCACAGCTCAAGCAAGCCGCTTTCGCCACCAAGTTCCTGGTCACGAAGCGCTAATGTCAGAACCAGCGCCGCGATGCCGCCACGGATAGCGTAAGCGATATAAAGCACGGGGTGCAGGGTTGAGTTCCAAAATGGAATGCCTTTTGAAGCGGTATAGACGAAGCCCATATAGCCCATCATCGTCAGCGAACCGATCACCGCTAAAATATCGCCCGCTCCTGATAACAGAGGGACAGCGCCCATTGGTGCGCCTAATTCGTTGCGCGACAGCAGATAAAGCACGCCACCGATCATAAAGAATGTCAGTCCCCAGAAACCTCTGGAAACCCAGGAGGTTTTAAAGCGCAGCATCATGTTGAGAACCCGTTCGGGCCGGGCAATATTGACCAGATGAGCCAGCCCGCCAAAACACGCCAAGACGTAGGATAAAACCAAGCCATCGAAGCTGCCGTAATACCTGGACAGCAGCCAGCCGCCGGCAGCGACGCCCACCAGGAAATGGCCATAGATGAGAAAGGCTCCTCGGCCTTCCGCCCATTCTCGTTGGGGCCGGTATTCGCTTTTTAAATCATTGATCAGTTGATCGTATCTTGCACTGGTCACAGCTTAAATTCCTTCTTCAAATACTAGGCCGGCAGGTAATAGACGTTGGGTTTGGTGCCTTTATCCGGATGCAGGACAAAGCCGGCACGCTCCTTGATGAGACGGCTGACATTGCTGGTCGGATCATCAAGATCACCGAAGTGACGGGCCACGGTCGGGCAATTGGCGACACAGGCCGGCTCTTTACCTTCCTGGCGGCGGTCGCGGCAGAAATTGCATTTCATCACCACACCTTCCTGATGTTGCGTGGTGCGCGCAGCCTCAAAAGGCGTTTGACCCTTATCGCCGTAATAGGCCTGCTCATTGTCATTGAAATAGCGATTGGAATACGGACAGGCCAGCATGCAGGTGCGGCAGCCGACGCAGAGGTCATGATCGATATCGACGGTGCCATCATCTTCCCAGACAAAGCTGGCGCCGGTGGGGCAAGCTTCGACACAGGGCGGGTCTTCACAGTGATTACAGAGCACCGGCAGGAAGGTCTGGCTGACTGTCGGATATTGCCCCTCCTCCTGCTTCAGCACACGGGCGAAGAAAATGCCGCGCGGCGTGCCATGCTCGGCTTTGCATGAGAGCTGACAGCCGTAACAGCCGACGCAGCGTTTTAAATCAATAACCATTCCCCACTTCATTAGTTTTCCTCCACTTTGGAAACCTTGACCTTAGAACAAAGATCAAGGGTAAGATTGACCGGATTGACGTATTCCCAATCAAGCTCAAGCAGTTCGTTGTAAAAAATACCTTTGCCCTCAGCGACCGGCATGCCCTTGGCCCAATGGCCACAGAGGGCAGCGATGCCGAGACCTTCAGGGTGGATCGCCTGGGTCAAATGGACCCGGCCTTTCACCTTGCGGCCTCTTTCCGTTTCGAGCCAAATCATGTCACCATCTTCGAGCCCGCGTTTCAGGCCCGACTGGGTATTCATAGCGATATTATAAGAATAGGGATCAAGCTGCGCGGCCTCGTCGAGCCAGGCGTTTTCCATAGTGAAACTGTTGGTGTGCAAGGTATCCCGGTAATAGAAGGTATAAAAATCAAAACCCTCATGATTACATTTGTGTGAGGCACAGGGCAGATAGTCGACCAGGGCTGAATAGTACTCCATCGGCACATCGAGACCTGCCGGGCCAGAAATCGCCTGGATTTTCTTACCGAGTTCCGGCATCCATTCCCAATAGATCGGCACGCGGGCGTCGGTGAAGGGCCGCCAATACACTTCCTCCGGTGTCTTCGGCCAAGTGATCACGCCTTCTTGCTTGAAGTAGTCGAGGCCGCGTTCGTCCCCAAAATTATTTTTGAGATCAGCGTCGCAGATTTCCTCATAAGTATATTTCTTGTCACTTTCGAGCCGATTTTCGCCGCGTAAATCAAACACCGCATTAAACGCCGCGTTCATATCGGAGAGAAAATCAGCGCGCTCTGCCAAATCGATCAGCACATCAGCAAAAATACGTTCTTTGCCCTCAGGCTCGACCACCGGTTGCTGGATGGCCCAGCTCCAATCGCCCATACCGGCGGGATGGCTGAAAATATATGGGGAATTGGGACGCGTATTGTAGCACCCGAGATAACCGCGGTCGGGCAGGATGATATCAACAAAGTCCGAGGTCTCGTTCAAAAACAAATCGAAGGAGGCGATAAAATCCAGTTTTTTGAGCGATTCGGCGATCAAATCCTTATTGGCGATGCTCATCATAATATTGGCGCCATAATTGATCAGCATTTCCGGCCGGTAGGGCATATCCAGTTTTTCCCAGAGCTCTTCGCCCTCTTCGGAGTTGAAAAACGGTGAAGTCATGCCCATGACTAACAAATCCTGCAACCCCATTTCTTCCGGTTTCTTAGGCTCGGGCCGGGGATAAGGCGGATCGTAGGCCATCCAGGTACCCACCTCCATCAGGCCATCCGGTCCGGCTTTGGGCTTATAGCCCATGCGTCCGGTCTCGGGGATGCCATCGAAAGCAGAATTGAAGCCGTGACAGGAGCCAACCACGTCAGCCGCGCCGACCAATTGGTTCAGCAACAGCACAGCCAGGAAATTAAACGTTGCGTTGCGATGACCTTGCAAGCCCCGGAAAGCAATGGCGGCGGCGGGACGGTACGGCAGGGTTACCCCATCGATAACAATAGTGCTGCCGATGCGCGCTTCCTTGGCGAACTCAGCTGTAAGACGGCGGATGTTTTCAGCTGGTACCGTGGTAATCTCCTCGGCATATTCGGGTGAGTATTTTTTCAAATGTTCTTTCAGAAGGACAAAAGACGGTTGGCATTTTACGCCGTTGACCTCGAACTCGCCTGTCAGAGCCATGTCTTCGGAATCGGCCACGTTATGTGGCTTGGCGGCGCTGTCTTTGGTATCCCAGACCAAAGGTTCGTTGGTCTCACTATCCCGCACATAAGTGCCGTCTGGGCCAATCAAATAAGGACCATTGGTCTTCGCTTTGAGATAAGGCTCATCCAGGGTGCCGAGCTCATTAGCCAGCACATTGCACATGGCGAGCGCCAGCGCAGCATCCGTGCCGACCCGGATCGGCACCCATTCATTGGCCTTGGCGGCGGCGAAATTGCACATCGGATCAACCACCACCATTTTCATGCCGCGTTCGCGGGCATCTGCTGCCTGCGCCATGTTGGAGTTCGAATTATGCCCGGCCGCGTGGCCCTTGGAGGCGCCAAAATAAAGCGCGTAATTGCAATATTGGAAATCCGGCAAGACACCCCAGGAGGCATGTAATAAACCTGAGACTTGGTGAGCAGAATTACCGCAATGGAGGCCACCACCGCCTTCGGACACGTTGGTGGTGCCGAAACCAGGCGCAAAGGCCGCCCAGGGCAGTCCCATGGTGTAAACGGTCGTGGTGCGCTGGATCGACAGCTTGCGGGGATCGTCAGCCCGGATTTTTTTCAAACGGCCGGCGATTTCATCCAAAGCCTCATCCCAGGAAATCTCCTCCCAGCCTGGATCAATGCCAATGCCTTTTTCCGGATTGGTTCGGCGCATGGGTACCCGCACCCGGTTAGGATCGTAATGAGTCATCAGGCCACTGACGCCTTTACCACAGAGGCGCCCTTTGCCGACCGTACTTTTGGGATTGCCTTCAATTTTGACAGCGACACCATCGACTTTGTGGACCAGGATCGAACAAGTGCCGTAGCAGAGGTTACAGGTCGAAGGAATCCATTCGTCACCTTCTGGCGCGGTTTCCACTATTCTCGGGGGCTTAATCTCGTTCATGTCGGGGCTCCTTCCTGGCGGCTTTTATCCGCCTTCAAATCCTTTAAGAATAATCATTTCTATGGTCGCTGCCGTGCCATCGGGGGAAATGGGTGCGCGCGGGTCTTCGAACGGCTCGCCATTAACGAACAAGCGGCAGCACGGTAAAATTCCTACTCCGGGATCTTTGATTTGGGTAAATGAGTCGGCGCCGTAGCGTTCTTCCAAGGCAGCCACAACATCAAGCGGTGTCGCTGCCCCCGGCAAGCTAAGCGTTATTGGACTTTCCGATGTCACCGCCGATAGCAGACCGAACAGCAACACATCAATTGATATCGCCGAGGCAGTCGCGTTTTCGGCATCGCCGGATTTTGCAGAATTCTCAGCTGCCTTTCGTTCGGCGCTGTACCACAGCACCGCCGAGCGGTCTTCTTCGATCTCCAACTCTGGAATGGGTGCTTCACCCATGATGTTTAAATCCCATAATTAATTTAAGGGTATTAAACCATCATTTTATGTTTAACGCAATTTATAATTTAGTATAAAATAAAATATTAATTTATGTATTATATTATAAATCATATAATACATAAATTAATATTTTTATCGCCTAAGTGATGGTAATCACCGGACTTACAACCCATCTCTGATAGGTTACCTGCGTTTGCTGCCAACGAAAATTAAGAATATTTCTAGGAATATCATTGCGAAAAGAAACCAGAAAACACAAAGCCAGCTTTGATACCGTCCGTGTCCTGCTGGCCGAACCAAGAACACAACTCCGCGAAGAATTGATTCAATCTTTGAACGAATTTGGCCTGACGAACATCGAATCGACCGGCAATCTTAATAAGGTCCATGAATGCTTGGCTGACGGCGGGCTGGATTTACTTATTTGCGATACGGTGTTGCCGGAAGGGAATCTCCATGACCTCCTGAAAAGTGTGCGATTTGGTGAAACCACCAGCAACCCTTTCCTGGTGATCATTACCCTGATCTCCGATCCTACCTCAGAGTTAGTAAATCAAATGATGGATTGTGGGCCGGATGCAATCCTGCTCAAACCGTTTACGCCTGCGCAGTTAAATGAGCGTATCCAAAACCTGGTTCACAACCGCAAACGTTTTGCTGTGACTTCCAGCTATGTCGGCCCGGAACGGCGCCAAGGTCACCGGGAAGACAAGACCGGCAAAGAAACCATTCGCGTGCCCAATCCTCTCTATATTAAATCGTTTGGCATTGAGAACCTTGCCATCACCAAGCGGGCAGCCGATACCGCAGCAAAGCGTATCAATAATCAGATGGTTGAAAGCTATTCACAGCGGACAACAGAGTTGGTGGGGGAACTGTTTCCGCCCATCGGTCAAATAGAATGGACGCCGGAAAGACAGCTTCCGCTGAATGAATTGCACCAAGTCACGTTGGATTTAAACAACCGTATTCTAGATACCGACTACAAATCTCTAGCCGGCCTGACGACGACACTTACCCGCATGCTGAAAGACGCCGGCAATTGGACCGATACGGAAAACAAAGGTGACATCCGTCTCCTAAGAATATTATGCGAAGTATTGCAACGGGGATTTAATAATGTTGAGGATCCAATCTTACCGCCACCGGTTGTCGAAGGAGAACCGATGGAGGTCAGTGATTTGATGGAAGATTTTGCCGAGCCGGAAAATATTGAAAATCCGGAAAATAATGCGGAAAATGAGCTTGAAATAAGCTCTAGTGGTTGACCCAGCGAAAACCTTTTGTATGATCGCCGCCGTCTTACCGATTATCTCATCGGGCCTCGGTGGCGGAACTGGTAGACGCGCGGGATTCAAAATCCCGTTCTGGCAACAGAGTGAGAGTTCGAGTCTCTCCCGAGGCACCAATTTTTACTATTTTTAGACGTATTGTGATAGCCATCACATCCAAGCACTGTAATTTAAATTACAAACCCCCCACAAATATAGTTTTTGAATAGAGTTTAGTAGAAATGCCCGTTAGAATTTTTTTAGCTGCGGCAGTCGCAGCTTTTTTTGTGCTCGTTACTCAGGTCACCCCCTCCCAAGCGGCCCAATGTGACAAATTGCCTCCAGTCGAATGGTGGACCAAATCGCATGCCAAGGTCATCGATACCGTCAATAAAAAATATAAGGGCAACTGGAAAAAATATATTGATCGTTGGATTTCCTATCGTGACCGAATGCAAAAATTATACCTTAACAAATCAACAGCAATCGTGAAATCAAGGAGAATTAAACTGCGGGGCAAGCATCTCGCCCGCCATGTTAAACATGTCGAGGCACGGATTAAAGTTCTCCAATGTCTAAGTAGGAACAACAGTGGCGAAAAAGGAAATGATCAAAAAGACGCTAATTCTTCAGTTCAAGTCACTGAAGTATCATCTGACCGATTAGAAGTTGAAATATCTGCAAGATGCGAAAAAACAACGCCGGTATTTTTAATTACCAATCTCGGCGACCGATGGCCGAGACTCGGAGAAATCAAAATATACGATATTGAGAAACAATCGATGTTGTCCACCCGCCGCGTTCGAATGCGCAATTCTCAGCAAGCAACTTTCAGAGTTAAAAAACGCGGTGGAGGTTCTTACGACACTGTCGGTCTTTGGATTTCTCCGACTTGGGAAAAGCGGCCTTTCAAATATGACGCTAAAATCAACTGTTTGAGTCAAACCGCCAAGTTTAATAACTCTACAGCATTCTCGAGATAAATCTTTTCTTTCTCCTCATCGGGAATATTCATTTTATCCACAGCCCGGATGGTCCATTCCATAAAACCACCGGCATTTTTCATGCGCAAAGAGCCGAGCGGCACGTCGGTGCCAAACAACATTTTATCAGCCCCGAAAAACTCATAGCCACACATTAGGGCCGCCGTGTTGCCGTAAAGTGCGGTGTCGTTATAGAACTTCTTAAGATTTCCGTGGGTTTTGCGTTCAGGATGCATCCAGCGAATGCGTTGCTCAAAAGTCGGGATCATTGAGCCTAAATGATGAGTAATGAATTTTAAATCCGGGAATTCGTCAAATATCCAACTGGAAGCGATAGTAACCATGGCTTTCGACGTTTCGTATTCCCAGCCCAGCATGGCTTCCTGGCCGACCGATACGCCGGGCGGTTCCGTTGGATGCAGCCAAATCGGCAGATCATACTCGCACATTTTTTGGTAAAACGGCCGCAACCGCTCAGAATCAAGGGTTTCTTCCCCAAGGCTCGTAAAAAGGCGCACGCCGCGCATGCCCAGCTCACCTATAGCCCGGTCGCATTCCGCCAGCGCCAGATCCATATCGTTCATCGGCAGGATCGCCACGGCACCGATAAAACGGTCCGGATAAGTCGCCACCAGCTCGGTCAACTCATCATTGGCCATGCGGCTGACTTCCAGTGTATCTTTGGGATTGGCAAAAAGTTCGACTGGCGGATTGGAGATGGTCAGCACATGAAGGACGTCGGGGTGGCGGTCCATAAAGCGGAAGCGGAGATCGAGATCATTCACTGCGGTTTTAGATTCCCGTTTTTCGAGGTATTTGGTCGCCACAGGGTCGGTGCCTTTACGGGTAATCTCAAGCAGCTTCTGCGCCGCTTTTTTCGGCCACCAATGGGTATAAACATCAATCTTCACAGCGAAACCTCCCCGGACAATTCTTTTATTTAATTAGCCTACTCAATCCCTCGAACAATAGGAATAGAAAGCCGGATAAGAATTTCACCAGATGGAATTTTAGTCAGACCAAGTAGAGGGCGATCTCAGGAAATAACACGACCAATATCAGCACTACCAGCATGGTCAGCGCAAAGGGTGCTGCGCCAATAAAAATGTCTCCAACCTTAATCCGGCTGTCACCGAGATTATTATGAATGACAAAGCAGGCCATCCCTAAAGGCGGCGTCAACAAACCGATCTCAACTGCAATAATAGTAACGATACCGAACCAGGTCAGATTGACATCGAAGGCCATCAGGATCGGAAACGCCAAGGGCACGGTAATCAGCATGATGGAGCCTGAGTCTAAAATCGTCCCCATCAACACAATCACCACTAAATAGATAGCCAGCAGCTCTGTTGGTCCAAGACCTGATTCTTCGATAAAACCTTCCATAAGCCCCGGAATACCGGAAACCACGATCAGCTTGCCGTAGAGATGCGCAGAAATTAGGAGGAAGCATATTGCCGCCGTGACATGGCCGGTTTCGGTTAAAACCTGCCAGAGTTTTTTGAACGTTAGTTTCTTAAACAGCGCCAATATAAAAGCACCAAAGGCGCCGACCCCGCCGGCCTCGGTCGCCGTAAAAATACCCCCCCAAATACCGCCCAGGACAATGACAATCAAGGTGAGAATGGGGATCAGTTTTAAACACAGTTCAATAAAGCTCATATGCGGCGACGTATCAGTTACCTCAGTGCCCCCCGGCATGACATGCTCCGGAAATTGCCGCGCCATGATGGCAATCAGCACAGAGAAGGCAAAGGCCAGCAAAATGCCCGGCAGAATACCGGCGATAAACAAATCACCGATTGAGGATTCCGTCAAAATTCCAAACAAAATCAGCAGCATGGAGGGCGGGATCAACATGCCAAGGACGGAAGATCCGGCCACCACACCAACTGCAAAGCGCGGATTATAGCCAAGCCGCAACATTTCCGGCACGGCCACTTTGGTGAACACCGAGGCTGAGGCGATCGAAGAGCCGGTGACAGCGGCAAAGACAGCATTGGCGGCCACCGTCGCGGTGCCCAGGCCGGCGCGGACTTTGCGGAACAGATGATTGGCGACGTCATAGGTATCTTTGCCGATGCCCGACACACTCACCAACAGCCCCATCAGAACGAATAGCGGAATGACGCCAAATTCAAACCGCCTGAGACTTTCGGCCGCCGCCGCCGCTAATAGTTTACCGGCAATCGTCGCATCTTCTCTGATGATCCAGACGCCAACATATGAAATCAATGCCAGGGCAATGCCAACATGCATTCCAATATAGACAAAAACCAAAACTGCGAGAACTGAAAGTACACCGATTTCAACTTCGTTCATCGTATCTTTCCAAGCCGGCGAAGGGCATTAATGTCGCGTAACAAGTGACGGAGGAATTGGAGAACACAAACGGTTGCGCCAATAACAATGACGGCTTTTACCGGCCATTCGGGCAGCGTAAATTCGCCATCGGTGCCGTCATAGGAATTAAGACGCCAGGCTTTCAAAAAGAATGGCACTGAATACCAGAGCAAAATACTCATGATAAAAACGCCGGCCAGATGAAATATTCCCTGCATGGTATGGCCGATTTTCGGCCGATTCGCGAGCAGGTTACTGATCAACATATCTGAACGGGTCAACCGTCCGGCCCGAAGTGCGTCCGCCAACTGTAGAAAGACAATGGCAATGATCGACATCGTTATAATGAGCGGCACGCCGCGGATCGGTGAGTTAAAAACAAACCGCATGAACACATCGGCCACGATGAGTGACATCATGACAAATATCCAGCCGGTGCCGATGGCATTCAGGGTGGCAATTATCTTGTCGAATAAAATACCTAAAGAAGAGACCCAACTTTCGCCGTTTTGATCCGGAGAAAGCTGGGTTTGATTTTGATTGCTCATATTAGATTATAAGAGTGGCCTACTCTTTATCCCAATTGCGGGCTAGTTTTTCACCGCCGGCTCGAAGACCATCAAGATAGGCTTGCAGGATTTTGTTTGCAGGCAGTCCTTTCTTTTCCCAGGTCGCCGCCCATTGCTTCGGCACGTTCGGCAGTTTCATCGCCCAGCGACGACGTTCCGCCTCCGGAAATTCAGCGATTTTCAGACCTTTCTTAGTCATAATCCCACCAAATTTCTTTTCAAGCGCCAAGGAGGCTCCACTATACTTTTTGAGTAATATAGCCGTTTCTTGGCGCAGAATTTTTTGAGCATAAGGCGGAATTTTATCCCAAGCATCTTTGTTAAAGCTCATGCTAGGCCCAACGGTCGATCCAAAATTTACTTTGGTCATATGTTTGGCCGCTTCATACGTCTTGTAAATAAACGCCAATGTCATGGAAATCGGATATCCTGAATAAAGGCCATTTTTAATATTCGTAAAACTCTGGTTCATCGACGAGGTCACCGGGACCGCACCGACGGCCCGCACCCAAGCCGAAGCGGCGCCACTGGCGCCAATCCGTTTGCCTTTCAGGTCTTCATATTTTGTCACTGGAAAATTGCTGATGAGGTTCCAGGTATCAGACGCTGCGCCACCTAAATAAACCTGATTGCGCGATGACCAGGCTTTACCCATGACAGGGAATTTTTTATGTAAATCCTGGTTCACCTTGTTGAGCAGCATGACGTTTTTTGTTGCAAACGGCACTTTGTAAGACAGATTTTCAAGCGGCAGATTTGATTGCTCGAAAACATTCAGTGTCATACCCATCTGGGCAATACCCTCTTCAATGGCTTCGAAAGTATCTTTAAAACTCGCCAGGCTGCTGCCCCAGGCTTTTGACCATTTGATTTTGAAATTACCGCCTTCAGCCAATCGTTTATTAACCGCCGGAATATATGATTTAGCGGCAATCCGCAGCAACAACATCGCCGGCGGTGGCGCTGCAACAAAGGTGATTTTCATTTCCTCGGCTGAAGCCGTTGGTGTTGATAAGGACGCTGCACCGAAAACAGCAAGCGCAGCAAGTTTCAAACTTTTAGACATGTGATTACTCCCAGTTAGATGTTTGGCGATACCATGTGGCCGCAATAATTATTTTTATGATCTTAATGTCCGCTATTCCGGACCTAAAAATCAAGCGAATTAATATGTTGTGTATTTTTGTGGAATGTCGGCAACTACCGGATTTTGCAGTACACCGAGGCCGGAGATTTCAACCTCGCAGACATCACCCGGCGTCATGTGAACGCGACCGGCATATTGTACGGCATCATCAAAATGCGCATCAACTTGTGCGGCCTTGTCATTGGGATCGGGTTTGAGTGCTCCCGGCGTGCCGCAGACGATGACATCCCCCGGGCGCAGCCGGTAGCCGGTCGAAATATAGTGGATCAATTCCTCCATGCGGAAAATCGAGCCACTGAGGCTTTCCTGCTGACGGGTGACGCCATTGAGCCGGGTTGAAATCGTTTGCTTGTAAGGATCTCCAAATTCATCCGGCGTCATCAGCCAGGGCCCAAAGGCAGCTGATTGTTCGAAATTCTTCCCCAACCCAAACTGTCTATTGTGCCCTTGAAATTCCCGCACCGAACCTTCGTTATATATTGAGAAGCCGGCGATATGGTCGAGCGCTTTATCTTTTGGTATGTGCCGTCCGCTTTTACCGATAATGATCGCCATCTCGCCTTCATAATCATAAGCCCTGGCAATAGCGGGATCGGGGCACATCAGCGGCTGACCGGAACCAACGTGGCCACCGGCATGACGCAAAAAGATGTGCGGATATTTATCAGAGGTGGTTAACCCGGTTTCCTCAACGTGGGTATGAAAATTAAGCGCCATCGCCCAAATTGCCGTCGGTTCAGGAATAACCGGATCGAGTTGGACATCATCAATGGAGAAACTTGGCTCGACGCCAGCCGTCGCTGAACGGACTTTTTCTAAGCTTGGATCAACCGCTAAAAGGTCCTTTAAATTGGCTGGCAGATCCGGTGCGGCGTCATTGAGCGGGATGACGCCCCCTTCGCCAACAATCACTCCGACTCCCGTTTTTTTGTCTTTTTGGTACGAAATAACACGCATTCTCGATTTCCCCGTATTTTTTTGTTTTAAAGTTGGAAAACAATTCTCAGAAAAAGTCCTTAAGAGTCAAGGGTTTCCATATAATTAACGTAGGGTCGTTCAATGATCATGGTAGCTATGCAAAATTTGCAGAGGTAATTTGAACCCATTATCGCATATAACATGAGGTATATATCCCGGCTCGGCCAGGCGCGGCAATAAAACATATAATATTTAAGGCGCAGAAATGCTGCCAATTGCCCGACCAAAAGGTCCTTCCGGGGAGGAACGGAATTTCCGTTTATTGGTTAATAATTAAGATGGAGAGAGATCCATGGCCTCTCGTTCGGAAATGAACAAGAAACCGCAATCGGATAAATTGGTTGCTAAACGCCGTAAATGCCTGATGTGCATGGACGAATTTCAGTCCAGCCATATCGGCGAACGCGTCTGCCCTGACTGCAAAGGCACGTCAACCTGGCGCCAGACCGGTATCGCAATTTAAGTTTTGATTGAGTTATGATTTCAATTAACGGGACGCTAGATTTAGCGTCCCTTTAATTTTGCCAATTTAGTTTTTCGCTGTATCGACAATTTCAATTTCATGACTAACCTCAGCGGTCTTGCCGAGCATGATGGTCGCCGAACAATAGGTTTCTGCTGATAACGTAACCGCCCGCTCTACTTTCTTTGGATCGAGATTGCGTCCGGTAACAATGTAGCGAACCTTGATCTTGGTAAAAACTTTAGGGATTTCATCGGCCCGTTCGGCCTCAAGCTCGATCGCACAATCATCAACGTCCTCGCGGGATTTTTGCAGAATTTCGACAACGTCATAGGCGGTACAGCCCCCCATCCCCAGCAGCAAGGCCTCCATTGGCCGGATGCCAAGATCGCGGCCTCCTCCTGCCGGATCGCCATCCATGACCATCGAATGGCCACTGCCTGATTCGCCGAGAAAAGTTCTATCTTGAACCCATTTAACGCGCGCTTTCATAATTATATCTCTGATCTAAGAAGTTTTTGGGGCTCTAAGTGTAGCGGTTATTTCCACAGAACGAAATCTTCTTACATTAAGGCTTTAACTAATTGCAATATTTCGCTCTTATGGCAGTTAATTAAATAAACTTCGGAGAAACCCCCAATGTTATTCAATAAATTCGGGTTGACCCACCACGATGTGGGCCGAGCGACCCCCGGCTTTACGTTGTTTGCCCCAATCAACCATGATCAGGCGAACTTGCTGAATATCAACGGTGAAATCGTCCATCAATGGCAGCTCAAAAAAGGCGGCATTAATCATTGTATGCTGCTGCCCAATGGCAATTTATTTATTGGTGAAGGCACTGAAAACGGCCCACCGATACCGGCCGGCAAAGGTGGCTGGCTGCGGGAGTATGATTGGGACGGCAATGTCGTCTGGGAGCACCACGATGAAAACCATCACCATGATGCCCGGCGCCTGCCCAACGGCAATACGGTCTACATCGCCTGGAACAAGTTGAGCGACGCCGACGCCAACAAGATTAAAGGCGGCCTGGCCGGCACCGAAAACGCTTTCGATGCGAGCGGCCCTTACGAGGATGTCATCAGAGAAATTGATACTGACGGTAATGTCGTTTGGGAATGGCACTCAACCGAATTGGATATGGATAAATATCCGATTTGTCCGCTCTGCAAACGCCATGAATGGGCCCATGCCAATACCTGCGCACCGCTACCCAATGGCGACATTATGGTCAGTTACCGGGTGCTGAATCTGCTGATCATCATCGACCGCCAAACCGGCAAGGTAAAATGGGAGCACCACGATGTTGAACTTGGCCATCAGCACGACTGCCACATGTTGGATAACGGTAATGTCTTGGTTTATGCCAACGGTATGCATGGCGGCGATATTTTCTTCTCACGCATCGTCGAATTTGACCCGGATACCAAAGAATCAAAATGGGAATATAGCGGCAAGCCCGCGCTCAGCTTCTTCAGCCCGCACATTAGCGGAATGCAAAGGCTCGAAAACGGAAACACGCTCATCTGTGAAGGCGGCAAGGGTTGCATTTTTGAAGTAACACCTGAGGGTGATATCGTTTGGCAGTATATTTCGGAGATTTGGACACATAATCCATTGGCGGGAGACGTCAATTGGGTATTCCGCGCCTACCGCTATGCCGCTGACAGCCCGCAAATTCAAAATCGGGTTTGATTATTCAGCAGCGGATTTTCTTGCTGTCTGCTCGGCTTCAATCAATCGATCCATTAATTTTCCGGATTGAATAACCCCTTTATCGTGGGGGAAAGGGACCGGCTTGGCATCCGGTACGGTATCCCACATTTCCTGCTGTTTCTCGATAATTTCCAGATCTTCTGAAAAAGCAAAGCGATTGCCTTCAAAGGCAAAAGTATCAAGCTCTTCATCGTCGAGCGCGAAACTCCGCATCAAGCCCCAAAAATAGTTGGTCGTGCCGGATGTCTCGGGAACCAGCGCATTGATAATGCGAAACTCAGCGCGCTTATTTTCAGAAGATGTTTTCGCTGATTCCACAGTCGTATTGATCATAATGTAGCAGGGCGGAGAAAAAGTAATGTGCTGGCGATGATCAACCGGCTCAGTAAAGTCGGCACAGCGGTTAAAAAACGGCGAAGTTTTCTCGATCCCTAACATTTCACGCTGCACGACTATGGTGTCATCCACTTCTTCAGTTCTAAGCGGAAACTCTGTTACGTCACTGGTCGCCAGCGTCGTTTTATGGACAAATTTCGCATGGGTCAGATCCAGCAAATTCTCATAGACGAGATTGTAAGCGCCCTTGATATGCAGGGTCTCGCCGCGGCCAGCCCATGCCGGATCATCGAGATAATGAAAATCCGGGATTTTACTTTCATCTGCTTGATCGGCCTCACCCATCCAGACCCAAATCCAACTCCATTTCTCCACCGCTGGATAGCTATTTTGGCGGGCTTTTTTGGGTGCCTTATCCAAGCCGGGAACAGCGACGCACACCCCGGTCGGGTCAAAAGTGAAGCCGTGATAGCCGCACACAATATCGTCCCCATCGAGCCAGCCAGCCGACAATGGTGCAAACCGGTGACAGCAGCGGTCATCCAGGACAACAGGATCGCCCGCCTCTGTCCGGTAGAATACCAGCGGTTCATCAAGCATAAAACGTTGAAAAGGTTCTCGGGTAACTTCGTGCGCCCAAGCGCCGACATACCAAGCATTGCGTAGATACACTAAAATCCCCTCCACTTGCCAAAGCCGATTTTGTTTATAGCAAAAATTAGAGCTTTCGGTGCAAATGTTGTTGGTTAGCTTTTAAAACTAAGCGCTTCTTTGATCAACTCGTCCGGCACGTCATCAAATGAGGCGTAATTCAGCGTATAAAGCCGGTGATACATACCCTCCATCGTCATCAATTCATCATGACTGCCGGTTTCGATAATCTCACCATCCTGCAGGACCATAATGCGGTCTGCCCCCCGCACAGTGGCCAGCCGGTGAGCAATAACAATTCCTGTCCGGCCTTCCAGCATTACCGCCAAGGCTTCCTGAATTTGCCGTTCGGTAAAGCTGTCGATATTGGCGGTGGCTTCATCCAGCACCAGAATTTTCGCATCCGCCACAATAGCCCGGGCAAAACTGATGAGCTGACGCTGACCGATAGACAGGCTGCCGCCGCGCTGGCCGAGAATGGTGTTATAGCCCTCCGGCAATTTTTCGATAAAGTCATGGGCGCCAACCGCTTTCGCTGCCGTTTCCACTTCCTGCTGGGTAGCGTCTAATTTGTGATAGCGAATGTTTTCAAATACCGTGCCCGTAAACAGGAACGGCTCCTGCAATACCATTGCTACCGTGTCTCCGAGGCTATCCTGGGTCACATCCCGGATATCCTTGCCGCCGATGCGAATTTCGCCTTCCCAGATATCATAAAACCGGTGCAGTAAAGCAGTCGTCGAGGTTTTGCCCGATCCGGTCGGCCCAACAAGCGCCACAGTTTCGCCCGGCTTGATCTCAAAATTGATATTTTTAAGTACCGGCTGATCCGGTAAATAGCCAAAGGTGACATCTTTGAAAATCACCGAGCCATCGGTCTCACCGATGGGCTCGGCATCCGGTTTATCTTCAACCTCAATTTTGACGTCAAGCACTTCGAAAATACGCTGGCCGGACGCCATGGCGCGCTGCATGACGCTATATTGCATGGTCAGCGAACGGATCGGATCAAAAAAGCGCTGTACATAAAACAGAAACGCCACCATCACGCCCAAATCGAGACTGTCTTTGAGCACCAAATTACCACCAACGATGATGACAATCGCCATGGCGGAACCGGTCAGGGTATCAACCGTCGGCACCATAATCTGCGCCAATTTTACCGCCTTCAAATGTGCCCGCAAATTATCATGAGCTTTTTCTTCATAAGCATCAAAGTTGACGCTTTGGCGCGTCATTTCCTGAACTGTCCTGACGCCGTTAATGTTTTCAGCCAGCGCCCCGTTAACAATCGATGAGGTTTCCCGCGCCCGCATAAAGGCTTTCTTGGCAATGGGCAGCCAAACCATGCGCACGACAAACAGTGCCGGCACCACGGAAAGGGTTAACAATCCCAATTGCCAATCGAGTGTCAGCAGCACAATAATAATGCCAATCAGCAGGATGAAATCACCAATGGCGAAAATCGAGGTCTCAAGAAATTCCTGGATCGAATTTACATCACCTTGCAGACGCGACATCAGGCGTCCGACCTCGGTCTTATCCATAAAAGACAGCGAGACTTCCTGGAGATGAACAAACATGGCGCGCCGGAGATCGATCAAAATGCGCTCAGCCAGTTTGGCGACAATGGTGAGCTGAAAATAGTTCGAGATATAATTGACCGTGACCACAGCAAAGAAAATCTGCACCGCCAAAATTAACAGATCATAGCCATCTTTACCTTTACCGACAGTGCTGTCGACCGCATCTCGTATCAGCAAGGGAATGGCGATTTGTGTGAAGGTGTAGATAAGAACCGCCGCGAAAGAGATGTAGATTGTTTTCCGGTAAGGTTTGACGAATTCGATAAAGCGGCGGATAACATTGCCGTCAAAGACCGTGCCAAACATCTCTTCGCCGCGGAGATGTCCCGTTGAGGCGGCGCTGCCATGGGTTATGTTATGGCCGATGTCACCCATGTTAGCCATCCGCCGCCTCCCCATTTAGGCCGGCCTGCAAATCATACAGCGCGCGATAGCGGCCGTTCTGCGCCAACAAGCCGTCATGATTTCCGCGCTCGACAATACTGCCTTCATCGAGAAACAGTATTTCATCGGCATGCATCAATGAGGAGAGGCGATGCGATATGACAATGGTGGCGCGTTCTTTGGTAACTTCTTTGAGGGCAACACGAATGCGCTGTTCAGTTGCGGCATCAATGGCGGCTGTCGAATCATCAAAGACCATAAATTGCGGTGTCAACATGACGGAGCGGGCAATTGAAAGCCGCTGGCGCTGACCACCTGAAAGGGAGACGCCCCGCTCGCCAACAATGGTATCGTAGCCTTGCGGCAGATTATCAATATAGGCGTGAAGTTGAGCCGATTCCGTTGCTGACACCACCCGCTCCTGCTCGGCCCAAGGCTCGCCATAGGCAACATTGGCATCAATCTCGGATGTAAACAGGAACGTATCCTGCTGCACGACACCGACAGCCGCTCGCAAGCTATCCAAAGTGACGTCACGAATATCCTGGCCGTCAATGGTAATGCGCCCGGTCGTAACATCGTAAAACCTCGGGATCAAATGGGCGATGGTCGATTTACCACTACCCGGCGGGCCGACAATGCCAATGGTTTGGCCGGCGCGCACTTCGAAATTGATATCCCTGATCGTCGCATCACCGGGATCATTTTCCGGTGTGCCAGCATAGGAAAAAGCGACGTTTTCAAACCGCAAAACGCCGTCCGTTATTTCCAGGTCTTGAGCTTCCGCCAAATCTTGCACGGCGGGCTCGATATCCAAAATTTCAAAAAGCCGCACGCCTGAAACCGAGGCTCTAGCTATACCATTGATGACCATGCCGGTTTGCCGGATCGGCATTTGCAGCACCGTCATAAAGGCTAGAAACTGAGTTAATTCGCCGACCGTCACTTCGCCATCGAGCACTTTCAAACCACCGACCCACAGCACCAGTCCCATCGCCAGAAAGTAAGCATAAGTCATGATCGAGGTATTGGCGTAGCGCACACCCACCCGCTGGATCGCTACCTCCAGCGCCTTGGCGGATGAGGCATCAAATTTTTGAATTTCAAAATCCTGCCCGGCGAAGGCGCGGACTACCCGGATACCACCGAGATTTTCCTCCATGATGCGGGTCAGGTGAGATAAACGTTCCTGCAATATCCGCCAGAGGGCGCGTGATTTAAGCCGGAATACTGAGGCCCGCCACAGCGCAAATGGCACAAAGCTCAAGCTCAACAATCCCAGCACAAGATCACTGCCCATGTAAATGTAAGCGCCACCACCAACCAGCATAAGGAGCAATAGGGGGCGCAAAATACCGTGCTCAACAAAACGGCGAACACCCTCAATGTCCAACATGCCACGGGTCATCAAATCACCTGAATGAACTTGATCGTGATAAGAAAAGCTCAGACGCTGGAGTTTTTCAAAATAAGCCAGCCGAAGTTCATACGCCGTCCGCTGGCCAATCGCTTCGCCAAGGTAATTGTGCAGCATGGTAAAGAGGCCACGAAAAATAGCTGCGCCTATGAGCAGACCTGCTGCTGCCAACAAAGCGTCTTCCGCCGCACCGTGAGATGCCTTGGCTCCACCGAGCAAACCGGTCGCGTGATCAACCGCTTCGCCGAGAAACCGCGGGATATACAATTGGAAAAATGCAGCAACAATGACAGCGACAATGGCGATGGGAAACTGTACGCGGTATCGCATGGCCATGCGCGCGATTCGTGACAGCGAGCCTAGGCCTTTGCGGTAATCGCCATCGAGCGTCGGCACTTTATAATCCATGCCGCCGGTTTGGCTCTCCAATATATCGTCCGCAGTTTGGATTTTGGCGGATTTATTCACCCGGCATTTCCCCATCTCATCGTTTTTGTTGTTCTTAATTTCAATTCTGAATCTAGACTACCCACTAGCGAGTTACAACTCCTTCACTCAAGCAATATTCCTGACGCAGCACGCTTGATTTTCCCTGAATTTTACCGGCACTATCGCAACCGAAATGGAAGAAGTATGATCCAACGCTATGCCCTGATATGCCCGACCCGAGGCCGTCCTGATCGCCTTCAGGAATTTATTTCAAGTGCGCTCGATACTGCTGCCCAGCCGGACCGGATCGAGATATTGCTTTATGTTGATGAAGATGATCCAGAGTGCGAGGCTTACGAGAAGGTTATCTCCCAGCTGACAAACGAAAATAGCAAAAGTTCGATTTCGCTCACAATTGGCCCCTCAATCGGCGTGCCGCGCGCCGCCAATAAACTGGCTGAGCTAACCACGGCGGATGTCTTCCTGACCGCCAATGACGATCAAGTCTATATCGATAAGGGCTGGGACACGCGGCTTGATACTGAGATCGAAAAGTATCCCGACGGAATTTTCTGCATGTGGTTTAACGACAAGTGGGAATCAGAAAATTTTTGTACTTTTCCAATCCTCAGCCGGCGCTGGGTCGAAACCCTGGGCTATCTCCAATTTCCTTTTTTTGAACATTTTTTCGCCGATGCCTGGCTCTGGATGCTGGCCAAGGCGGTTGGCCGTGAGCATTACATCGAAGACGTGGTGGTCGAGCATCGTCATTGGAAAACCGGGAAATCAGAAAAGGATGCGACCTACGACATGCATGCGACATCAGAGGATGATTCCCGCCATGCCCGGGACCGTGCTGTCATAGATAAATTTGAGCGCTATTTCCTGGCCGATGTCGAGGCGCTGAAATCAATCATGAAGGAGTGAGTTTAGCGCGCTTTCCAGCTTTTCCAGGGGCAGGATATAATCGTGATGATCCGATTGAGATTGACCGATGGCAAAAGCATAGCTTTGCCCACAGGCGTTTGAGGAGAACCAATGGGCACGGTTGATATAACTTTCCGGCTGAATTTCCAATAAGCCCGCTTGAGACGGGGCAAAGATATGGTTTGTCATGCCCGAACCACTGGTGCCGCAAATTATCTCCGCTTCATTGAAAACTTGGAGCTGGTCTCGGAGCGGCAACTCCCCCGGCATTACCGTTTCAAAGCCTAGTTTCTCCAAATATTTTTCGATCTCATCTTCGTTTAACACCCGGCGCCGCGTAGCATCTTTGCGTGATATATAAAGCCGCCTTTCACCGGCTTCATTTTGCTCAAGGCCTAAGCCTGAAAATAATTTGTCCCGGAGCCAATTAATCTGGCGTTTAGAATGGCCACCGGGTGCCAAGAACGACGGCACAATCAGTTGCTTAAACTGCCAGTTCGAGCCATCGAACGGCAATAATCGATCTTCTCTTATCCCTAAAGCGGCCAGTGATTCCCTTTGGAAACTCGCTATATCACCAGGCACAACAATGGGGATATTTGAAAATTCGGGGAACTCATCCAGCGCCCACAAGCGGGAGATATTCTCCAACAACCAATGATGATAGACCCAGGACCACGACCCCATGAGCAGCAATGCGGGTTCCTCGATATTTGTTGTTGCCGGTGTCGCCAAGACACCATTCGCTATTATCGACGTAACTTCCCGCAAAGGTATCTCAACCATCGACGCGTTGTGATAGCTTTCGCCTAATAAATGTCCTCTCGCCTCAAACATCAGACCGTGCGGTGTGGCTAAATTAACATTATTTAAAATCGATAAAGTTACCGGCTCCGCCCGATGGATGAGTTCGTAGTAATGTGGAATCGGTGAATTGATAAATTTTGCTGCATCATCATTGGCTTCAAGATTTATTGGCGGCTGGCATTCCATTTGTTCCGAAGCATAAATTTCTGCCATCAGATTCTCATCCGACGACGCCGAAAGCTCCGCATGATCCGTTGTCACCCGGCATATATCCTTGAATGAAATGACGGCCAAAATTCTTACCTATTACTTGGCTTAAAACCTCTTTACGAATAGCGTCTTTGGCGGCGGGGCCAAGGCTGCTATGGTGGATGATGAAATAAGTAATATATGAATAGCTGATCCGGCATATGAATTCTACAGTTGAGCAAAATCTACAGCAAGCAGTTGAACATCATCTGGCAGGCGATATCGCCTCTGCATACGAGTTGTATGCCGAAGTTTTAGCGGCAGAGCCCGATCATGTAATCGCTCTGGTTAACCTCAGCGCCATTTATATGGATTTGGAACGGCCGGCTGATGCAGCGCTATTGCTTGATCACGCCGTTGATCTGGCGCCGGACGATGTCGAAGCTCTCAACAACTATGGCAACGCCCTGCAAAAACTCGGTCAGACCGACAGCGCACTTGAATATTTTAACGCGGCCTTGGAACTCGCACCGACTAACAGTGCTATTTTAGGTAATATCGGCCAGGCATTGCTCCGGCGTGGTGACTATAGCGAGGCCATTAAGCGGCTCGAAGAAGCCGTCACGCTCGATGAGGAAAATTTAGCGTTAAAATTTGTCTCCGCCTTGGCTTTACCTGTTATTGCTGAAGACGCGGCTCAAATGAACACAGCGCGTGAGCGTCTAATCAGTAAATTGGATAACCTCACGCAAGAAAATTTTTCACTCGGTGATCCGGTGCGGGAAGTCGGCATGACCAATTTTGCCGCCGCCTATCACGGCTTGAATGACCGCGACATACAAGAACAACTCGCTGAGGTATATCTGCGGACCTGTCCGGAATTGTTATTTACTGCACCACATATAGATCGACCATGCGAATCGCAAAAAATAAAAATTGGTTTTGTCTCAGTAAATTTTGGCAGTCACACCATCGGCAAATTAAATCGCAGCCTCATCACCGGCTTGGATCACGATAAGTTTGAAGTTTTTGTTTTTTGTCCCGGTGCCGATACGCGGGGGCAGGACGATATTGTCGACGAGATTGCAGCAGCTGTGGATCATATTTATTTCCCGGTGCCTGTCCTCGCGGCAACGCGCTCGGCCATCGCCGAGGCCGCTCTCGATATTCTTTATTATCCGGATATCGGCATGGAGCCTTTAACTTACTTTTTGGGCTTTGCACGTCTGGCCCCGGTGCAATGTGTGACCTGGGGTCACCCAGTAACCACCGGCTTGCCGAACTTTGACTATTTTATCTCGAGTGCGCTCACCGAACCTGCCGATGCCGCGGCGCATTATACTGAAAGTCTCGTTCAATTTGAGAGCTTTACGACAGATTTTGTTATGCCTGAGGTATCTTCAGGTGAAAAATCCCGCAGTGATTTTGGTCTGAGCGAGGCTGCCAACATCTACATTTGCCCGCAAAGCCTGTTCAAATTTCACCCCGATTTTGATGACATCTTGGCTGGTATTCTAAACCGGGATTCGGCGGCTGAGATTGTTTTAATTGAGGGCCAGCATCCCCATTGGACAGAATTGTTACAGGCGCGTTTTAAGCAAAATATTCCAGCAGCGGGTGAGCGAATTAAATTCATCCCACGCGTGAGCGGCGCCGA
The DNA here is from genome assembly GCA_964566055.1 of uncultured Rhodospirillaceae bacterium. Classification (GTDB taxonomy): domain Bacteria; phylum Pseudomonadota; class Alphaproteobacteria; order Rhodospirillales; family UBA2165; genus TMED23. Next base: position 103,445 of record CAZMHI010000001.1, read on the forward strand.
ATACCTGCAGTTTATCTCCCTTGCTGATGTGGTTTTGGATACCTCTCCTTTCTGCGGTGGCAATACCAGCTATGAAGCTTTTGCCCTCGGCAAGCCCGTGGTGACTTTGCCAGGAGATTATATGCGAGGCCGGTTAACTTTAGGCCTCTATCGGCAAATGGGAATTGAGGAGGCGATTGCGGCGACCCCGGCGGAGTACATTAATATTGCCGTCAATCTGGCGACCGATATAAATGCTCGGACCAGTCTAGAAGAACGCATATCTAATGCGCATAGCCTGATATTCAATACAAATTCCGCGATCCGAGAACATGAACAATTTTTTCTTGAAGCAGTGGCTTTGACAGGCCATTAATCTCCCCAAAGAAAAAAGCAGAATATCGCACGCCAACCTCGAGGGGGTATTTTTTGACTGAAAACGGACGCGGCTTAAAGATCGGTACAGGTCTCGCTTATTTAATGGCCACCGGTACTGTATTGGGCTGGGCGATTGGCATCGTCATCGGACGTGGCATTTACGAGGTTACCCCCCCAATAGGTGTTACTTTTTGGCGCTGGCTCGTCACCGCACTTTGTTTGCTGCCCTGGGTTATTCCACAATGGAAAAAAGAAGGTCATCTGGTATTTAAGCATTGGAAGCCGATTTGTGCGATGGGGCTCTTTATGATCGGCGCCTCGACGCTTTCCATGGTGTCGGTGAACTTCACCACAGCTACCAATGTTTCCCTGGTCAATGCGGGTCAACCGCTGACGACGGCTCTGATTGCCTGGATAATATTCAAGGACAAATTAACATTTATCCAGACGCTCGGTATCATCGCCGGCGGCGTCGGCATCGTGGTGATGGTTTCCAAGGCCGATTTAGCCATCCTGCAAGCCTTAAAATTCAATCCCGGCGATCTTTTAATGCTGATCGCCATCATCGGATATGGCTCTTACGCCAACACGCTTCGTACCCTGCCGCATGAGCTGGGTCTTACCGTTATGATGTTTGCCGTGACCATGGCCGGCTGCCTGGAGATATTACCATTTTATATCTATGAAACCGTCACCTACATGCCAATGCCATTTGATCTGCTGACAGTTTTCTGGGTTGTTGTATTGGCAGTTGTGACCTCTCTGATCCCGGTTTATTTGTGGAACGCCGCCATTTCCGTAGTTGGCGTTAATCGCTCGGCGATTTTTGTAAATTTGATCCCGGTATTCGGCGCCGGCTTGGCAATCATCTTTCTAGACGAAACCTTGCGCCTCTATCAGGTCCTCGGCGCCGCCGCTATTTGCATAGGAATTCTAATGGTCGTTAAGGGGCATCAGAACGGATCCTCTTGAACTAAGGCATCCATCACCTGATCAATAACACCAGACCAATCATTGGCCGATGCTTGACGAAAAATCTGCATATTTGGATACCACGGGCTATCGGTACGATTGAGCAACCAGCGCCAATCCGGTGTTGCCGGCAGCATAATCCAGACCGGTACTCCAAGGGCGCCTGCTAAATGCGGAATGGCGGTATCGCTGGTAATCACAAGATCAAGACCGGCCATGATCGCCGCCGTATCGATAAAGGCAGCCTCACGATCAAGATCATCGCCCAAGTCCATCACAGTATCGCCGGCACCGGCCAGCTGCTCCCGGCCAAAGCCTTTTTGCAGACTGACAAATTGATATTCAGTCAATGCCAGTAATGGGCTAAGATTGGCAAAAGGAATTGAGCGTTGATGATCGGCTTCGTAGTTCGGATTTCCCTGCCAGGCGATACCGATACGCGGCTTTTTCACTTTAGCGAGTTGAGCCTCCCACTGCGCAACTAAATCTGCTTCCGCCGAAAGATAAGCTTTACCCGAGGGTATCGCATTAAGGCGCAACAAATGCGGCAGACTCATCAGCGGTGCGTTGAAATCTGCCTCCTCTGGAAGCTGATCATCACTTACAATCACACAATCGGAAGCATAAGATTGGAGCAGATGTATCATCGAATTCGGACAGGCCAAAGTCACCTGTTCCGCTTGCTCGACCACTAAGTTTACATAGCGAATGAATTGAATGGTATCGCCGAGCCCCTGCTCACACCACAACAATAGGTGTTTGCCGCCAAGTGCTTCCCCCCGCCATTCAGCACCCGGCAAGGAATTTCTTATTGCCAAAAGGCTTGGCGTTTGCAGCCGATGTTCAAACTCCCGCCAGCCTTCATCGAATTGCTCAGCCAGCAGCAATGCTTGGGCCAGATTAGAATGCAATTGTTCACTCGAAGGGTCGATTTTCAGAGCCTCTCGATAAGTCGAAATGGCGGCCTCAATTTGACCAGCGTGCTGTAGTGTTAGCGCTTTATTACCGAGCAAAGCTTTGTCATTGGGCGACAGCTCTAGAGCTGCTTCAATATCAGCTAGCGCTTCGTCAAACTGGCCCATATCGCGGCGCACATTGGCTCGCCCACCAAGTGCACGCGGCAAGATGTCCCCAGCCTCAACCAATTGATCAAGCAGCTCCAGCGCTGCTTCAAAGTTTTTTTGTTTTTGCCGGCAAATCGCCAAATGATAGACGACCGAGCTATTGTCAGGAGCCAGCTCGCGGGCCTTGATATAGCATTCCGCCGCCGCCTCATAATCAGGTTCAGCTAAAAAGACGTTGCCTAAATTGTAATGGGCATCGGCATAATCTGGAGCTACAGCCAAGGTAGTTTGAAAAGCTCGCTTGGCCCCTTCACCTTGGTCGAGTTCGGTCAAAACAATGCCAAGATTATTCTGGGCCGCGGCATTTTTTGGGTCGGCTGTGACGATCTTTTGAAGCAGTTCCAGTGCATCTTGTGAGCGTCCATCTTTTCTCAATGCAATGCCTAAATTAATACGCACCTCAGTACTTTCCGGGTCTAGTTCTAGGACTTTTTCAAAAGCTCGAATTGCGCCCTTCGGATTCTCCCGCAGCAATTCAGTTTCACCCAAATTATACCAACAATCGGTTCGCAAGGGTGCTGCCTCGACTGAGTGACGATAGGCGCGGGCGGCTTGATCCAAATGGCCAAGCGATTGCAAGGCATGACCGTAATTATACAAAATGGCGCTATCAGGTCCCCCAAGCGCCAGCGAACGCTCGAAAAAACCAATCGCTTGTCCATAAAGCCCGGCATCGCTCAGCACCACCGCCAATAAATGTAAAGCGGCTAAATTTTCCGGCTGGCTTTTAAGGATCGCCCGGCATTTCTCCGCCGCATCGTTCAGATCGCCCGACGAATGAGCCTCAACAGCTTGTTCAATTGTTGGTCCGGGTGATGCACTATCTGAAGTCATCTTGATATCTTCTGGGACTATTTGATCGTAATGCGCCGCCGCGCCCGGAAGGTTTGGTCGCCAATAATGCGTTTTCGCGTGAGCGTAATCTCACCCCGGTAATTGCCCACCGGCCAGGCGCCTTGGCTGGTCACATCTAAAATCTGGATACCTCTGGCTTGGGCTTTTTCGATGATATTTTTAGCCGCTCCGACTTCTTTACCATCCGGTCCCAGCAAGCGTAGGACAATCTCATCGTCTTTCTTGGTATTGCGGATGACAAACCACAGAAACAACTTCAGTGACGTTTTAAATAAGGTGCTTTTTTTATAAAGGCCGCGATGAATACCGTCAGCAAGAGGCCGTTGATCATTAAAACCACCGCTATAAATTACTGAATTTTGATAAGACAACATGGCCTTCGTGGTCTCATCCCACAGTGGCTCGTCACCCGCCCGGCATTTTTCACTGCGTTTGATGCCGATAAAGGGATCTACAATTTGCTTGCCCTTGCTGACTTGAAAATGCAAATGCGGAAACTCGGTTTTCCCGGACAGGCCAACAAAGCCAATTGCCTTACCCGCTTCAACGCGCTCACCTTTTTTGACAATAATGCTGTTCTTTTTCATATGGCAGTACTGCGTGAACCAATTGCCACCATGTGAAATCCGCACGCCATTACCGCATTCGCGGCGCTTAAATATCTCAGGCGCAACCTTTCTGAAATTGACATCCGGCATACCATCCCGGACGCCAACGATTTGTCCGGGAGCAGCAACAAAAACCGGCACGCCGGTCTTCATCACAGCTAAATCACGAATCGCAAAATCAACGCCTTTATGCTTGTCGTAAGTAAGATTGCCGCAAGTGTAATCCTTGTGACTGCCTTCGACGCCATCGGCATCAACATAATTAAATATCCAGCAATCAACACCTGGAGTGCAGCCCAGCGGTAATTGGAACTTTGGTGGCGCCCCCGACCGGAGCGCAGCTTCAATCGCCTGCTTTTTATTTAAGGCCTCAAATTCACCCAGCATACGAGCCACTTCTTTGGCGGTTTCTTTTTCGTTAGCGCTGACCTCGGCAAGACGTTTTTCCAATTCGGCAAAATCTTTCTTAGCTTCCTGCTGGTCGAGATAAACCCGGCCCGAAAATGCCGCTAAAGCAAAGATGAGAAGAGCGAGAATGACACCAAAAATTTTACTGCTTAAATTCATCGATCAAAATTCGTTTTGCCAGAATGTCAGATTAATTAACCATGCGCAGATGATCGCGTTAGGTATGTTAAATATTCAATATTATAAACAGGTTAACGGCGCTAGGCCTATTTGAAAATATTCAAGCTACAGCCTAATAATTCTTACACTAAGATATTCCACTCGATATCGCCAATTTGTACTTGACCCATAAGGGTTGCGCTGACAATTTCCACGCCGCATGCGCATTTACCGACATTATAATGACCTGCCGGAAGATCACCGCCGTGGCGCCATAGCCATCGGCAACTTTGACGGCGTCCACCGGGGTCACCGTAAAGTGATCAACCAAGCGGGTATATATTCCCATGAACAGGGCGTGCCGTGGGGCGTTTTGACCTTTGAGCCTCATCCGCGCATGGTTTTTAAACCGGATGAGCCACCGTTTAGGCTCACCCCATTTCATATTAAAGCCCGCCATATTGAAGAAATGGGAGTCGAATTTCTGGTTGTGCTTCACTTTGATAACCAGTTAGCAAAGATCACAGCAGAGGATTTTGTTAAAGAGGTGCTGGTTGGTGGCTTTGATGCTTCCTACGTCGTTTCCGGCTTCAATTTCAAGTTTGGTTATAAAGGCGCTGGAGATACGAATTTGTTAAGTCAGATGGGAACAACACTCGGCTTCGCGACGAACGGCATTGATGAAGTGATAGATGATACGGGTGAGATCATTTCTTCGACCCGGATTCGTCAATATTTGGCCGATGCCAAACCCCGAAAAGCTGCAGATTTATTGGGCCGCCGGTTCGAAATTGAAGGCCGGGTCAGCAAAGGTGATCAACGCGGCCGGACCATTGGCTTTCCGACCGCCAACATTGAATTAGAAACCAATACCCGGCCCGCCATTGGCGTTTACGCCATCCGCGCGGGAATAGATCGCGGCCCGGATACGGTTTGGCATGACGGCGTCGCAAATTTGGGCTATAGACCCACCTTTGATGGTGAAAAATGTCAGCTGGAAGCTCATTTATTTGACTTCGATGAAGATATTTACGGTGCTCATTTACGGGTCGCTTTGGTCGAATTTATCAGGCCGGAACAAAAATTTGACGGCGTTGAAGAATTAACAACGCAAATTAAGACAGATAGCTCTGAAGCTGAAAAAATTTTAGCTGAAGAAAAAAAGTAGAGAGAATTGAAATGAGTGTTGATTATAAAAACACCGTATATTTACCCAAAACCGACTTTCCGATGAAGGCTGGCTTAAGCAAACGTGAGCCCGAATTGCTGGAACGCTGGGACCGCCTTGATCTTTATAAGCGGCTGCGGGAAGACGCTAAAGGGCGCGAAAAATTTATCCTTCATGATGGGCCGCCTTATGCCAACGGCAATCTCCATATCGGCCACGCGCTCAATAAGATTCTCAAAGACGTCATCGTGCGCTCGCAACAGATGCTCGGCAAGGATTCCAATTACGTGCCGGGCTGGGATTGCCACGGCTTACCGATTGAATGGAAAATCGAGGAAAAGTACCGTAAAAAAGGCGCCAACAAAGACGATGTGCCGATTGCAGAATTTCGCCAGGAATGCCGTGATTTCGCCGAGCACTGGATAGACATTCAACGGGTTGAATTTAAACGCCTCGGCATCGAAGGCGATTGGGACAACCCCTACACCACTATGACCTACCCCGCCGAGGCACAGATCGTGCGCGAGCTGGGTAAGTTTTTGATGAACGGCAGCCTCTACCGGGGGGCCAAGCCGGTGATGTGGTCGGTAGTTGAAAAAACCGCTCTTGCTGAAGCAGAAATCGAATATCACGACCACACCTCCAACACGATTTTCGTCCGCTTTCCAGTTACCGATGCCTCTAAATCCGACATTGCCAAAGGTGCGGATGTAGTAATCTGGACGACAACTCCCTGGACCATTCCCGGCAACCGGGCCATCGCTTTCAGCGCTAAGGACAGCTATGTCCGTTTAAAAATCACCGGCGTCAGCGACGAAGCCCAGGAAAACTGGCAGACCCAAGCGGGTGATGAAATTATTGTTGCGGAAGCGCTGATCGGCCAAGTGGTTGAAACAACTGGCATTGAAGCCCACGAAATCACCGCGACTTTCAAAGGCAGCGACCTCGCCGGCACAATTTGCCAGCATCCGTTCAACGGCCAGGGATATGATTTCGAAGTGCCGTTACTAGCAGCTAATTTTGTCGAGATGGATACCGGTTCCGGCTTTGTTCATATCGCCCCCGGTCATGGCGCCGATGACTGGGAATTGGGCATCGCCAATGGCATTGCCGTGCCCGACACCGTCGGCGGTGACGGACTTTATTTCGACCATGTGCCGCTCTTTGCCGGCGTTCATGTCTTTAAAGCCGATGATGTCGTGATTGAGGCGATGAAGGAAGCCAAGGCATTGTTGGCTAATGGTAAGATTAATCACTCTTATCCGCATTCTTGGCGCTCCAAAGCGCCGCTGATTTTCCGTAATACGCCGCAATGGTTCATCAGTATGGAAAGCGATAATCTGCGGGATAAAGCACTGCGCGCCATTAAAGATACGGAATTCTATCCAGCTTCGGGCCGTAACCGGCTGCATGGCATGATCGCCGAGCGGCCTGATTGGTGTGTTTCCCGTCAACGCGCCTGGGGCGTGCCGATCACCGTTTTTGTTCACAAAGAAAGCGGCGAAGTGTTGCGCGATCAGGCAGTGCTGGATCGTATCATTGAAGCTGTCGAGGCCGAAGGCGCAGATGCTTGGTTTTCTGCTGATCCAACGCGATTCTTAGGCGATGGCTATGAGGCCGAAGATTACGAAAAAATCGATGACATTTTGGATGTCTGGTTTGATTCGGGCTCAACCCATTCCTTTGTGCTGGAACAACGTGATGATCTGCAATGGCCGGCCTCGCTTTATCTCGAAGGCACCGACCAGCATCGTGGCTGGTTCCATTCCTCACTGCTCGAAAGCTGTGGCACGCGTGGCCGGGCACCCTATGATGCGGTGCTGACCCATGGCTTTGTGATGGCTGAAGATGGCCAGAAAATGTCGAAATCGCTTGGTAATATCACCGCCCCTCAGGAAGTTGTCGAACAGCACGGCGCTGATATTCTCCGCCTCTGGGTGGTTGGCTCCGATTACTCGGATGATCTTCGGATTGGCAAGGAGATCGTCAAACATCACTCGGATATTTACCGCCGCTTGCGCAATACGTTGCGCTTTTTATTGGGCAATCTGAACGGCTTTGACGAAGCCGAAAAACTGCCGGTGAACGAAATGCCGGAGCTCGACCGCTGGGTGCTGCACCGCATTTACGAATTGGATGCGATGATCAGAAAAGCCTGTGACAAGTTCGAGTTTCATTCACTATTTACCGAGCTGCATAATTTTTGTGCGGTCGATTTGTCCGCCTTTTATCTCGATATCCGCAAAGACGCACTTTATTGCGACAGCGCCGATGCAATCGCCCGCCGGGCGGCTCGAACAGTATTGGATCAGTTGTTCAATTGCCTGACCGCCTGGTTTGCGCCTTTTATCTGCTTTACCGCGGAAGAGGCCTGGCTGGCGCGATTCCCGGACGACAATGACAGTGTGCATTTGCGTCTCTTCCCGGATATTCCGAAAACCTGGAAGAATAACGAACTCGCTGCGAAATGGGAGAAAATCCGCGATCTCCGCCGTGTCGTCACAGGTGCCTTGGAAATTGAGCGCGCTGAAAAACGCATCGGCTCTTCGCTGCAGGCAAATCCAGTTATTTTTGCCACCGCTGACTTTATTAGCGCGCTGGACGGTTTGGATTTAGCTGAAATTGCCATTACCTCAAATGCCCAGCTCAGCGAAGGTGACGTACCGGAAGGTGCTTTCACAGTTGAGGACGTTCCCGGTGTCGGCGTCCAGCCCAATTTGGCCGAAGGTGAGAAATGTGTGCGCTGTTACAAAGTATTGCCCGAAGTCGGCACAATTTCCGGCCATGAAGAGGTCTGTGGACGCTGTGCCGAAGCGGCTGATAATTTCCCGGTCGCAGCAGAATAGCGGCTTATAATAAATTTTTTTTAGGAGCGCTTAGTTTGTCGCCACTAGCCCGCTTTGGATGTCTTATCGCCGCTCTTGCCGTCGCGCTGGATCAAGCAACGAAATGGTGGATTCTTGAGGGTGTTATGCAGCCCCCCCGGGTTATTCCGGTGACTCCTTTTTTTAATTTATTACTGACGTGGAACAACGGGGTCAGCTTTGGATTATTTAACAATTCCAATAGTTTAAATGCACTGGTTCTTTCATTATTGGCGCTCGCTATTGTCATATTCTTGTTTTTTTGGCTGCGCAAGGCGGATAACAAACGTATGGCAGTCGGACTTGGACTTATCATCGGCGGCGCCTTGGGCAATGTAATTGATCGCGGCCTCCACGGCGCGGTGGTCGATTTTCTTGATTTCTACATAGATACGCTGCATTGGCCGGCTTTTAACATTGCCGATAGCTGCATTACCGTTGGTGCCATACTATTAATTTTCGATTCGCTATTTTCTCCCAAGCCGGAACAGGCTAAAATAGAAGATAAATAGAAAGACAGTGAATATTATGAACAATAACATTTATCCACTATTCGCTATTCTCGCCGCCGCCCTATTGTTGAGCGGTTGTGAAGGCGCTAAGCGGGCCCTGGGGCAATCCAAGGACGCACCGGATGAATTTGCCGTCTATCAGCGCGCGCCATTGAGCCTGCCGCCGGGATATGGCTTAAAACCCCCAACCCCAGGCGCAGAGCGTCCCCAGGCCGTTAATCCACGTGATCGTGCAGTTCAGGCGCTTGGCACCGGACAGCAACGCGCCCAACCCCGCCAAGTCGGTAGTACTGATAGCTCCTCCCGTCTGAGCCCGGGTGAAAGATCTGTTCTGCAATTAACCGGCGCTACCAATGCTGATCCATCTATCCGCTTACAGGTCACCAAAGAGACCGCTGTCATGGCGCAGGAAAGCATCACCGTCACTGATAAAATCGCCTTCTGGCAAGACCCTAGCCAATTCGGCACGACAGTTGATGCGACCAAAGAAGCCAAACGTATCCGTGAAAACCAGGCCCTCGGCAAGCCGCTCAATCAGGGTGAAGTCCCGACTATCAAGCGTAAAAGCAAAGCCCTTCTCGAAGACGTCTTTAAATAGACCTTCACTTTCATGCGATCTCACGCGAATTTTTGGGTGAGGCGGCTTTAATAAACTGTCCGCTGGTCTATATTTAACTTAAATTTTATATCTGCGCCGGAATGGTGCTCTATTAACGTTCATAAATATGATATTGCGAACGGAAAGTGGCGGTTTCTATGATCTTAATCAGAACAGTTTTTATTAGCTTCATAACTTTATCGGCTGCAGTATTTATTGCTGCCCCTCAACCAGCTGCGGCGGGGGTTTTTAACCCCGAAACTTTCACTTTAAAAAACGGTATGCAGGTTGTGGTTATCTCAAATCACCGGGCGCCGATTGTGCGCCATATGGTGTGGTATAAAGTCGGCGCCGCCGATGAGCCGCGCGGTAAATCTGGCATCGCCCATTTTTTCGAACACCTCATGTTCAAGAAAACAAAAACCTTGAAATCGGGCGAGTTTTCTAAAATCGTCGCCCGCAATGGCGGCCGCGATAATGCCTTCACCTCGCATGACTATACCGGCTATCACCAGAGCATTTCGGTAGACCGGCTGGAAACTGTGATGATACTGGAAGCAGACCGGATGCGCGGCCTCATTCTGGAAAACGATCAAATCGAGCCTGAACGCCAAGTTGTGCTAGAAGAAAGGCGCTCCCGCACGGACAATTCCCCCGGCGCCAAGCTCGGTGAGCAAATGAACGCCGCGATGTATATGAACTACCCCTACCACGATCCGGTCATTGGCTGGGAACATGAAATTCGCGGCCTGACCAAAGCTGATCTGAAAAAATTCTATGACAAGTGGTACCGCCCCAATAATGCCATACTCGTGGTCGCTGGTGACATTACAGCCAAGCAACTCAGGCCTCTGGCGGAGAAAATTTATGGCGTCATTCCAGCCGGAGAGCCAACCAAGCGGATACGTACAAAAGAACCGCCTCATAACGCCGCCATCCGGGTAACTTTAAGAGACCGCCGGGTGCGCCAACCCAGCATCAGACGTCGCTACCTGGCGCCGAGTTTGCAATTTGGCGAACGCAAACATGTCTATCCTTTAGAATTATTAGCGCAAGTTTTCGGCGGCGGCTCAACCAGCACGCTGTACCGGTCATTGGTGGTGAAGCAGAAACTCGCCGTCTCTGCCGGGGCTTATTATGATGGTGATAATATGGGGCCTTCGAGCTTTGGCCTGTATGCCAGCCCCCGGCCCGGCGTCTCCATCGAGGATTTGGAAGCGGCACTGGATAAAGAGATCGAGCAACTGCTGGAAGGGGGCGTCAAAGAGGCAAATGTTACCCGGGCCATAAACAGCATGCTGGCGGAAGCAATCTACGCCAGGGATTCTGTCGGTGGCGGGGCGCGGATAATCGGCTCAGCCCTTGCTAGCGGTCAAACCATCGCTGATGTCGAGGAATGGCCGGAACGCATCGGCAAAGTAACGCCTGAGCAAATTAATCAAGCCGCCAAAGCTGTATTGGTTGAAAAAAATAGTATTACCGGCTTGCTGCTACCGAAAAAAAGAAAAGGGAGCTAAGCGGATGAGAAAAATATTTATTTCCTTAGCTTCGGCAGCACTCTTTCTTTTTACCGCTCACATGGCCTCGGCTATTGAGATCAAAGAGGTAGTCTCGAGCAAAGGCATCAAAGCTTGGCTGGTCGAAGATCACACCAATCCAATTATCACCGTCAATATTTCCTTTCGGGGTGGCTCGGCACTTGATCCAGTCGGCAAAGAAGGACTGGCGAATTTAATTTCAGCCACTTTGGACGAAGGAGCCGGCGATATAAAAAGCCAGGCCTTTCAGCAAAAACTGGAAGATTTAGCAATTTCTCTGAGCTTTGATTCTCGGCTTGATAGTTTTTCAGGCTCATTGAGGACGTTGAAAAAAAACCAGACGATTGCTTTTGATTTGCTGCGGCTAGCCCTCACCAAGCCCCGTTTTGATTCTGAACCGGTTGAGCGTATCCGCAACCAAATCATCGCTAATATTCACCGCCAATCAGAGAACCCCCGGCGTATTGCCCGGCGAACTCTCTTTAGTAAGTTGTTTCCAGACCACCCCTATGGACGGCCCAGCAACGGCACCGAGGAAAGTGTGAAAATCATCAAGCTCGCCGATCTCAGATATTTTGTTGAGCAGCGTTTCGCCCGCAATAATCTTGTCGTCAGTGTGGTCGGTGATATCACCGAGGCGGGCTTAAAGCAGCAACTCGACCAGACCTTTGGCGAACTGCCGGAAAAAGCCAGCCCCTGGGAAGTCCCGGAAATTTCGCCCGACAGCAAAAAACAAACTATCGTTGTCGACAAAGCCATCCCACAGAGCATCATCACCTTTGCTCAGCCCGGTATTAAGCGCGATCATCCGGATTTCTTTCCGGCTTATGTAATGAATTATGTTTTGGGCGGCGGCGGCTTTGAATCCCGGCTTTATGAAGAAGTGCGGGAAAAACGTGGCCTTGCCTATTCAGCCTATAGTTATCTTGCGCCGCTGGATCATGCCGGGATTATTATTGGCGGCGCCGGTACAGCCAATGCCCGAACGGGAGAAACGGTAAAAGTTCTCAGCGATGAATGGGCCAAAATGAATAAAAGCGGGCTGACCCCAACCGAATTGAAGGATGCCAAGACTTACCTTACCGGCTCCTATCCGCTCAGATTCTCATCAAGCAGGCGGATTGCTGGTATGATGACAGCCATTCAATTGGAAGAATTAGGTCTCGGCTATATCGAAAAGCGCAACAGCTATATTGAGGCCGTAACCCTCGACGACGTCAACCGGGTCGCCGCCAAATTGCTTGATCCGGCTAAAATCACAATGGTGATCGTCGGCCAGCCCAAAGGCGTCACCTCGACACCGCAATAATTTTCTTTGGGTGTTTCTGAATTATAGTAACTTTGCTATTCTACGCACCTAAGCGGTACGTGCTTATACGTTCCTTTGGGGATTACAAATATTGTCTGGAAGTTACTACACCCACGATATCAGCGCCTGCTTTGCGGGCTCTAACGCTCTAGCAGATGAAACCTATCAGGGGTTTTTGAAACCAGCCGTTGAGGCTCTCGCGGTGATCCGCGAACAGCATAAAACCGGCGGATTGCCGCTGTTAGACTTGCCGGCGAAAACCGCTGACCTCGAGAATATTGAGGATATTGCTGAGCGATATTGTGAAGCCTTCGATGATGTCGTTGTTTTGGGCACCGGTGGCTCCAGTCTCGGCGGCCAAACAATTTGCGAACTGGCGCCCCCCGCCGGTGACAGCCGGCCACAACTGCATTTTATGGATAATATTGATTCGGACAGTTTCGACCGGTTGTTCCACAACGTCACGCCTGAACGCACCGGTTTTATCGTCATTTCAAAATCCGGCGGCACGGCAGAAACTTTAACCCAATTTCTTTATTGTCTGGATATTTTCCGCAGCCAGCTGGGCGAAGACAAAATCAAAGATCATTTTACGGCCATCACCGAGCCCGGAGATCGGGCGCTCCGCCGCCTCGCTGAAAGGTGGCAGCTGGATATCATCGATCATGATCCGGGCATTGGCGGGCGATATTCGGCGCTTTCCGTGGTCGGGCTTTTACCGGCCTTAATTGCCGGTATCGACGCCTACCAAATTCGAGACGGTGCCTTAAGTGTTTTGCAGCCTATTTTGGAGGGGAGCGCGGCGGCAGATTGCGCCCCGGCTCAAGGAGCGGCCCTGAATGTCGCCCTTGCTCAGGAAAACGCTATAAACACCACGGTATTGATGCCCTATCTCGACCGGCTCTCCAGTTTTGGCTTTTGGTATCGCCAGCTCTGGGCTGAGAGCCTCGGTAAAGACGGCCACGGCACCACGCCTGTGCGCGCCCTGGGCACGGTCGATCAGCATAGCCAGCTGCAGCTTTATCTTGATGGCCCTCGGGATAAATTTTTTACCCTGTTGTTTGCGGAACAGGCAAATAGCGGTGGCTCGGTGCCGGCTGATCTCGCTGATGATCCGGACTTGGTTTTTATTGCCGGCAAACGCATGGGTGATTTGATGGCTGCAGAACAGCAAGCGACGGCGGCAACTCTCATTAACCACAATTGCCCAACTCGCATCATGACCATCGAGACCCTGGATGAGCAGAGCCTCGGCGCTTTGCTGATGCATTTCATGCTGGAAACCATAATTGCGGCTGATTTGCTAGGAGTGAATGCCTTCGATCAGCCAGCCGTCGAGGAAGGTAAAATCCTGGCTAAGAGTTTTATAAGTGGTGAGCCTGGCTGATGACGATCCGTTTGCTGCCCTCGACCACCGTCAACCGCATCGCCGCCGGTGAAGTTGTAGAGCGGCCCGCCTCGGCCATCAAAGAACTCGTTGAAAACAGCATTGATGCCGGCGCCAAACGCATTGATGTCATCATCCGGGATGGCGGGCGGACATTTCTTTCTGTCAGTGACGATGGCTGCGGTATGAGCCCGGAAGAATTGACCTTGGCGGTTGAGCGTCATGCCACTTCGAAACTGCCCGATGATGATCTCGAGCACATCCATACGCTCGGGTTTAGAGGCGAAGCACTGCCCTCTATCGGCTCGGTTAGCCGGATGAACATTACCAGCCGGGTGCCCAACGCCGATAGCGCTTGGATGGTCACGATTGAAGGCGGCGATAAATCTGAGCCCGCCCCAGCGGCGCTCAGCCAAGGCACGACCATAGAAGTGAGGGATCTGTTTTACGCCACCCCCGCCCGGTTGAAATTCCTTAAAACACCCAAAACAGAAAATTCCCACGCCTTAGATGCGATAAAGCGGCTTGCTATGGCCCACCCGGCGATTGCTTTTACCGTCGGCGATGACTCCCGCACCATGCTCAAACTGCCGCAGGCTCAGGGCGACATGCTGAGCGCCCGGCTCGACCGGCTCGATGCCATAATGGGCAATGAGTTCGCCGCCAATGCGCTGGCCATCGATGCCGAACGGGAAGGACTGCACCTCAGTGGTCATATTGGCCTGCCGACCCTCAACCGGGGCAACGCTGCCTTGCAGTTTTTGTTCGTCAATGGCCGCCCGGTAAAAGACAAATTATTATTTGGCGCGGTCAGAGGAGCCTATCGCGATTTTATCTCTCATGACCGCCATCCTTTGCTGGCATTGTTTCTGGACATCCCAAGCGAAAGCCTCGACGTCAATGTGCATCCGGCCAAAACCGAGGTGCGTTTCCGGGACGCCGGACTGGTGCGCGGTCTAATTGTCTCAGCGCTGCGTCATGCTCTCGCCGAAGCCGGTCACCGTGCTTCCACCAGTGTCAGCAATCAGGCCTTGGGTGCGCTGCGGCCGGAAACGGCAAGCCCGCAAAGTTACCAAGGCAATTACAGCGCCAACCAGAACAGACCCTATGCACCATCTGTGGGACTTCAGGAAACGGGTCGCGAGTTTCAAACCCCGCTGAACAATCTCGATGGCGGCTTGTCGGTTAAGGAAGTGGCTGCTGAACAGATTGAAGAAATTTCAGATAACTGGCCCCTCGGTGTTGCCCGAGCTCAATTACATGAAACCTATATTGTTGCCCAAACCGACAACGGTATTGTCATCGTCGATCAGCACGCCGCCCATGAGCGGCTGGTCTATGAGGACATGAAAAAAGCCCTCGCCGAGGATGGCATCAAGCGCCAGGGCCTGCTGATCCCGGAAGTCATCGAAATGGATGAAGGGGCGGCTGACCGGATTGCCGCCCGGGCAAATGAACTTGCCGAGCTTGGGCTGGTTGTCGAAGCCTTTGGCCCCGGTGCCATTGTCGTAAGAGAAACACCGGCGATGCTGGGCGAGATCAACATACACGGTCTGATTAACGATCTTGCCGATGATCTGTCAGAAAATGACGAGGCCTTGAGCCTCAAAGAGCGACTGGCTGATGTCTCAGCGACCATGGCGTGTCATGGTTCTGTGAGGGCGGGCCGCCATCTCAACGGCGATGAGATGAATGCGCTGTTGCGGCAAATGGAAGTGACACCCCATTCGGGGCAATGCAATCATGGCCGCCCGACTTATGTCGAGCTCAAGCTCGCCGATATCGAAAAACTGTTTGGCCGCCGGTAATTCTTATCAATTAAGTTCCGGGTTCTTTCATCTCAGGTCCGCCAAACCGGTAGTCATCCCGGCATGAGAATCCTCGAACCTCATTACCAAGCCAAGTTGCCCAGGCTTTACCGTCACCCAGCATATGGCGGCGTAACTGGCGGCTAAAGCGCACCCGCTGCATAAACTCATCCGCTTCACCGGCAGGCACTCGCATGATCGGCGCATCAAAACCGACTGCCCGGCCATAATTCCGGCGCTCGATAATAGCTGCGTTGGCGGCATCAACTTTAAGCTGGCGCAAAATCCGTCCACGATGAGTTATTTTAGCCGTAATGAAATCTTCACCGGTCCGCTCGACCTGCACATCGCGTTCATTAGCGCCAATTCGGAGCAGCTGAATTTCTACCGCGCGTTTGACGTCGTTCAAGGTCAATTCTTCTTTATTCTGCGGCAACTCGATTTGCGAATTGCAGCTTTGAGACTCGCGTAAAGGTGTTGGCCCTTCTGCCGTAGCAATAGTTGGGCCAAATCCAATGAGACCAACACCAAGCGCCAAACCAGCGATTACATTCTTAATGTTCATTTTATCTGTCCTAAGAAGTCCGTCTATATGGAGCTAACGTAGGCAGGCAGGGATTCCGTCGCCAGGGGGTTGAGCGGATATTTTCATTAAAATTTGGTAACTTAAGCGTGAAGGAAACTAACTGGTGAATTCTAGTATATGAACGGCGGCTTTGCCGTATTTGCGTTGATCAATTGCGGTGAAGCTTTCCGGTGGCTCAAAACTTTCTTTAACATCCATCTCAACGACGCAAAGAGTTTCACCAGCAAGCCAGTTGTTGTCGCGGAGCGATATTAAAGCTGATTCTACCAAACCTTGGCTGTAAGGCGGATCAAGAAAAACCAGACCAGCCCGGGAAATCGGCGATGGCAGTGGTCCCAAATTTGTCGCATCCCGCTTTATCAGTTTAACGTTATCAGCTTCATCGAGCCCCCGCACATTTTCTTCGATAATTTTTATCGCCGCTCGATCATTGTCGACCAGCACGGCTTGCTGGGCTCCGCGTGACAAGGCTTCCAAACCAAGTGCTCCGGTGCCGGCGAATAAATCGACGACGGTTATTCCTTGAAAGCCATTGGCCAGACGGGAATTGAGTATATTGAAAACAGATTCCCGGGTACGGTCCGAGGTTGGCCGCGTTGCCTGCCCATCCGGCGCTTTCAGCGCACGGCCTCTATTTCTGCCGCCGACGATGCGCATGGTCTTTTTTTGGCTGATTGATCGGCTCAACTTTAGTGCTCTTTCTGGAGTTCTTTTTGGGCCGTCCCGCTTGCGACCGCTTGGTGCGTTTATCGGCTGGCCGGCGGGTGGATTTTTTAGACTTTTCGGCAAAGCCCGAGCGGTCCCGCCCGCTGAGTTGATCTTTAAGAACCTTGCCGCGCACTTCTTCAACTTCGCCCTTAGCCAAATTGCCAAGCTGGAAGGGACCATAGGCGGTGCGTATTAAGCGGCTGACTGTCCAGCCGAGATGCTCCATCACCCGGCGGATTTCCCGGTTCTTGCCTTCGATCAGCGAAACCGTCAGCCAGGCATTGGCCCCTTGCTGGCGATCCAGCGTGGCTTGAATGGATTTATAGCGCACACCATCTACCGTCACGCCATTGATCAGATCGTCTAATACTTTCTCATCGACCCGGCCATGCACCCGCACCCGGTAGCGCCTAAGCCAGCCGCTGGCCGGTAGCTCCAATTGGCGCGCCAACTCGCCGTCATTGGTCAGCAACAGCAAGCCTTCGGAACTCAAATCCAAACGGCCCACCGAGATCACCCGGGGCATCTCTTCCGGCAGGCTATCGAATAAATTGGGCCGCCCTTCTGGGTCATTATGGGTGGTGAGCAACCCAGCGGGCTTGTGGTAGCGCCAGACTTTTTGCTCCTCTTTAAGTGGTAACGGCTTTCCGTCGACAATAATTTTACTGGCTGCCGTCACCGTGACAGCCGGGCTTTCCAGCACTTTACCATCGAGCTTTACACGACCGGCTTCAATCCAGCGTTCGGCTTCGCGTCTAGAACAAAGTCCTGCCCGCGCCATCACCTTGGCAATGCGCTCAGGCTTATCAAGTGCTTCGGGTTTTGCTTTAGCGCGCGGCATCGATAAAGGCCGCGAATATCCGGCTGTCGCCGGGGTCAATTTCAAATTCCGGATGCCACTGCACTCCAAGGCAAAACTTCTGGCGCGGCGCTTCGATGCCTTCGATTACGCCGTCCGATGTCTGCGCATTCACAATTGCCGAACCCGACACGGCTTTAACCGCCTGATGATGAGCGGAATTTACGTTCATTTCTTCCGTACCGACGATATCAAAAAGTAATGTATCGCGAGAGATCGTGACCACATGGCCTGGCTCATCGCGCGGGTTGGGCTGCTCGTGGGCCAAGGGTTCGGCGATTTCATCCGGAATATGCTGGATCAATGTACCCCCCAAGACAACGTTCAGGAGCTGCTGACCCCCGCAAATTCCCAAGATCGGCATGTCGAGTTCCAAGGCTCCGCGGGTAATATCGGTCTCAAACTGGGTACGTTCGGTCTTAAGGGTTACCGTGTCATGGGTCGTTTGCGCACCGTAAATCGCCGGATCAACATCGAAATTTCCGCCGGTGATGATCAGCCCATCCATAACCTCAAGATAGCTGCCGATCAGGCTCGGCTCATGAGGCAATATGACCGGCACACCACCAGCCTTAACAACCACGCTGGCGTAATTTTCCCGAAGCGCATAATAGGGGAATTTGGAATAACCGGTTTCAGAGGCTTCTTCGGAATCGAGTGTGATGCCGATCAGAGGTCCGTTAGATTTTTGCGTGTCGATGTTCATAGCGGTATTTTAGGTTGCTGGGGACTCCGGCGCAATCATTCCTGATAAGCCACTTGATTTTATGGGTCCGCTTCGCCACCCTGCCGCCATGGCAGATGACGCCCAAACATTTATGGAATTGGCCCTCAGCGAAGCTGAGCAGGCAGCGGCGCGCGGTGAAGTTCCGGTCGGAGCGGTACTGGTGGGTGCAAGCGGCGAGGTGGTGGCTAAAGCCGGCAACCGGACCGAAGAACTGGCTGACCCGACGGCTCATGCGGAAATGCTGGTGATCCGGGAGGCGGCAACGGCTGGTGGCTCGCCGCGTCTCGAAAACTGCGATCTTTACGTTACGTTAGAGCCGTGTCCGATGTGCGCCACAGCGATCTCCTTTGCCCGGGTGCGGCGGCTTTATTTCGGCGCATTTGACCCGAAGGGCGGCGGGGTCGAGCATGGCCCAAAGATTTATAGCCAAGCTACTTGCCATCATGCGCCGGAAATTTATAGTGGCATCGCAGAAAGCCGTTGCAGCGATTTATTAAAGGAATTTTTTAGTCAGCGGCGTTGAAGCGCCGTACCAGTATTAGGCAACAGAAAATTGATTTTGAGATGACTAAGACACCGCCGAAAAACCCGACCACCGACGAGCAAAGACGAGCGAAAACTTATGTCGATGATGAATGGCAGGATGGCTCACCGCCGGTACTGGCGCCTAACAGCCAGGCTATGTGGCTCTCAACGATTGTTTTTGATGGCGCCCGGGCATTGAGTGGTCATCTGCCTGACCTCGATCTCCATTCAGAACGGGTCAATAATTCAGCCATTGAGCTCGGCATGAACCCGACTAAAACCACAGCAGAGATTATCGAGTTATCAAAAGAAGGTGTCGCCCTGTTCCCGGAGGATGCCGAGCTTTATATCTGCCCGATGTATTACGCTGAAGACGGTTTCATCACGCCGGACCCGGATAGCACCAAATTCGTGCTCTCGATTTATGAAGCACCTTTGCCGGAACCCGCCGGTTTTCGGGCCTGCAAAATCTCTTTCCGGCGGCCATCGCCAGACATGGCGCCAACCAATGCCAAAGCCTCCTGCCTCTATCCGAATGTCGCCCGAGGAGTATCGGAAGCGAGGGGAAAAGGTTTCGATACCGGTGTTGTGCTTGATCCGGACGGCAATGTTGCTGAGTTTTCCTACACCAATCTGTTTTTTGCCAAGGACGGCGTCGTGCATACGCCGGTCACCAACGGCACTTTCTTAAATGGCGTTACCCGTCAGCGGGTCATCCAATTGCTGCGGGACAATGGAGTTGAAGTTCAGGACCGCACGATTTCTTACCAGGAACTTAGTGACGCGGATGAATTATTCGCAACGGGCAATTATTCCAAGCTCCAACCTTGTATTGGGCTGGATGACCGTGATTTGCAGCCGGGACCGCTTTTCCACAAAGCCCGGGAACTTTATTTCGACTTTGTCGAACGGAGTTAACCGCCAAACCTCGGCTCGGGCACACCTTGGATACCGAGACCCGTCACTTTAAATAAAGAGCCAGCGCCAAATTGCGGTTTGGTTTCAACTTCAAAGGCATCGTGATGTTCAGCGCCCGGATGATCTATCCGGTTCATCGAGGTAACATAGATTTCATCCAGATTATCGCCACCAAACATTACCGAGGTGACATTTTTTACTGGCATACCGATGCGGCGTTCTTCCTCACCATCGGCTGAGCGGCGGACTATTTCTCCGGTGCGGAGCTCAGCCGTCCAAACGCAGCCTTCCGCATCAACGGTCGAGCCGTCACAGACGCCGGGGATGTCCTTGGTCGAGACGAATTCCCGCTGATTTGAGAGCGCACCGGTTTCGATATCGTAATCATAGGCCCACATAATGTCCTGAAAGGTGCAAGTGACATAAAAGGTTTTATCATCCGGCGACCAGCTTGGCCCGTTGGTGCAGATAATACCGCCGCCGATCTGAGTTACTGATAAATCCGGATCAAGCCGCCATAGCCCACAGATATCGAGCTCTTCCTGATCATCCATACCGCCGGCAACAAAGCGGCCTCGCCGGTCGACCTTGCCGTCGTTTAAGCGCGTGCGCGGCTGGTCCTCCTCAATTTTATGGATAAGGTCAAGTTTTTCACTGTCAAAATCATAGAAATAAAAACCATCATCCACCGCCATCACGAGGCCGCCATCTTTCCTGAGCGCCAGCGCGCCAATGTCATGATCGGGGATGGAGCAGGTTTCAACCAAACCAGATACGGGATTGAGGCGGAAAATATTGTCCCGGCCTTTCCGCCGTCCGGTGCCGTCGACCCAATAAAACATACCGCTTTCGACATCCCAGACCGGACTTTCCCCGAGATAATTCTCGCAATCGACAATTTGCTCAATTTTATAAGTCATTGATAGTATTCCCCTATTTTCGGTTCCAGGAACCGGACTCGCAATTAGCAGCAGTTGTTGCGAATCTGGTACCAGGAACCTTTAGAGATAGCAAGAATCGGAGTGTTTTCTCTCAAGACTTCCGATATGAACAGCACCATGAAACATCGTATGAATTTTCAAGACTGGTCGCTGTTGCTGGCCTGCTCATTTCTCTGGGGCGGCTCGTTCTTTTTTATCGAAGTTGCCTTGCGCGGCCTGCCACCTTTCACCCTGGTATTTTTAAGGGTCGGATTGGCGGCGATTGCATTGTTGATTGCCGCCAAGTTTTTAAAAATCCAATTCCCGAAATCAAAAACCATAATCCTGGCTTTTATCTTTGTCGGCCTGACCAACAACGCCGTGCCGTTCACACTGATCACTTTAGGTCAAACTCAAATATCGAGCGGTCTTGCCTCGATCTTTAATGCCACCATGCCGATCTGGACGGTGATTATTGCCCATCTCTGGACCAGCGATGAAAAACTAACGCTCAATCGCGGCCTTGGCGTTGCACTCGGATTTTTAGGCGTTGGCGTAATGATGGGCTTGGACGCTTTCGAAGAAGTAAACGGTACCCTAGCAGGGCAATTCGCTATCCTGGGCGCAACATTCTCCTATGGCATTGCAGCAGTGTTCGCCCGCCGTTTCAAAGCTTGGGGCGTGCCACCGATGGCCATCGCCACCGGGCAGCTCTGTTCTGCCAGCATCCTGATGCTGCCCTTGGTCTTGATCATTGATCAGCCTTGGACCATTCCGCTCCCGGAGCTAGACGTTTGGGCGGCGATATTCGGTATTGCGCTCTTATCCACGGCGCTGACTTATCACCTTTATTTCAAATTTCTGGCATCCGCCGGGGCGACCAATGTCTCACTGGTGACACTATTAGTGCCGGTAAATGCAATATTACTTGGTGTTTTTGTGCTGAATGAAAGCCTGGAGCTTAAACATTTGCTCGGCATGGCCATCATCGCCCTCGGCCTTTTAGCCATTGATGGGCGCTTGTTGAAACGAAATTAACCCAAACTTTCCCCATCAAGCACTTTTTGGATCAAGGCTTTGGTTTCGCCCAAACCATACAGTGCGATGAAAGAACCCATACGGGGGCCGGTCGATTGGCCGAGCAAAATCTCATAGAGGCATTTAAACCAGGCTTTGAGGTCTTCAAAGTCATGGCGTTTGCCGACTTCATATACTTCGGTTTGAATATCCGAGCCTTCCGAGCCCTCCGGCAATGTGCCGAGCGTTTTAAGTAAATCTTCCAGGGCCGCGCGCTCCATATCATCCGGCGCGCGGTATTGTTTGTTGGGCTTAATAAAGTCCTGGAAGTAATTGACGGCATATTCGGTCAGCTTATCCAAAGTCGGGGCGTTTTCCGGCGTCGCTTCCGGCACATAGCGGGAAATAAAATGCCACAACACGGCTTTATCTTCGGTGTTCACAACGCTCGCGAGATTAAGCAGAATATTATACGAGATATGGGCATCTTCGGATGGTGGCGTACCGCCATGAATATGAAACGCCGGATTGCTTAATTGAGTTTTGGCATCCTGTTCCGGATATTTCGAGACATGCTGGAGATACTCATCAACATTTTTGGGAATGACATCAAAGAACAGCCGTTTCGCCTGGGTCGGTTTTTGATACATGAACTGGCTCAGCGAAGCCGGCGGTGCATAGCGCAGCCATTCCTCCATTGAAATACCATTGCCGATTGATTTCGAGATTTTGCGGCCTTCGTCATCTAAGAACAATTCATAGGTAAAACCTTGCGGTGGAATTGCACCAAGGATTCGCGTTATTGCCGATGAAAGTTTCACCGAATCGATCAAATCCTTGCCGGACATTTCATAGTCAACACCAAGTGCTACCCAGCGCATCGCCCAATCGACCTTCCATTGCATCTTGCAGGCGCCGCCGGTCACGGGTGTCGTCACCTCTGTCCCATCTTCATCCTGGTAGGTGATCGTGCCCGCTTCGGCATCATGAGCGGTCACCGGGACCTGCAGAACCACACCGGTTTTCGGGCAGACCGGCAGGAACGGGGAATAGGTCGCCCGGCGTTCTTCACCAAGGGTCGGCAGAATTACATTGGTGACTTCTTCATAATTCGCCAGGATTTTTAGCAGAGTTTCGTCAAATTCACCTGAATGATAAGTTTCGGTCGCGGATTTGAATTCATAGTCAAAACCAAACTCATCGAGGAACACCTGCAGCCGCGCATTATTATGCTCACCGAAACTATTGTGGGTGCCAAAGGGGTCCGGCACTTCGGTTAAAGGTTTGCCGATATGCTGCTCCATCATATCTTTTTCCGGAATATTCTCCGGCACACTGCGCAGACCATCCATATCATCAGAAAAGGCAATGAGCTTGGTTGGCAGATCGCTGAGCACTGAGAAAGCCTGGCGCACCATTGTTGTCCGCGCCACTTCACCAAAAGTGCCGATATGCGGCAGGCCGGACGGGCCATAGCCGGTTTCGAACAAGACATAACCTTTTTCTGGGCATTTGTTTTTAAGCCGCTTTAAGAGCGCACGCGCTTCCTGAAACGGCCAGGCTTTGGCGTCGCTGGCCAGTTCTTTCATTTCAACAGAGAGTTCTATCACGTCAGGCATACTTCATCTTCATTCCATGTGGGAGAGCGGAAACTAGAAGTGTAATCAAGTCTCGTCAACGCTAATTATCGAAACTTTGTTGGTGCCTTTTAAGATCAATCGTTATTATGGGCCTATGGATCAAGCACCGCCTTCACCCCCGCAAATCAGATTACCTAACGCGCCGGTACTCATCGCCGATCATCGCGGAGCTGCACTGCTGACCACGGATGGTGAATTGATCGCCATGGATAAACAACAAGCCATCCGGCAGGCGCAGGATACGCCGCCAATTTTATGCCATGCCAAAGCCACCGCGCGCTATTTGCAGACCCAGGATTTTCCGGCTTTTGATCTATTGGAACTCTATGCCTTTATCCGCCCAGCCCAATTTGCAGTGCCGACACCGCGCGGACTTGCGGATGCCTTTGGTTTGCCCCGCCCCAATACGGCCGAGGAAGCCGCCGAAACCCTGTTGAACGTGGCGCAATCTTTGTTGAGCGATCTCCTGAAACTCGACAGTAGAGAGCAAACGCCTACCTATACGCTTGCCTGGAGCATGGCGCGGGTGGGTTGGGCCTGGGGACCGGCGGTTCTGGGAGTACTGGAAGCCAGCAAACCCAAACGCGAGCCTAATAGTGCTCTTGAAGGTTTTAAAGTGTGGAATCGCTTATCTGAATGGGAAGAAGGAGCGCCTGAGCCGCCTGCCGGTCATTTACCCGTTAGTACATCCGAAGTCAGAGATCGTCTAGAACGCTTGTTAGGTGCGGATTCAGAAGAGCGCCCACAACAGACCGAATACGCCGTCGCCACCGCTGACGCCTTTGCCCCGGCAGAAAATAAGGAGGCACCCGCCACGGTGATTGCCGAGGCCGGCACCGGGGTCGGCAAAACCCTCGGCTATATTGCGCCGGCCAGCGTGTGGGCTGAGAAAAATGAGGGGCCGGTCTGGATCTCGACCTATACCCGGAACCTGCAGCGTCAGTTGGACGGCGAACTTGACCGTCTCTATCCGGACCCGATTGAAAAAACCCTGCGCGCAGTCATCCGTAAAGGCCGGGAAAACTATCTCTGCCTGTTGAATTTGGAAGAATCGATTGGCCAGGGCTCAGCCAATCAAAGCCCCGGTGGTCAAAATATCGATCTTATCACGCTTGGGCTGGTTGCCCGCTGGGTGCAGGCAAGCCGGGACGGCGACATGATCGGCGGCGATTTTCCAGCCTGGCTATCGGATTTAATGGGACGGCGGCGCACCATTGACCTCACCGATACGCGAGGGGAGTGCGTTTACTCAGCCTGCAGTCACTACGGCAAATGCTTTATCGAAAAATCGGTCCGCCGGGCTAGGCGCGCGCGTCTGGTGATTGCCAATCATGCTTTGGTGATGATCCAGGCCGTGCTTGGATCGGATGACCCCCATCGGCCAACCCGCTATGTCTTTGATGAGGGACATCATTTATTTGATGCGGCCGACAGCGCCTTTTCCGCCCACCTGACCGGCGTTGAGGCCTCCGATCTCCGGCGCTGGATCATGGGGGCTGAAGGACGGCGGTCTTCGCGGGCACGCGGCCTACAGGCCCGCATCGAAGACCTTATCTCAGATAACGATGAAGCCATGGCGGCTTTGTCGCATACTTTATCAACAACCCGGGTGCTGCCTAATCAGGGCTGGCAGGAGCGTATCGCCGGCGGCAACCCGCACGGCCCGACCGAGACTTTCTTAGGCCTCGCCCGCGGCCAGGTTTATGCCCGAGATAAAAATGCCGAAGGGCCGTATGATCTTGAAACCCCAGCCCACCCGCCGGTCGAAAACCTGGTAACTGCGGCGAAAGAGCTGGCCGACGCCCTCGCTGAAATTACCCGGCCGGTAAAAAAACTCGTGCAGATCCTCACTGACAAGCTGGATGATGAAGCCGATGAGCTGGACACCTCCACCCGTCAACGCATCGAAGCCGTCACGCGCAGTCTCGACCGGCGCTGCATCCACCAGGTAACGGCGTGGCGGAACATGCTGGAGAATCTCGCCGATGACACCCCGGAAGATTTTGTCGATTTTCTCAGTGTCGAACGCTATCAGGGGCGGGATTACGATACCGGATTGCACCGCCATTTTGTTGATCCTGCCAAACCTTTCGCCGAGCAAGTGCTGGATGCCTCCCATGGCGCGCTGATTACGTCAGCTACCTTACGGGATGAGGAAAATTGGGATGCGGCAACTGCCCGGACCGGCCTCGACTATATGGCGGCCCCACCATCGCAAGCGGCAGTGCCCTCGCCATTTGATTATGCCGAGCAAACCCGCGTCTATGTGGTTAGTGATATCGATAAAAATAATCCGGACCAATTGGCCACCGCTTATCGCGAATTAATGACGGCAAGCGGTGGGGGAGCGCTTGGGCTATTCACTTCAATCGCCAGAATGCGCCAAGTCCACCAGCGTTTGGCCGAGGCGCCTGAAATGGACAAACTCATGCTGCTGGCCCAGCATGTTGATCCACTTGATACCGGCACATTGGTCGATATTTTCCGCGCCGAAGAAAATGCCTGTTTGCTCGGTACCGATGCGGTCAGGGATGGCATTGATGTGCCGGGCCGCGCACTTCGGCTCGTAGTCTATGACCGGGTGCCGTGGCCGCGCCCAACTATCCTGCATAAAGCCCGGAAAGCCGATTTTGAGGAACGGCACTTTGGCGCAAAATACGATGACATGCTGACCCGTCTCAGGCTCAAACAAGCTTATGGCCGCCTGGTGCGGCGGGCCGATGATCACGGCGTCTTTGTGATGCTGGACCGCGCTATGCCGTCGAGGCTGGCTGGGGCCTTTCCGGACGGTGTTGATGTCCATCGAATAGGCTTGGCCGACGTCATCCGCGAGGCTAAAGAGTTTCTGGTTTCTTAATAAGAAAATACGTATAAGAAACTTAAGCATCTGTTTTTAAATGTTCTAATCGGAATAAACCTTGAGAGATCAACTTAAAATTTGTCTAATTCGCCCGTCTATCATTGTACCAGCCAGCAATGCAACAACCATGTTTACGCCTCCTTTAGGTCTGGCCTATATAGCCGGATCCCTGCGCGAAGCTGGCTTTGATGTTCAATTTATCGATGCTGTTGGTGAATCATTAGACACCAGGCATCCAGCTGCCAATGATTGCTACCTGTATGGTTTATCACAAGACCAGACAATTGATCGTATCGATCCTGCCAGTGATATTATCGGTATTGCTTTTGGATTTTCCTTTGAATGGCCCACCTGTCGGGACCTAATCAACGAGATTCGCCATCAATTTCCGGATGCTCTGCTCATCGGCGGTGGAGAACATATAACAGCAGTGCCCATCCAAAGCATGGAAGAAAGCGCCATTGATATTGGAGTAATCGGCGAAGGTGAAGAAACTGCCGTCGAAATAGCTAACGCATTTGCTGAACGCCAATTAGACCCGGCACAAATTGCAGGAACGGTTTACCGCAGTCAAACTGGTGAAATTGTTGTTAATGAGCGCCGTCCCCGTAAACGCGATCTAGATAATATAGCGTTACCTGCATGGGATTTGATGCCAATCGAAAATTATTTGGAACGTGGTTATGGCTTTGGTGTTAATCGTGGTCGCTCTATGCCCATGATGGCCAGCCGAGGCTGCCCGTATCAATGCACGTTTTGCTCAAATCCGTTTATGTGGACAACGAGATGGATTGCCAGGGATGCAGATTTATTGCTGGATGAAATGCAGTATTATCAGGGAAAATATGGAATTGAGAATTTTGATTTTTACGATTTAACAGCCATCGTTAAAAAATCATGGATTGTAGATTTTTGCAAAAAAATAGAAGAGCGTGGCATGAGTTTTACTTGGCAATTGCCAAGTGGCACACGCTCCGAGGCGATAGATGGTGAAGTTGCTGCGTTACTTTATAAATCCGGCTGCCGAAACATGTCATATTCACCGGAGAGCGGTTCAAAAACTATTTTAGAACGCATAAAAAAGAAGATCTCGAAAGATTCAGTGGTCGAGTCTATTCGCTCGGCTTATAAAAATGGCATGAATATAAAATGTAATATAATATTTGGGTTTCCTGGTGAAACTCATAAGGAAGTTTTAGAGTCGTACCACTTTATCATGCGCATGGCTTTTGCCGGTGCCTATGATATTAGCGTTTGGGCGTTTTCACCCTACCCTGGATCGGAATTATTCAACGAAATTTCAGAGACCGAAAATATTGTGATGGACGACGCCTATTATGATAGTTTGCGGTCTTATGCTGATTCATCGAAGACAATTTCCTATAGCGAAAATTTTAGTAATAGCCGTCTAAAGCTATTACGTTTTATCGGTACCGCATTGTTTTATCTGACGGCCTGGGCCCGAAGACCGATTAGGCCTTTCAAGATCGTATGGAACTTGATCCACGGTAAACAGGAATCTCGGGCTGAAATGGGTTTATATAATGTTATCCGCCGGAACAGATTAACCGACCAAGTGTCAAAGTCTTAAAACTTATGATTACCCGGTTTCTGCCAATCACGGACCTGAACCCAGCGCGCGCCCTCTTTGCGAATTAGATAAGATTTTTCATTTGATAGTTTGATGCCAACAGCTTCTGATAAGCCAGCTTTTCTGGAGTGAATGAGCATATAACTATTATCTGTGCGTTGGTCTACAACAGCTTTTAGATTGTTTCGTCCTGTATTGTGAAAGGCTGATAAATAGCCCGAACCCAAAATATTCAAATGGAAATAGGTTATTTTCGAAGATTCTCCATTTCCTGTCGGGTCCATTACAAATAGTGACGAGCCTTTTGGAAATATTTTTACTAAATCTTTTGCCACTGCTGTGAAATGCGGTTTAGGTGGTTCCAAATCAAATCGTAATTTGTGAGCAAACGCGAAAGGAAGTGTAATAACAAGCACCAATGCTACCGTTTTTAGCCAATTGGGAAATTCGAGTAAATTTATGCGATGGCGCAAGGCATAAACAACACCGATTGAGATAAAAGCTACTGCAACCATTCCGTTGTGCGAACTGTAGCGCCAGAAAGACACCACACTGATTGCTGTTCGTGCTTGGAAATGACCCAAATAAGTAAGAAATAGGAATGATGTATATCCCAAAAAAACACAGGCCAGCAATATTGATATCCTATCGAAAGGAGTCTTAAATTTAACAATACCTCTTATTGCAAAGAAGCAGGCAATTATCATGGGTCCAAAAAAACCTATTTTCTTACCGGCAACATACAGCATATTTTGAAGGATGAGCGGAATGTGAACAAAATTCCATTGATCAAAAGGGCGTAATGTTGCTTCAGCACCGGCTAACTGGCCAAAATGTTCGCCAACGTAACCACGCCACACTGCATAAATGATGACGATTGGAAAAACCGTAATCCCCAAATGTTTGATGTAGGCAAATAGACGAATATCAGTATCTCTTAAAGCTAGGATCGAAAAGGCGATTAGCAAAACAACAACCAATACAAGATTGGCCTGTCGCAAATTTATTAGCAGAGATAAAGCTAAAGCGAGTTGCCATGCACTACCGTATGAGTTTTCTGACTTTTTTTCTGCCAATTGATCTAAAAAGTAATATCCGAGAAGCACGCTGTATCCGGTCAACACAGCCGTGCTTACATCCGAATAAGCCGTTAAAACTATTTTTTGGATGAAGGTTGGATTTAATAATGTCGCAAATATTACGACTGCAGTAGCGAACGACCAGGAAATTTGATTTTTCATCGCTTTGCCTGAAATGCGAAAGGCAGTGCGCAGTGCAAAAGTTGAAAATGATAAAAGTAGAAAAATATTCAATGTGCTGGTTACGTTGGTAAGAAGTTTACCCGCAATTAAGGCACTTAAATAAGTTAAAAATGGCCAGGCATAAGGATAAGCTGGCAGCATATGCGTTCCGACATAGGGACGTTCTTTGGTTGGAAAACCATTGATTTCCAATAAATATTTCGGTGCCGGCAACCAATGGGAAAATTCATCCCATTGCGAGGGTTCCATGGCGCCAGCGATCCACAGTAGTGGCAAAGCCAGCACCAGAACCCGCCAGGCGCCCGGGATAAACAAATGCTGGCCGGATCGAATTGCGCGAATAATCCCAATCACCGCAAGGACGCCTAAGGCAATCGCAAGATATAAAAATGGTGCGCGAATCAAGACGCCGACAATAGTGAAAATGCCAGAAACAACGGCCCAGCCGAAAATTACATTGGCTTCCGTCAGTCTATCCCGATTTGTCACCAGCGTACCGAGGCCAGCCAGGCCAAGCCATAAAATAAGCGCGACGATTATAGGAACAGCTTGTTGCGGGCCGACAAATATTAAATCAAAATAATCTGACATTTATTTCTCTGTATAAAGTGGACGGTACAAATTAAAAAAAACCGCGCCCGAGGTTTTACCCCAAAACGCGGTTCTTTTATAAGCTTTTAAGCTAAATAGTTCGTGAACGGCTTACATCATGCCGCCCATACCACCCATACCGCCCATATCAGGCATGGC
>CAZMHI010000002.1:0-22269 GCA_964566055.1 uncultured Rhodospirillaceae bacterium
CAAAGGGCGGGGCTCTTTTTACGCCGGGCTGTCGTTGTGAACGGCTTGTGATGATGGGCATCACTGCGCCTTCCACGCCTAATCCGGCGAAAAAATTGCTCCCGCAGAATGGATGACATTAGGGAGTTCTGACCCTGATTTGCGAATCTGAAATCTTTTGTTAAAAAACGTGATGCGTATCGGCTTAAAACCGAACTGATTAGCATTGCTATTTGACTTAAGAAACCGCATAAATCCCCCATAAAATTAAAGTCTTAGCAAAGCTTTAAATCTTTTTGTCGATCATGAGCTTAGATTTAATTATGGTGCGGCGAAATCGGCGGGGGTACCGATAGACTTCCAGCACGACAATGAATAAAGAGGGACCAATGAGTAATTCAGCAGGCTTGATGGCGGGTAAAAAGGGATTGATTATGGGCGTTGCCAATAATCGCTCAATCGCCTGGCAAATAGCCCAAGCAACTTCCGATCAAGGCGCTGACTTGGCGTTCACTTTTCAGGGTGACGCTTTACAGAAGCGCGTGGTACCACTCGCCGAATCCGTCGGCTCGGATATCGTGCTGCCCTGCGACGTCACCGATGATGCCAGCGTTGATGCTGTGTTTGAAGAGATCAAGAATAAATGGGGTAAGCTCGACTTTGTCCTCCATGGCATCGCTTTTTCAGACAAAGATGAACTGACCGGAAAATATCTTGATACGTCAGCCGACAACTTTGCTCTGACGATGCAAATCTCCTGCTATTCCTTTACCGCCATTTGCCAGCGCGCTCAGGAACTCATGACAGATGGCGGCGCTTTGTTAACTCTGACCTATGCCGGTTCCGAGCGCGTTATGCCGCATTACAATGTTATGGGTGTCGCTAAGGCTGCACTTGAAGCCAGCGTGCGCTATTTAGCCGAAGATCTCGGCAGCCAGAACATACGCGTAAACTCCCTATCAGCCGGTCCGATGAAAACTTTGGCGGCATCGGGAATTGGCGACTTCCGTTATATTCTCAAATGGAACGAATACAACTCACCGCTCCGCCGCAATGTCTCAAACGAAGATGTTGGCGGCTCAGGCTTGTACCTCCTCAGTGATTTATCGTCAGGTGTGACCGGCGAGACCCATCATGTCGATTGCGGCTATAACATTGTCGGCATGAAAGCTGTCGACGCGCCTGATATCACCGTCAATAACGGTGAGTCTTAAGGCGAGTATGTCTGATGTCGGGAAATAGCTTCGGCCATCTATTTCAGTTTACGACATTCGGCGAAAGTCATGGCCCGGCTATTGGCTGTGTTGTTGACGGCACGCCACCCAATATCGAACTCAGCGAAAGCGATATTCAAATTTGGCTGGATAAGCGCCGTCCGGGACAATCGAAGCACACCACGCAGCGCAATGAAGCTGATGAAGTACGTATTCTGTCTGGCGTTTTTGAGGGTAAAACCACTGGCACGCCTAT
This sequence comes from uncultured Rhodospirillaceae bacterium, assembly GCA_964566055.1. Taxonomy (GTDB): domain Bacteria; phylum Pseudomonadota; class Alphaproteobacteria; order Rhodospirillales; family UBA2165; genus TMED23. The sequence goes on from CAZMHI010000002.1 coordinate 1,450, forward strand.
CGGCTTGCTGATCGAAAACACCGATCAGCGCTCGAAAGACTATGACGATATCAAAGACCTCTATCGCCCCGGCCATGCCGATTACACCTACGATCAGAAATACGGTATTCGCGATTATCGCGGCTCCGGCCGGGCTTCGGCGCGGGAAACCGCCTGCCGGGTTGCTGCCGGTGCGATTGCCCGGAAAGTTTTAGGGGAGACCATCGATGTAAGAGGCGCCCTGGTGCAAATGGGACCTCACAAAATTGACCGTAATAAATGGGATTGGGCGGAGATTGACAATAATCCGTTCTGGTGCCCGGATGCGGATATGGCCAAGCAGTGGGATAGCTATCTCGACGGTATCCGCAAAGCCGGCTCGTCAATCGGCGCGGTGATTGAGATCGTCGCCCGCGGTGTACCGGTCGGGCTTGGCAATCCGGTGTATGATAAAATGGATGCTGACATCGCCAAGGGATTGATGAGCATCAATGCCGCCAAAGGCGTTGAGATAGGCGCCGGCTTTGGCACAGCTGAGCTGAGCGGTGAAGAAAACGCCGATGAAATGCGGATGCTCGACGACAGGCCGGCCTTTCTGTCGAACAATGCCGGCGGGATTTTAGGCGGCATCTCAACCGGGCAGGATATAGTCGCCCGCTTTGCTGTTAAGCCAACGAGCTCGATCACGACACCCCGCCAGACCATTACGACAGCTGGCGAGAACGCTGAAGTTTCGACCAAGGGCCGTCATGATCCTTGCGTCGGTATTCGGGGCGTGCCGGTGGGTGAAGCCATGGTCGCTTGTGTGCTGGCAGATCATTTGCTCCGCCATAAAGCCCAATGTAGATAATTCTAATGCCGCAGCCAGATCACATCATTAAAATCCCCCTGCCCGATTTGGACAGCCTCGACGAAGACACCAAAAAATACTTCGCTATCTGTGAGGAAAAGCTCGGCATGGTGCCCAATGTACTCCGCGCCTATACCGGCAATCTTGAAAAGTTCCGTAACTTTACGGCCTTCTACAATAAACTCATGCTCGACGAGGAAGACTGCAATCTCTCCAAGCTTGAGCGCGAGATGATTGCCGTCGTCGTCTCCTCGGCCAATCGCTGTTATTATTGCCTGGTGGCGCATGGCCAGGCTGTGCGGCAAATCTCCGGCGATCCTCAGCTAGGCGAAATGATGGTGATGAATTACCGTGTCGCCGAGCTTGATGACCGCACCCGTGCGATGCTGGATTTCGCCTGGAAGCTGACTAAGAGCCCCCACGATATAGGTGACGCTGATCGCGATGGCTTGCGTGATGTTGGCTTTGCCGAGCAGGATATTTTTGATATTTGTGATACGGCGGCATTTTTTAACTACACCAACCGGATGGCGCATGGCTTGGACATGATGCCGAATGCTGATTACCACGAAATGGATCGATAGCGACGTATGAACTCGGACAATCCGGGCTTTGAAGACGATCTAAAACTGGCGCAAAAAGAAAGCGTCGCCAAAGCTTTTGCCGAAAATCCCACGCCGGACGGCCTCACTGATATCGGCATTGATGCGCTCGCCAGCGCCGAGACCCTTTTGAACCGGTTTTACCAGCAAGAGAAGCCCGATCAGCCGCTGGCTTGCCAGGCCGGCTGCACGTTCTGCTGCCATCAATATGTCGGTATCTCTTTGCCGGAATTGGCGATCATAGTGAAATATATCGCGACCAATTTCGATGCTGCAGCGCAAGAGAAATTGCGTGGCCGGCTCAACAAAACCATTGAAGCCACTGCCGGCATGAGCCAGTTCGAACGGGCAGCCTCACGGATTGATTGTCCGCTGCTCGATGAGACCACCCGCCAATGCACCATCTACGCGGCGCGTCCGCTGACCTGCCGCGGCATGCATTCGCTTGACCGGAAGGCGTGCGAGAAAGATGACGCCACGCCCGGGCAAAATCACCCGATCCCGCAATATGAAGATCACAAAAGCATTACCCGCTCAATCGCCATTGGGCTGCATTTAGGGATAGCTGAAAACGATCTTGAACCGCATGAACTGGAACTCGGGAAAGCCCTTCTTATCGCTTTGACCGAACAGGATGCAATTGAGCGCTGGATCAAGGACGAAGCGCTGTTTGCAGAGGCGGTTGCTCCTGAAGATTAACCCTTCTCCACCGTCACCGCCGTGCCACTGGCGACCAGGAACAGCATCGATTTATCATCGCCTGAGATTTCATTGTAGTCGAGATCGACGCCAATCACCGCATTGGCGCCGACGATCAAGGCTTCCCGGCGGAGCTCGGTGAGGCAAACGCGGCGGGAATCACGCAAGACTTTTTGAGAGGCTTTACTGCGGCCGCCAAAGATATCCCGAATACCGGCGAAGTAATCCCGGAACATGTTCATACCAAAGACGCATTCAGCAGTGATAATTTCAATCCGCTCGGTGATGCGATAGCCCTGCATCGAAGTCTCCGTGGTGACGATGATTTCCTGGGCGATCTCGTCGATTACCTCGGTCGGTAATTCATCGAATTGCTTGTTGTCGATGAGCTCCTGGATTTTTTTATCGCTTTTACCGAAAATACCGAAAACCATTTAACTTTCCTTTTAGTTATACTTAAAGCACTTCGGACATATCGAGCCCGAGCGCGTGACGGCCATAGATCGTGCCGCTGAAGTCCCAGCCGAGCGCGATATGCGAAGCGGCGGCCTGAACATCCCGAAAGGCACGCTGGATAGGTTGAGATATGTATATGCCATGTCCGCCGGTGGCTTCAAACACGCGTTGGGTCGCCGACTTCGCGAGCTTAACTGCATAGGCCGCATTACGCCGGGAACGCGCCAAATCAGCGAGGTTCAACATTGCGCCGGAATTGACAATCGTCATGTTATCCGTTGCTGTCGTTAGCGCCAACAGTCGCGCCGCCTCTACTTCCGCCGAGGCTTCGGCCAGGCGCAATTGCAAGTTGGTGAGTTCGGCTAAGGGTTTGCCGCGCACTTTGCGGGTCTTCAACATAGCTTCGAAATCCGCCACCGCACTGGCCGCCATGCCGACGGTCACGCCCGCCAAAGCCGGCTGGGCGAATCCCAAATGGGGCATTTTAAAAAGTGGCGCGGTATTGAATTCAGCGCCAGGAGAATGCTCTTCCAATGTACTGCTGACATCCAAAACACGATGATCAGGGACCAAAACACCATCGACCTCAACATCATTACTGCCGGTTCCAGCCAGCCCCAAAGTTTCCCAACACTCTAATATTGTGACATCGGAAATGGGCAGCAGCATCAGATGGTGATCTGGATGAGCACCTCCATTATTATCGACAAAAACGCCAAGCAAAATCCAGCTGGCATGGTTGACGCCGCTGGAAAATCCCCAGCGGCCCGACAGCTTCCAGCCGCCCTCCACTCGCTCCGCAGCTCCCATTGGAGCATACGAGGTTGCGATCAAGACCTCTGGATCATCATCCCAAACTTCATGCTGCGCTTCATCCGGAAAATGGCCGAGATGGCAGGCATGTTCGGCAAAGACATTGGCGACCCAAGCTTGTGAGCCGCAACCCTTAGCAAGTTCCATACTGACCTCAACCAAAACGTCCCATGGCAGTTCAGCGCCGCCAAAGCGTTTGGGCTGGCAAATACGTTGTAAACCTGCGGCGACAATATCAGCCACCGATTCATCCGGCATGCGGCGCAGTTGTTCGGCCTCTAGCGCGCGTTCTCCAAAAACGGGCGCCAGCCGCTTAGCTTCGGCGAGAAAATGCGCGCGCCGATCCACAGGCTCAACTTTGAGATTATCTTTGGACATTACTATCTCTCCCCTCCCCTGAATCTTATTTAACTGTTATAAAATCTTATACCATAGAAAATTCGGGGGACACACCATGCGCATTACTCAAACCGGGCTCCTTGCTTATGATCCGTCAAAGGCAAGTCCGGGATTGACCCTGTTTGCACCACTAGAAGCGCATAACGCTTATCTCCTCAATATGGCAGGCGATACCGTGCACGAATGGGCACTTGGTGAGCCCGTTGGCGGTAATGTCTATCTCCTTGAAAATGGCAATCTGTTAACCACCGAGAGAAGCCCGGAAGGTCCATCCGGCGTCAACGGTAAGGGCGGCTTTATCCGGGAATATGATTGGGACGGCAATCTCATCTCGGAATTCTTAGATCATGCTCAGCATCACGACATGCAGCGGCTCGATAACGGTAATCTGCTCTATATCGGCTGGGAAGAAATGGCCCCAGACAAAGCGGCCCGTGTTCAAGGCGGCATTGCCGGCACGGAACATACAGGCGGCACCATCCTCAGCGACTATCTGAAAGAAGTAACACCCGAGGGCGATGTCGTTTGGGAGTGGCATATGCAGGACCTGGAGATCAAGAACTATCCGCTTCTTCTCGAAGTGCCCCGCGCCGAGTTTGCTCATATGAATTCCTGTTTTCCGCTGCCGAATGGAGATGTGCTGGTCAGCATGCGGCGCAATAGCATGATCGCCGTCATTGACCGCAAGACCAAAAAGTTTAATTGGGAGATGAGTGATCTGACCTGGGGTATGCAACATGATGCGCAAATGCTGGACAATGGTAATTTCCTGTTTTTAGCCAATGGTCTTAACACTCTCACCTTTCCCCATTCCCGCGTCATTGAACTCGACCCCAAAACTAAAGAAATTGTTTGGCAGTATAAGGGTTCACCACCCCTGTCTTTTTTCAGCCCGCACATCAGTGGCCAGCAGCGTTTAGCCAACGGCAATACACTGATCTGCGAAGGGGGCTGGGGCCGATTTTTTGAGGTTACGCCTGATGGCGAGATTGTCTGGGAGTATATTTCGCCGCACGAATTTGAATACTTCAACGGCGAAAATCTCAACTGGGTCTTCCGCTGTTATCGCTACGCTGAAGACTCACCACAAATCCGCAATCGCATTTCAGCTTAATTTACTACCACCGATATGTAGTATTTAAATGTGTAATTTGCTATACTATGAGTCGCCGTTAGGGGCTTAACCCGAACAAGGAAGGTAGATGGACGATGTACGTCCCGATTGATCCACCTGGTCACATTTGGCCTCCTTGTCATGAGGGGGCCCGACTACAGAAAATTTGAAAAATGTACCAGACGTTAAAGACGTCTGATGAAAACCCCGATATTATTATTGGGAAATACAGCGAAAAAGCTAAAAACCCCGTGAGGTCATGAACCCGCGGGGTTTTACTATTGTTCTGAGTTTTTTCGCACCGCGATGAGGAATTCTTTATTGCCTTCAGGTCCAGTTATTGGACTTTCAGTAATGCCTTCGACCTGCCAATCAGCCAGACCATCGAGCCAGGCTGAAATGCGGTTACAGACTTCTTCATGCAGCGCCGAATCACGCACCACGCCTTTTTTGCCAACCTGACTTTTACCAACCTCAAATTGCGGCTTAATCAAGGCTATCATCCGCGCCTTGCCGGCAGCCAAACTCATCGGCGCCGGCAGGATGGTTTGCAGGCCGATAAAACTCGCATCACAGCAGATAAAATCGATTTTATCCGGGACTTCGTCCGCTGTGATGTGGCGCGCATTGGTGCGCTCCAGCACGACCACCCGTTCATCATTGCGAATTTTCCAGGCGAGTTGGCCATGACCAACATCGACGGCATAGACCTTGGCTGCTCCCCGGCTCAATAACACATCTGTAAAGCCGCCGGTGGAAGCCCCAACATCAAGGCAAGTTGCATCCGCCACATCTATCTGAAAATGTTCCAACCCATGCTCAAGCTTAAGCCCTCCCCGCGATACCCATGGGTGATCCTGGCCTTTAACTTCCAACGGCGTATTTTCTGCGATTTGCGTACCGGCTTTATCGAGCCGTCTGGTCTCGCTGTAGACCAGCCCGGCCATCACCAGGGCTTGGGCGCGGCTTCGTGATTTAGCAAGCCCGCGGTCGACGAGGAGTTGATCTAATCTTCGTTTGGGAACAGCGGCCATTAAGCGCTGGCGGGCGTGATGCCTTCGCGGCCTTCAGCCGTTTCGCCGAGCGCCATCAAAGCCATCGCGACAATATCGGTGCGCTTTAAGCCGGCCAGCTCGTATTGTTTTTCCGGCTTGTCATGGTCGATAAACAGATCCGGCAGGGTCATAGCACGAAATTTCAAACCTTTGTCAAAAGCGCCTTCATTGGCCAGAAACTGCATGACGTGCGCGGCAAAGCCACCGATTGAACCTTCTTCAATGGTGATCAGCACTTCGTGTTCTTTAGCGAGACGCAGGATCAGGTCCTGATCAAGCGGTTTGGCAAAACGCGCATCAGCTACGGTCGTTGACCAGCCTTTGGACGCCAGCTCATCGGCAGCCTCCAAGGCCTCCCGCAAACGGCCGCCTAAAGTTAACAGCGCCACTGACGTGCCCTCGCGCAAAATTCGGCCCTTGCCAATCTCCAACGGCGCGCCGATTTCAGGCATGTCAACACCTAGCCCCTCGCCGCGCGGATAACGGAACGCCGAGGGCCGGTCATCGATTTGAACAGCTGTTGCGACCATGTGTTTAAGCTCGGCTTCATCTGCCGCCGCCATCACCACCATTTCCGGCAGACAGGCCAAATAGGCAATATCAAACGATCCGGCATGGGTCGCGCCATCGGCACCAACAAGCCCTGCCCGGTCAATGGCAAAGCGGACCGGCAATTTCTGAATGGCTACATCGTGAACGACTTGATCATAAGCGCGTTGCAGGAAAGTCGAATAGATGGTGGCAAAAGGCTTATAGCCTTCGGTTGCCATACCGGCGGCAAAAGTCACGCCATGTTGCTCGGCGATACCAACATCAAAAGTTCGTTCCGGAAAAGCCTCACCGAATTTATCGAGACCAGTACCGGACGGCATCGCTGCCGTTATGGCCACGATCTTGTCGTCTTTCTCGGCTTCCTGGATCAGCGCTTCGGCATACACATTGGTATAAGACGGCGCATTTGATTTCGGCTTGTCCTGTTTACCGGTTACGACATCAAACTTGCCGACACCATGATATTTGTCAGCCGATTGTTCAGCCGGCTCATAGCCATGGCCTTTTTCGGTCACCACATGCAGCAAAACAGGACCGCTTTCTTCAGTGTCACGCAGATTTTTCAGGAGTGGCAGCAGGTGATCAATATTGTGGCCATCTACCGGGCCGATATAGAAAAATCCAAGTTCTTCAAACAGTGTGCCACCGGTTAAAATACCCCGCGCATATTCCTCTGCCCGGCGGGCCGTTTCTTCAACGCGCCGGGGCAATTTCTCGGCAATCTCTTTGGCGAAGTGGCGGATCGACTGGTAGGATTTTGATGATATCAAGCGTGACAGATAGGCGCTCATGGCGCCGACCGGCGGCGCAATCGACATGTCATTGTCGTTCAAAATAACGATCAGCCGGGAATCATTGGAGCCAGCATTATTCATCGCTTCATAGGCCATGCCGGCGCTCATCGAGCCATCGCCGATCACCGCCACAACATTATTATTACCGCCTTCAAGATCGCGGGCGACCGCCATACCGAGCCCAGCCGAAATCGACGTCGAACTATGAGCCGCGCCAAATGGGTCATATTCGCTCTCGGTGCGTTTGGTAAATCCTGATAGGCCGCCGCCTTGACGCAGCGTGCGAATACGGTCACGCCGTCCGGTTAAAATCTTGTGCGGATAAGCTTGATGGCTGACATCCCAGATCAGGCGATCATGCGGCGTATCAAAAACATGGTGCAGAGCAACGGCCAGTTCGACTACTCCTAGGCTGGCGCCAAGATGGCCGCCGGTAATCGAGACAGCATCAATGGTTTCCGTCCGCACTTCATCCGCCAGCTGTTTTAGCTGGTCAGCTGAATAACCTCGGATATCCGACGGCTCACCAATCGTGTCCAGTAACGGCGTTTTACTATTGTCCGTCACGTTTTATCCTTCCCCTGGCCGGTCCCAGGTAATCTTTATAATTCGTATTATCCAATTATAATATGTTAATTTCGGCGATCTATCACAAATTGCGCCAAATCACGGAGAAGATTGCCTTTTTCACCGAAAATCTCAAGATGTTTCATCGCCTGATCGGTCAAAATCTCGGCTTGCTCGCGGGCGCGGTCAACACCTAATAGCGAAACAAAGGTCGCTTTGCCAGCAGCTTCATCCTTTTTTGTCGCCTTGCCAAGTTCATTTTCATCACCTTCGACGTCCAAAAGATCATCGGCAATTTGAAACGCCAGACCAATATCGTGGGCGTAGGCGCTCAATAAATGACGTTGGGTGTCGCTTGCTTTGCCGAGAATAGCACCGGCTTGGCAGGAACAATTTATCAGCGAGCCGGTCTTCATACGTTGCAATCTCGTAATTTCAGGAACGCCGAGAGTATGATCCTCGGCGACGAGATCAAGCATTTGCCCACCCACCATGCCATGTGCACCAATGGAGCGAGCGACTTCCAGAACCAAGTCACTACGCACTTTGGCGGAATCATGGGTATCGATATCGCTCATGACTTCAAAGGCCAAAGTTAGCAAGGCATCACCCGCCAAGATGGCCGTCGCCTCGTCAAACTCAACATGACAAGTTGGTTTGCCGCGCCTGAGAGCGTCATTATCCATCGCCGGTAAATCATCATGGATCAGCGAATAGGTATGCACCATTTCAAGCGCCGCCGCGACACGCTCGGAACAAGAGCGCGAGACATTAAAAAGATCGGCACAGGCCAACACCAAAAACGGTCGCAATCGCTTGCCGCCCGCCATCACGGAATAGCGCATCGCTTCGATAACTTGCGCTTCAGGGCCACTGCCGGCGGGGATAAGTTTCAGCAGCGCCGTTTCAGTCGCAGCCGCCACATCAGCCAGGGCATCTGTAAAATCGTTCAAAAAATGCTGCCTCTTAAGAAATTTCTACCGGTTCCGCCGTGGCGTCACCGTCCGGCCCAACCGAAATTTTTTCAATCCGCGCTTTGGCTTCATACAGTTTTGCTTCGCAATGCTTTTTCAGCAAAGTGCCCCGTTCATAAGCGCCGATTGCCTCATCAAGTTTATTGGCACCTTGTTCGAGATCACCGACAATTTCTTCGAGCTCAGCCAGCGCGTCTTCAAAACTCATTTTTTTGATATCTGCCGGAATTTTATTTTCGGCTTTTTCTTCAGCCATTTCCCAACCCCTGTACCAATAATGTGTATTTAATTTTGCCGCGGAGTGTACGCTGCCGTTCCCCCATCCTCAAACAGAAATAGTCACCCCATCATCGCACTCACATGCACCGCAGCGCTTTCGGCCAGGGCGTCGAGATCGTAGCCGCCTTCGAGCGTTGAAACCAGGCGGCCAGCGCAGCACTCGTCGGCAACGGACAAAAGTTCTTTCGTCACCCAGGCAAAATCTTCCGTCGTTACATTGAGCTGACAAAGCGGGTCTTGAATATGGGCATCAAAGCCGACCGATACCAATAACAGTTCAGGATTAAACTCCCTGAGCGCCGGTAAAATGACATCCGTGTAGGCGGCGCGGAACGGCTCAGAGCCGCTGCCGGGGTTCAGGGGCACATTGACGATATTACCGATTCCGGTTTCGGAGGCCGCCCCGGTGCCAGGATAGGCCGGGTATTGATGGCTGGAGCCATAAAACAAGGTCGCCTCAGATTCGAACATGTGTTGCGTGCCGTTGCCGTGGTGAACGTCAAAATCTATCACCGCAATCTTTTCGAGGCCGTGGCTAACTTGCGCATGTTTGGCGGCGATAGCGATATTGTTAAACAAACAAAAGCCCATGGCCTGAGCGTATTCGGCGTGATGCCCGGGAGGTCTGAGGGCGCAAAACGCATTGTCGGCATCACCTGAGATCACCTCATCAACGGCCTGACAGATGCCGCCGACCGCACGCAATGCCGCCTCCCCCGAGCCCGGAGATAAAATTGTATCGGGATCAAGCTGGGCGAAATCGCGCTCAGGTATCGCGGCGAATATTTTCTCGACATAGCTTGGCTCATGCATCAAGGCAATGGTTTCGAACGATGCTTCCGGCGCTTCGATTTTCTTGAGCCCCTCAAACTTGGCCCGTGATAGAGCCGCCCAGACCGCTTTCAGACGATCTGGTGATTCAGGATGATGCGGTCCCGGCTCATGCATCAGACAGACTTCATGCCAATAAAAATGGGTGGTCACGCGGGAGTTTCCTTTTCGATTGTACGCAGTGCGGTCAAATACTACTCTGGTATAAATTAAGCCAATACACGAAAGGTAACGCAAAGTGAGCCAACCGGTACAGCGATATAAAGGTGTTAAAAGCGCTGAGCGTCTTTTGGTGCTGATCGAAACGCTTAATCATCTCAAAGGCGCTAAAGTCGCGGAGCTCGCCAAGGCTACAGGGTTTTCCCGCCCGGCCGTTTACCGCTTGCTTAACGCCCTCGAATCCTTTGGCTATGTGCGCCTGCAGAAATCAGATGATTGTTATTATTTAACCCATCTGGTGCGCCGCCTAAGTGATGGCTTTGGCGAGGAAGATTGGGTGCAAAGTATCGCCGCCCCCATTTTGCAGGAAGCGGTCGAAGAAATCACCTGGCCGGTCGATCTTATAACTTTTCTTAATGACGCCATGTATATCCGGGAGACGACCCGCAGTTACAGCCCGTTCACCATCGATTGGGTTTCGGTCGGTGAGCGTCTGCCGATGCTGGTGACGTCAGTAGGCCGTGCTTATTTAAGCTTTTGCCCCGAGCCTGAGCAGCTGGAAATCCTTGAGAGCCTGCAGCGTTCAGATGACGAATTTGACCAATTGGCGAACGATAAAATCTACGTTCGAAATATGATTAATTGGACGAGGAAACACGGCTACGGCAAGCGGGATGATGGTTTTCATACTCTCCGCAAAACCTCCAGTATTGCCGTGCCAATCATGAATGAAAGCCGCGTCGCCGCAACACTCGCCATTACATTTATATCTTCCGCCGCAACCCCTGAAGAAATAGCGGCACGGCATTTAGAAGCCCTAAAATCAGCCGCCCACAAGATTGAAGTTGAAGTTAAAAACGCCAAAAAATGGGAAACCATGCCATAATTTCACTTCTCAATTAAAAGTGACGTGGATGAGAGGTATGGGAGATTGCTGTTTTTTACATAATTAACTAAGTTAAAGCCCTGAAAATAGGTGGGGTACCTGATTTTTTGTCTATATTGATGAATTTTATTGCTATTTATTTTAAATAATTAAATTTCAAAAGTAGCGACGGAATCTCATAATTCAGCCGTTATACCCCAATTCGGGGTATAAAATTACCGAAACCTTGGTTTCGAATAGAAATAAAACTGAGATATTAAATCTCAGAAGTTGTGGGGAGACTTTAATAAAATGAATTTTTTAGTACAAAAATCCAACGGCAAAATCTTTAGCCATTTAATGCCGATATGCATCATTGGTCTGGCGGCGCTAATGCTTTCCAGCATTACTGCAATTGATTCCGTTCAGGCTCAAGGGCTTAGCCAGGATCAGCGCCGCGCCATTATCCAAAGCCTCTCCGATGAAGAACGGCAAAAATTCTTTGGCATGAGCCGGGAAGAGAAACAAAAATTCTTTCAGACCAGGACTAAATCCTCTGGCGGCGGCAACAAATCTGCTGACCGCCCTAGCGGCGGTCGCCAGGGCGCATCCGGTGGCCGTCCCAGTGGAGGCCGTGGTGGCCCGGGTGGCAGACGCCGGGGAGGCCGCCCGCCAACCTTGGTCGAACTCGCTGATGTCGCGCGCGAGCCACTGGTGCAAACCTTCCCCATTACCGGTCGTCTCGTAGCCAGCCAAAAAAGCGCCATAGCTGCCCGCATCAAAGGCAGTGTGCGGAAAATTCTGGTCGAAGTCGGCGACCGCGTTAAAGCCGGTCAGGTTTTGGCGCAACTGGATGTAGATCGCCTCAAATTAGAGGCCGAACTTCGCAGTGCCGATGTGTTGGCCGCCCGCGCCAAATGGAAAACAGCGCAGGCTCAAGTTGGCCTCGTCAGCCAGGAGCTCAAACGCTTACAACGCTTGCGTAAATCAGCTGCTTTCAGTCAGGCGCGTTTTGAAGATAAAAAACAGGAAGTCGTCAAAGCTAAATCAGCTGTTGATGAAACCGCTGCAGCCTTAAAACGCGCCCGCGCGCAACGCGACCTCGCCCGCATTGATTTGAAGGACGCCACCATTCGCGCCCCCTATTCCGGCGCCATTTTAGTGCGTCACGTTTCACCGGGCGCTTTTATTAATGCCGGCTCTCCAATTGTCACGCTGATGGATGACGAATCCCTGGAAATCGAAGCTGATGTGCCGTCGATCCGTTTATCCGGAGTGCCCGAAGGCCGGGTAATCGATATTCAGCTAGATAACAACACCAAAATAAAAGCCGCTGTTCGCGCTATAATTCCAGATGAGAACCCGCTCGCCCGTACTCGTGCCGTACGTCTGGCGCCCGATATATCCGGCACCAAAATTAAACTCGTCGCCAATCAAAGTGTCGTCTTGGAAGTGCCGCAGGGCGAGACCCGCAACGTTGTTGCGATACCGAAAGACGCTGTCGTCAACCGTCAATCAGGTAAGATTGTTTACGTTTTCCAGGACGGTACAGTTCGGCCCGCCAATATAGATATCGGCGAATCCTTTGGCGGTAAATTTGAAGTGCTGTCCGGTCTTAAACCCGGCCAGAAGGTCGTCGTTAAAGGCAATGAGTTGTTGCGACCCGGCCAGCGTGTTCGCGTTAAAAGATCAAGCGGCAGACCTGGCGCCAGCCGATCCGGCGGACCGAGTGCAGGCCGATCCGGCGGGCGGCCTGGCGGACAACAAGGCGGTCGTTCCGGTGGTAATTCCAATCGCCGGGCGCTCATTCAAAGCCTGAGTCCTGAAGAACGGCAAAAATTCTTCGCCATGAGCCGCGAAGAAAAACAAAAGTTTTTTCAATCGCGCAGTAAAGCCGGCAGCGGCGGCGCCAAGGCAGCAACGCCGCCTCAACCTAGAAGTGGGAATGCGGGTGGCGGCAATCGCGGTGGCGCCGGTGGCGGAATGCCTCGCGAAAAACGCCGCGCCATTATCCAAAGTTTGAGCCCCGAAGAACGGCAGAAATTCTTTTCGATGAGCCCGGAAGAAAAACAAAAATTCTTCCGTGAGAAAGCTGGGAGTGCTTCCTGATGCCTTTGATCGAACTAGCCATTAAACGACCGGTCGCAGTTCTATCAGTCGTCTTGATGATCGTCCTGATGGGGTTTGTTGCCCTGCAATTAATCCCTATCCAATTGACGCCGGATTTACGTAAACCGGTCGTGGCGATCTTTACCCCTTGGCCTGGCGCCTCGCCCACCGAAGTAGAACGTGAAATCACCACTCGCCAGGAAGAAGCCCTGACCGGGCTTGATGGTTTGGAAGAAATATCCAGCACCAGCCGTGATGGCTTATCTCGCATACGACTTGAGTTCTCTATTGATACCAATATGGATAAGGCGCTGATGCTGATCGGCAATTCGCTGACCAATATTTCCGGCATTCCGGATGATGCAAGGCAACCGCGTATCCGTACCCGCGATTCCGAAGATAACCCGATTGCCTGGTTTGTGATAAACAAATTACCCGGCAACGAAAAAGACATTCAAACCTACGGCGCCTTTCTGGAAGATTTTTTAGCCGACCGGCTCGAACGTATTCCCGGCATTGCGCTGGCAAATGTATATGGCGGTAAACGCCGGGAAATTCAGGTCATTGTTGATCCGCAAAAGCTGGCGAGATTCGGCCTGGCCGTACCTGATGTGATAAACGCCATGCGCAATGCCAATGCCTCGGTGTCAGCCGGGGTCGTTGAGGAAGGCAAGCGCCGCTACATTGTCCGCACTGACAATGAACTGGTCGATGAAGAACGAATTGAAAATCTAATTGTCAGAACCCAAGTCGATCAAATCACCGGCCGCATCGCCCGGGTCAGAGTTTCTGATGTGGCGAAAGTCAGTTTTAGTTTCAAGAAAGCCCACACCTATATCCTCAACAATGGCAACAAATCGATTGTCTCCAATGTTGTTCGTGATACCGGCGTTAATGTCATTGAAGTGATGGAAAATGTGCGGGCTGCCGTCAAAGAGCTCAATGAAGGCTCCCTCCGGCAAGCGGGTCTCGTGCTTCGCCAAGTCCATGATGACACGATATACATCAACTCGGCCATTGGTCTGGTACAGCAAAACATCGTTGTCGGCGGCCTTTTAGCGGCACTCATCCTAATGCTGTTCCTGCGCTCCATTAGAGCTACTGTTATTATCTCTCTGGCGATACCGGTATCTGTGATCGGCTCCTTTGTCGCCATGGCTGCGCTTGGCCGCTCGATCAACGTGATTTCTTTGGCTGGCATCGCTTTTGCTGTCGGCATGGTCGTCGACGCAGCTATTGTCGTGCTTGAAAATATTTTCCGCTTAAGGCAACAGGGCAAATCACCTTTTGAAGCAGCACTCCATGGCGCCAAGCAAGTTTGGGGCGCGGTCTTTGTCTCAGCCCTCACGACGGTGATGGTGTTCGTGCCGATTTTGGTGATGAAACTCGAAGTCGGCCAATTGTTCCGCGATATCGCCGTGGCCATTTCCGTTGCCGTGCTACTGTCCCTGATTGTCTCGATCACGGTGATTCCAGCGCTTTCAAATAAAATGCTCGCCGGCCCAGTAAAGGATTTCTCCCATGCCCTCCGCTTGCCGGTAATCGATCATTTTGCCAGATTCTTTTACCGCTTTGTGCTTGGCTATGCCCGCCGTGTCGTCGACAGCAAAAAACTCGCACTGGCGACCATTGTCGTCGTTTGCGGTGTAACCGGTGTCGCGACTTGGGCCTTCCTGCCAAAGCTTGAATACCTGCCGGAAGGCAATCGGAATCTAGTTATCGCTCGAATTGCCACACCACCCGGCTACAATCTGGATGCAGTGCGCGAGATTGCCGCCAACACTTTTAACCGCTTGCGGCCCAATTTATGGGAACCTGGCACCGAGCCGGTACAAGAAGCGGATGGCCCGGTAAAAATGAGCCGTTTCTGGTTTGTAATCCGGCGCGGCTTCACCATCGCCGCCGGCGCTGCGGTTGATCCGACACGCACAAAAGAGCTGATTCCAATTATCCGCCGGGCAATATTCCAGGAGCCCGGCAGCCGTGGCTTTGTCTTCCAAACATCTCTGTTTGGCCGAGGGTTTGGCGGTGGCCGAAATATCAATCTCGACATCTCAGGCTCCGACTTGAACGATGTTTTGGAAGTTGCCGGACGCGCTTTCCAGACCGTAGCCCGCATGTTCCCTCGTAGTCAGGGAAATCAGGTGCGCGCGAACCCCGGCTTGCAAAACGCCTCGCCTGAAATCCGTTTGGTGCCGGACCCGCGTGCCTTATCCGATAACGGTATGACCGCCAAAGAACTTGGCCAAACTGTCGATACCTTTAATGACGGAATGCGGGTCGCCGAAGTAACAGTCGGCGGCAATCGCATGGACTTAACCTTAATGGGGCCAGACAAATATGTCAGCCGCACCGAGAGTATCAGCAATTTACCAGTGGTGACGCGCTCCGGCCTGATTTTGCCGGCGAGTTCACTGGCAAAAGTTGTCGTCACTTCAAGTCCCGATCAAATCCGTCATCTGGAGCGCGTCCGAACAGTTACCCTGCGTATCCGGCCTTCGCGCGCTGTTGCTCTGGAGGTTGCGATGGATCAAGTCCGCAGTGATGTCATGGATAAATTAAAAGCTGAAGGTTTACCGCCAGGTGTTTCAATAAAAATGGGTGGAACAGCCGATGCCCTGACTAAAACCTTTGATAGCATGTTGTTGAATTTATTCTTGGCACTTGTCATAGTATATCTCGTGATGGCGATACTATTTGAGAGCTTCATCTATCCCTTTATTATTATTTTCACCGTGCCATTGGCCACCGCCGGTGGTGTAGCCGGACTGACAATTTTAAATACCATCCGTTTCCAAGCCCTAGATATGTTGACTTTGCTTGGCTTTGTTATTTTAATTGGAATTGTCGTGAACAACGCAATTTTGCTGGTTCACCAAACACTAATTCATGTCCGCGAAGAAGGAATGAACGCTACCGATGCAATTATGGAAGCAACCCGCAATCGTGTCCGGCCGATTTTTATGTCCACCTTAACCAGTGTCTTTGGCATGTTGCCTTTGGCAATATTCCCAGGCGCGGGCTCTGAGCTATATAGCGGCTTAGGCTCGGTAGTTATCGGTGGATTGTCTCTTTCAGCAATTTTAACGTTACTTATTATACCACCATTACTCAGCCTATTTTCATTTTCCTTAAAACCAAAACGTATTGAAGCCCCAGCTGACGTGATTAACTCGCCAGCAGAATAATTGATAGGATTAAAAATGAATTATCCAACAAAAGAATTTGTCACAACCTCAAAAGAATGCGCCGCAAACGGCACGACGGTATTAAAATCAATGGCCAACCATCACCGCCTTTTAATTCTCTGCTGCCTCAAGCAAAAGGAATATTCGGTTGGCGAGTTAGAAGAAATTGTCGGCCTCAGCCAATCAGCTTTGTCTCAGCATCTCGCCAGATTACGCAAAGATGAAATGGTAGAAACTCGGCGTTCGGCACAGACAATTTATTACAGCCTGCCGGAAAATCAGGCGCGGAAAATTCTCGATAGCATGTGCACCATTTTGACCACCCCAAGTGGCGAGCGTATCGGGAACTGTTAAAGCGTTATCTTTTTAACCGTATTTTCACGTATAATTTATGTGAAATTCCCCGCTATTGTCGGTAAAATTAAATTATCGTTCAATTAATTTTTGTTGATATCGGGGGTAAGTGATCATGCTGTTGCGTCAATTATTTGACAGTGAATCCTGTACTTTTACCTATTTACTGGCGTCAGGCACGGGCGCTGAGGCACTAATTATTGACCCGGTGGCCGGCAAACTTGACCGCTATCTTACTCTTATAGACGAACTCGGCCTACACCTAATGAAGGCCATCGATACCCATGTTCATGCCGATCATATTACGGCCCTCGGTGAGCTTAGGGATAAAACCAACTGCATCACCGTGATGGGCAAGGAAAGCGGCGTTGATGTCGTTTCCATGCGCGTCGAAGATGGCGACAAAATCGAAATTGATGGTATCTGCCTTGATGTAATTTACACTCCCGGACATACGGATGACTCTTACTGTTTTTATACCCCTGGCATGGTCTTCACCGGCGACACCCTATTTATCAGAGGCACCGGACGAACCGATTTTCAGCACGGCAGCGCCGCGCAGGCGTATGACTCATTGTTCAATAAAATACTGACGCTGCCGGACGAGACAATTGTCTATCCAGGCCATGATTATAAGGGCGACAGCACCAGCACCATCGGTGAAGAGAAGGCCTTTAATCCACGCCTGCAGGTGAGCTCTGCTGAGGAATATACCGAGATCATGGAAAATCTTGGTCTGCCCAATCCAAAAATGATGGATGTTGCGGTTCCCGCCAACCAGCAGATCGGCATGAGCCAGCAAGAACCCGAGATTACCGAACGCACGATCCCGGCAATTGATGCGGTCTCGCGGAATGATGGAGGCGCAGCCATATTCATTGATTTGCGCGAGGACCCAGAGCGCAGCAAAAACGGCGTTATTCCAAACTCAGTCCACGTTCCCTATGCCAGCCTCGCTGACTTCATTAAACCCGGCGGGATGCTGGCCGCCCTTTCGCAACAGTCTGACCGTCAATTGATGTTGTATTGCGCCTACGGCGAACGATCGGCAATGGCCTTAAAAGAATTACGGGCAGCAGGCTTTAAAAATGTCCGGCATCTGGGCGGTGGCATCGATGCCTGGGTCAATGCCGAAGGTCCGATTGAAGCTGCGCCTCAAGACCATTAAACCCGCTGGAAGCGGTCGATGCCGTCTGGATGTTCGGTGCGCTTAAGTCTACCTTCGTCTTCCAGCAAGCGAATATGGGAAACCGCCTCGCCGGTGGCAAAAAATTTACCGGCATGATCAAGTTCTTGAGGAAATAATTTCTGCGCAACTTCAAGAGCCGAGAGCGGCTCGGCACAAATCTCGCGCACTTTTTCCAGCCGTTCATCATGGTGTTCGATAAATTGATCGAGGCGGGTATGCAGGCCTGTAAACGGCGTGTTGTGGCTTGGCAGAACAATCACCGAACTGGGCAGGCGCCGCAATTTTTCATTGCTGTCGAGAAAATCTTTAAGCGGATTGGCATAGGGCTCGTGAGAATGGACCAAGACCGTTGGCGAAATTTTCGGCAATACCTGATCGCCGGCTATCAGCACATTCAATTCTTCGCAATAGAGACAAGCATGCTCCATGGCGTGACCTAGACCGACAATCACCTGCCAGCTATTCCCGCCGATATCAATGCTATGACCATCCCGCAGGCGCTCATAACGCTCGGGCACTTCCTCGTATAAATGCTCGGCCGACACCAGATGCCGGCTATATTCGTCCAGTTCATCCTCCGGCACACCGACCCGGCTCAAATATTGATGATAAAATTCCGTGTTCGCCATCGGACCGCGGGAAACGATGCGGCCAAAAGTCCACTCTTCCCGCGTGATAGCCAACTCGGCGCCATATTCACGATGTAACCAGCCGCCCAAACCAATGTGATCCGGATGAGCGTGCGTGCAAATCAAACGCTTGAGAGGCTTACCATTGAGCAGTCGGCTAAAAATATCGCGCCAGATTTCCTTGGTGCGATCATCCCTAATGCCGGTATCAACCAGCACCCAGCCGTCGTCTTCTTCCAACATCCATAGGTTTATATGATTCAACTGGAAGGGCAGCGGCATTCTGATCCACCGGATACCGGGCAGAACTTCATACACCTCGCCCGGTTCAGGGACATGTTCAGTCAGAAATTCAACGGGTCTGGTTTCGGTAAGTGTCGTCACGAGATATCAATTACTCTTAAAAGGTTTTCGCCAACATTGTTCGTCTGGCTAACAATGCGGCACAACCTATAGAGCGCGGGCGGGAATAGCAAGCAAGCTGATTGCTGACTCCAAGACCTATAGTTCCAAAACTTAGTTGACTTTTTCGGGCGGCAGGCTGAGGCGGATCCAAGCTAGTTCCTGTTTTATGGCTTCCAGGCTGGGCTTGTTCTCCACGTTCATCGCTTCATTGATAATTTCAAGCCGGATGGCGGCAGGTAGCCGCTCCAAGTTCTCAAGAAACAGGAATTTGATCGAAGGCCGGATAGTATCTGACGTCAACAGCCCCAATATCAAACGTTTGCGAATATCGACTCTAAGATTACCGGCTTCCGAAAGTTCAAAAAACTCAGCGACAAACGTCCGCGGTTCAAGATTGCCATCGATCAGCTGGCGGAGATTTTCTTTAAGCGCTTCGGTATAGCGCTTGCGGCTGAGCGCCACGAACTGTTTCGCGTTGCTATGAACTTTACCGATAATTTTGGGATTGAAGGCGCTTTCGGTCACCAGCCCGACGCATTGTTTAACGACCGGATGTTTGGAGGTTTCGCCCAGCATCGAAAACACTTCTGAGATCAGCGGTGTGCGTTTCGGCACGGCACTCATCCGCACCGCCGCTGCTACCGACATTGGCGAGTCCGGATCACGCGTCGCTACCATGGCCAACGGCAAGGGGTCTTCAAGGGATTGGAGATCAATATCAATATTAAGCAGATGTTCCGGCATCAACAGTTTATTGTGCCCATCCGGCACCATCAGGGGCTGCTTGTTCTGATAGCTCTCTTTAAGATCAAGCGCCAGTTTCAAGCCGTCTTGGGTAATGCCTAAATTATTTGCTGGATGGTTTTCTTGATTGGGGTCCGATTGCACTGGATGGCTGTGTTGGTCGGCTAGGTATTCATTGGTCATTCAAGTTCGCCCTTATGAGTTTGTCCGGTTCTTAAGACCGGTAAACGCTAATCCACTAAAATGCTCACCCTTAATCGGGATTCGCTTTATGCCTTCTTTAATGACCTAAATTTATTGCCAAAGTGTTTAGATTTGATGACTGGGCGCGAGAAACATCAAAAAATTCCGTTGGTGGTCGAAATAAAAGAGATTGAGGCGTTCGTTGGGCCGGCTGAATTTCATTTTAAAGTGAAAATTAATGGAGATTGCAGCCTCTGATCGCCTACCCGGTTTGCGAACCAAATCAACTTTTTGGCTAAATTTTCCGATCGTGGCCGTAAAAACGGCTCTGTTTAGAGCCTGATATAAAAAATAATTCATATTTCTGCGAGACTCGCGAGAGTCGTATTTCTTAAAATAAATCAATGATCTAACGAAATTGAAACCTTAAAGAGTTCTCAAATAAGCCTTTGAAAAGAATCACTTAATAGGCCTCGCGCCGAAGTTGAATCAGCAAGATCACTATCACAATCTAAAGTTAGTCTTTTTCGAGGTGAGTCATTTTTGCCACAATATGATGTATAAACCACTACATGCAGTGTTCGACCCGTTGACACCCAACAGCATTTTGCATATCAATGATTCAAAGCGCTCGACCTGCTGATTTTATTGGGAGTCGTGAAAATCGGTTGAGATTCGAGCACATAAAATCGGTGCCGTAGAATGACGGTCCACCCATCAGGAAGGCGAAATGAAAGGATTATCAGGCCACGAATAAAGGGGGTGTGCTGAGATGTACACAGTCTATTACACAGACGAAGATGCGCCGGAAGAAACACGGATTGGGATGGTCTCTGCGCCAAATAGTGCGATCGCCCATCGGATTGCGGAAATGCAGTTCATCAACAGCCGGATTCACAAAGTGATGGAACTGACGCCACCGGATGAAGAAACCAGATATCCCGGTGCCCGGTTTATCAATGGCGAGTTTCAACCAGTTAGCTAAAGCAGTTTAACATTAGCTTTTACTCTCGGAATTACGGGGGCCCTTT
>CAZMHI010000002.1:22279-127911 GCA_964566055.1 uncultured Rhodospirillaceae bacterium
GCTTGAGAAGGCAACGGGGGATAAGGATGCGGTTCAGATTTGGATCGCATCCTTTCTTTTTAAACGTCTATTTTTTAGCACAGTTCTGTGTATGCCAGTTTCTTAGATAAACCTGGCGAATTTCAACATCGACCTTGGCAGCTTTTAACTTCTCCAAGGCTGCCCTAAAAACTTGAACAAGTTTCCGGTCTGTCCCTTTGCTGAAAACCATCCAAAGCGGATTGGATAATTCATCAATTCGAATTACCGGTTCAATTCGGTCACCATCAAAACCTTGCTTACAAACATTAGCCCTGGCTACAAACGAGGTCAGCGGCAACATCGTAAACCGGTTTCGAAATAACATTTTAATCCCTTTGCTGAAATGGGAGTAGGTGACGTAATTCACCCCGTTTTCAAATCCCATTTTTTCTAATAAATCTTGGGTGTTACTGCCGACCTGGACACCAACGCGATATCCAGCACGCCGCAAATCTGCAAGTGTTTGTGTTTTAAGCTGTTTATTTTTTTTCTGCTTATAAAAATAAATTTTGTACGGAGAAACTTCGCCCACCCAGAGAAATTTCGACTCTCGTTTTGCTGTTCTTGAGATTGAAAATAAAAGTGTATTTGGATTCTTCTCGACTACGCTCAAGGCACGACGCCAGGGTAAAATCTTAACACCTGACGAGACTATTTTATGTGACTTTGAAACCTCGTCAATTACCCGCCTGACAAGATCGACAACATAGCCTTTGACTTTGCCATCAACATTCATCTGCAAGGGCGCAAAGGCGGGTGCAATGACATTGACTTTAATCGGCTGGCCGGCCAGCGAATGCCCAGACATGCCAATCGTAATCACAGCCATTAAAACAAGGACAAATCGAATACTCATAAAACCTCATTAGTCCCATTAAGGTGCTATTTAGTATATGGTATTCAAGGTAACTAAACCACAGCAGCAAATCTGAAGAAATCTTGTATTCCAGTCCGAATCACGCCACAATACGAAACGAACACAACGAGAACAAATAATGCGTATTGGTATAGACTTGGGCGGCACCAAGATCGAAGCGATTTGTCTTGCAGCGGATGGAACTGAGCTGGCACGCCAGCGGATTGCCTCACCTCAAGATGATTATGATGCCACCATTCAAGCCATTGCCGGACTTGTTGCGGATATTGAACGAGAGACCGTTCAATCTGGATCAATTGGAATCGGTATTCCGGGCACAATTTCGCCGGCCAGTGGCTTGATAAAAAATGCTAATTCAACCTGGCTGATTGGCAAACCACTCGATCAGGATCTAGCTGTAGCACTTGGCCGCCCGGTCAGGCTCGCCAATGACGCCAATTGTTTTACGTTATCTGAGGCGACAGACGGAGCGGCAAAAGGTGCCGCCATCGTATTTGGCGTGATACTCGGCACCGGCGTCGGCGGCGGCATTGTCATCAAGGGTGAAATCATCACCGGGCCGAATTCAATTGCCGGCGAATGGGGGCATAATCCCCTGCCTTGGATGACAGACGATGAACGGCCCGGGCCGGAGTGTTATTGCGGGCAATCAGGTTGTATTGAAACTTTTTTAAATGGCGCCGGATTGGAAAATTTGTATCCAGCAAAAAGCTATCAGGCGGGCTCCCTCAGTGCTGAAGAGATTGCCAAACTGGCAGCCAATAATGAAGCGGTCGCTGGCATGGCAATAGAGAAATATGCCGGGCGTTTGGCCCGAGCTTTGGCCTCGGTGATTAACGTGCTGGACCCTGAGGTGATTGTACTCGGCGGTGGTTTATCGAATATTGATCAACTCTACAAACAGGTGCCTACACTTTGGCAACGATGGGCGTTTTCAGATGAAATTTCGACCAAGCTGGTTAAAAATCAGCACGGCGATTCCAGCGGCGTCAGGGGTGCCGCCTGGCTCTGGCCGGAAGATGAAATGGCGGGGTCTTAGATGCCAAGTCTATGCCGGGAATGTGGAACTCATTTTGATACTGCACCAAAGGACCAACGCTGCAGCGCCTGTTCTTCACCCCGGCTGATCTCGCACCCGGAACTGGATACCCTCTCGATTGCGCATATCGATTGCGATGCCTTTTATGCCAGCGTTGAAAAGCGCGATAACCCGGAGCTAAAAAACAAGCCAGTGATCGTCGGCGGTGGTAAACGTGGCGTGGTCGCGGCCTGCTGTTATATTGCCCGGATAAAAGGCGTGCATTCAGCGATGCCGATGTACCGTGCCCTTAAAGCCTGCCCGGACGCCGTTGTGGTGCGGTCAAGCCGCAGCAAATACAGCCAGGTTGGCCGGGAGATTAAAGAACTGATGCGCGAAACCACGCCGCTGGTGGAATCACTCTCCATCGATGAAGCCTTCCTTGATCTCAGTGGCACCGAAAAACTGCATGGCGGCAGTCCGGCGGAGACTTTGGTTAAGCTGGTCAAACGCATCGAAGACGAGATTGGTGTCACTGCCTCAGTGGGCCTCAGTTACAACAAGTTTCTGGCCAAAACCGCATCAGATTTGGATAAGCCCCGCGGCTTTGCCATGATCGGCGAGGCTGAAGCCTTGGATTTTCTTGGCCCCCGGCCGGTTGGTTCAATCTGGGGAGTTGGCAAATCCCTGCGTGGCAAACTTGAACGGGATGGCCTCAGAACCATCAGCCAATTGCGGGAAATGCCGGAAGATGAACTGATCAAACGCTATGGCGTAATCGGCAGGCGCCTGTCCCGGTTATCTCACGGCATCGACAGCCGCATTGTCGAGCCCGGCAGCAAAGCCAAAAGCATCTCTACGGAAACGACCTTTTCAGATGATATCCGGGATCTGGACACCCTGCTCCACCGCCTCTGGCCACTCTGCGAAAAAGTGACCCAGCAGCTGAAAGACAAAAATCTGGCCGCCCGCACCATCACCATGAAGTTGAAAACCAGCGGCTTTCGGAGCCTGACCCGCTCCCGCACGTTAGCGCAGCCGACTCAGCTCGCCGAAGTTATTTATCAGGAGGCCAAAATCCTACTGGAACCCGAGGTCAACGGCACGCCTTACCGTTTGATCGGCATCGGCACCAGTCAATTTGCCGACCCCGAGTTTGCCGACCACGCCGATTTGCTCGATGACAGCATCGAAAACTTTGCCAAGGTCGAAGGCGCGATGGAATCAGTACGGGAAAAATTCGGCGGCCCGGCAATCCTCAAAGGCCGGACGTTACTGAAGGATTAATCCTTCAACCTTCCAGTGGGTCGATGCTTGCAAGTCAGCGGGTGATCACGTAAAGCTCAGCCATGAATTCCTCCGAACAGACCAACAGTAATATTAAGAACGTTGTCGTCCTGGCGATTTGCCAGGGATTGTTTAACAGCGGGCGAACGCTGACCTTTTTTTCGGCCTCGCTGGTGGCCATCGCGATGCTCGGTGACAATTTAACCTTGGTCACCGCACCGATAACGGCAATGTTGGTTGGTACCTCCGCAGGGACGCTGCCGACGGCTTATCTCTCCCGCGCCTGGGGGCGGAAATGGAGCTTCGCCTTTGGTTCGACAATCGGCATGATCGGCAGTCTCGTCGCTGCCTATGCCGTGGGCTTGAATAATTTCTGGTTGTTCAATATCGGTATTTTCTTCTTTGGCTTCTATGGTGGCGCAGCCCAGCAGTACCGGTTTGCCGCGGCTGATGTCGCCCCCAAACATATTAAGGCGAAGAACGTTTCCATTGTGATTGCCATGAGTGTGGTGGGCGCCTTTGTCGGCCCGGAAACTGCAATGCTGGCTAAAAACTGGTCGAGCACAGTTCCTTTCCAGGGCACTTTTTGGGTACTCGCAATTTTCTGCGCACTCTCGGGTCTGATCGTTTTGAACGTCAATATCCCCAAACTGACCAAAGAGGAAGTGGCGGAAGGTGGGCGACCGATGAGTGAAATCATCAAAGTACCAACTTTTGTGGTCGCTCTAATCGCTGCCCTGTTCGGCTATGTGGTGATGAACTTCCTGATGGTGGTGACGCCAGTGACCATGGAAACCATTAAAACCGTCGTATTTTCACATGAGAATATTAAACTTGTTATTCAATGGCATGTCGTTGGCATGTTTTTGCCTGGTCTCGTCACCGGTCATTTAATCAGCAAGATTGGCGTTGTCCGCGTGATTGCCATCGGGTCTTCAATTTTATTGCTCTCGGTGATCGTCGCCCTAAACGGTCAGAGTTTCGTTCACTTCCTGGCCTCCTTGGTCCTGCTCGGCATCGGCTGGAACTTCACCTTTACCGGCGGCACGGTTCTGGTCACGGAAGTTCACTCACCAGCTGAGCGTGCCAAAGTACAGGGCACAAATGATTTCATTATCTTCACCGGCTTGGCGATCTCCTCTTTGGCCGCCGGCACGATCTATCACTTCTTTGGCTGGCAATGGATCAATTACTCCATGCTGCCTGTTATTCTGTCTGTATTGCTATCAGCCATTTGGCTGCGCTCAATCCGCCGCAAACAACAAGCAGCGGAAAAAGCAGCGGCAGAATAGCTCAAGCGGTCAAGAACTCCCTAACTTTTTGAACAAAAACATCCGGGCTATCGGCGTGGAGCCAATGGCCAGCATGGGCGAGATCAACCACCGAGGAGTTTGGAAACAGGCGGTCGATCTCGGCATGATGCTCAGCTTCGACAAAATCTGACTCGGCGCCGGCGATAAAAACTGCGGGTTTTTCAAACGTGGTATCAAAATCAGGGAAGCCGTGTAAGTCCGGCAGGCTGGCTTTAAGACCCTCAAGATTGATCCGCCATTTGAAGCCGTCGCCCTCACGCCGCAGATTTTGCAGTAAAAAGGCCCGCAACATGCGGTCGGAAATATAGTCAGCCATTTGCGCTTCGGCGTCATTGCGGGATTTAACAGTAGCAAGGTCAACAGCGCTTAATGCTTCTATTACCGCCAGATTATCATGATCATAGGGCACCGGTGCAATATCAGCGACAATCAGACGGCTGATCAACTCGCCTTGGGTGAGCGCCAGGGCCATCGACGTTTTGCCGCCCATCGAGTGTCCGAGCAGGCTACATCCCTGGAGATCATGCCCGGTCAGAAAATCCGCCGCCGCCCCGGCCAGGCTTTCATAGGTGACTGTGTCAGTCCATTCAGAGGCGCCATGATTGGGCAGATCTACGGTAATGACCCGGTAGCTATCGGCCAGCGCCTTGGCAATCGAGGCCCAATTACGCCCTGAGCCAAATAGCCCGTGCAGAATAACGATTGGCTCACCTTCACCGATTTCTGTAAAGGCGAGGCTCATGGTTTATCTAGAACGGAATTTCGTCGTCGAGGTCGTCACCCGCGCCGCCGCCGGGACCGGGACCATAATCGGGTTCTTGCGACCCTCCGCCGCCTCCACCGCCGCTGTAGCCGCCACCTCCGCCACCGCCATCGCTGCGGCCATCGAGCATGGTCAACTCGCCTTTGAAATTACCAAGCACGACTTCGGTGGTGTATTTCTCTACGCCTGAGTTATCAGTCCATTTGCGGGTTTGCAGCGCCCCTTCAAGATAAACTTTAGAGCCTTTTTTAAGGTATTTCTCGGCAATGTCAGCGAGATGTTTATTGAAAATTACGACCCGGTGCCATTCGGTTTTTTCGCGCCGTTCGCCACTGGCTTTATCATTCCAGCTTTCCGATGTGGCGATCGATAAATTGGCAATTTTGTCGCCATTTTGAGAGAAGCGGACTTCCGGATCACGACCCAGATTACCGATTAATGTTACTTTATTCACGCTGCCAGCCATGGGAGCCCCCTTTGATCTTCGTTAGGATGTATGTACCTGACTTTAGGCCTCGGTTCACGCCTAAAATCCACTATTGCAGGTTTATGCGGGCCCCAGAGGGCTTTTTTCCGGTGGACACATAAATAATTTGCAACGGGCCGAAAAAAATCAGCGAATCTCTCAGATAATTTATATATCCAGCACCAGTTTTTCGCCCGGCATGGCGCGGGAAACACAGACTTGAATGAAGTTTTCGCGGTCCGCGTCGTCTAGAAATTCGTCACGGTGATCGGCTTTGCCGGACAGCAAACCAACTTTGCAATTGCCGCACCAGCCATCTTCACAAGCGTACATCACATCGACATTATTTTCCCACAACAACTCGATAATGGATTTATCGGCAGGTACAGTGAAGGTAAGGCCGCTTTCTTTGAGCTCGACCTCGAACGGCTGGTCCCCTTCTGTAGCGGCTGCCTTCTCGTCCTCTGTTTTGGCACTGGCGAAAAGCTCAAAATGCACGGTGCCGTCACGCCAGTGCGACGATGCCTCACGGGCCGCGGTGATCAAACCACCGGGTCCACACAAATACAAATGCTGCCCTTCTTCCTGGGCGCTCAGAACTTCATCCAGCTTGATGCCCTGGCTCGGATCGCCGCCATCATGGTGGAAGGTCACACCATCACTGCCAAAGACGTCTAAAATCTCATCATAAAAAGCGGTTTCTTCTTTTGACTTAGTGCAATAGTGGAGATGAAAGTCCGCGCCCATATCTTTTAAGCGGTAGCCCATAGACAATAGCGGTGTAATGCCGATGCCGCCACCGATCAGCACATGACTGTTGGCTTTCTCGTCCAACGGAAAATGATTGGTTGGCGGCTCGGCTATTGTTAGTTCATCACCGACCGAAACTTTGTCATGCATAAACTTGGAGCCACCGCTGCCGTTTTCTTCGCGCAATATTGCCGTCACCCAGCGATCCGTATTTCCCGGCTCATTCGCCAAAGAGTACGAGCGGCGCATATGGCCATCGATCTCAATATCAATATGTGAACCCGCTTCCCAAGACGGCAGATGCCCGCTGTCGGCCGAAATCAATTCAAAGCTTTTGATGTTATCAGTGAGTTGCTGGATATCCGCCACCTTGAGCTTGATTTCCGACATTGCATGATCCTTCCGGTAATTAATTAGTTCGTAGACCGAACAGGGAATATAGGAGAAAAGTCCGGCTTGTCCATCAGGTTATGCTCAAAACTGGTATTTTTCCAGACTGCAATATGGTTTGACCGGACGGCATGAAGCTATATTGATCTCCCATGTCTCAGTTTCACTTCAATAAAAATATTTTTATGATTGTCGCCCTGACATTTACGTCTTTGTTGGGATTTCCGATCATTTCCCCCGCCTTGCCGGCCGCGCGGGAGGCCTTAAACATCTCAACCGAGAATATCGGCTGGATTATGGCGGCCTATTCACTGCCGGGCTTACTATTCATGCCGTTGGGTGGCTTGCTGGCGGACCGTTACGGCAAACGCCGTATTCTATTTCCCTCTTTGTTTATCTTCGGCTTGGCCGGCGGCGCCTGCTCGCTGGCAGCTGATCAGGAAACGCTGTTTATCCTGCGCTTTATTCAGGGCATTGGGGCCAGCGCACTCTCAACCCTCAATGTCGCCATGGTTGGTGATCGTTTCAAAGGCCCAGACCGGATAAGAGTGATGGGTCTGGTCGGTGCGACGCAAAATATCGGCAGTGGCATTTTGCCTTTGCTCGGTGGCGTCCTGGCAGCGGTCGCCTGGTTTTACCCTTTTGGCGTTGCGATACTGGCAATCCCGCTGGGCCTCTATATGATATTTGCCTTGGAAGGGGTGAAGCGCGAGAACCAGCCTGAAAAAACTGGTGCCAAAGCCTTTTTGGGTCATGCCTGGTCGCAGTTAAACAATCGCATTGTCTTAGAGCTGGTCTTCATGACCGGCGGTTTTATCTTTATCGGTTTCGGTGCTTTCATTACCTATATTCCGCTCTTTCTAAAGGATACCTTCGACTCACCAGCGGTATTTATCGGCCTGATTATCGCGTCGCGCTCAACCATGGGAGTCCTTACCGCCTCCCAACTTACCCGGCTGACCCAGCATTTTTCTTACCGCACGCTGATCTTTTGCTCTTTCCTGTCGATGTCCATTGGCATGGCGGCAGTGCCCTTTGCCGACAATGCCTGGATGATTATATTTACCGCCATGTGTTACGGCGGCGCCTTCGGTGTATTGCGCCCTTCCCTGCAGATTATATTGCTGGAGCACGCGCCTGAGGATTTGCGCACAACCTTTGTCTCGGCTTTAAATCTGGGGCTGCGCATTGCCCAAACCACAGCACCGGTGTTCGCTGGTCTCTACCTCATTATCGGCACTTATACGGGCCTTTACGTCACCGCCGCAGTATTGGCCGGTTTGATGGCGCTATACTCGTTAACCGCGGTTTCCCTACGACCGACGGTTTAACTATTTTTATTAATTCTACTCAACTTTAGCAGTTGAAATAAAATCCTTAATACCCACATTTTAAAATATAAATTATCCCTAATAAAAATCGGGATAAGACACGAAAATTGGTAGGACAATCTCGTGAAAAAATTAGCGTCCCAAAAAAAAGCCCCAATTGGCGCTTTGGTATTAGCTACAAGCTTTCTATTTGCACCTTCTCAGAGCGTTAGAGCTGAAAATGTAACGGCCGTATTCTCAGTGTTCCCACCGCTGAGCTATCCGAAAGCTGCAGAACGATCCGCTGGCCCCGGTATTCTAGTTGAAATTTACCAGAAAGTATTACCGGCGCTTGGTTATAATGTTGACCTGCTTCAATTACCTCCAAAACGCATCGTTGCCCTAATGGCCAAAGGTCAGACAGTCGATTTATATGGCTGTGCCGACTATACCATCGGCAAACGTCCACACTATGCTTACGGGCCCCCGATAATTTCTCTCAACGTGCAGCTTTTTCAAAACGCCAGTGAGCCCATCATGGCGTCTCACAAAGACTTGAAAAGTCAGACGGTGATCAAGCAACACGGTTTCAATGGTTTGGAAAAATTACTGCATTCTTCAAATACCTTTCTAAATGCACATTCTTCAGGCGTCGCCGCGATGTTTACCCATGGACGCGCCAACTACATGCTCGATTTTAAAGAACGCATTGAAGCTATGCTCATCCGGGACAAAAATACGCCTCAGTATCGCACCTACCACATCAGGTCCTTTGTCGCCCATATGTGTCTCAATCGCCGATTCCCCGACGCTGAGGAACGCATTCAACGTATTCATGACGCCATGGTAAATTTTCAAGACACTTCAGAAGGCCGTCAATTGTTTCAAAAATATGGCTATACCGGGCGCTTTGGCGCGCAATTTGAAACAGCTAGCGAGACAAAATAGAGCTATTTTTATTAGTTTATGATCGTTTTTCAGTTTTCAAGAACTGTAGAGGACATAGATTTAGTATTGCAAATGGTCACCCCAATACCAACATAGGATAAATAGCCCCAGACCCTATTCGAAGAAGATATTGATTAATATAGCTAAGGACGAGAAATTGGCTAAATCGATCAACAGAATGGTATTGGGCCTAATTACCGGCAGTATGCTGTTTGGTCTTTTCCTTCTGCCCTCACCTAGCCCAGCGGCCGAAAATCTCACCGTTACGTTTTCTGTATTTCCGCCATTACACAATGCCAATGCCTTGGCAAATCCAGACAACCAGGGCGCGCTCGTCGAATTTTATAAAAAAGTTTTTCCGACCCTTGGATACAATGTCAGACTTTTACAGTTGCCGCCAAAACGCATCGGCATTTTGATGGATAAGGGTGAAACTGTCGATGTCTACTCCTGCGCGACCCGGACCCTAAAAAATCGCCCACATTATGCATTTGGTCCGCCCTTTACCCGGGTGACGATCCAGCTCTTCCAAAATGCCCGTCTGCCAGCGCTCAATTCTATCGAAGATGTGCGCAACTCCGTGATCATCAAACAACATGGCTTTGTCAGTCTTAAGCGCCTGTTAGATTCCTCAAATTCCTACCTAGACGCCCATTCGTCCAGTGTCGTCGCGATGTTCGCCCGCGGTCGCGCCGATTATCTTCTGGACTTCAAAGAACGCTCCGAGGCGATGATTACAAAGGAGCGAAATATGCCGAAATACCGGGAATATCCGATCCGCGTCCTGCGCGGCCATATTTGCCTCAATAAGCGCTTCAAAAATGCTCAAGAACGAGTGAACAAAATGCACGTAGCAATGTTAGACTTTCAAGACTCACCTGAAGGGCAAAGAATTCTGCGCAAATACGGCTATACCGGACGGTTTGGAGACCACTTCGACACTGCCAGCGAGAATTAATTTAGGGACTCGCTTTTTCGGGCTTGCCGGTCCATATATCTGGGTATGGCAGAGATCAAAATCACCGGTGCCCGCGAGCACAATCTAAAGAATATCAACGTGGCGATCCCGCGCGATTCCCTGACCGTAATCACCGGTCTGTCGGGCTCGGGCAAGTCGTCACTCGCTTTTGATACCATCTATGCCGAGGGCCAGCGCCGTTACGTCGAAAGTCTCAGTGCCTATGCCAGGCAGTTTCTGGAATTGATGCAGAAACCGGATGTCGATTCCATCGAGGGACTGTCACCAGCGATCTCGATCGAGCAAAAAACCACCAGCCGCAACCCGCGCTCGACCGTCGGCACGGTCACCGAAATCTATGATTACATGCGGCTGATGTTTGCCCGCATCGGCATCCCCTACTCGCCCACCACCGGCCTGCCCATCGAAGCCCAGACGGTTTCGCAGATGGTCGACCGGGTGCTGGAAATGAAAGAAGGCACCCGGCTTTACCTACTGGCGCCAATTGCCCGGGGACGCAAAGGCGAGTACCGCAAAGAGCTGCAGGATCTGGCTCAAAAAGGCTATCAGCGGGTCAAGATCGATGGCGAGCATTATGAGATCGATGAAGCGCCGGCGCTCGAAAAGAATTTTAAACATGACATTGAAGTCGTCATCGACCGCTTGGTGATCCGGGACGACATCGCCCAGCGCCTGGCAGATAGTTTCGAGACGGCCTTGCATCTAGCCGATGGTTTGGCCTTTACCGAAGATGCTGACACCGGTGAGCGGGCAACTTTTTCGGCTAAGTTTGCTTGCCCTGAAAGCGGCTTTACGATTGATGAGATTGAGCCCCGGCTGTTCTCGTTTAACAATCCCTTCGGCGCCTGCCCATCCTGTGACGGGCTCGGCACCCAGATGTATTTTGATCCGGAATTGATCGTGCCGGACGACCGGCTGGCCTTATCAGAGAGCGCCATTGCGCCCTGGGCCAATTCAAGCTCGCAATATTATGGCCAAACCCTGGCCAGTCTCGCTAAGCATTTTAAGTTCGATCTCTCAACGCCCTGGCGGAAACTCAAAAAGAAACAGCGCGAAATTATTCTCTACGGTTCGGGCAGTAAAATCGTGCCGCTCGCTTATGATGACGGCAAGCAGGAATATGAGATTAAGAAGCCGTTTGAAGGGGTAGTACCGAATATGGAGCGGCGCTGGCGGGAAACTGATTCCTCCTGGATACGCGAAGACCTCGCCAAGTATCAGACCGTTACGACTTGCGATGTTTGTGAAGGCTACCGCCTTAAACCAGAAGCCTTGGCGGTCAAAATAAATGGCAAGCATATCAGCGAAATTACCCGGCTCTCGATCAGTGATGCCGAAAGCTGGTTTGCCGGCTTGCATAAAAACCTGACTAAGAAACAAAATGAAATCGCTCGGCGTATCTTGCGGGAGATCAATGAACGGCTCGGTTTCTTGAATAATGTTGGGCTTGAGTATCTGACCCTGGCCCGGTCGTCACGGACGCTGTCCGGCGGTGAAAGCCAGCGCATCCGCCTCGCCTCACAAATCGGTTCCGGCCTCACCGGCGTACTTTATGTGCTGGACGAACCGTCGATCGGTCTGCATCAGCGGGACAATAACCGGCTCTTGAATACACTTAAGAGATTGCGCGATCTCGGCAATACGGTGATTGTGGTCGAACATGACGAAGACGCCATGCGCGCTGCCGATTATCTGGTTGATATTGGTCCGGGTGCCGGCATCCACGGCGGCAAGATCATCGCCATTGGTTCCCCGGACGACATCA
This sequence comes from uncultured Rhodospirillaceae bacterium, assembly GCA_964566055.1. Lineage (GTDB taxonomy): Bacteria > Pseudomonadota > Alphaproteobacteria > Rhodospirillales > UBA2165 > TMED23. The sequence continues at coordinate 34,167 of CAZMHI010000002.1, forward strand.
TGAAATCAACCGAGAGCCTGACTGGGCAATATCTTACCGGCTTCAGACAGATCGAGATACCGAAGGAGCGCCGCCCCGGACATAAGGGCCAGAAAGTCAAAATCACGGGGGCAGAAGAAAACAATCTCCAGAATGTCACTATCGACTTTCCGCTCGGCACCTTCACCTGCATTACCGGTGTCTCCGGCGGCGGCAAGTCATCATTGGTGATTGAGACGCTGTATAAGGCGCTGGCGCGAAGGCTCAATGGTACCCGTGTGCATCCCGGCAAGCATGACAAGCTGTCCGGTACTGAATTTTTAGATAAGGTTGTCGATATCAATCAAGCGCCAATTGGCCGCACACCGCGCTCGAACCCAGCCACCTATACCGGCGCCTTTACCCATATCCGCGACTGGTTCGCTGGTCTGCCTGAGGCCAAAGCGCGGGGCTACAAGCCCGGTCGGTTCTCGTTCAATGTCAAAGGCGGACGCTGTGAGGCCTGTCAGGGAGACGGCGTCATCAAGATCGAAATGCACTTTTTACCCGATGTCTATGTGCAATGTGATGTCTGCCAGGGTAAGCGCTATAACCGGGAAACCATGGAGATCATGTTCCGCGGCAAATCCATCGCCGATGTGCTCGATATGACAGTTGAGGAAGGGCTGGACTTTTTCAAAGCCGTACCGCCGATCCGCGACAAGATGAAAACCCTGTTCCAGGTCGGGCTCGGCTATATCCATATCGGCCAGCAGGCGACGACGTTGTCAGGCGGTGAAGCCCAACGGGTCAAACTCGCCAAGGAACTATCGCGCCGCGCCACCGGCAAAACGCTTTATATTCTGGATGAGCCGACCACTGGCTTGCATTTCGAGGACGTCAAAAAACTGATCGAAGTGCTGCAAACCTTGGTTGACCAAGGCAATACTGTGATTGTCATTGAGCATAATCTCGAAGTCATCAAAATGGCCGACTGGATTATCGATCTTGGTCCGGAAGGCGGCGACAAGGGCGGCCATATCGTTGCCGCCGGCACGCCCGAAGATGTCTACGACGTGGCGGAAAGCTATACCGGCAATTACCTCGCCCCGCATTTAGGATTGGGTAAGAAGAAAAAACGGAAAAAAGCGAGTTAAGTTCAACCGGCTTTATGAAATTGCCAGAGCCTCATTTACTTTATCTATCAGATCATCCGGATTGATGGGTTTTTTCAAAGAACCACATAAGTTGAGCCCTTTACTCTCAACCATTCTTAACGTGGGGGCGATGAAAGTCTCATCCTTGCTGGATACGATAATAATTGCCTCCCGCGAATTATTTTCCGCAAGTTTATGGAGCAACGTAGCACCGTCCATTTCAGGCATTATAATATCCAGCAGAACCAAATCCACATCCTGTTGCTTGGACAACTCTATATACTCTATTCCGTTTTTCGCTTCTGAAACCTCGTGACCCATATCATTGATATAGGCGCGAATTAAATCGCGCATGGATTTATCGTCATCAACGATCACGATATGTCTGGAATCTGAGTGCACAATTTTATCCTTATTTTTAAATTAATTGTTTTCCGCTCTAAGCGATCAGCGGTAATAAATATCTACAATATGTTCGTACTCTTTTGATTTCCCTAATGGGATTACATCTTCTTTTTCAAATGACTGTCCACAATACTTTGCAGGGCTCCTTCTTTCTTCAATTCCTTTATTGCCTGGTTTATTTTACCCAGCCGTTTGCGTAGCGGTGAGAGCCGCGATATGCCGATATGGTAATTTTTCGAATAATAGGGTCTTTCAGCGGCGGCAATCGTGTCGCCATAGCCTTGTTGAGCGATCAACTTCCGCCCCACCATTTCAACAGACAGCACAATATCGAGGCGGCCCGCATTCAGAAGTTCAAAGGTTTTATGCTGGCGCCTGTATGCCTTTGTCTGAAGGCTAAATTCTTTCACTCCTGACGTAAATTCGTCTCCGTAATTATGACCTGACACGGTGCCAATCGATAATTCTTTCAAATCAGCAAAGCCTTTCCAGGAGAAGTTGGGATGCTTTTTCTTGTTGTAAAAAATTAGACCCCGCTTTTGGAAGATTGGCTCGCTAAAGCTGATAAATTTCTCACGTTTCGCATTTTTGCTTATGACGGTGGCGCCATCCCGCTCTCCGCGTTCCAGTAAACGCAGCATACGTTTCTGCGGAAAAAGCTCCAAAGTGACGGGCATCTTAAGCCGCTTAAAAACGGCGGAGATCAGATCATACGACAGGCCTTCCTTGGTTAATCCGGGTTCAGCGGGAGTAAAGGGCGGCCAATCAACTTCTTCCACGAATCTCACCGGATTTGGGCTTTCAGCGCCGAAAGATTGTTGGATTGGGGCAAGGAAAAAAACGAAAGTAGCAAAAACGACACCAGCAATTCGCGCCAAGCATGTCTTCGGCGAATTACCTATCTTCTTCTGTCCCATTAGCGCCTCCCTAGCACTCTGGAAAAGTCAGCTGTGAGAATTATGATAAGTGTATTAACGTTTGTCGAGGATTTCAGTCTTACACCACGACATGAATGGATTATCCCTTCGACGCGAAGCCTTCGATCTCGACCAGAAATTCCGGGCGCGCCAGGCCGGCGATGACCAGCAATGTATGCGCGGGTTTGAAATCTCCTAAAATGTCGTTTCGCACTTCCCGGAAGGCGGCAATATCATCACTCCGCACCAGATAGGTTGTCATCTTAACCAGATCGGTGAGCGCCATCCCCGCCTCGGTCAATATGGCCTCAATATTGGCGTAAGCGTTGCGCATCTGGCCTTCAATATCGGCAGGTATATTGCCCTCGAAATCTGCGCCGACCTGACCGGAAAAAAAGATCATGCGTTCGCCGGCCTGAACTTCGGCGCCATGCGTATAGGGTCCCGCCGGGGCGCCCATGACGTCAGGATTATAAAGTCGTGCCATAATATATTCCTCTCTGTAGTGACATAAGAAGGACGGGAAGCCGAAGCTTCCCGCCCCAAGCCCGGAGGAGTAACCAGAACCTAGACCGATGGCATTTTGCCAATGGGGTCTTAAATCTTATCCCCCTGGTTTAAGTTCCTTCCAGACTTTTTTAGTGACATCGGTCATCGCCGAGTCGTGATAAATTTCCAGGCATGAGCGCATACCGTCCAAGCCATGCCGGTTGAAATCTCCTTTGCAGACGCGAAATGCCTTGGACGCATGCTTATAGGCCTTATCGGTAACGCGCCAGGAGCGCTGGCCGATTTCTTTTTGCCACAAACCGAGCCGTGTCGCCTCATCGGCATCACCATTTTTTTGTAAAGCATTGACCATCCGCGAGACCAGCCGCGCGGCCTCGATACTAGGGTTGCTATCTGCCGATGCCCGCCCCGCATGTCCTCGCAGCGGACCGGTAAAGGCGTCAATTTCTTGACGAGAAATAGGGTTGGGGTCGCCATTCTTTGCCACCGGAATAAGCGATGCCATTTTACCAACTGATAGGCTTGCCGGCCCGGCGCCGAAGCTCTGCACGAGTTGTTCGGGCAAGGAAATTTGTACGGCGGTATAATTGCGTATTGAGGTGTATTTAGCCTGGGACTGCAAGGGTATCTGTTTGCCGGCCACTGACAATGTCAGCTGAGTGTTTTTAGACGGCAAATAAGCTGTGCCAGCTGATGGCGATTTGCGATGCTCCTGCAGGCAAAAAGCTGAAAATTCACCTGAGCAAATTCCGTTCACACATTGCAGCTTGGTCGGCTCAACTGAAGCCACGAGCCCTAATATTTGCGGCGCGGCACTGACCGGTGTTGCATAAACAAAAAATGTTAAAACACTACTGAGAATAAAAATTGAGTATCTAGTCATTCTGTGCATCTCCTGTACTTCCTATCCGCCAGGACCTAAGCCCTGCCATACTTTGGTAGTTATTTCTCGAGCAAATTCATCATGCACCATTTCGAGACAATAGCGCATACCGTGAGGGGTGACGCCGTTCGATTTACTGGCCTCGGAAAGAGCGCCGCAAAAAGCCAATTCTTTTGCCGCATAGTGTAGGCCGCCGGACTTATCTTCGGCCGGTGATTTGCCAATAGCCTCTTGCCAAAGTTTCGCCGCTTCTCCCGAGATTGCCGGTTGTGTGCTTTCTAGATGATTAAGCAGTTTATTCATCGTGCCGACAATGATCGAATCGCGGCTTGAACGATGGGTAATGTGTTCGGCCACCTGACGCAACGGTCCAGTATAGGCCTGTAACTCCGTGGCGGTAATTGGCTGCGGATCGTCCAACTCAGGGCGCGGCACCAGCGTGACAAAATTACCTATTGAAATATAAGCCGTCACATTACCTGATTTACGCAGGACGTTTGCCGGCACTGAAATCCGCACCGCGCTATGCCCGCGCAGACCTTTTATCGTGGCATATTGAATTGCATCAATTTTACGTTCATGACCTGTTTTACTCTTGGCAAATATCGAAACATTTGGGGCCGCAGAGAAGCGGTAATCCGCACCAATATCCGGCGCATATCGATAGGACTGTAGGCAATACGCACTGAGCTCGGCTGAACAAACACCGTTCTTGCAGGTCAAGGGGATGGGCTTTGCCGAGGTCAGCAGGCCCAGCATTTGCGGCGCGGCTAGGGCATAAGATGACAGTGTCACAATGATCGTAAAAACGAATACTTCTAATAAATTTGGCACCTTCACCATGGCGACCTCCATCGAAGTCCGGTTGATTTCCAATTTATGAAGTAATTTAGAACAGACTCTCACCGTTGCGTTTTCAAGTCAACGCCAGACTGACTAAAAAATTAACTTAAAGCATGGGCTCGGTATCTAAACCTTTAGCGCCACGGAGGTCGGCGCCCTTTAATTTAGCGCCACCGAGATCAGCATTGGTCAGGTCGGCATCAACCAATTTAGCCCCGCGCAAATCCGCATTACGGAGATCGGCTTTGCATAAATCCGCACCTTCCAGATTGGCATTGGTAAAATTAACACCGTTTAATTTGGCTCCCCGCAATTTAACGAATTGCAAATTGGCGGGCCACACGCCGCCGCGATCATCGGACGGCAGACCTTCAAATTGAGCGCCGACGAGATTAGCGCCGGCAAGATTGGTCCGCTGTAATTTGGCACCCCGCATATTGGCGCTGTTTAAATTGGCATTACGCATATCGGCAAAGCAGAAATCGGTCATCATAAAATTGCCTTTGGAAAGATCGGCATTTTTAAGAATACAGTAGGACATATCTGCGGCTGCCAGATTGGTTTCGCGCAAATCATAGCCACCGAGATTGACTTCGCTCAGATTCGCCTGCTGGCCTTCTTTACCGTCTGAGTTCTGCCATTTTACATGGTCAGCAATAATATCGTCGATTTCGCGATCGAGCTTGGCGACATGGCGCGGCATCCGGGCCTGGTCAATATCGACATTATCCATATTTACCGATTCAATAATCGCACCAGACAAATTCGCCTTATCCAATATTGCATTGTCCAAAATGGTATGGGTGAGTACAGCGCCATGAAAAACTGCGCCGGTTAAATTTGCTTCGGTAAAGTCCGCTCCATCCAGTACGGCGCCGGTAAAATTAGCAAAACTGAGATCAGCCCTGATGAAGCGTGCGTTCCGCAAAATGGCGTCCGTCATATCGGTTTGCACAACAAAGGCATTCGATACCCTGGCATTGGTAAGGTCGGCCTGTTTCATGATCGCTTGATCGATAGCGGCAGCTTCCATCTCATTCATCACTGGCACAATTTCACCGCGCTCAACCGATTTCATCAACAAACCATCGCGCAAATCGGCTTCGGTTAAATTAGCGCCGGTAAAATCAGCACCACGCAGACAGGCGCCGCGCAAATCCGCCCGGGTCAAATTTGACCCCATAAACGAAACGAAACGCATATCGGCAGCATAGAAATTTCCCGCCATTAGAATCGCATCTTCCATACTGGCATGCTCAAAGCGCGCACCAGTGGCATCCGCCTGGGTTAGATTACACTCGTTGAAATCGAGGTAAGACATATCTAAGAATTTAAGAGTGGCTCGCTTGGCGCCTAAATAACCGTCCATATGGCGGTCGTGTTCGATCAGCAATTCATCAAGATGATCTTGAGAGATGGTTGTCCAGAGGTTCTCATCCTCCTCAATTATATCCTCAAGCTTACTCAGCGCCTGACTGACGTCGACGCCATCATTTTCGTCATCGTTGCTGTCATCAATTTTGTCTTCGTCTGCCGCGGTCACGCGATAACTCCTCTGCCCGTCATAATTAGCCTGGGATCCGAGAACAAATAAATTCTAGTAACATGTGGGAGTGAACACAAACTATACCACAAGTTGTTAGCGAGGGGAATTAAGGGGAGACGATACTTAATTCATATTGCACCACTTGCCCTTTAGGTCTATCTGTGCGGCGAAATGACAGCGGATATACAAAAACCCATACATGTGATTGGCGGCGGGCTGGCTGGATCGGAAGCGGCTTGGCAAATCGCCCGCTGCGGTCTGCCGGTAATCCTGCATGAAATGCGCCCGGAGCGCACGACCGAAGCCCATCAGACGGCTGGCTTGGCCGAGTTGGTGTGCTCCAATTCGTTCCGCTCAGATGACGCTGAGCACAATGCTGTCGGTCTGTTACATGATGAGATGCGGCGGCTCGGCTCGCTTATTTTGAAATGCGCTGATGCCCATCGGGTGCCGGCCGGGGCGGCTCTGGCGGTTGACCGGGATGGCTTTAGCCAGGCAGTGCAAACCGCCATCGAGGCAGAACCGCTGATCACCCTGGAGCGCGAAGAAATATCGACCATCCCACCAGAATGGGCCAAAGAAACAGCAAGCGTTATCATCGCCACCGGCCCCCTCACCTCGCCGGCATTGAGTGAGGCCATCATCAAACTTACCGGTGACGACAGCCTGGCCTTTTTTGATGCTATTGCGCCGATCGTTCACAAAGACAGTATTGATTTTGACAAAGCCTGGTTTCAATCCCGCTACGATAAAGGAGACGGCGCTGACTATATCAACTGCCCGCTTAATGCTGATCAATACGCCACTTTCATCGATGATCTGATCAGCGGCGAGAAAGTATCCTTCCATGAGTGGGAGGAGAATACGCCTTATTTCGAAGGCTGTCTGCCGATTGAGATCATGGCGGAGCGCGGCCCGCAGACCTTGTCCTATGGGCCGATGAAGCCAGTCGGCCTGACCAATCCGCACGATCCTGAACATAAACCAGCGGCGATCGTGCAGTTGCGCCAGGATAATGCCCTCGGCACCCTCTACAACATGGTCGGTTTTCAGACTAAACTGACTTACGGCGAACAGAAGCGCATCTTCCAAAAAATACCCGGCTTGGAAAAAGCTGAGTTTGCCCGGTTGGGCGGGCTGCATCGTAATACTTTTATCAATGGCCCCAAACTTTTAAGCCCGACATTGGCCCTGAAATCGCATCCAGGCATCAAATTCGCCGGCCAAATTACCGGTTGCGAGGGTTACGTCGAAAGTACCAGCATCGGCTTACTCGCTGGGCGATTCGCAGCATTTGAGTTGCTTGAGCGGGAACATCCCCTGCCACCCGCTGAAACCGCCTTGGGCTCTTTGTTAGGCCACATTACAGGTGGCGCAGAAGCTGCAACCTATCAACCAATGAACATTAATTTCGGCTTATTCCCTCATTTTGAACAGCCCCACGCTGGAGAAATTGGCGAAAATGGCAAGAAAATCAAGAAGTTAAAGGGAAAGGACCGGAAACGGGCACTTTCCCAGCGGGGCCAGGCGAAAATGTCGGATTGGCTGGCGAAAATGACTTATCCATAGGCTTTTCCCCAAGAAATTTACCTTTGTCCACAGCGAACCGCATTCCTTGAATCGACAGCCCCGATTTAAGACGGCATTATAGCTTCATTGGGAGATACAAGTATTAGCTGGCAGGCTCGTATCAGGAAACAGGCCCTGATAGGAGTGAGTGTGTGGAAGAAATAAAACTGCCAACGTATGGCGTCAGGTATCATTGGCGATATCTCCGGCAACTTGCGTTGACAATTAGCATAATTGGGATGCTGGCATTTAATGCCGGGGCTTTAAGCTCGGCTGCAAAGGCTGGACCCGAAGAGGACTTGCGGGCCTCACTGAGCGAATTGCTGTTCAAAGCCGTTACCTCTAACGATTTGAATGCGGTACGCACGGTGGTCGAAGCAGGTGCTGACCTAGCGCGCGTCAATTTAAACGGCAAAACCGCCATGGACCTCGCCGTTGACCGCGGTCATTTTGACATTGCGCAATATCTTGTGTTTGCCCGCCGTATCGAGCAGCAAACCGCCATTAGAAAGACGCCTCCTGTAGCGGATGTCCGCCAATCCACACCGGAAGCCGTGCCTGAGGTCAAGGTCGCCGCTACACCAGCGCCTAAAATTCCGGAAAAACCTGCGACCCCTAAAGCCGTAGCAAAAACAATCCCGACTGAGCCCGAAGCAGCGCCCAAGACTGCGTCAAAGGAACCCACCTATGGCGAACTCATGAACACGGCGAAAAAACTGGCGGCCGCGGCGGAGGCATTAGCTAACAAATCAACGCCGGAACCAGTCATGTCATCGCGTGCGCCAGCCAATATTGAAGCCCAGCCGGAAAAAGAGCAGCGCCCAGAACCGGAAACGGCCGAAATTCCTTCGGCGCCGGTTTATATTATCGGGCCAAATGGCCAGTTGATGAAGGCAACTCCCGGTCAAATAAAACAGGCTCAATTGGCATTGCAAAATCAGCGGGCTCTGGAAGTCGCGCGTTTAGAGCCTGCTGTCGAACCGCGTAAATCATTTTTCGTGCCAAAACCCCGGCACAAACCGAGCAGCCCGCCACGGCAACAAATTGCAAATATCAAATCTCAGCCCCAGCAACCGGTTTTACCGAAATCAAGAATTCCTAAGACCTCAACGCCAAGGATTGAAGTGCCGCCTTTCGCTAAACCGTCAATTCCAAGGATCTCTGAAGGCACTGCACCCAAGACCGTCCGAATTCGCCCCACCCGCCGCATTTCGCCGCAACTGCTGGAGAAACTGCGCCGCCGCCTGCGGACGACGAATAAGCGCAAAGATTCTGTGTCCAAAGTTATTGATCCGGCGGGACCTGACGCACCTGAAGTAAGAGCACCCACTTTACCAAAAGCCGTAAGTGTCGCTCCCCTGCCTCCTGTCAAAAAATCTCCTGAGCAGACATCGTCGATAGTCCCTGTCGCACAGCCTCAGTCGGTAGCAAAGGCGGAACCGGAGAAAGATAGCGGCGCGGTTGATAAAATTGTTGAACGGCTCGGCAATCTGTTTGACTTCAAAAAATCCCCGCCAAAACCAGAGCCGCGAGTTGAGCGCTCCAGCAAACCAAAACCGAAACTGGAGATTGCGGCGGCGAAACTAAAGCAACAAATTGCTGAGGTGGATATTCCTGCTCCGCCAGTCAGAGCTTTGCCGCAAAATGCGCCAAGTGGTTTTGAAACCCGTAAAGTTGCTCCGACAGCAAAACCCAAAACCAAACCGGTTGAAGTTGCAATTGCCGCACCGGCGGCGAGGGTAAGTCCACGAATAGAGCTCCCATCGCGAAAACCGGCGGCACCCAAGCCGTTTGCAATCCCGGTGCCAAAAACCGCTGCCCCTGGTGTGCTCAGTGGGATAAAGGAATTATTACTGCCTTCAGCTGAGCGGCAGGCAAAAATCGATGCCTCAATATCTGAAACCGCCAAAGATAAAGCGAGCGATTCATCTTTACGCCGGGTCACCCGGCAAATGCCGCTGAGCCGCCTGCGCAAGCCGCTTAAGAACGTCCTGCTGACACTTGGTGATTCGGTCACCACCGGGCAAACCAAACTACCGCGCGGCATGGCCGAGCCCGATGCCTGTGTACGCAAACGGCGGGGCAAAATATTCTTCTGTATCGTCCCGGTTGACTGGCCACGAGTGATAGAGCCCGCCTTTTCGATCAACACCAGCCTCTATCAGGGGACGCGCGCCATTGCCCGCTATGACAATGGCAAAGCCAGCCATTTACACGCCCTTTACGATGCCGTTGATCATAAGAAGATCGTTGATTTTCTAAAAAAACGCTACGGCCCGCCAACCGATATCTGGAAGCGTATGATTGCACCCTTCGGTGAGCCGCGCCGGCCTAACCCAACATATGTATGGCGCAGCCTCGACAGTGAAACCGATAAAGTGACAATCCTGGAAGTACGTAAATTCGATGATTCCCGCTCGGTGTTCCCGGATACCGAACATGGTGCGATCCGGCTTTATGCCGCCGGTGGCCCACCTGTCTTCCCGATCATCACCGCACATGACATCATGTCCATTGATTGGGCCGCGCGCTCGGATCATATAGATGGCGCCTCACCGGCCTTGGCTAGAACGATCCGCGTAGAGCCTTAAGCGTCAATTTGATCTGGCGCCAAGGACGCCCGTCTTCGATCTCAGGACTAAAGGGATTGTAGCCGAGCTTTTTGATACGCTTGAGGTACAGCTCAGCTAGGGTTGCCTGCAAAAATACCGGCAAGGTGCGTTTGTCGGTCTTGCCGCCTAAGAGCGCGCGCGCCTGACTGATCTCAGCCCGAGCCAGTTCAACCATATGTTTGGTGGCCGCTTTGATCTCAGAGCTCGGCTGACCTTTAAAGAAGGCATATTTGTCGAAACCATGTTGCTGCATCACGGCCTCTGGCATCATAACCCTTTGATATCCCGCCAGAGATACCGATGACCGTACCAACCCGGTGATCGCCCAGGCAACGCCGGCATGTTCCGAGGCTTCCCGGATGGTTGCCAGCTGATCATTTTCCGCTGGTGTCAAAATTTCCAGCCAAGCTATATTGAGGGTTGCCGCTGTGCCAACTGCATAAGACCTAAGCCCGATTTCATTCGCAGGTGGATCATCACGCATATCCAGCGACCGGGTATCGATCAGCAGATCCAAATTTTCACGAGTGAGATTATACTGATTGATAACCTTAGCCAGCTCGGCCAGCACGGTGTGATCGTCAAACACTCCCACCGGATCGCTGTAAACACGTTCCAGCGCATCCCGCCACCATTGCAATCTAATCTCACCAAGTAGTGGTTCGCTCACTACTTCACGGGTTTTGGCAATCTCTGCGTTGAAGGCAAGCAGAGTATAGAGCCCTTCCCGGGCTTCTTCGGGTGCGAAAAGCGCGCACAGAAAGCGGTCCCGATCCTGCTTGCGGGCTTCAAAGGCCATATATGAAAGTGCACTCGCCATTTGGATATGTCATATAGTATTCCTATGATTAGACCAAGGGACTGAAGGTAAGCGCTTAAGTGGCAGACAATTCTCAAACAAGCAGCGGTACGGTTTACATCGCCGGGGCCGGTATGGCCGGACTGGCGGCGGCGGTTGCTGCCGTGCAAAATGGTTATAACGTCCAGCTGTTTGAAGCCGCCAAGCACGCCGGAGGGCGCTGCCGTTCCTTTGAAGATAATGTGCTGGAGCGGGTAATCGATAACGGCAATCATCTTATTCTTGCCGGCAACTCCAGTATCGAGCGCTATCTCCAGAGCATTGATGGGCTCAATAATTTTTTACCGGTCGATCCCGTGTGTTTTGAGTTTGCTGATTTAGAGGCGGATATCAGTTGGTCGTTGAGCCCAAGCGCCGGTCGCTTTCCCTGGTGGGTTTTGTTGCCTGGCAAACGTATTCCCGGCACCAGCTTTAGCGATTATCTCGCCCTATCAAAGTTGAAATCAGCCCAGGATGAAACGGTGGCGGAGCTGATTGATCCGGCGAGGCCAATCTTCGAGCGGTTTTGGCAGCCACTGTGCCGGGCTGTGCTCAACACCGATGCTCGGGAAGGCTCAGCCGTCTTGATTTGGACGATGCTGTCGCAAACTTTATTAAAGGGCCAGGAAGCCAGCCGCCCAATGCTGGCAAAAGGCGGCTTATCGGCGGCTTTGGTCGATCCGGCGGTTGAATATCTCACCACCCACAACGCTGCCCCTCAATATTCAACGCGGCTCAAGGCAATTGAGTGCTCCAGTGAGCGAGTGCAGTCGATCAAGCTAGACGATCAGGAAATCGACCTTGGCCCCCAAGATCAATTGATCCTGGCGCTGCCGCCAAACGAGGTTTCGGTTTTGCTGCCGGATATCACCGTGCCGATAGAGACACGCGCCATCGTCAACGTTCACTACCGGCTTGATGATCCACCGAACTTACCGAATAACGCACCCTTTGTCGGCCTGGTCGGCAGCACCGCCCAATGGCTCTTCAAACGCGGCGATGTATTTTCAGTGACGATCAGCGCCGCCGATCAACTGGCCGAAAAATCAAGCGACCAAATCGCTGCGTTAATTTGGCGGGAAATAGCTAAAGTGATTGGCCGCACCAGTGACACCATCCCGCCGGTTCGCGTCATCAAAGAGCAACGCGCCACAATTGCCCAAACGCCGGCGCAAAACCGGCAGCGGCCAGATTCGCTGACAAATTGGCAAAATCTCTTTCTCGCCGGCGACTGGACCAACACCGGACTGCCCGCAACCATTGAAAGTGCTGTCTATTCCGGTCAAAAAGCCGCGGATTTACTTACAAAATAACGACATCTGTTAAGTATTCGGTAATCACCTGCCGAATAATCTTTTGATTGTGTGTACTTATCCGGCTGTTTGGAATTACAATAGCCGGGGGTAAACCCTTTTGGTTTAACAATTAGCTCAGGAGAAAGAGGGAGAATTATGGGAAATCCACTCGATTCATTAACCGGCACAGTTGTCTGTGGCCTGATATTAACTGTCATTATGGTCGTTCTAACGAACGCCATTGGCTCATAAGTTAGCGGAGAGGAGGTCTTATCATGGAATTTGGCATGGAATATTGGACGTTCATCGTTCGCTGGCTGCATGTATTAAGCGGAGTAATGTGGATTGGTCTGTTGTGGTACTTCAATTTTGTTCAAACACCGACAGTACCAACCATTCCGGATGAACTTAAACCTACTATACCAAAGCATATTATGCCTGTGGCCTTGTTTTATTTCCGCTGGGCAGCGCTCTCGACCTTAGTGTTCGGTTTGCTGTTGGCGTGGATGAACGGTTATATCGGCGATTCACTGTCACTCGGTTTGACCAGTGGCGCCGCTCGTGATGCCTCCATCGGCTTCGGCATGTGGATGGGTATCATCATGGCTTTCAACGTCTGGTTCATCATTTGGCCGAACCAGCAAAAAGTCATCGGCTTGGTTGAGGCCAGTGATGAAGAGAAGCCCAAAGCTGCACGCGCTGCTGCGTTAGCCTCACGGACCAACACAATGCTGTCGATCCCGATGCTGTATTCAATGGTATCGGCACAGAATCTTTACTAGTTAATTAGCTTCAAGCTAAGCAATGAACGGGGTCGCTGCGGCGGCTCCGTTTTTTTGTGCCGAATTGGCCTGTGACCCTCGTCATAGCGAAATATGGCTGAGTCCGCTAGGCTCCTGAAAATTACAAAACCAACCTATCCAGCGGCGGAGAAAATAATTGAGTGTTTCAGGCGCACTTTCAACGGCAGTTAGCGGCATTCAGGCCAGCGCGGTTCAGTTTCGAACTGCGGCAAATAATATCGTCAATGCCAATACACCCAACTATGAAGCCAAGGAAGTCCGCACGCTCAGCCAGGTCGCTGGATCGGATCAAGGACATACCGGCGGCGTCACCACAACTATTGTTGATGGCGGCGACGTTAGCCTGGTCTCCGAATACATCAACATGACCCAGGCCAAACTTTCCTATACCGCCAATGGCAAGGTGATTGCCACCACCGAAGAACTCGTCGGCTCACTACTCGATATCGAAGGTTAGCCCGCCACTTTTATCGCCAAATTGCTTGCATTCATCCTTCTAATTACTGATCATCCGATCATTAACTGGGAGGGATTTAATGCACGAAATTTTCATTGAAACGGAAGAACAGCGCGCCATTCTCGAAACGGTGCAGCGCTTCGTCGAAGCGGAGGTTACACCACGCTCCGCCGAACTCGATGCCAATACCGATCCGGAAGCAAGCTATTCCTGGGAGATCGTCGAAAAAGCCCATGAAGTTGGCCTCCGTCAGGCGACGTTGAGCGAAAAATATGGCGGTATGGGCCTGGATGCTTTGACGACATCGATGATAGTCGAGGAACTTGGCAAAGGTGATCTCGGTGTCTCGGTGATTTTCGCCCAGACGCTTAAGATCGCCAGAATTATGGAATCTGCCCTGAACGAGGAACAGCGCGAACGCGTGCTGCCGAAATTTGCCGAAGACCCCCGTGGCATGTTGGGCATTGGCATTACCGAGCCGGACAATGCATCTAATTATTTCATCCCCCACCCAACACCGTTCCGCACAACAGCCGAGAAAACCGATGGCGGCTGGGTCGTCAACGGCATGAAGCATTTTATCTCCAACGGCAACCGGGCGAGTTTTTATCTGGTCTTTATCCAGACCGAGAAAGGCGCGCCATTGGCTGAAGGCAGCACCTGCTTTCTCCTGGAAAGCGACCGTGAAGGATTTTCCATTGGCCGGGTGCATGACAAGATGGGCGAACGCCTAGCCAATAATGCGGAACTGGTCTTTCAAGATTGTTTCCTGCCGGACGAAAATGTTGTTGGTGTTGTCGGCGAAGGCTTCAAAGTGTTGTCTGAATTTCTGCCGGCGAGTAATGCCTATGCCGCCTCCAGTATTCTCGGTGTCGCCGAAGCTTGTTTCACCAAGGCCGTCGACTGGGCTCAAATCCGCGTGCAAGGCGGCAAGCCCCTGATCGAACATGACGGTATCCGGGCCCAACTCGCAGAAATGCGGATGCTGATCGATGCCTCGCGTTCTTACATTCATCGCGCTTGTTATCTCGCCGATCATCAGGATGAAGGCTGGGACAAAACGCTGGGTGCGCTGCCCAAAACCATGGCCTCACAAGCCGCCTGGAAGATCGCCACCTGGTGCCTCGAGATTCATGGCGGTCATGGCTATATGAAAGAGTTCGGCGTCGAAAAACTGGTGCGTGATGCTGCCGCCTTTTTGCATTCGGATGGCGTTAACCGCACGCTGTTCCTGAAGGCCGCCAACTTTATGTTTGAGGATTAAACTCGGGAGAAAACTCATGAAAGCGATGGTACTCGAAGCCGCCAACACGCCGTTCGTCTTATCTGATGTTCCTGATCCTGTCGCTGGACCAGGCGAAGCTGTCGCTAAAGTTTATGCCTGTGGCTCAGGCCTCACCATCCAGCATTTCAAAGCCGGGCGTTCTCCCGCCGTTTTCCCGCGTATTATCGGCCACGAAATTTGTGCCGAGATCGTCGAAATCGGTGATGGCGTCGATAGTCTCTCGGTCGGCGATATCGTGACCTCGTATTTCTACATGAATTGCGGCACCTGCAAATACTGCCGCGCTAATCTGCAACCTCTATGTGAGAATCTCGGCGGCTATGTCGGCCGGGAAATTGATGGCGGCTATGCCGAATATATCAAACTGCCGGAACGCTGGTTTGTGCGCTTACCGGATGGCCTCGACTGGGAAGACCAGCCCGCGCATGTCGGTGTTGCCATGGATGCGCTGGCGACACCTTATAAAGTGCTACGCCGCGCCCGCGTTAAACCCGGTGAAACGGTTGCCGTATTCGGCGCCGGCGGCGGCCTCGGCATCCACCAGTTGATGCTGGCGAAATGGGCCAATGCGAGGGTCATTGCCGTCGATACTAAAGCCGACAAGTTTGATACCTGCCGGGAAGCCGGTGCGGACGAAGTGGTGGACGCCTCAAGCGAAAACGTCGTCGAGGCACTAATGGATTTAACAGGCGGCAAAGGCGTCGATGTCGCGATTGACTATGTCTCGGCCAAAGTGACGCTTGAACAAGCCGTGCAATCCCTTGGTAAGCATGGCCGCATGGTGACCCTGGGTGGTGCTGGTGAAACTTTCGAGGTCGAAGCTAAACATTTGCTCGCCAACGAAATTGATGTGCTGGGCAGCCGCTATGTCTCACCGCTGGAGATATTGGAGACCTATGATTTGATGGTGCGGAAAGAAGTCTGGCCGATTGTCACCGAAATCCGGCCATTGGAAGACGCCGAATTCGTCCATGAGATGGTCGAAAAAGGCGAGGTCACCGGCCGTGCCGCCCTGTTGATAAACGGCTAACTATTTCCGCTAGTTGCGAACGCCTGCGAGTCCGGTACCTGGAACCTTAATCTAAACCTCCAGAATGACCTTGAGGCGTTCATCGCTCGGTTCCATCAGCAGCTTGATCGCTTCACTTAACTCAGCCAGGGGATAGGTGTGAGTGATAAAGGGCGCGAGGTTAACCTTACCCTCCTCGATCAGTTTAATACTGGCCGGAAAATCAGACGGCAGGGCCGCCCGGGCATTTATGATATCGAGCTCTTTAAAGTAAAACTCATAGAACGGCAGCTTACCTTCGAGCGCAGCATAAATACCGAACGGAATGATGCGCCCACCGGTACGGGCTAAATCCATCGCTTCGGCAAGCACGGAGATATAACCGACGGCTTCAATCACCACATCAGCGCCGCGGCCATCGGTGAGTTCTAGTACAGCAGCTTTAGCCGCCTCACCATGTTCGACCACCCGATCTGCGCCCATTTGTTCCGCCAAACCACGCTTATGAGCATTGCGGGAAACACCCACGACAGCCTTGGCGCCAAGTGCTTTGGCGACCTGGATTTGCAGCAACCCGGTAACGCCAAGACCCAACACCACAACCACTTCGTCGGTTTGGATGTTGGCGCGATTTTGGGCGTGAAGGACCGTCGTCATCACCTGGATCAACGGTCCCTCGGTCATATTGATGTTGTCGCCAAGGCCGAACACATTGCCGGCCGGGGCGAGGTAATTCTCGGCATAAACGCCATCAACTTCCCGGCCCAGCAGGCCGCCGTTCTCACAAAGATGAGTGTCACCTCTTTCACAGTAGAAGCAGTCACCACAATAGAGCACCGGGTCAATAATCACCTTATCGCCCGGGCCGCTGCCGTCAGCGGCCTGACCTTCAATAATTTCACCCACGCCTTCATGTCCCATAACGACCGGATAATTCGCCGGGATACCACCATCATAAATTTTGGTATCAGTACCGCAAATACCGACATGGCTAATCTTTACCAGGACCTGACCATCGCCACATTCGGGGGTAACTCGATCCGTTATGGTAACGTCGCTGGGTCCGTTGAGAAGGGCTGCTTTCATTTAAATACTCTCACAATAGTTCATTTAATCGGGCACTTAGTTCCGCCATGCGGTGAGCTGCCGTGTGTTCCGCCAGGAACCGCTGACGGGCGGCCTCGGCAATTTTTTGGCATTCACCGGGCGCCTTATTGTAGCGGTCGACCAATTCCGGCAGCTCATCGAGGGATCTAAAATAAACGGCTTCGACATCAGGTTCAAACAAAGTTAGCGCGTCTTCCCGCCAATCAGACAGCATAAAAGCTCCACTCGCGGCAATTTGAAACAAACGATGGTGACAGGAGCGCGGCCATGGCGTCAGGTTTAAATTTATCTGCGAGGAACAAAATAAAGGCGAGAGATCGTGCCACTCCCTGCCCTCATGCATAATTACATTTTCCCGGTCGGTTTCGGCGCTGCCAATCCCCACGATATGAAGCTCACGATCTCCAACCATATGAATAAGCTGCTCACGGGCTAAAGCTTTTTGTTCAAAATACATCGCGTGAGAAATTAGAGAAAATTCGTCAGTCGTGGCATCCCAGTCGCCCCCAATCACTTCAAAGACATCGACGTGGTCTTTGGTGCTCTGCGCAAGATCAATTACTTTGTCAGCCGCAGCGTTCATTTTAGTGTCCCAGCCCTGCCGCCATTGAGCTCGTTCAGCCGCTAGGGAGTTAAAGGTCGCCGCAAAGCTTAGCTTACAGGCAAGGTTAGAATGCGGCGCCACGGGCTTGAAAATTTCCGGATCGATATGCCAGGGCGGCAAATAAAATACATTGTCCCAGCCCAAGCCCTCCAGCTGTTGGATCACCTGCGTATCAGCGACAAACAGCCCACGATGAAGTGGGGTTTTAATATCTTTCAACAAAGATAAATGCTTGATCGGATTGTCAGTCCAGAGGCTGACATAGGGCAGCCCGGCTTCCTCAAGAAAAAAAGTGCCTTCAAAGGAGTTGAGAAAATTCTGTAAGGAACTGCCCCACAACACCGCAACATCAAAATTCAGCCGTTGCACCAGCTTACGATAACCATCTAACGGCAGTAGTTCATCGACATAGACGACTTCATGGCCAAGATCCGCCAGGGCCTGGAGCGCCGAGGCGCGCTGATGATCCCATTGCCCCCGCAAGATCGAGAGAATGCGGAGCGGTTTGGCGAGGCTATTACCGGTTCGATTTTCTATGATACGCATAAACTACTGACCTGACCGCCAATCCGCTTCACTCCGATTAGAGCTTTCTTTTAGCAACTCAGGATGAACATAACATTTATCGAGATTGAGATAATTGTCATGCAGCACCCACTCCCGGAAAGCCGCATCTTCGGCAAAGCTTTGTAAATGCGTTGCGATGCCTTCGATCAGCCCCTCTTCAATGATTTGCAAAAGTTTCTCCGGCGCCTGCTCAGGATTTCGGAAATAGCGCAAGGCCATGTGCCTGAACTCTTCCTCGCCCGGCAGCTCGTAAGGCCCACCCATTTGGCGCAGGGTTTGAAAAGACCGCGCAAAGCCGGCGGTAGTAAACTTGGACTTTATTGCCTCCAAGGTGACTCGATTAGCGGATATTTGATGCTCAACAGAGACTTCAGGATGATAAAGCACGGTATATCCGAGCGCCTCGACCGAGCGGCCAACATGAATCTCTCCATCTCCATAGAATTTCAGCAACTGACCCGGCATGGCGCAAGGATGAAAGCCATGGATTTCTTCGAGGCAGGATTTCCGCACGGTAAAATTACTGCCCCAAACGAAATTACCGGGGATTTCTCTGATTTCATTACCGCAATCCAGCAAGCCAAAGGCCGGCAAGGTCTGAGCGCCGGGATCACCGAGCGTTAAATGTTCGAGCCAGTCCGGCGGCGCGGTATCAAAGTCGAGTTTGATCGGTCCGGTTGCCAGACCTACTTCGGGGTTCTGATAGGCATCCTGAATACCGGAAAGCCAGCTCGAGTCGGGACAGACATCGTCATCAATGAAACAGGTAATATCCCCTTCAGCGATTTCCAGCGCCCGATGCCAGCCCACCAGCTGCCCCGGTCGGGCATCATATATAAAAGTAAAGTTCTCGAATTGAGCCGCAAAAGTGTTACAAATTTCTTTGGTGTGATCGGTTGAACCGTTATCCGCAACAATGACTTCGAAATCCGCTTTGGGAAAATCCTGCCCGGCCAAAGCTTGCAGGCCCCGGGCCAAATGATCGGCGCGGTTTACGGTCGTTATGGTGACAGTGATATCCATGGCAGCGCTAGTGTGCCGCGTTCTGCATCATCTGGTCAAATGCTTCGCTGATCCAGGCTGGCAGTAATTGGCGATGTTCCTGGACAACTGCCACGGCAGCGGGGTCAAGTGGCAGCAACTCACCGGAAGCCTCCCCCACCCTGAGATGATACAAAGCCCATTGCTGCAAAAGAGCCTTTGCTTCGTCTTCCCTGCCCACGGCCAATTCAGCCATGACGCCGAAAGGCAATAGCTGACGCAATTCAGGTGGGTACAAATTAACAGCCTGATAGAACGCCGCCAGAATTTCCGCCGGTTCTGCCTCAAGCTGGGCTAGAACTTTGGCCAAGTTGCGATGGGCTGGAAAGTTAGCTGAAGAAAGTGCCACAGCTTTCTCGAAGAAGGCGCGCGCCTCCTGTGCTTGGTCGGTTTCAAAGGCCAACACGCCAAGATAAGTCAGACCCGCACTTTGGATCATTGCTTGCGCAGTTCCCGGGTCATTAAGCGCTGCCTGAAAATAAGCACCATAAGGAAACATATCCGAGAGTGGTTGCAGGCGATGGCTGAGCAAGGCGTCTTTGGGGTCATACTGCAGCTGCTCACTTGAGCGCGCTAATTCACCAAATATCGCTGAAGCTTCGGGTTTGGCGCCAAATGTCCAAAGTGCGCGTGCGGCATTAAATTTCAGCACCATATTATCCGGAAATTCTTCTTGGCCCAGGCCATAGGTATCAAGGGCATAACGGGCAAGTTGTTCATTGCCGCCCCCCATGGTCGCCGCATAAAACGCCGCTCCGGCGGCAAAGTTAAAATGCGCCACGGACTTGCTTTTTTGCGCCAAATTGAATTTAGCAATAGCCGTGTAGACTTCAATCGCCTCCTCCGGAGAGTAGCCACGAAGCTCGGCTGGCACCACCGTTGTCGTGTCCACTGGCACCTTGGGAAGATCCGCTAAAATCGATTGGAACAGGCAAAATTTAATCAGCCGCTGGTCAAGCGCCGGACGCGGCCAGAAAAGATCAGTAAATTGATCACCGAATTGGCCTGACTGGCTAATATAGGATTGGCGGCGCTCAGTATAATTAGCGATTTGATCCAGGGCCTTTCTCTCAGGCGTAGCTGAGTTAACGCTGATGAGTCCCGCTTCATCACCCCCCAGTAATTCACCGGTGGTCAATTTTTCGGGCGACAACACAAAGCTCCGTTGCCTCAGCGCATCAATCCCCCGGGTCTGCAAACCGCCGGCATAACGCCAAAAGAGCGGCACAAATTTGCTTTGACGCATCATCTCAACGAAATCCGTTTCAGCGAGGTAGCCATCCCGAATGGAGATATTTAAATCAGGTTCATCAAGCGTCGCCAGGCGATAGAGGAATTGCGCCTTGTCCGGCATGTAGGGCACAAAAGCGCGGCCGGTATAACCAATGTCGAATTTTTTTTCTTCTCCCGGCGATTCGAATTCATCACTACGTCCATAGGTCTCATGACCTGGGAAAGAAGCAACGCGTGCTTCATAGTGAGATGCCAATTCGATATGCTCGCCAGCGCTATTGGCAACCAACACCGTCGCCCGTGCCATATCCTGCTCACGGGTGGCATAGAAAAAATCGTGATCCCCCACCCAAAAAACTGTGGGGCAATCCTGTTCAAACACATCACCTGGCAAATGGGCACCGAAGGCGCCCAGACTAAGAATTAAATCTAACCTGGGGTACTTTTTTTCCGCGGGATTGCCAAAATCTTCCGGCTCAACAATTTCATGGTTAATCTTGATATTACCAAAACTCTCGATGCCCTCCACTTTTAGCATGGTGTAGAGCAGGATTTCAGCACCCTCTGAAATTAATTTGGCGAGGTGATCCGGCGCTTCGCCATCTAGCTCTGTTAAAATTGCCAACGCGGCCTCATCTTCACCGATACACCACAGCCCATATGCCTGGATCAGTTTAGACTGATCAGTTAGTGCCTCGATTTCTGCCAGTTCAGCGAGGCCGCCATCAATGGCCCCGCACATAATCCGCGCCGAAGCTTTGGTCTCGGGCTTTGTCGCTGTATGAAAAGCGTAAGCGTAGTTACCATTTTCCAACAATTGTTCTGAGGTCTCGGTGGTCTCAGGCAGTGCCGGGAGGTTTAGAACAGGATCAATTGGCACGGGATTTTACTCGACCGGAATGAGTGCTGCGGCCACCCGCCGGTCTTCTGTCGTCAGCACGTTGAAGGTCCTGCAGGCGGCACCCGTATCCAAGGGCTCGATCACAATACCGCTGCCTTTTAACGCATCCCGAAGCGCAGGTGGGACGAGTGCCATAGCCTTGCCGCACCCGATCAGCAAAATATCAATGGCAACATCAGATTCGATGACCTCTGCCAACGCGGCAACGCTCAGCTCTTCAATTGAAGACACGGACCAGGCGATGGTTTTTTCAGGAAATACCAGAATTGGGGACTCGAAAACTTCGTCACTGACCCGAAAGCGAAGATCGCCATAGCTTTGAATGATTTGCCGGCCAACAGGAACTGACGGTGTAATATCGAGTGACATGGACCGTCTTCTCCCTTTTTAGCTAGGTTCGCTTAACTTAAGAGGAGGATATCTCTTCCGCGACCTCTTTGTCACTTTTTACCCGCGCAGTGCCTCGATTGACGTTGAGATAAAGCAACAATGGTACGGCCAAGCAGATCGAAGAATAGGTACCGACGATTACACCCCAGATCATAGCGAAACTAAAGCCACGGATCACCTCACCACCCAAAATGTAAAGCGACAACAGCGCCAGCAAGGTGGTCGCCGACGTCATCACCGTCCGGGACAAAGTTTCATTGATCGAATTATTCAGCAATTCAGGTAACGAAAGTGTTTTATATTTGCGCAGATTTTCCCGCACCCGGTCATAGACCACCACCGTATCATTGATAGAATAACCGGCAATCGTCAGGATCGCCGCCACGGTTGAGAGGTTAAACTCAATGCCTGTCAGGGCGAAAATACCGATGGTCGTTAGCACGTCATGGGTCAGCGCAATAATAGCGCCGAGGCCAAACTGCCATTCGAAACGGAACCAGATATAGATTAAGATGCCAATCATGGCCAAGACCACGGCCAGCACGCCATCACGGAACAATTCTTCACTGACTTTAGGCCCGACGAATTCGGTGCGCCGGTATTCGACACCCGGTCCGAGCGCTTGCTTGACCTTATCAATGGCCGCTTGCTGAGCTTTCTCGCCGCCTTCCTGTTTTTGCACCCGGATCAGGATATCGGTCGGGGCGCCAAATTCCTGCAGCGCGACTTCACCTAACCCTAGATTAGAGAGTTGCTGGCGCATCTCACCCAGCTTGCCGGCTTTATCAACCCGCACCTCGATCAAAATACCACCTTGGAAATCGATGCCATAATTGAGATCTTTGGCGACAAATAGTGAGATTGACGTCAGGATCAGCAACACTGAAAAGGCAAAATAGATCGTGCGTCTGCCGATAAAATTCAGGTTTGGTTTGATGGGGACTAGATTTAATGGTTTCATCATCCCCTCCTATATCGGCACTTCGCTGACGCGGCGGCTTTTAATCCACGCCACAACCAGCAAACGGGTGAGCATAATCGCCGTAAACATCGAGGTGACAATACCGATCGACAGTGTAACGGCGAAACCACGCACCGGACCTGAGCCAAAGTAGAACAGGATCAGCGCGGCAATAAGCGTAGTTAAGTTGGCATCAATGATGGTTGTGATGGCGCGACTGTAACCGGCATCAATTGCCGATATCGGCGTTCGCCCGGCCCGTACTTCTTCCCGGATGCGTTCAAACACCAAGACATTGGCGTCCACTGCCATACCGATAGTCAGCACGATACCGGCGATACCCGGCAAGGTCAGCGTTGCTTGCAACAGCGATAAGCCACCCAAAATGAGCACCATATTGACCAGCAGCGCAACATCGGCAAAAAGGCCAAATACGCCATAAGTGATGACCATAAAGATGACGACCAGGATCAGGCCGATGATCGAAGCTATTTTACCGGCAGCAATGGAATCAGCACCGAGCCCCGGACCCACCGAGCGTTCTTCCAAAATCGTCAAAGGCGCCGGTAAAGCACCCGCGCGCAGCAACAAAGCTAAATCCTGCGCTTCAGAAATCGTGAAGTTACCACTGATCTGGCCGCTGCCGCCAAGAATGGGCTCCCGAATAACCGGCGCGGTAATAACTTTACCATCAAGCACCACGGCAAAAGGCCGGTTTACATTGGCTTTGGTAACGTCACCAAATTTTTTGCCGCCCAAGGTATCAAAGCGGAAATTAACAATCGGCTCACCAGTGCGGCTGTCAAAGGAAGGCTGAGAATCAATCAGACGGTCACCACCGACGGCAATACGTTTCCGCACCAAATAGCGTTGAGCCTGGTTACGATCTGCATTCGCCTGAGCTGAAGGCAATAACATTGAGCCCGGCGGGATGCGCCCTTGCAGGGCTTCCGCCATAGAGCCTTTGTGATCCAGCAAGTGGAAAGACATTTTAGCTGTCCGGCCAAGTAATCGTTTCACCCGCTCCGGATCATCGACGCCTGGCAGCTGGACCAGGATGCGATCCTGGCCTTGGCGCTGAATGGTCGGCTCCCGCGTGCCGGTCTCATCGATCCGGCGGCGGACAATTTCAATACTTTGATTGATGGCGGCATTTTTAATTTCCCGCAAAGCCTGTTCGGTAAATTGAACCGTCACCCGATTACCTTCGGCAACAACTTCCAAGTTACTTTCAACGCCTTCGGATAATTTTCGGGCCTTCTCCAGCTCGGTTGACTTCCGCACCATAAAGGTCACGCTCTCGCCGCGCTGACCCAGCCCGGTATAGCGAATTCGGTCTTTGCGCAAAGCGATACGCACGCCATCGACCAGACCTTCGAGGCGCTCACGCACCACACTATTAATTTCAACTTCAAGCAGCAGGTGAGAACCACCCTGCAGATCAAGTCCTAGGTTTACTTGTTCATGGGGCAGCCAGCTTGGCAGGCCTTCCGCTGTTTGCCGGTCGAGCAAATTCGGCGCAGCAAAAGCCAAACCCAGAATGACAATCCCGAGAATGATGGAAACTTTCCATTTGGAAAAATGAACCATGTGACGGAGCTGGCTACTCTATTTTTTGCCGCCGCCCAGCAACTTACCCATCAAGCCGCCGCCACCTTGTTCATTGGCTGGGGCTGGAGCAGCATCACCTGAGGCGGGCTGAGATTTCGACTGAACACTGGCGAGTAATGAACGCTGCACCCGGATTTTGATACCTTCGGCGATTTCAACAGCCAATTCTTCGTCGTTTACGACTTTGGTCACTGTACCCATAATGCCACCACCGGTGACAACTTTGTCGCCACGGCGGACGGCGCCAAGCATTTCACGGTGTTGTTTTGCGCGTTTTTGCTGTGGTCTGATCAACAGAAAGTAAAAAACCACAAAAATCAAAACCAGCGGCAACAGTGTAGCGAAACCGCCTTCTGCACCACCTGCGGCTTGCGCATAAGCTGGCGAAATAAACATGTAAAGCTCCCTAAACAATAACGATGCGCGGAATATAGCCCGCTACGCCATCAATGCAATCGTAAAGCGCTGATTTTCACAAAAAATTGGTGATCAATGGTGATCAAAATTGTGAAAAAGTAAAATGCCAGCCGAGATGTAATGGCAATGATTTTCCGATACTGCTCTAAAAGCATATCGGTATAAAAAAAAAGCCGCTCCATTCAAGAGCGGCTTTTAATTTTGTTACAGGCTAACCTACATCACGTTGGCCGGAATTTTTAGTCCGATTTCCTTGTAATATTTCAAGGCTCCCGGATGTAATTTGTGGTTTGCTGATTTGAATATATTCTCTTTGTTGATAGCATCTTTTGCCCACTTAGCAACTGAATGCATTTCGTCAATATGTTCCCAAAAAGTCTTCGTCATTTTATAGATGACATCTTCAGGAATACCTTTTCTGGTATAAAGCCCAACCCAAGCCGCTAAAGTTTGCGTTGGTTTTGTATTGGTTTGATTGGCGCCATAAATATCGGGCGCAAACTGAGCTCTAGAGCGGCCAGGAATTTTCATGGTTGCCTTCATTTTTGGCAAACTCCAATCGGCATCTCCGGCACCTAAGAAACGAATTTTGTTGGTCAGCGTTAATTGCGAAAAACTGGCCGCAGGATGATTTGACGCGTTGGTATACATATCCAATTGCTTATCTTGGAAGGCTTGCCAAGCCGCGCTGAAACCAAGTTTCACGGCTGTGTAATCTTTATTCATTTTCAAACCCGTCACAGCCTCAATAAACCCGGCTGCAACAACTTTTTGAACGCCAACCGGCGGGCCGACAAATACCCTTTTGCCTTTAAGATCAAACAGGGTTTTTATGCCGGAGCTGTCATAGGTCGCAAAGTTATAAGTGCCGATGCGGTAGTTAAAAATAGACCGCAGATTATTAGCCAGCGCAGGTGCATTTTTGACTTTTTTGAACATGGCCTTGCCTTTAGACATCAAAAACATCAAAGAAGGCGCACCAAAAAACAAGTCAGTTTTGCCGTTTGCAGCATCTAAGGCATGTCGAGGCGCCGCACCAGTCGCATTAACTTGAATCTCAATATCCTTATTGTATTTCTGAACAATCTTGGCAAAAGTCGTATTAAGCGCAAAAGGTGTCGGCACGCTAATTGTCGACATCTTGTAAAAATCTTTTGCCTGCGCACTGCCAAAGGTCATACACGCAGCAGCGGCCATCGAAATAATTTGAATCTTTCTAACGTTAGAATACATAGCAATCTCCCTGTCTCTATTTTTGTGTTTCAATGTTAGCTCAGTATTACTTACAAAAGCTACAGATAAAAAAGGCTAATTAAACAAGCCCAGTTGTTTTATTCTGTTTTGCTTTTTTAGCCTCTAGATACAAAAGCACTAATGATGCAACGACGCCAAATATCTGCATTTCAATGAAATTGAGTAAGATTGTAATGCCAAGCACCATTCGCAACACGCGTGAATAGATTGATAGTCGATCGCGATCCACTCCTCCCAACGAGGTCGTCATTAACCAAATGGCGAGAGCTAGTCTAAATAGAACCGATATGAATGAAATGACATCAAATTGGTAAACCAAAGACAAAGCGGGGTTATAAATCAGTACAAAGGGAATTATAAACCCGACAAAAGAGAGTCTCAGCGCTTGAAAAGCTGTGTGTAATGGATTCGACTGAGCGATGGGTGCTGCCGCATAGGCGGCAATCGCTACAGGTGGTGTAATCGCCGACAAGACACCAAAATATACCACGAAGAGGTGTACCAGCATCTTAGGCACACCGAGTTTTTCAATCGCACCCCCCATGATGATGATAATGATCACATAAGCTGGGATCGTCGGCAGGCCCATGCCGAGAACCAAACTGGCCAGCGCCATTAATACCAGGGCAAAAAACAAATTAGAGCCTGCAAAGGCGAGCACCATATTGGAAAATCGGATTCCAAGGCCGGTTAAGTTCATTACACCAACGATAATACCAATCGCAGCGACGGCGACCATAATTTGCGCACATTGCTTGCCGCCTTTGGCGATAGCTTCGATGAAAATTTGAGGGCGCTTGCGAATAACGGGATTTATAAAACCCATGATAGCCCCCGCAATCGTTGCCCATAATCCAGCGGACGCCGGAGACCGGCCAGTAATTAGAACGCCAATAATGACGAACACCGGCACAAAAAACATGAGGGATTTGATCCAGTCATCGCGCGTTAAAACTTCACGCTCCTTTTTCGGAATTGAGGTTATGCCAAGACGGCCTGCTTCCACCCAAACCGCAATGAATAAACCTCCGTAGTAAAATAACGCCGGCATCAGTGCCGCAGTAATAATTATCAGGTAGGGGATACCTGTAAAATCGGCCATAACAAAAGCGACGGCGCCCATGACTGGAGGCATAAACTGTCCTCCGGAAGAGGCTGCTGCTTCCACCCCGCCGGCGAACGAACTTTTAAAGCCTCTTGCTTTAATCATTGGGATCGTGAAAACACCAGTGCCCACAACATTTGCCGTAACCGCTCCCGAAATGGTTCCAAAAAAACCGCTGGCAGCGATCGCGGCATGTGCCGGACCACCTCTCAAGGCGCCGGTTAAGCTAATCGAAATTTTCAAAAGTGTGGCGCCGGCTCCCGTGGCTTCAAGCACAGCGCCAAAAATGATGAAAATAAAAATAAGCGATATTACGATAATGACGATAAAGCCAAAGACACCGTCAAAACTATACCAGACGGTGCGCATAATCGTTTCCAGGTCATAGCCACCATGCGCAAATATCCAGGGTAAATCTGCGCCAAATAGTGCGTAAAAGATCATTAGCGCAGCAAAAAATGCGAGGGGGAATCCAAAGCATCGACGTGTCATTTCAATAACGACAAATAAGCCCCCGCAACCAACAACAATATCGGTTGGCAGAAAACTATAAAGCCCACTCTCCAGTTCATCATAAACCGATGCGAACCACAGAATTGACAGCACAATCAGGAATATAAGGACAAAATCAAAAATCCACTGCCCGCCTCTCGTGAATTTTTTTTCCGATGGATACAAATTTGCTAATGGCGACGACAAAATTGTCAAGATGAGCGATACGGCTACAGTTATGCTGCGCTGAAATATCTCGTCAATTATACCAAATGCCGCCGTATAAATTGCAACAACGGCAATACCAAAACCTAAAACCCAAACGATTGGGGGCGCAACTTTATTCATAGTATTATTGTTCCCCTACCTATCTCCCGAAATGCATCAGTCATTACCCCTGCTAAACATTATTTGGCGCGCCTGGCTCATTATTTAAAAATTAAAGCGGTGTAGTTACGACTATGCAAGCGCTTGCTTCCGTTTATTTTTTATATTGAAACTTATTCTACAACTGAAATCGTGCCTTTTGTGATCTTCAAAGAACTCGCTGGCAGATGGAAATACTAGATGAGTTTATTGACCAATCGCGTACTTGTGGTAGTGTCCCGCCGCCTACGGTATAGGATTACTTTGGAGACCTTTGAATGTCGAAACACGACCTAGAGCCTTTGTTGGAGCGCATTGCAGATGCTCTGGACCGCTTGGCGCCGCCTGCCGGCAAAAGCCATGATCTGTCCGGTGCAGATGCGTTCGTGTGGCATTCAAATCCTGAAAATCTCGAACCGATCCACAAAGTCAACCGGGTGGCTCTTGATCTGCTGCAAGGGATCGAGCAGCAAATCGGAATTTTACGCGATAATACCGAGCGCTTCGCCAACGGCTTTCCAGCCAATAACGCGTTGCTCTGGGGAGCGCGTGGCACGGGCAAAAGTTCACTGGTCAAAGCCATTCACGCTGAAATTAATGAGAAGAATAAAAATACCTTGGCTTTGGTCGAAATTCACCGGGAAGATATTCCGACCCTGCCGCGCCTTCTGCATGTGTTGGCTAAATCTGACCGGCGCTGTTTGCTGTTCTGTGATGATTTGTCGTTTGAAATGGAAGACGCCACGTTTAAATCACTGAAAGCCGTGCTCGAAGGCGGTATCGAAGGCCGACCGGAAAATATTATTTTTTACGCCACATCTAACCGCCGTCACCTCATGCCGCGGGATATGATCGAGAACGAACGTTCGACAGCTATTCACACCGCAGAAGCCGTCGAAGAAAAAGTTTCACTGTCAGACCGCTTTGGCCTTTGGCTCGGCTTTCATCCCGTTAAGCAAGATACTTTCTATGATATCATTGATGGCTATGCGGATCGCTACGGCCTGGATATGGATCGGGATAAACTCCACGCCGAAGCCCTAGAATGGTCGATGACTCGAGGTTCACGCTCTGGCCGGGTGGCCTGGCAGTTTATCCAGGATCTTGCTGGTCGCCTCGGCAAGCATATCGACTGATCTAAATAACGTTTGGCTCACGAAAAAAAGCTTGAATTTCGTCTCCACCACCCCCACATAGCATGTTACTCATAATTGGGAATTATTGAGGAATTATATGTGGGTAGGGAGCATATTTGACTACAATAGAAGTGTGGCAAAAACTTTCTGTACGGAGGTTTTCAAGATTGCTGCGCTAATTCTTCTGTTGCTGTATCCGATCTCGGGTAAAGCGGCCGATACAACAATTCGCTTTGGCCTTCCGGAAGAACAATATCCGCCGTATTTGATGACTGGCGCTGGAAATTTATACGGCATCATTGCTGATACTTACCTTGCAATCACAAAATTACTGGGCACTCAGAACGAATTCGAGATTGCGTCCGTAAAACGGCTGAGAATTCAAATTGAAAGCGGAAGATTAGATGCTTTTCCTGCTGCGCTAGAATGGGAAAGCCTAGCCGTTCACGGTATCGCAACTGATGGCATTATCAGAGTTTCAGACAATTTGATAGTTCGCCGTGACAATAGTGCACCCATTAAAGGCTCCGATGACCTGCAAGGCCTGAAGCTAGCACTCATGCAAGGCTACACCTACCCCTCACTCACAAATATGATAAAAGAGGAAACTTTTCATCCCATTTGGGCAAAACAATTTATCAGTCTTCTCCGCATGGTCGAATATGGGCGTGTCAATGTCGGCGTCTTGGACAAAAACGTGGCAAACTGGGTCATTCGGAAAAATAATTTAAAGTTTAAAGAACCAATACGGTTTGTTGAACCGGGCTTTGATAAAGTCGACTATAGAATTATCTTTTTCCCAAAGAATGAAAAATGGGCGGCCTTTATTGAAAAATTTAATGCGAAGCTGAAAGAATTTAAGCAAAGCCCTAGGTGGCAGGATATCCTAAATCGCTACCGTTAAGATTTCCCGTTTCTTAAGCAGGTGATTTCAAACTAATGTGAGCGCTCAACCGTTTGAGATGCCGGAGCGGATTGATGGCTCGTTTGCCTTTACGAATCTCAAAATGCAATTGCGGAGACGCGACATTGCCTGAAGCGCCGACCTTAGCCACCACCTGACCTTTGCCGACTTTCTGGCCGCGTCTTACCAATAGCTTATCGTTGTGCGCATAAGCCGTAACCCAGCCACCGGCATGTTTGATAAGCAGCAAATTACCAAAACCGCGAAGCTCGTTACCGGCATAGGCAACCACGCCGCTGCCAGCCGCCCGCACCGAAGCGCCATGGGGAGCCGCGATGTTGATGCCATCATTATGCAGCCCTTCGCCTTTAGAGCCATAAATCGACAACAGGCGGCCCCGTACCGGCCAGTTAAAGCGACCGGATGTTTTAACCCGCGGCACCGGAATGGTTCTTCTAGCTGTCGTCGTGGATTTTACGCGTTTGTTTGAAACTTTAGCTGTTGGCTTGCGTGAAGGCGCCGGGATTTCCGGCACCGGCTCCGCCGATTGTTTCACCGAAGGTAAGGTCTCAGCTTTCACCGGCTCACGTTTAGCGGCAACAGTTTCTTCCGGCATGTCTGATGCCCCGGAGGACGGCAACACCAGCTGTTGGCCGACATAAATCCGATAGGGCGGGCGCAGATAATTGAGCCGCGCTAACTCATAGGCGTCAACGCCATAGCGCCGGGAAATTTTATAGAGCGAATCGCCGCGAACAATTCGATGCACCCGAGGACGCGGCAGGATCAGCGATTCACCGCGCTGCAACCGGTAAGGCGGGGTCAGATCATTGGCTTCGATTATGGCTCGTGCCGAAACCCCATACCGCCGGGAGATAATAAAGAGCGTATCACCATTTCTGACACGGATAACCCCACTCGCTGGAATATCAGCGCGCTGCGCTACCGGTGTGGGAGGTCGCGACGTCGTTGGCGCCACTCTTTGCCCAGATCCTTGGTTGGGTGGCGGCCATTGCAGATTGCTGCAGCCGGTTAATATAACCGCTACTCCCATCGCAATATATTTTCTAAAGTTCTTTTCCATAGATTTAACTATGATAGCAAAAATTTACGTCCCGGTCGCTTCTTCCGGAATTAAAGGTACAAAACGGACATCCCGCAACTCTTCGGTTTCGAGCCCGTGATCGGTTTTAACGACTTTTAAGATGGTTTGAAAATCATCGCTTATACCAATAGGCACGATCATGATGCCGCCAAGAGAAAGCTGCTCAGCTAAAATGGGTGGCACATCCGCCGCCGCGGCCGTCACGATAATGCGCTCAAACGGCGCTTGTGCATCCCAACCCAGAGTACCATCGCCGACCTTGGTCGTCACATTGCGAATACGCAGCTTCTCAAAGCGTTTTTCCGCCTCTTCCAATAACGGCGCATGACGTTCTATCGAATAAACACGGCGGCATAATGGCGATAATATAGCAGTCTGATAGCCGGACCCGGTGCCAACCTCGAGCACTTTTTTACGATCATCCAATTCCAGCGCTTCGGTCATCAAGCCAACGACGGCCGGTTGGCTGAGGGTCTGATGATGGCCGATCGGCAGGGTGATATCTTGGTAGGATTGCGCCTGAAAAGCTTCCGGCACAAAGAGTTCCCGTGGCACGCGTTCCATCGTCGCGACCACATCCGGATCTGTGACACCGGCCCGCCGGAGCGCCAATACCAGCTCCATCTTTAAATTCTCAGCAGCACTATATTCGTAATTCACGAGCTTCTTCCCCTCTTCAGGCTCTTACTTCTTAAAAGCCTCCTTCAAAGTGCGCATCGTTGCCCGGTGGGTCAGATCAAGTGAAAGCGGGGTCACCGAAACAGCGCCATTCTGGATCGCCGCCAAATCCGTGCCGGCCGGATAGCGGGCAGAATTTTGCTGGGCGCCGATCCAATAATACGGCTCACCTCTCGGATCACTGCTCTCGATAATCTCATCGCCAATCTTACGGCGTCCCTCCCGGGTGATTTCGATGCCAGTTACCTTAGTCTTGGGTACACGGGGAAAGTTAACATTTATTAAAACATCACGCGGCCAAGGGACGGAAACGGCTTTTTTGATGACTTTTGCGGCATATGCCTCACCAGATGACCAATCTATCTTGGTTTTGACGTGATCTTCATCAATATCCTGGCTGAGGGCAATAGCCGGTATACCAAACAGCGTCGCCTCCATGGCCACGGCAATGGTGCCGGAATAAGTCATATCCTCACCGACGTTAGAGCCGCGGTTGATGCCCGCCAGCACCAGGTCGGGACGGCAGTCACGCATCAACTTATTCATGGCCATCATAACGCAATCGGTCGGCGTGCCGTTGACGCTAAAGCGGTTCTTGCCGGCGCTCTTAATTCTGAGCGGTGAGCGGAGTGTCAGCGAATGCCCCGTGGCGCTTTGCTCCACTTCAGGCGCCACCACCCAAACTTCATTGCAGAGCTTTTTGGCAATCGCCTCGAGTTTCTTGAGACCCGGCGCACTGATGCCGTCATCATTTGAGATCAGGATGCGTGATTTTTTGAGATTGAGCGGCGCCTTAAACATCAGCCAGCCGTAATGACTTCGAGCCCGCCCATGTAAGGCCGTAAAGCCTCCGGCACGATAATGGAGCCGTCTTCCTGCTGATAGTTCTCCATGATGGCAATCAAGGTACGACCAACGGCCAGCCCGGAACCATTCAACGTATGAACATGGATGGTGCCTTTGCCCTCTTTCGGCCGATAGCGCGCTTTCATGCGGCGTGCCTGAAAGT
Source organism: uncultured Rhodospirillaceae bacterium (assembly GCA_964566055.1). Lineage (GTDB taxonomy): Bacteria > Pseudomonadota > Alphaproteobacteria > Rhodospirillales > UBA2165 > TMED23. The sequence continues at coordinate 67,135 of CAZMHI010000002.1, forward strand.
CACCGCAATTGGAAACACTTGAGATTTCCCGGTAGCGTCCCTGCCCAGCCAGCCAAACCTCAATGTCATAGGTTTTGCGTGCTGAAAAGCCGAGATCACCGAGACAGAGCGAGACCACGCGGTAAGGCAGTTCCAGCCGTTTAAGCACTTCTTCGGCGCAGCCCGTCATGCGTTCATGCTCTTCTTCTGAATCTTCGGGCTTGGTGACCGCCACCATTTCAACCTTGGTAAATTGATGCTGGCGGATCATACCGCGAGTGTCTTTACCGGCAGAGCCGGCCTCTGATCTGAAACACCAGGTCATAGCCGTATAGCGGCGCGGCAGATAATCTTCATCCATAACTTCATCGGCGACGATATTGCTTAGTGGCACTTCGGCGGTCGGAATGAGATAGAACCCCTCCTCCGTCTGAAACAAATCTTCCTCGAACTTCGGCAGCTGGCCGGTGCCGTAAAGCGCGATGTCCCGCACCAAGGCTGGCGGGTTTACCTCGGTGTAGCCGTTCTCCGTCGTGTGCAGATCGAGCATAAAGGCCGACAAAGCCCGCTCCATCCGCGCCAGCGCACCAGACAATAAAACAAACCGTGCGCCGGACATCTTGGCGGCCGTTTCGAAATCCATCTGGCCGAGAGCTTCGCCAAGATCAAAATGTTCCTTGGCCTCAAAACCTAAACTTTTGGGCTCTCCCCAGGTTCGCAGCTCAAGATTATCATCTTCGTCAGCGCCTTCAGGCACGTCATCGGCGGGAATATTTGGAATCCCGCTTAAAACTTCATCTAATTTATCACCAGCTTTCTTGGCTGCCGCTTCGGCTTCGGCTTGGGCGTCTTTAGACGCTGCGACCTCGTTCATTTCTGCATCAGCATCTTCGCCCTGGCCTTTTTTCTGGCCGATAATTTTCGACAATTCATTGCGCCGGGTTTGCAATTCCTGCGCCGTCGTTTGGGCGGCGCGGCGGCGCTTATCAATTTCCAGGATTTCTGCCGCCATAGGGTCGAGGCCACGCCGGGCGATCCCCGCATCGAACGCGTCCGCATCTTCACGAATGGCTTTAATATCAAACATTTAAATTATCCGAGTATGAATTGGTGAAAGACTTATAGGGCGCACGGCTCAGGAGAACAAGACTGGTGTGACTTTCTAACCCGTGTCATGGCAGATTTGATCCGCCGCCGCCAAAGTAACGATCAGGCAGGTCCGCAATCCAGTTTCTTGGCATTGGAAACCACTGATTCTTGGAATATACAAATGACTGGTATCCTGCCGTCTCAATCGATGACCCTTTGAATAATCACTTGATTTGTGATAATCACGAAAAACTATGAAGCTGCTCATCATCAATCCCAATACCAGCCAGAATATTACCGATACCATTGCCGATATCGCCACTGCCGCGGCCGGCCCCACCACTGAAATCGAAGCTGTTACCGCTCCCTTCGGTGTCGCCTACATAACTTCCAAAGAGGAAAGCGCAGTGGCCCTTGAAGCCATCCTCCAAGTCGCCGATGAACGCGCCGGTGAATATGATGCCGTTGCCGTGGCATCTTCCAGCGATACCGGCCTCGACGAATTGCGTAGCAGGCTCGTCCAACCCGTCACCGGCATGAGCGAAAGCGCCATGCATTTTGCAGTTAGTCTGGGTCCACGATTTGCTATGATCGACATGCTGAAGACCGGGGCGCCCCTTATGCAGGCGCTGGTGGAACTTTACGGGCACACGGAACATCTAGCCAGCATCCGCCTCGCCATGCATCTCGAAGGTGGCGTCGCACCCGATCCGGCGGCACTAAGGGAAGCTATTCTTCGCCAAGGCAGGGCGGCGGTGGTGGAAGACGGCGCGCAGGCGTTGATCGTCGGCGGCTCTGCCGCCGCCTCGATGACCGAAGAACTGTCGGATAGACTTGGCGTTCCGGTCCTCGATGGCATTACTAGCGCAGTCCGGCGTGCTGAGCAGTTATCGAACCCGTCAATTTGACGGTTACTTGCCGGGTCCTGGAACAAGTCCGAGATGACGGATGACATTAAGTCACATTAAAATCCGTCTCTTCGACGATCTCTTCTTCCTCTTCCTCCGCTTCGGCCTCGGCTTTTTTCTTCTCAACGGCGCGGACGGCGATGATCGAAACCTCGTAGAGAATGATGATCGGAATGGCGAGCCCGATCTGGCTGATGATATCCGGTGGTGTGAGAACGGCTGCGGCAATAAACACCATCACCAAAGCATATTTACGTTTTGCCGCCAGGCCAACCGAAGTCGCAATCCCAGCCCGCGCCAATAGCGTCAAAATAATCGGCAATTGAAAGCTGATGCCAAAAGCAAAAATCAGCCGCATCACCAGTGAGAGATATTCATTAACCTTGGCTTCGAGCTGGATCGGCAGTCCACCCGCGAGCCCAGCCGATTCAAAACTCAGGAAAAACTTCCAGGCCAAGGGAAAAATGAAATAATAGACTAAAGCGCCGCCGGCGAAGAACAGGATCGGCGACAGCACAAGATACGGCGCCAAGGCCATTTTCTCATTTTTGTAGAGACCGGGCGCCACGAACTTCCAAAATTGCATGGCAATAAACGGGAAGGAGACAAACATGGCCGCCCAGAACGACACTTTGATATAAGTGAAAAAAGCTTCATGCAGGGCGGTATAGATGAGCCGCCGATTCTGCCCGGTTTCGGTCATAATGTCGGCCAGCGGCTGAACTAGAAAAGCATAAATTTGCTCGGCAAAAGTATAAGCGCCGACAAAGACGACAAAAACAGCAATCACCGAATACATCAGGCGATTGCGGAGCTCGATGATGTGATCCATCAAGGGCGAGGTATTATCTTCAACCGGATCACTCACGCTTTGTCTTCCTTGTCCGAAGTTTCGACCGCGACGGGCTCTTCACTCGCGATCTCCGGCATGCCTTCCGGCGGATCATCCGGAAGCTGATCAACTTCGTCACCTTCATAGACAGCCGTACCGTCCGGATCTTCATCGTCGTCTATATCATATGACGGATCGTCCAAATCTGTGGGATTGGCAAACTCTTCACCACTGAAATCGAAGGCGTTCTTGATCTCACCATCCCCATCGATAGCTTTTTCCAACGCCTCATTGGCATCGAAAGAACCAGCGGATTCGATTTGCTTTTTAACTTCATCCAGCTCGGTATCCCGGATCATGTCATCGACATGGCCGCGGAACTCGCGCGTCATGGCTTTGGCTTTACCGACCCATTGGCCGACCGTTCTGAGAACCCGCGGAAGGTCCTTAGGGCCAATAACGATAATCGCCACGATTAATATGATGGTGATTTCGGTCCAACCGATATCAAACATTTAAGCTACCATATATTATGTGAAAGTTCGTTTATCTGACCGAACATGCGGCCTATTAAACGATAAAGATCAGCTTTTAGCTGAATCTTCTTTATTTTCAGCGGATTCTGAAACTTGCGCTGTACTATTGTCTGCGGGCGCTGATTCTTTCGTAGAATCAGTGACTTCCTCCGCCATCCCGGATTTGAAATTCTTCACGCCTTTGGCGACATCACCCATAACTTTGGGCAATTTACCGGCGCCAAAAATGATCAAAACAATCACCAGGACGAGGACAACCTGCCATACTCCGATCCCCATTCTATAAACTCCTACTCTTCATAAATTCGAGGGAGCGGATAATGGCAGACTCGAAGGCATAGAGCAATGATGACGTAGGGAAAAATAATCTGATCAGCGCTATTCAATACTGCATATCATGGTATAAACATTAAAAGGCTTAGATTTCAGAATGAAATAGGTTGAAAACATGAAATCCGGATTGATGGTAGTCCCCCTTGCGATTTTGACAATGGCGCTCGGTTCTTGTTCTGATCCGGATTTCACGGAAATGTGCTTTCAGGAGGTTGCCAAAAAAATCCCAAAAGAAGCATCTATCGATGTCACTAAGAAAATAGTTGCGAAACAAGGACTCAGCGCTACCGTAACTCTAAACATAACGTCGGCAATTAAGAAAAAAAACGGGGACGATAAACTGACCTATTATACAGCCAGTTGTATTATCAAAGGTGACCAGGTCGCGAGGTCCTTTTTACGTCCGGTAAAAAGTTAAACCTCGCCCTTCCCGCCGCCCAGACACTCTGGCGAGGGCATGGTCTTCCCACCCTTCTCCGTCCACTCTTCAGACGTCAATGTCTGGAGCGCCAAAGCATGCACAGAACCGGCTAATTCCTCAGCCAACACTGAGTTGACGCGCTGATGACGTTTGACCAGACGCTCGCCCTCAAATTCATCTGAAATAATGACCACTTTGAAATGAGATTCTGAACCTGGCGGCACATTGTGCATATAGCTTTCATTGATGACTTCCAAACCCACCACGGGAATGGCGGCAACTAATTTACGTTCAATGGTTTCTTGTACGGTCATTTTATAAATCCAGTGTTTAAATTATAATTGTTTAATTTGTGCGAATTTTCCTAAATAGCGTCTTGCACTTAGTTACCCTTCACCGAATTAGAATAATTACAATCTAATCTCTAAGGTAGACATTTATCAAGTCTGCTCTCCAGGAAATATTCTGTTTTCGGAGCCGAATAGGCCACTAGCTGTACTCTGATAACAACAATCAATCCGTGGAAATCCCTAGAGAATATTCCTTTATTCTTCAAAAAACGTAAATTAAAATCATGCCGATATTTAGTATTTCTCGGAGCCTATTGGCTTTGTAAATTTATTACGAGCGAAAAAGTTTTGACTAAGTTTGACGGATTACCACTACTGTTGCTGAGCGTTGTAATCGCGGCGGCTATTTTCCTATTCGATATCAATCTTCCTTTGGGCGTGGCCGGAGGTGTTCCCTATGTCGCACTTGTGCTGCTTGGCAGCTGGTCTTCAAGATCCTGGTTCATCATAGCCTTGGCCTCGACAGGCTTGGTCCTGACGATTGTCGGTTATTTTTATTCTCCGCCCGGCGGTGTTCCATGGATCGTCCTGGCCAATCGTGGGCTTGCCATATTCGCCATCTGTGTAACAGCCATAATTCTGTTATACCGGCTGCGAACCAGACAAGCTCTCAATAAAAGCGAAGAACGGTACCGGGATTTCACAGAATCGGCATCCGATTGGGTTTGGGAAACCGGTCCGGATCATTGTTTTACCTTCGCGTCGGACCGTCTTTTCGAAATTAAAAACGTCACGAGACAGGAAGTCATCGGCAAAACCCGCTGGCAAATTTCAGAAAATGCTTCAAGTGAAAATCCGTCCAAGCTGTGGGAAGAGCATAAAATCGAAATGGAGAAACATCTCCCAATAAAAGACTTTCGGTATAAATTTAAGGACCGCGACGGCTCAATCCAACAAGTCAGCATAAACGGCAAGCCAGTGTTTGACGAAAATGGCGAATTCTTGGGATATCGTGGAAGCGGCACAGATATCACCGAACAATTTCGCTATTCTGTCGCATTGGACGCCGAAAAACAAAAAGCAGAAAAATATCTAGATGTATCCGAAGCCATGATTGTTGGTTTGAATAGAGACGGTAATGTTGAAACTATAAACAAGAAAACCGCAGATTATATGGGGTATACCGAGCAGGAGATTGTTGGGAAAAATTGGTTTAGTTTAGCCATCGAAGAATCTGATCGTGACGAGGTTTTTAATGTCTTCAAATCCTTGATGAACGAACAAATTGAAAATTTCGAGTATTTTGAAAATAAGATAATTACTAAACGCGGGGATTCGCTTTATATCTCCTGGCACAACGTTCTCCAAACCGATCAAGACGGAAAAATCACCGGTACGTTGAGTTCAGGACAAAATATTACCGTACGAAAGCAACTTGAAGAAGAAATAGTTCAAGCACAGGAACGTGCGGAAATTGCCAATCGCTCAAAATCTGAATTTCTGGCCAACATGTCTCATGAATTGCGAACACCATTGAACGCGATCATCGGATTTTCTGAAATGTTAAGTATAAAAACAATCGAACCACTAAGCGGCGACAAACAAGAAGAATACGTCAATCACATCCACAATTCTGGCCAACATTTGCTTGAATTGATTAATGATATTCTTGATGTCTCTACCATTGAGGCCGACAAATTGGAATTGGTTGAAAGTAGTGTTGATATTGCTGAGGCAGTTGCCGCATCGTTGCTCTTGGTGCAAGCCAGAGCAAAACAAAATGAAGTTGAGCTAATAAATAAAATTGACCACGATTGCCCGATCATTCGCGCCGATGAACGGCGAATAAAACAGATAATGCTCAACCTTCTATCGAATGCGGTAAAATTCACCAATCCCGGTGGCACTGTCACCATAAGTGCAGAAAAATTAAATGATGGGTCAATATCGATTTCCGTTGCCGATACGGGCATTGGCATGAACGAGGCCGACCTTGCCCAAGCATTAGAGAAATTTGGTCAGGCGAAGCGGGGAAATCTAGGGCTAAGTGGTGAAGGCACCGGTCTCGGCTTGCCTCTAACCCAAGGGTTAGTAGAACGACATGGCGGCAGGATTGAAATTGACAGCGAACCGGACAAAGGCACAACTGTAATTGTGCATATTCCGAAAGATCGGGTCCTCGAAACAAGTTTGAATTAGAGGCGCCCTTAAATTCCTAATCCGACAGCCAGCCCTGCATCCGGGATTGCACTTGGGGTGAGAGGAAATCCTCAATCGGCCCAAGAAAGGATTTCAAATGCATCATGGTCGCCGCATCACCGGTTGGTAATTGTCCGACCATCAGCTCAAGCGCTTTATAGGCCGCCTCGACAAAGCGATCAGTCTCATCAATACAATCCTCCCAATCGCCCTTTTCATCGGCGACGAAGCGAATGGTTTCGGCCATAAACCGACGATGGCGGATATTGCTATTGTTCAAAATAAAATGCGCCATGCGGTCGATTGACGGCGGATCACCAGTTTTATTGTCGGCCAAATAATTTGCCGGTGACAGTTTGCAAATAAGGATTTCATCCGAGCTTGGCGACAAATGAACAGCCTCATCATCAGCGACGGCGCGCAAGACATAGTCATAATCCATGGTCGAAAAATACTTGCTGGCGCCCGCGCCGCCCGACTTATCCGGCATTACCATAAGCGGATGAGGAAACAAGCAATGCGCGACCACCCCACTGTCACCGACCCGCCAGTTCAATTGTGACGGATAAGACGTCGGTTGCTCAGCATCGACAAAATAGGCAGCAAAAATAGGATGCATATGGTCAAGACAGAGACGTACCAAGGCGCGCGGTGATAAATGGTCGGTTAAGTTCTGACGCAATATGGGGGCAGCTCCATCTTGATCAAGACGCATCAGCAGCGTCGAAATACCGCGCTTACCATCAAGCCGCAATTCATGCATCCGCGCCAACGAGCCGTCCGCAATGATAAAATCTGAATCGAGTAATACCGCTGCCGAGTCTTCCATGTGCGACAGCATATGCTGGGCAGTAATTCGTTGCACATTGTGCTTGATTGTCGAAGGCTCAGAATTAGCGATGGCCTGATCCAAGCTCCCGCCGCCAAAGGGAATTTCATCATAAAAATAAAAATGTGGCTCAGTATATTTACCGAGTTCGGCCAAGGCAGGCTCAAAATACTCCCGCGACTCCCGGTCCGTATAGATGTGGTAGTGAATGTCGGCCTGCCCGGCGAGGGCCGGCAGATTACCTGAGGCCAGCTGTGAGCCTAACGAAAATTCAACGAACTTTTCAACGAAGTCATGTCCCCACACCGTGACAAAGACATCGTAGCGCATGATGCTACCCTACTCGGCTTCGAGCGATGCGAGGTCTTCCCCATCATCCGGATCAAGCGGATCTTCGTTCATGACTTCTTGTTCAGGCACTTCCTCCAGTTCATCCGGATCAGCTGCAGGCGCCATATTTGCCCGGGTACCAAGCGTCTGGATGGCCGGGCGTTTATCGATCAATCCAGCGGCTTTAAGGTCTTCCATACCCGGCAGATCTTCCAGGCTTTCCATGGCAAAGTGGTCGAGGAACCCTTCGGTCGTCCCCCAAGTAACCGGCTTGCCTGGCGTGCGGCGGCGGCCCCGGGGCCTAATCCAACCGGCCTCAAACAAGACATCCATTGTGCCTTTGCTTAATCCAACACCCCGAATTTCTTCGATCTCGGCCCGGGTAACAGGCTGATGATAGGCAACAATTGCCAATGTTTCGACGGCCGCCCGCGATAATTTTCGGGTAATGGTCCGATCAACCATTAAGGCTTGGGCAAGGTCAGGGTCAGTGCGAAACGCCCAACCTTTGCCAACATGAACGAGATTTACTCCACGGTCTTCGTAATGATTTTTAAGCTCTTCAATTAAAGCTTCTATTTCGGCGCCATCCGGCAGCCTTTCTTCCAGCACCTTCAAAGGCACGGGTTCAACAGAGGCAAATAAAAACGCCTCCAATAATTTCAAATGTTGTCCGTCCACGTTGCTCATATTCTACTGATCTCTGTTCTCTTCATTAATGTCATTATTTTTATCCGGTGTTGCCGTGGCGTCCTTGACAAAAATGGGCTCAAACGATCCACCCTGCCGCATCTGCATTTTACCTTCCTTGGTCATCTGCAGGGCAGCGACAAAAGTCGACGCCATCGCCGAGCGGGAAATGATATCGCCGCGCAACTCAATGGGCAGAAATTGATCCAACGCCGCCCAGTCCGGTATCTTGCCGATCATCCCCATCATACGTTTGACCACATCATCCGGCGAAAACAAATCAGAACCCTGGATATGCAAGGTCTTTACATTCGAGCGATGAGTATGCTCACCGTAGGCACTGAGCAAGTCAAACATCGTCACTTCAAAAATCGAAGTTGAGTTGTAGCCAAATTTCTCAGGATCGGCGCGTTTGAAAAAGTCTTTCCCTAATTGTTGACGGGCCATCAGGCGCGCGCCGGCATCCTGCATCCCCTCCAAACGGCGCAATTGGAATTGCAGGGCGGCGGCCATTTCCTCGCCGCTTGGTTCTTCTTCGGTCGACATATCTGGAATCAGCAAGCGAGATTTCAGATAAGCCAGCCAGGCCGCCATGACTAAATAATCGGCTGCCAATTCGAGATTGGTGCGGCGGATTTCAGCGACCCACTGCAAATACTGGTCGGCTAATTCAAGAATCGAGATTTGCGTCAGATCAACTTTTTGATCGCGCGCCAAAGTCAGCAATACATCAATGGGACCTTCAAAGCCGCCGACATCCAATACGAGCTCGGTGCCTGGTACGGCGACAACTCGTTCCTCGTCTTCAAAATCATCGGCGCTATTGTTGATATCTTCGTTCATTCTTACCTAAAAGCCCACCATATGAATTATAAATCCCGCCAATTCAAAAGCCGGGATGCCGACGATCCACATAAATATATTAAGATCGAAACCGACGTAATTTCCCAACCAGGGCAGCAAAAATAACGCCCCTAGAATAATGGCAAAGCCCGCACGTTCCAACCGCGCTAATGGCATCCCCATGCTAGGCGGCAAAATACCCACAGCGACGCGTCCGCCATCCAGCGGTGGAATCGGAATCATGTTGAAAATACAAAGGATTAGGTTGAACAGGATCGACATCGTCAGATTTGCTGCCAGCCATGGCTGAACCTCCCGCGGCACCCACTCTATGGTATGGAATAGCGCCGCCGAGATAATTGCGAGAATCAAGTTAGACCCCGGCCCCGCCAACGCTACAAGAACCATGTCGCGGCGGGGCTTATTAAGCGCCCAAAAATTCACCGGCACCGGCTTGGCATAGCCAAAAGACATCTTGCCGCCGGTGGCAAATAAGAGCAGCGCCGGCAGTAAAATCGTGCCAAAAGGATCGATATGTTTAAGCGGATTGAAGGTCACACGGCCCTCGACATAAGCGGTGTCGTCGCCCAGCTTCCAGGCGACCCAGCCATGCGAGGCTTCATGCAGGGTGACGGCCAGGACAATTGGTATGACCCAAGTCGAAATTTTAAATATCAGAGATTGTTCGTCCATTACGATCCCACTAATTCATTCAGTCGCCTAAGTGCTGCCTCTTTGTCCACGGTTTCAAAATGCTCAACGAGCGACAATGTTTTGGTCATTTTATCCTGTGTGTCGTCAGACAGTTCAGAAACGACACCGGCTATCTCTTGCATTTCCGCCATCTCGCCATTGCAATGGAGAACCAGATCGCAGCCGGCCTCCAAGGTGTCTTTTGTTCGTTCGGTAAAACTTCCAGCCAAGGCCTGCATTGATAAATCATCGGACATCAAAAGACCATCAAAGCCGATCTCACCCCGAATGGTTTCCTGCACCACGCGTGGCGACGTCGTTGCCGGCCTTTCAGCATCAATTGCTTCATAAACAACGTGAGCCGTCATCGCCAGCGGCATATCAGCAAGAGCTTTAAAGGGGGCAAAATCCAAGGCTGATAGTTCGGCCAATTCCGTGGTTACACGCGGCAATTCTTTATGACTATCAACGGTGGCGCGGCCATGTCCGGGAATATGCTTAATCACCGGCAGCACGCCTTCCTGGAGCAATGCTTCACAGGCCGCCCGGCCCAGCGTCGCCACCAGAGTTGGCTCATTGCCAAAAGCACGATCACCGATAACGAGATCAGCGTCGGCTTGAGGAATATCCAGCACCGGCAGACAATCAACGTTAATACCAAGCTCGCGCAGCTCCTGGCCAATTAAGCGTATATTCAAAGTGAGAGCCTCCAGCGCTTGATCCATATTGCGGCCCGCCAAATCAGCAAATACTTGTGCTGCCGGCGCTTCCCGCCAATGCGGGGGACGCAGCCGGGCAACACGCCCTCCTTCCTGATCGATTAAGATCGGTGCGTTTTCGCTATCAATGCATTTGCGAAGCTGGCTGGTGAGGTTGCGAATTTGATCGGGGGATTCGCAGTTTCGGGCGAAAAGGATAAAGCCAACAGGACTGGTTGCAGCAAAAAAATCGGATTCCGCTGCGGTCAGTTCCAGACCACTGCAACCAAAAATCACGGCGCGGGATTGGCTCACCTTATCGGCCAGGTCGAACGACGAGACAGCCAACTTTTAAATTAGCCAGCGACTGGCAGAGCGCTTTGGCAGCAGCTAGGTCCGCAACTGGTCCAGCGCGCAGGCGATAAAAAATTCCTTTTTTACCGAGATCAGCGCGCTCAACACTAAGGCTTAAGGGACCAAGCACACTATTATGTTTTTTCTGCAGGCGCGTCCATTCGCGTTTAGCGGCATCAGCATTTCTGACGGCGGCAAGTTGAATTCGATAAGATTGCTTGGTAAATGGCTTGCTTGCTGACGTGGTAGCCGGGCCAACCAATTTAACCGGCGCAGCTTGAACCGGTTCGGCGGCTTTCGGCTCAACCTTAACCACTGGTTTTTCAATTTTAGGCGGCTCTGGAGCGGGCTCAGGTTTTTTGACCGCTTTAACCTCTTCGGTAGTTGGGGGCGTGCCGGCAGCTTTCGGTTCTTCCGGTTTAGCCTCTGCCTTAGGCTCTGGTTCCGGTTGCGGCGTTACTTCGGCTTTCTCTTGCGGTTTGGGTGCCGGTGGCGCCAGCGGCACCTCTGGGCGCGGCAATAGATTTTCAGTTTTTTCTTCTGGTGGCTTTTTTTCAAGACGGTCATAAACCAGTTTATCCCGGTTTGGGATATCGATCCCGCCCGGCGTTTGCGGCCGTACTTTTAAAGGCGTTTCCGGGGCATGTACGACCGGCAATTCATCGGCATTGCGGCCAAGTAATTCTTCACCCCATTGCGCCCAGGCGGCATAACCACCACCGCCCAAGATAAGCAGTATAACGAGGTACTTTAAGCCACTGCCTTTGGGTTTGGCACGCCGGTTAATCCGTTCGAACTCAAGCGTGTCTGCCCGCAGATCTTCATTGTCGAGTTCAGGAATATCTTCCAGCTGTACTTGAGCACCGGTTTCATCAAGGCTGGGCTCATCAAAGCCTGGTTGCTCGCCAGAACGCTCCCCGGCATTTAATTCTTCGTCATCATCAATGGGCTTGTCACTCGGAGCCATCAGCGCATCTCCTCAACCGGTTTGACACCCATCACTTCAAGACCGGAGGCGATAACCGTCGCCAATGCTTTGACCATTGCCAAACGGGCTATGGTCAAAGGTTGATCCCCCTCTGACAAAAACCGTAGCGAGGTATCCTCTTTGCTTCCCTTGGTCCAAAGGGCGTGGAAGGCTGCAGATAAATCATGGAGGTAATATGCGATCCTATGCGGTTCATGAGCCTCGGCAGCGCTTTCCACGGTTTGCGGCCAAGCTGCCATTAGCTTGATCAAAGCAAGCTCTGCTGAATCGGTCAAGCGTTTGAAATCGGCTTTCTGCATAGCGTCCACTGTAATTTCACTGGCCTCAAACATATCCTCGGCATGACGCAATACTGAGCAACACCGAGCATGTGAATATTGCACATAGAATACCGGATTGTCGCGACTTTGTTCCATAACTTTTGTCAGATCGAAATCAAGCTGTGCATCGTTTTTGCGGGTTAGCATGATAAAACGAACAACATCCTTACCGACCTCGTCAATCACTTCACGCAGCGTCACGAAGGTTCCAGCGCGCTTGGACATTTTCACCGGCTCACCTTTGTCCAACAAATTGACCATTTGGCAGAGCTTTACATCGAGAGTACCACCCTCCTCGGTCAGAGCTTTGACCGCAGCCTGCATGCGCTTGACGTAGCCGCCATGATCGGCGCCCCAGACATCAATCATATCGGCAAAGCCGCGATTATACTTATCCAGATGATAGGCCATATCAGTGGCGAAATAGGTCCAGCTGCCGTCAGATTTTTTGACCGGCCGATCGACATCATCGCCAAATTGGGTGGCCCTGAAAAGCGTCTGCGGACGTTCTTCCCAATCGTCCGGCTTTTTACCTTTGGGCGGCTCCAGCACGCCGGTATAAATTAAATCCCGGTCTTCCAGCGTTTTCATCACCGCATCAACACCGCCGCCGCCAACCAATTTACGCTCTGAGCTGAACACACCGTGCTCAACACCCAAGGCCGCAAGGTCCTCCCGGATTAGATCCATCATCGCCTCAATGGCGAAGTCACGGAGCGGTTCCAGCCAGTCTGCTTCCTCACCGTTTTGCCATTTATCGTCGTCGCGTTCAGCCAAAGCTTTACCAGCGCCAATCAAATATTCGCCGGGATACAGCCCTTCTGGAATCTCGCCGATCTCTTCACCCAGCGCCTCCCGGTAACGCAAATGCAATGAGCGCGCCAAGACATCTACCTGCGCGCCAGCATCATTAATGTAGTATTCTTTGGTCACATCGTAGCCGGCTTTGGCCACCAGATTAGCCAGCACGTCGCCGATCACAGCCCCCCGGCCATGACCGACATGCATCGGACCGGTCGGATTAGCCGAGACATATTCGATATTTACGTTTTTGCCCTGACCGAGTGTGGAGTCGCCGTAAGCGGTTCCAGCAACCAGCACTTCGCCCAGCCGCTGATGCCAAAAATCATCATTGAGCACGATATTGATAAATCCAGGCCCGGCGATTTCAGCTGATTGCACGGCTTCGATCATTTCAAGTCCGCCAACAATCTGGCCCGCCAGATCGTGAGGCTTCAGGCCAGCCGGCTTCGCCAGCACCATCGCTGCATTTGTCGCCACGTCGCCATGCTTGGGATCGCGGGTCGGCTCTACCGAGACACGCGAGAAATCAGTATCTGCCGGCAAAGCGCCATTGCTCGCAAGATTGATTAAAATTTCAACCACACAATCGCGAATATATTCAAAATGATTTAGGGCATTACTCATATTTTTTCGGCTACTTACCAATTAATTTGTCATGTTCGTCATAGGCAAACCGGTCCGTCATACCGGCAATGTAATCGGCCACCACTTGCGCAGTCTGCTCATCATTTTTACCGTCAATATTATGCTGCCATTCTTCCGGCAATTTCGCGGGTTCAGCCAGCAGTAGATTAAACAAATCGCTCACCACTTGACGCGCCTGATTTGTCATTTCGTTCACCCGGTCATGGCGATACATATTTGAAAACAGAAAGTCTTTGAGACTTCTATCGATCTCATGCATTTCAGCAGAAAACGAAATGACCGGACGTCCAAGTTCGCGGACATCATCAACATTTGATGGTGCGGCCTCTTTTAACCGTTGCTGGGTTTCTGTCAAACAATCTGTGACCATGGCACCGATCAGATCACGGACAGCTTCATGACGCTGCCGCGATTTACCGATATCCGGATATTCGCTGACAGCTTTTTGAAATATTTCGCCAACTCCAGGCAGATCGAATAAATCCTCTATCGAGAATAATCCTGCCCGCAAACCATCGTCGATATCGTGGTTGTTGTAAGCAATGTCATCAGCCAAGGCAGCGACCTGCGCCTCAGCGCTGGCAAAGGTCTCAAGCTTCAGATCATTTCTAGAATTATAGTCAGCTATCTCACGTGGCAGCGGCTTGTCGTCACTGCTGCCCACCAGCGGGCCATTATGTTTAACGATCCCTTCCAAGGATTCCCAGGTCAGGTTCAAGCCATCAAAATTCGGGTAGCGCCGCTCAAGCCGCACGATAACTGATAACGATTGAGCGTTATGATCAAAGCCGCCATAAGGTTCCATCAAATCGGACAAGGCGTATTCGCCGGCATGGCCAAACGGCGGATGCCCCAAATCGTGCGCCAGAGCGAGGGCTTCGGCCAAGTCTTCGTTTAGGCCCAAACAGCGCGCCAGGGTTCTGGCAATCTGAGAAACTTCAAGTGTGTGGGTTAGGCGCGTGCGATAGTGGTCGCCCTCGTGATTAACGAAAACCTGAGTTTTATACTCAAGCCGGCGAAAAGCAGCTGAGTGAATAATACGGTCTCGGTCGCGCTGAAAACAGCTGCGGGTGGCACTTTCAGGCTCAGGATAGAGCCGTCCCCTGCTATTTTCTGGATGACAAGCGTAAGGCGCCAGTCGGCCATCTTGAGTAATTACGGATTCCATGCAGGACAACTTAGCCAATAATGCTTAACAGTCCTATAAGAGTTATGGCTAGAGATACGCCCTTTTTTCTTTCGAAAGAGTCCAATCTTTCCAACCAGTTTAGTTCGCCCAATTAGGTGACCATTCATATATAGATATTTAATTAACTTGCCTTATAGTATTTCATCTCTTTGACGGACCGGACAAATGATATGAATATGCCTTTTGATCAGTTGCTGCCAATTTTTCATGAAATTTCCCCTTATGAGGGATTTGACCCGTCTGAGTTTGAAGAGGACCTCCAAGGTTGGGGAAGCGATAGCCCAGTATTTAAAACTATTATTGAGCGTCTAGAGCCCTCGCTTGTCATTGAAGTTGGTGTCTGGAAAGGCGCATCGGCCATCCATATGTCAGACATTATGAAAAACAATGGGATCAAGGCAGCGATCATTGGTGTCGATACCTGGCTGGGAGATTCCAGTCATTGGTATCGCCCTGAATGGCGTAGTCATCTCCAATTGAAAAATGGTTTTCCCCGTCTTTATTATCAATTTTTAGCTAATGTTATGAAGCAAGGCCACGATGACACCATCATCCCTGTACCTCAATCCTCAAGGTCGGCATGCGAATGGTTTCGATTAGCCGGATTAGCACCAAATGTCGTCTACCTGGATGGTTCACACGATGAGGCCATAGTTTATCTCGACTGCCAAGATTATTGGGATCTACTTGCTCCGAATGGGGTTTTATTTGGCGATGATTATGGTGGTAATTTAAATAAAGGCGTAAAACGTGCGGTCGATAGATTTTGCGAAGACTTAAATCGTGAGCCCACTGTTATTGATCACAAGTGGATTTTAACCAAACCGGCGTGAGTCAAACGAATGCTTTGGTCCTTAAGATATCAAAAGTAGCGGGGAACTCGATTAATTATTTTGACAAGCCAATTTTTTGGCTTACATCAGGCTTGCGAATTGTTATCATTACGTAATTGTATCACTGTAAAAAGAAAAGAGAATGAACGCCTTATCAATTACCGAAAGCGCCGCCAACCGGGTCTCTGACCTTATTGCCTCGGATGGCAATGATCAGTTAATGCTGCGCGTGACCGTATCGGCGGGCGGCTGCTCGGGATTTTCTTATGGTTTCGACCTCGACGCCAATCAAACTGCCGAGGATTTAATTTTTGAAGACCATGGTGTTAAAGTCGTCATTGATGATATGTCGCTCGAAATCCTTGGTGATTCGGAAGTTGATTTTGTCGACGATTTGATGGGCGCAGCATTTAGACTCAATATACCGAACGCCACTTCGTCTTGCGGCTGTGGTGTATCCTTTGCGGTTTAGCCGGCGTTTTTCTGCCCGGCAAAATGTGTTATGAACGGCCCTGATGAGGGTCTCTTTTTTTGGATAAGTCTTAGATGGTTAAAATTGCGACATGGAACGTAAATTCAGTTAAGGCCCGGCTACCCCATTTGCTGAGATGGCTGGACGACTTTTCACCTGATATCGTTTTGCTGCAAGAGCTTAAATGCGTCGCCGAAGCTTTCCCGCATATGGAAGTCGAAGATAAAGGCTATAACATCGCTGTCTCTGGACAAAAGACCTATAATGGTGTCGCCATCCTTTCAAAAACACCGATTGATGTCGAGTTGACCGAACTCCCGGGTGATCCCAGCGATGAACAAGCCCGATATATCGAAGGCTTTACCGGTGGTGTGCGGGTGGCAGCAATTTATTTGCCCAACGGCAATCCGGTTGATACCGAAAAATATCCCTACAAGCTCGGCTTTATGGCGCGCCTGCATGATCATGCCAAGGAATTGCTTACCACCGAAGACGCCTTTGTTCTCGGCGGCGACTACAATGTTATCCCGGAAGATGCGGATGTGCATGATCCGGAAAGCTGGCGAGGTGATGCATTGTTCCGGCCGGAAACTCATGCGGCATGGCGCAAACTTATCTATCTCGGCCTGACCGATGCATTCCGCGTCTTTAATCCGGAAGCCGGGCGCTACTCCTATTGGGATTACCGGGCCGGCGCCTGGAACAAAGACAACGGCATCCGCATAGACCATCTTTTGCTGTCGCCGCAAGCAGCTGATTTATTGACGGCCTCAGGTGTTGATCGCACACCTCGTGGCTGGGAAAAACCGTCTGACCACACGCCTGTCTGGTGTGAGCTGGATACGTGATTTTGATAAGAAATTAAGGTTTTAAGCGCTCACTCGGAAAAATAGCGCTAACAGTCGTGCCGAGATTTGGCGTACTGGAAATTTCCATTATACCGCCATGTAATTCGATAAGGTCCCGGGTCAAGGGCAACCCCAATCCGGTGCCCTCTTGATCAGAACGGGTATCCCTGCTGACCTGACCAAACCGGGTCAAGGCAGTTTCAATATCTTGCTGGCTCATTCCCGCACCTGTGTCAGAAATGCTTATGATAAACCGCTCGTCATTATTCACCTTAGCATCCAGACTTACGGTGCCGTTTTTGGGTGTAAATTTCACCGCATTAGAAAGCAGATTAACCATTATCTGCTTTAGTCTGCGATCATCGGCAAATAATTTCGGCAGACCGGCAGGGATTTGAACCAGAATGTCAATTTCGTTCAGACGCGCTCGTTGCTCAACCATTCTAACCGCCGCTTTTGATATCTCGGTAATATCCAGAGAAGATTCAGCAAGTTCCATTGCTCCCGTCTCAATCGCCGATACATCCAAAATATCACTGATCAACCCGAGCAAATGTTCGCCAGATTCTTTAATATGACCGACCGCATCTGATTGCCGGGAATCAGGCAAATCACCGAAAATATTATGATTAAGCGCATCGGCAAAACCGATGATCGCATTGAGAGGTGTCCGCAATTCATGGCTCATATTAGCCAAAAACTCAGATTTTGAACTATTTGCAGCCTCGGCATAGGCTAAATGTTGATCCGACAGTAATTTCGACTGTTCGAGTTCAGTCTGGGCGGTCTTTAACTCGTCAATGTCATAGATCCAGAATAAAATGTAACTTTGACCTGAAGCCTGGTATTTCCTCCATGTCGCCAACCCCCAGAATTCATCGCGATTTTTACTTCTAAACTTTGCTTCATACATTTCTACATGGCCATCTTTTTCAAATGTAACCATGGCCTCCTCTCGGTAGCTCCTATCAGCCCACAGTTCTACCGCGTTTGAACCAAGCAATTCGTCGACAGTTTCAAATCCGAGCAGTTCCACCAGACGGGGATTGGCAAAAATAATTTCTGAGGTCTCGATATCAGTTATGCCGATACCAATTGGGCTCCTATCAAAGATTTCGCTTAATTGTTGCTCGCGTTCGCGCAACTCATTTTCCATGTGTTTACGCTCGGTAATATCGGTCGAGGTGCCTCGGTATCCGGTAAAAGCACCTTTATTGTCGAACAGCGGCTTTGCGCTGCTTTGATAAAATACTTCTCTACCGTCATCATCAACTAATTTGCGCTCAATTTTGTAGACTTCTTCATGGGCAAGTAGTTTTTGGTAAAACTTATCATTCTCCGAGAAGTCAGGTTGATCTTTAGATTTTGGATTCATAGCTCCAACACTATCGCCTATCGGATTTTTCCGTTTTGAAAGCAATTCGAAAAAATGCGGGGAAACATAGGTATATTGAAGTGTATCATCAGTTTCCCAAAACCAGTCTGATGCGGTTTCGGCGATCATTCGAAAGCGCTCTTCACTTTTTACAAGCTCAGCCCGAGCTTGATCCAATACATTCATCTGGTTTTGAAGCTCATTGGTTCTCTCCTCAACGCGTTCTTCCAGTTCATCTTGAATGTATTTTAATTCGGCCTCGGTTTGCCTTTTTTCAGTAATGTCACCTAAAAATGCAATAGTTGTTCCATCGTCAAAATGCTGGCGCCGCACCAGATACCATCGAGATTCAATTTGCATTTCAAAAATAACAATTTTTTTGTCCTTTCGGGTTTCGAGAATTAAATTGACCTCTTTCAAATTTGAAACATCCGTAGAATTTTCATCCTGCACTTTCGCTCGCGCCAGCAAGGTCTCTTTATAACTTACCCCAGGCACCAGAATATCAGATATATGATGAAAAATTTTGCGGTAATATTGATTGCAGGCAATCAAGCGGTCATCAGCATCCCAGAAAACGATACCTTCCGATAATACTTCCATAGCATTAACCAAACGAGCCTCAGCCTCTTCAGCTAATTTTTTGGTCTCAATTTCTGCCGTGAAGTCTACCGTGGTGCCGCGATAGCCTTTAAACTCTCCGTGTTCGCCAAATAACGGTTTTCCTGTAGTACGGAAATGTAATTGTTTGCCGTCAGAGCTGACACGGCTGTGCATTAAATCACGAAAAGTTTTGTGGCGATCAAACACAGCCTTATAATCACGCCAAAATTGATCATCCAGCGAAGCTCCCATTGAATCCCACCGGGTTTTTCCGAGCATATCTTCAGTCGCTAAATAATGACTTCCGTCAGGCACAGGGGAGACATAAATATAGCGATAGTGCTCATCCATTTCCCAAAACCGGTCAGCGACTGATTCAGCGAAATCCTTAATTCTCTGTTCGCTTACTGAATATCCGCTTTGGAGTGCCTCATTGACTTTTACCTTTTGGCTGCGCAATCCAAAAATACTAATCACAAAAACAGTTAGTAGTAGTACGGAAGCAATGCCACTTAGCAGACGAATTGGCCCCTCTTCGGGCGCGGTCAAAAATATCGCAATCAAAAGAAACGTTAAAAGCAGCAAAATAAAGCGTGCAAACAGATTCATATATCCAGCAGCAATATATCTATTTAAACCATTATGTATTGAGTTCCGTCCTTACCATTTAGGGATTTTTTTTCAAGATTCAATAACAAGTTGCATTTGTAATATTCGCGATTAGTTGATACATGTGAATTTTGTAATATCTAGTTTCCTCATCAAAATACTTTAATCTGGCAAAATCATACCTATGTATACATTAGGTTTAGGTTTGAAACTATTTTTACAGTTAAAGTTGATTAGCAGATACACGATGCCCGCTGAAACCAAACATAAAATACTAATCGTCGAAGATGATGAATTTATTCGGTCTTTCGTAACAATTCATCTGGAACATAAGGGCTTCGATGTTTCAGGCGTAGCTACTGGCAAGGCTTTTTTTGCTGCGATGGAAAAAGAGCAGGTGGATCTGATTATACTTGATCTTAATTTGCCAGATGGTGATGGGTTGGAATTCGCCACAGAATTTCGAAAAACCAGCAACATACCGATCATCATCGCCTCCGTCCGCAAAAGTATAGATGATCGCCTGACCGCTCTAAATTTGGGCTCAATTGACTACGTTACCAAACCTTTCGATCAGCGGGAACTCTTTCTGCGGATCAGAAATTTGCTGAACATCGCGGCCCCGAATATGGAAGCTCCAATGGTCGAGTCATCAACCACCCCGCCCGCGAAAAATTATCTTGCAGTTGCGGCTGCCAGTGCTTTGCTCGCTATTGTCATTGCTGGAGTTGGTTACTATTTAGGCAGAGCCACCCCGCCTATTGTCACTGTTAAATCGGCAGAAAATAAAAATGCCGCAGCCAAACAGGAAATTACCCCGCCCGCATCTCCAGCTGTTCAAAAACCACCCCAAATTTCACCGGTAATAACAGCGCCAGTTAAGAAAGAGCAGCCTAGAGAGAAAGCAGAGCTCAAACAAATTGCCAAAGTACCGCCAACTCCAAAGAAGCCAAAAGCCGAGCCGAAATGCGACCGCTTACCCGAGGTTAAATGGTGGCGAAATAAAAGCCATCTGGCCATCCAGATTTACGTTAAACGCAAATATGCCGGTAATTGGGAACCCTACATTAAAAGCTGGAATCGCCGGCGTGAAAAACTTGTTGATATACTTGAGCGAAATTCGAGTGCCGTGTCCAGTAGTGGTGTTGTAATTGCTGGTGAAGACTTGGAAGACTACATTATGAAGGTCGAGAAACGCATCCTCATACTCAAATGTTTGGCCAACATTGAGACTAAGTCATAAAATCTGAATTCCGCCAACTTGATTTATATCAATGCCCATGTAGTCACTAATCTGGACTATTGAGCTTCAAATTACTTATTGGAGGTTGATATGACAACTGGTGGCACAATTTTTCTTATTCTTGTCGTCGTCGTGGGAGTGGCCTTCATGGCGGCCTTAGCCTGGGCGAGCGCCCGAACCAGCGACTAGTCAAAATAATTCAACTAGACAAATATTAATGACCTAGATTACTGAGTTCGATTCACCTCTTGATCACTATGGAGGCGGACTTTTTCGTCTCGGTACAGTTAAAATAATAACATTCAAAATTAAGCGATCTGCCATTTTTGAATGATTGAAATTCGTTGAAATTTTCTAGAAGTTTCCTACCTGTATTAATAGCTTTGCAGACTATACTTTAAGAAAATATGCTCACCAGATACGTTTTTTAAACTGCATTAAATTGCTTTCGCCAAAGGGGCGAGAATTTGACGGTATTTTTATTAGGAATAGATTTATTTCTTCTGCGTAAGGTAGTACTTGGATTAGCACTGGCCTTGGCCATGCTTTATCCGGCACCAGTTAAATCCCAACAAAATTCTACATATCCTCCTGTTACAGCTGGCGTATTCGAAACCTTTACAGAGCACTCTCAAAACGACGAGGATGGCGTTCATGAGAGTTTAATAATCCATTTATTGAACGAATTATCCAAACAATCTGGCTTAAAAATTAGTATCAAAAAAATGGCTAGCCAATCCGCAGCTATTGAAGCGCTTTCTCAAGGAGAAATTGACTTAATTCCCAATTTCGTAGCTTCCGATCAACGTCAGAATCAAATATTGCTCACCCGTCCAGTAGAAACATTTCGAATTTCAATGTTTGTTAAAAATAATTTTTCCGACATTACTAGTCATAACGACTTAAGGCTGCACCGAATAGGTGTTGTGAAAGGCCTTTTTGCTCAAAAGATTTTTGATAATCGGCCTGAGATCAATCCCATTGTATATCCGAACATATCCAGTGCATTAATTGCGCTATTGTCCGGTGAAATTAATGCTTTGGTCCAATCTGAGCACAGATTGTGGCATATCGCAAAAAGAGCTGATCTGGCAAAATACCTAAAAATAGTAGGTGACCCGGTTGCTGTTATTGAACGCAGTATTGCAGTTAAAAGACGAGATTCGGCTTTGTTGCTGAAATTAAACGAAGCAATCGATAAACTTGCCAAATCTGACGCTCATAGAAA
Organism: uncultured Rhodospirillaceae bacterium; assembly: GCA_964566055.1. Taxonomy (GTDB): domain Bacteria; phylum Pseudomonadota; class Alphaproteobacteria; order Rhodospirillales; family UBA2165; genus TMED23. The sequence goes on from CAZMHI010000002.1 coordinate 89,316, forward strand.
CATCTACACAGAATGGTTTGCCTTAGGAGAATTTTACTGGAGACCAAAAACAATAACTATTTTAATTGGTTCGGCTTTACTCGCTGGTCTAATTCTGATGGGGATATGGCGATACCTGACTGTTTTGCGACTCAATAAAGAACTCTCTACCGCAATTACCCATGCAGAAAATTTGACAGATGAACTGACCTCATCAAACCAAGCCTATCGAGCTCTTTACCAAACTTCTCCTTATGCCTACGTCACCTGCTCGACTGATGATCTTGTCATCCAAAACTATAACCCTGCCTTTAGTACAATTTTGGGGTTCCAGGACCGAGATACGACGGCACTTACGCTATATGAAGTGTGCACGGACACCGTAAACGGTAAGGCAAAAATTGGACTTTTGCTTGAGCGTTTCAAAAGCGGTGGGGTTATCCAAAATGAAGAAATTGAATTGAAACGGCTTGATGGCCGGTCGATTTGGGTAAGTATTTCTATCGATCCAGTCAGTGACAAAAAGAAGGATCAAACAGAATTTCGCGCAGCCTTTATTGATGTGACTGATCGCAAAATGGTGGAGAATATTTTGCGGGATAGTGAAGTCAGATTTAAGGATTTCGCCAACGCGGCGGCGGATAGGTTCTGGGAAACTGACAGTGAGCATCGATATTCCTATGTTTCAGATCCTTCCGGCCACATTAATACGCCGTTTGAGTTATTGGTCGGGCGGCATCCCTGGGAAATAGATCGCCGCAATTTTTCGCAACAAAACCAACAAGAATTACGCCAACGATTTCAACAACGAGACCCCTTTCGCGGAGTTCGGCTAAATTGGACTAATCTAAATGGAAATGCTCGAACCGTTTCTGTTAACGGCGTCCCAATTTGGAATGAGGATGGTTCTTTTAAAGGATTTCGGGGCACAACGATTGATATTACCGAACAGGTTCAGGCCCTCGAAAAATCTGCCGACAACCGCCGTAAATTGGTCGACGCTCTCGATAGCGCGGCTGATGGGATCATTTTGTGGGACGCCGATGATCGTATGGTTTTGTGCAACGATAATTACCGCCAATCCCGTGAACAAGTTGCTGAATTGTTAAAACCTGGCATACATTTTAATGAATTTATTGAGAACCTGGCAAAAAGATACGATTTGAAAGATCGGGAAGATTGGATTGCCAACGCAATTGCTTTGCACAAAAATCCACCAGACTCCTATGAACGGCAACATGGCGGTCAATACTATCTGGTTCACAAGCGCCGCCTGGAAGATGGCAGCACAATCGCCTTCGAATCAAATATAACCGATTTGAAACAGCGTGAAAATGCGCTTAAAGAAAGTGAGGCGAGGTTCTCAAAAATCTTTCAAGCCAGCCCAAATTTACAATCAATTTCGGAAATCGATTCTGGGATTTTGGTTGATGTTAACGATGTCTGGCTTGCTTCCCTCAAATTTACTCGAGATCAAGTTATCGGCAAAACTGCTGAAGAATTGGGAATTACCATAGACTTCACAAATAATTCGCGAATGGACATGATCACGAAAATTCTTCGTCACGGACCCACCGAAAAATTTGAGGGGAGCCTAACTACCGCCGATGGAGAAGAAAGAAAATATATAGCAAATGCTGATATTATTGAACTTGGCGGGGTTAATCATTTGCTGCTGGTGTCAGACGATATTACCGATGAACGCCGAATTGCTGAAGAACTTCATCAGGCCCAAAAAATGGAGGCTGTTGGCCAATTGACTGGCGGTATCGCTCACGATTTTAATAACATTTTGTCATCAGTTTTAGGCAATTTGGAATTAATGGCAGGCGACATTAAAAAAGACAGCAAAGTCATTGGCTATATTGATAGAGCAAAAAAATCTGTATTGCGTGCTGCTGATTTGACCAAACGCCTATTGGCCTTTTCTCGCAAACAGGCGCTCAACTCACAATCAACGAATTTAAACGATCATATCCCAAATATACTTGCGGTCATTGAACGCACTTTGGGAGAATCGGTTACCATTAAATTTGAGTCTGAATCCGATTTAGGTCAGTGTCTCGTTGACCGGAATCAATTGGACAACGCTCTGATCAACATTGCCATCAATGCCCGCGATGCCATGCCAAAAGGCGGAAAAATAAATTTTAAAGTGGCCAATAAAGTTATCTCGGAAGAATATGCCACAAAACACAGGGAAGTTGAGTCTGGCAATTATGTGGAATTAAAAATCTCAGATACCGGTGAAGGTATTGCGCCAGAATATTTGGAACGAGTGATCGAGCCTTTTTTCACCACTAAAGATGTAGGTCAAGGTAGTGGATTAGGCCTCAGTATGGTCTATGGCTTTATTAAACAATCAGGCGGTTTTTTGAGTATTGAAAGTGAATTGGGACAAGGAACTCACGTCAGCCTTTTTATTCCCCGCACCAACAATAAAGAAATTGAAATTGATGGTTCTCTCGATTTAAAAGATGTCCCACTCGGCAAAGGCGAAGCTGTTCTGGTTATCGAAGATGATCCGGATGTCCGTGAAGTGGCAATTAACACCTTGGAACATCTTGGCTATGCCTCAATTGATGGCGGTGACGGAACAAATATCAAGGAATTCACCGATCAGCACTCGGGGCATTTGGACCTAATCCTAACTGACATGATATTGCCAGACGGACAAACGGGCCTATCCGTCACCCATGAAGTTTTAGGTAAATTTCCAGAAGTAAAAATTATTTTCATGACCGGGTATGCTGACGACGAAATCATAGAAAACGTTGAAGGGCAAAAATACCCCGTCGTTGGTAAACCATTTGAAGCTGATACCTTAGCCCGAACCATTTATGAAACTCTGAACGCCTAGTAAGTTTCTGTCTGACATTCCCTATTGTCTCCCAGTGCCGCCTATTTAATACTAGGTTAGTTTTTCTAGGGGGCACATTCATGGATGAAGCACGATTACAAGCCGCTGCTGATCGCCAGGAAATCAATGAGCTGCTGATGAACTGGGGACAGGCCCGTGACCGTGCTGAATGGGATAATTTACGAAACTGTTTTCAGCCCGACGGCATTATCAATATTGCCTGGATATCCGGACCGGCCTCGGAATTCATTGATCAATCCGCTGCCCGGTTGGCTGAATTTAAGCGCGGCGAATACAGCAAACATGTGATCAGCCCGGGCCGTATCCAGTTCAATGGTAACCGTGCTTTTAGCCAATGCCACGTAAATCACGTAACTCGTGTGATCGTTGATGATCATGAATTCGATTGGGAATTCTGGGGACAGTTTTTTGATCTAATCGAAAAGCGGCAGGACGGCGTATGGCGTTTATTTAGCCGGACCATGGTGTATGAAAAAGACCGGCTTGATGCCGTGCATCCGGACCAACTGCCGGAAGATTATTTCGATGATACGGATTTCAGCGAATTTCTCCCGGAAGTGAGATTCCTCGGATGGCGCCTTAAAAAGAACAATATCCCGGCAGCTAAGAAATTACTCACCATCAACAGCGCGGAGGAAGCTGCGCTAACCGAAGACTCCCTTAAATGGCTGTCAGGTGAGGCTGAAGAATGAACGGTATATTCTTCGCCATTGTGGTGATCGCTTTCGGCGTTGCCGGTGTGCGGCAAATCACCTGGGTGTCACCCGGCGGCGATGCCAAGGCGCCGATGGATTTACTGGCAACGGCTATGGTCGATTCCGCGGAAGCCTCGGTTACCCTGGCAATCGGCCTGGTCGGCGTGATGGCGCTGTTTTTAGGCCTGATGAAAGTGGCCGAAGCCGGTGGCCTGTTGGTTATTATCGCTAAGCTTGTCCGGCCCCTTATGCAGCGCCTGTTTCCTGATGTGCCGCCCGATCACCCGGCGATGGGTGCAATGATCCTGAACATGTCAGCCAACGCGCTTGGTCTGGGGAATGCAGCAACGCCGTTTGGCATTCGCGCCATGCAGGAATTGGACAAGCTCAATCAGGTCAAGGGAACTGCGTCGAACGCCATGGTGCTGTTCCTCGCCATCAACACATCAAGCGTCACCCTACTCCCGACCGGAGTTATTGCCTTAAGGGCAGCTGCCGGTTCCCAAGACCCGGCGGGGATTGTGCCGACAACTTTATTCGCGACCATTTGCTCCACCACGATCGCCATCATCGTCGCCAAACTGTGCCAACGTTATTGGTTCAACGATCCCGTGCCCGAAGCTGCGACTGCCGCTGAAGCTCAGCCTGTTCAATTCGAAACCGGTTTGGAAGAGTTTGATGCTGACAGCCCAGAAAGTACGGCTGACGAGATCGATACCGAAGGTGCTGATGAGGCCTACCCAAGCTGGATTTCTTTTACTGCCCTTGTTGCCATTGTCGCGCTCATTCCGCTGACCGTGGTATATGGCCGCTCAATAGCGCCCTGGATCATGCCGGGATTGATGGTGGCGATGCTGGGCTTTGGCGTTGCCAAAAAAGTCCGGGTTTATGAAAGCTTCGTCGAAGGCGCCAAGGAGGGCTTTCTGGTCGCTCTTCGTATTATCCCCTATCTGATCGCTATTCTTGTCGCTGTCGGTATGTTTCGTTCAAGTGGCGCCATGGCCATGCTGATCTCACCGCTCTCGGTTATTACAGATGGTTTCGGCATGCCGGCAGAAGCCCTACCGATGGCGCTCCTGCGCCCGCTTTCAGGTTCAGGCGCCTATGGTATTCTGGCGTCCCTCATTAACGACCCGTCAATTGGCCCGGACAGCTACACCGGCTATCTCGTCAGCACCTTGCAAGGCTCGACCGAGACCACCTTTTATGTGCTGGCGGTTTATTTTGGCGCGGTTCAAATTCGCCGCATTCGCCATGCCTTGATTGCCGGATTGAGCGCTGATCTGGCCGGTATCATTGGCGCTATTATTGCTGTGAGCTTTCTGTTGCAGACCTAACTTGAATGAAAGAGTAACCTGCCATGACCCACAAATTTAAGGCTGCGGTTTTACGCGAGCCCGGCCTGAACAGCCCCTACACCGACAGCCAGCCGCTGCAAATTGAAGAAGTTGAAATCCGCCCTCCCGGCATTGGTGAAGTATTGGTGCGCATTGCTGCAGCGAGCCTCTGCCGTTCAGATTTATCCGTGGTTTCCGGTGTGCGCGCCTGGCCGCTGCCAATCATTCCGGGCCATGAGGCCAGCGGCGTGGTTGAGGAAGTTGATGCGTCTGTTCAATCGGTAAAACCAGGTGACCACGTTGCCCTCGTCTTTCAGCCGAGATGCGGCAGCTGTCCTGATTGCCTGGCGGGAGATGCCCATTTATGTGAGCCAGGCCTCATGGCCAACCGGAGCGGAGGGCTCTTATCCGGCGGCTTGCGGTTGCATCAAGGCGAGGTCGATATTCATCATCACATGGGCCTCTCGGCCTTCGCCGAATATGCCGTTGTCTCCGAAAACTCTTTAGTAAAAATGCCGGAAAGCATACCGCTCGAAATCGGCGCCTTGTTTGGGTGTGCGGTAATGTGCGGCGCCGGCACAGTCCTAAATACTGGGCATGTTCAGGCCGGTGACAATGTCACCATTGTCGGTGTCGGTGGTGTCGGCTTAAGCGCGGTCTTAGGAGCACAGCTGGCGGGAGCGTCCCGCATCATTGCAGTTGTTACTGATCAGACTAAACTCGACTTCGCCATGGAGTTGGGTGCAACTGATTTGGTATTAAACAAAGACGGTGGAGCAGCTGATATGATCAAAGAACTCACCAGCGGTGGCACGGACTTCGCTTTTGAGACGGCCGGCACGTTGGGCGGGTTCGAGTCAGCCTACAACGCCGTCCGCCGTGGCGGGACTGTGGTAACCGTGGGGCTCGTTGATCCTAAAACTCCGATGTCGTTGGATATCGCCGGCCTGGTCACCAGCGCCAAAACGGTGAAAGGCAGTTATATGGGCAGCTGCACTCCTGCCGTCGATATTCCACGCTTTATGTCTCTCTATGAAAGTGGTGCCTTTCCGGTTGAAAAATTGATCAGCCACCGGTTGCCTTTGGCCGAAATTAATCTGGCGATGGACCGCCTCGCCGCCGGGGAGGCGCGGCGGCAGATTTTGACTCCTTAAGTAAAATTAAGTCGTTGATGCGATCGCCCTGCCGTCTCTCACACTATTCTTACCGCATCTGCTGGCAGCCGAATAAATTTACCTAAGTGGAATAAGTTTCCCCGGGCGGCATTTATCTCCTGAATGCCGGTCACCTAAGTGTGTGCCGGCAGGGCTCAAAAAAAGTATTGGGAACTTAGGAGATAGAAATGATTAGATTGATTGTAGTAGCCTTGGTTTCAGTAATTGCCGTCGCCAATATTGTTTATGCCGCTGACATGAATAAAGACGCCATGGCGAAAAAAGATGCCATGATGTCTAAAACGGATACGATGAAAAAAGATGCTATGATGAAAAAAGAAAAGATGATGAAGAAAGACAATATGGGCGACGCCATGAAAAAAGATGCCCAAATGACTACCGGGATGAAAAAAGATAAAATGATGAAAAAGTAATTTCCGCCTTATGATGATCGTGGCAGGGAGGCAGTTAGGAATGCTCTCCCTGCACCGGAAAAAATGAATGGATAAAAAACAGGCTATTACTCAAGAACTGCCGCATTTGATGCGCTATGCCCGCGCCTTAAAGCGCGATGTCACGGCAGCCGATGATTTGGTGCAGGATTGTGTGGGCCGGGCGCTCGCCAAGCTCCATTTGTTTCAAGCCGGCACGAACATGCGAGCCTGGCTGTTTACCATTTTGCACAACATCCACCGTCAGGATTTGCGCACTGCCTCCCGGCGCATTCAAACGTCGGTTATGGATGACGTTATCGAAAATCAGCATGGCTCAGCGGCGACCCAGGGCAGCGCCCTAATAATCCGCGATCTTCATCAGGCGATGGGATATTTACCGGAGGAACAAAAAGAAGTGCTGCTGCTCGTTGGCTTGGAAGACATGTCCTATAAAGAAGTATCGGAGGTTTTGGAAATACCGGTCGGCACGGTGATGTCACGCTTATCGCGCGGCCGTGAAAAACTCAAACGCCTGATGGAGGGCGAAGAATTGGCACCCGTTTTAAGGAGCGTCAAATGACGACCCAAGAGACAAAATTGGATCACTTAAGCGAAAGCGATCTCCACGCCTATATTGATGGCGAATTGGATGCGGCAACGCTTTTAGAGATCGAGCATTGGCTGGCCGAGCATCCTGATGATGCGGCGAAGGTGCATGCCTTCAAACTGCAAAAAGTTCAAATGCATCAGCTCTATGATGAAGGTTTGGAAGCTGCTGCCCCGAAAGGCGTAATTGAGCTGCTTGAGGACAAGCCTATCAACTCCTGGATACCCGGTTGGCGTCAAATGGCGGCCGGCATCGCACTCTTTATCATCGGTGGCGTGAGTGGCTGGGGCTATTTCACGATGGACCCAATGGAGCGCCAAGCCGGCGGTCAATTTGCCCGTCAGGCACTAAATGCACACGTTGTTTATGCTCATGATACGGCGCGCCCCGTCGAGATGAGCGCAATGTATCAAAAAGATATGGTAAGCTGGCTGTCAAAACGGCTTGGCCACAAATTAATGATCCCCAATATTGCGGGCGCCGGGTTCAATCTCATCGGTGGCCGGCAGGTAGCGGATCAGGATTCTCCTGCTGCATTATTAATGTACGAGGATAAACGGGAACGTCGAGTTACGCTCTTTGTCCGCTCCGGCGCCACTTTTAGTGATACCAAGTTCCGCTTTATCGCCGAACATGGCATGGTCGCTTTTTATTGGACCAATGGCCCGCTCTCCTATGCGTTGTCAGGAGAAATGCCCCGCGGCGATCTGCTCGATCTCGCCAATATGGTGTTTAAGGATATCAGCTCAAAATCGAGTTGAGACGCATTCTCAATATATTGTAACCATAATTGTTACACTTCGGGAAATTTAGAAATATTCAAAAATATATAGACACCCAAATTGTGGGTATTTTGCGTTATGGTTTACTCATTGAGTTATATCAAAGGAAAATAAACGGAGATTAGACCATGACCCTCGAAGGCCACAAAATCGAAAAGTCATCTGCCGGAACTCTAACCAAAGTACAAGATACCGCAGGAAAATTGCTTAAAATATCAGACGTTATGCAAAATGATTCAAAACATGCCGTTAACACCGCCACTCAAATGGCCAGCGACGTCATGAATTATGATTTAAAAACCATTGCCGAGGATGCAAGTTCATTGGCTTCTATTATTAGAGGTTCTAAATATTTTAATTAAATAAATAAAATAACAGCCCCAAAATTTAAAATGCTCCAAATTTTGCGGAGCATTTTTTTTCAGCCATGCACGCCGATGACGGCGGCAGCAATGGTCACAAAACTCAGCGTAATCAGCACGACATGAGCTCTAAAAACCAATCCTAAGACGCGTTGGGGATTTGTACTGGCTTGCTGCTCAAACCATTTGTGCAGCACGAGTGGTTCCAGAATAAAGAGTACGACAGTAAAAACCACATAGATAAAAATCATGGCGTGGATCCACCAATAGGCTGGATCAAGCAATCGCTCCCAGGCATCCAGCACATAGAGCATATAAAGCCCGGTTAGGCCGGTAATTTGGGTGGTGTATTTAGCCTGTTTGGCGACGCGGGCTTCAATTTCTTCGAAAGTGTCCGTGCTCTTACCCGCATCGGCACCGCGCCTTAACACGGGCAGGATGATAAACGTCGTAAAAGAAACACTGCCGATCCACATCACCACGGCAATAATATGCAGGGCGCGAGCTATCGCAAACTCATCCATGCTGGACTATTCCGCCTGACTTACATCACGTACGGCACCGCGGGCGGCACTCGTCGTCAAAGCGGCATAAGCTCTGAGCGCTTGTGTCACGACACGTTTACGAGGCGCCATGGGTTTCCAGGCATCTTTACCTTTGGCCTCCATGGCCTCCCGGCGACGCTGCAGTTCCTCATCATCAATAGCGACATTGATGGTCCGTTCGGGAATATCAATTTCAATCGTATCGCCCTCCTCGACCAGACCAATATTGCCGCCTTCTGCAGCTTCCGGTGAGGCATGACCGATAGAAAGGCCGGAGGTGCCGCCGGAAAAACGACCGTCGGTCACCAGCGCGCATTCTTTGCCCATACCCATCGATTTTAAATAACTGGTCGGATACAGCATTTCCTGCATACCCGGACCGCCTTTGGGTCCTTCATAGCGTATCAAAACAATATCGCCCGGATTTATTTCCCGGCTCAATATAGATTTGCAAGCATCGTCCTGGCTCTCAAAAATGCGCGCCGGGCCTGAAAATTTCAAAATACTTTCATCGACACCAGCCGTTTTAACAATGCAGCCTTCCAAGGCGATGTTACCGTAGAGCACCGCCAAGCCGCCATCCGCGCTATAGGCGTTTTCCACCGAGCGGATACAGCCATTTTCGCGGTCATCATCCAAGCTGTCATAGCGGCTTTGCTGACTGAAGGCTTCAATCGTTTTAACACCGCCGGGAGCCGCGCGATAAAATTCCGCTACTTCCGGATCATTGGAGGTAATGATATCCCATTGATCAATTGCGTTGCCAATTGTTGGCGCATAGGCGGTTGCAACATCACGGCTCAACAATCCGCCGCGATCGAGCTCACCCATTATGCCCATAATACCGCCAGCCCGGTGAACATCTTCCATGTGATAGTCCTGGGTGCTCGGTGCGACTTTACAAATGTTTGGCACTTTGCGCGATAACCGGTCGATGTCCTGCATGGTAAAGTCCACTTCGGCCTCCTCGGCAATGGCCAGCAGATGCAACACCGTATTAGTCGAGCCTCCCATGGCAATATCAAGCGTCATGGCATTCTCGAACCCCGCTTTGCCGACAGCGCGCGGTAAAACCGTTTCATCGTCTTCCTTATAATACTTGCGGCAATTTTCGACGATCTGCCGCCCAGCGCTTAAGAATAGTTCTTTACGGTCCAAATGGGTCGCCAGAGCGCTGCCGTTGCCTGGCAAGCCAATACCGAGGGCCTCCGCCAGACAATTCATCGAATTGGCCGTGAACATGCCAGAGCAGGAGCCGCAGGTCGGGCAGGATTCCCGCTCGTACTCTTCGGCCAGCTCATCGCTGACATCCGGATTGGCGCCTTCAATCATCGCATCGATCAAATCAATGGCAATTTCCTTGCCGTCGATTTCAATCTTGCCGGCTTCCATCGGCCCGCCTGAGACAAACACAGCCGGTATATTCAAACGCATCGCTGCCATCAGCATACCGGGTGTGATCTTGTCGCAATTTGAAATACACACCATCGCATCGGCGCAATGGGCATTGACCATATACTCGGTTGAATCGGCGATGATCTCACGAGACGGCAGCGAATACAGCATGCCATCGTGTCCCATGGCGATGCCGTCATCGACTGCAATGGTATTGAATTCTTTGGCGACCGCACCGGCAGCCTCGACTTCCCGCGCCACCAGCTGACCCAAATTCTGCAGATGAACATGACCCGGCACGAATTGGGTAAAGGAATTTACGATGGCGACAATAGGCTTGCCAAAATCATCGTCAGTCATTCCTGTGGCACGCCAAAGCCCGCGGGCACCCGCCATATTGCGACCATGGGTCGATGTCTTAGAACGTAAATCTGGCATAGCTTTTCCTTTGCCGGTGTTGAGTTATTTTCGGGGCGTATTCATACCTGAATTTAGGGCGGATACAATAATTAAGTCGTACTCAAAGATTGCCGAGATTGCCTTTGGTCATTTCATCCAAAGTCTCTTCAAGCTCTTTCAAACGTTTCTCAAGATCAACATCCAATTGCGCCAGCTGGCGGTCGAATTTGAAGACACGTTCGAAATGGTCACGGCGACGACCGGATTGGTAAAACTTATCAAGCCGTCTTACCCCCCAGGCTCCCAAAACCGCAAAGAGTATTCCGCCGGCGACGATCAGAATAAGAGCGGCGGTTTGGCGATCCGGCGCGGCCTCCGCCGCCATCACTGTACCCCAAAATCCAACCGTGACAATCGTTGCCGCCCCAACAGCCAGGCCTCGCGTGATGAAGCGATTGTCGTTACGCCAATGCTTTTCAGCATCACGGATGGCGTTAGTGACTTCATGGATAGCCAGCTCCTGCCAGCGCCTAAAAGAGATGCCGCCGTGCTCCGTCCTTCCTTCCCGAATGTATTGTTCGAGGCGTTTGACGATTACCTCACCACGTTCCTGTGGCGTCGGGTTCTGTCCCATCCAATAAGCACTGTAATCGGTGGGTTCAAACTCAGCCTCTTTTTCTTTTTCTCGATCAGCCATCCCCGGATTTTGCCCAAATCCGAGCCAAAAGAAAAGACTGAGGATATAACTAAATCATCTATTCGCCTGATCAGCCAACACGGTATCTGCACCCTCGCCGCCAAACCGGGTGGCGAGATAGCCGATAATCAAGCCAACAATGGCACCCTCAAGGACGAACCAAAACGGAGACAAAAACATTCCATCGGCGCCAAACATCGTCACCATCATTTCGGCAAACCGGTCAAAGGCGAAGAAAATTAGGACAAAGTTCATCCAGGCGCCCAATATCGGCGCACGTATCCACCAAGGCATCGGCAGCCTCACTACAGGATGCCAAGTAAAAACACCAAACACCCCAATCAAGGCGCCTAGCGTCGTATACCACAGCAAAATTCCCCAGCGGAGCATCCAATCCGCCTCCGGGACAAAGTAAGGCAGGAAGATAAAACCGATGAGACCAAATATCAGGCCGACGGTCTTACCAATAGCAATGCGGGTGATCAAAGAAGGATTACCGAACATAGTCACCTCCTATCTAAAAGAAGAATGGAGCCATTGCGGGTATTGCTGATATCTAGCACAAAATAACGGCAGGTTCCTTGACAGCAATCATTCCATCCTCAAATTCTAGCTCTATCGCTATGATTTTAATTGCCTAATGAGGCTAATACGGTCTATCACGCTCAATAATGAATTTTCGAATTCGAAGGAACGAGTGACCGAATATTGAACGAAGTGCTCAACTTTATTGAATTGCATCCCTTGCTCTCGGTCATCGGCATGACAGCAATTATTGTCATTCTGCGGCTCTTTGGTATTGGCAAGAAAGTTATTACCTGGGCCGCGATTATCGCCATGGCAAGTGGCTCAATCTATATCGCCAAGACAATGGGCTAAGACAATGAGCCCGCAAAAACACATCCTCATTGCTGGCGCCGGCATTGGCGGCCTGACGGCGGCATTGGCTTTGCTTAAGGCCGGGCTTGATGTCGATGTCTACGAACAAGCCCCCCAACTCGGCGAAGTCGGGGCTGGCTTCCAAATCAGCGCCAATGGCAACCGGGTGCTTTATGCGCTGGGCCTGGAACAAGAAGTAAAACAAATTGCCTGGGAGCCGGAAGGCAAAGAAATCAGGCTGTGGAATACCGGGCAGACTTGGCCTCTTTTTGATCTAGGTGCTGAATCTGTCGAGCGCTATGGCTTTCCTTATTACATGTATCATCGCGCCGATCTGCATGCTGTGCTGGTCGATGCCATTCGAGGTATCAAACCGGAGGCGATACATTTGGGTGCGGCGGCGATTGGCGTTGACCAGGATGGCAGCGGCGTCTCACTCTCTCTTTCTAATGAAAGCCGGGTCTCTGGCGATGCGCTGATCGGCGCTGACGGTGTTCATTCGACAGTTCGGAATCTTTTGCTCGGTGATGATGATCCGAAATTTACCGGCCTGATGGCCTGGCGCGGTATCCTGCCAGCGGATAGATTGCCGGCAGGTCTCATCCGACCGATGGGCACCAACTGGGTCGGCCCAGGCGGGCATGTGATCCATTATTTTCTGCGCCGGGGAGAAATATTAAATTTTGTCGGCGTGGCAGAACGTGATGATTGGCAGGTCGAATCCTGGAGCACCCAAGGCAGCAAAGAAGAGTTTCACCGTGATTATCCCGGCTGGCATGACAGTATCCATACGGTCATTGATCTTATCGACACTCCTTTTAAATGGGCCTTGATGGCGCGTGAGCCAATGACGAGATGGCGCGTGGGCCGGGTTAGTCTGCTGGGCGACGCCTGCCATCCGACTTTACCTATGCTCGCCCAGGGTGCGGTTATGGCGATTGAGGACGGCTATATCCTGGCACGCTATCTTCGCGATATTGACGATATCGAGGAAGCGCTCCAACTTTATGAAGACACCCGTATTGAACGCACCGCCAAAATGGTACGAGGCGCGAATGACAATGCTGCACGGTTTCATAACAGCTCTTTGGCCGACGCTGAGGGCGCGACAGAATTTGTTGATCGGGAATGGCATCCGGACAAGGTCAAAGAGCGCTATGACTGGCTGTTTTCCTATGATGCGACGAGCGTCTAAATAACCTGCTTTGCGATATATAACCCTGGTGGTAGAATTTTATATTAATATGGCAGGGAGAAAATGGGATGGATGAAGTCGCAGGAAAACAATCAGCGACCGACAGCTCAACAATTATCGTACGTAAAACCGGCGTATTTTTAGGCGCTGAAGTAAGCGGTGTCGATCTAACCCAGGAACTTGAGCCCGCCACCCTGGAAAGCATTACGCAAGCCCATGCCGAACATGGTGTACTGGCCTTTCCTGATCAGAATCTTTCTGCGGAAGATCTCATGCGCTTTGGCCGCTATTTCGGTGAGTTGACCGTCCATCCGTTTTCCTCCAGCACAGATGAATGTCCCGAGTTGATCGTCTACGACAATAAAGAAGGCAACCCGCCGGCTTCGACTGATGTCTGGCATACCGACGAGACTTTTCGAGAAATGCCGCCCATGGGAACAGCGTTATGTTCGAAAATTATTCCTGAGCATGGGGGCAACACGAATTTCGCAAGTATGACTGCTATCTATGATGGCCTGTCAGACCGGCTGCAGCAATTTCTCTCCGGCCTTGAAGCGGTGCATGATCTTGGGCCTTTTAAAGGCCTGTTCCCAGATACGCCCGAGGGCCGGAAAGAACGGTATTTGGCAATCGAAAAATATCCCCCCGTCACTCATCCTGTTATTCGCGTTCATTCGGTCACTGGCAAAAAAATTCTTTTCGTTAACCCCCAATTCACACGCTACATCAAAGGTATGGAAGAAGACGAAAGCACGGCAATCCTCAATATGCTATTTGCCAAAACCTTGCGTCATGAATACCACTACCGTCATCAATGGCAGCCCAACATGCTGGTCTTTTGGGATAACCAGTCCGTTCAGCATTCAGCTTTACATGATTACTACCCGCAGCGCCGCATGATGGAGCGGGTAACCATTAACAAAGGTGAACGCCCGGTTGGTGATGGCCCAGCGGCTGATCCGGCAACTTTACGCAAATATCTGATGCCACCAATCATGGAATTTACTGACACCCGTCAGAAAAGACAGCACGACAAATAAAGGCTTCAATAAAAACAGGGGTTTTTGCGGTTCTTGACACTTGTTATCTTTCACAAAATCATGTTACGCATATTACCAAGCGTGTTTAAAACGCGAAAAGGACCGAATATTTCAGGTTTTACCAAATTAAGGGAGATGTAGATGTTTCGTAAAACTTTAAGTGTAATGGCGGCCGCAGGTGCGGTTGCAATGATGTCAGTTGCCGCCAATGCGGCGACTTTAGATGATGTTAAAAAGAAAGGTGTGCTCAGCTGCGGTGTGAGTACCGGCCTTCCCGGTTTTAGTCTTCCGGATAAAAGCAACAAATGGTCCGGACTGGACGTCGATGTTTGCCGGGCTGTAGCTGCCGCTGTTCTTGGTAGCAGCCAAAAAGTTAAATTTACGCCGCTAACAGCCAAAGAACGCTTCACCGCTTTGCAATCTGGTGAAATTGATATCCTTTCTCGTAATACCACTTGGACCCACACCCGTGATACATCGCTAGGCCTCAATTTTGCAGGCGTTAGCTACTACGACGGTCAAGGTTTCATGGTGAGTAAGAAACTCGGTGTTAAAAGTGCTAAAGAACTTTCTGGCGCAGCCGTTTGTATTCAAGCGGGCACGACGACTGAATTGAACTTGGCTGACTATTTCCGCCTCCACGGCTTGAAATATAAGTCTGTCGTTTTTGATACTTCTGACGGCACCATCAAAGGCTTTACCGCAGGCCGTTGCGACGTTTTGACGTCTGATCAGTCTCAACTTTATTCACTACGCACAAAGTTGCCGAATCCTGGTTCCGCTATGGTTCTTCCGGAAATCATTTCCAAAGAGCCACTCGGTCCTGTTGTTCGCCAAGGTGATGACCAATGGTTCAATATCGTTAAATGGACCTTGAATGCTTTGATTAACGCGGAAGAACTCGGCATTACCTCTAAAAATGCTGCGTCGATGAAATCTTCCAAAAACCCAAGTGTTCAACGTGTATTGGGTACCGCCAGTGACATGGGTAAGAAACTCGGTCTTGGCAACGATTGGGCAGCTAATGCCATTATGCAAGTTGGCAACTATAGTGAAATATTTGAGCGCAATGTTGGTAAAAACACACCACTTAAAATTTCGCGTGGCGTAAATGCCCTTTGGAACAAAGGCGGCATTATGTATGCTCCGCCAATTCGCTAAGAGCATAAAATTGAATACCAATTAAATTAACCTAGCCCCCGGTTGCAGTTACGCAGCTGGGGGTTAGTGTTATTTATAAGAGCCTCAAAAAGCTCAAATTATTACAGGGTGTAGTTGATGTCTGATCAAGCTGATAAAGCTGGAGCTGCGGTTGCCAAACCGCCGCCATGGAATGATCCATTTGTAAGATCTATCTTTTTTCAAATCGTCGCCATTGGCCTAATCGGTTTCTTCTTTTATTGGATGTTTGAAAACACCCTTGCCAACATGGCAAAAAGTGGTGTCTCCACTGGATTTGAATTCTTGGGCCGTCAGGCTGGTTTCGGCATATTGATGAGCCTGATCGAGTATGATGAAACCCATTCCTATGGACGGACATTTTTCGTCGGCCTCCTAAATACCGCACTTGTAGCATTTTGCGGCATTATTCTGGCAACAATTTTAGGCTTTATACTCGGCATTGCTCGACTTTCAAACAACTGGATTATTGCCAATCTGGCTGCGCTATATATCGAAATTATCCGCAATATTCCGTTGCTTTTGCAGATTTTCTTCTGGTATTTCGCTGTCCTTCAGACTTTACCAAGTCCACGGCAGAGCCTTGCCTTTGGTGATTCATTTTTCCTCAATAATCGGGGCTTATTTGCACCAAAACCAGAGTTTGGTGATGGCTTTAGCCTCGTCGTTATTGCCTTTTTCATCGCCATTGCCGCCATAGTTTATGTAAAACGTTGGGCGAGGCGGCGCCAGGAGCAATCTGGCGAGCAATTTCCGGTGTTCTATACCTCGCTTGCTCTGATCATCGGCCTCCCATTACTTGCCTTTTTGGTCATGGGCATGCCACTCACGTGGGAGTATGCAAAGCTTGGCAGGTTTAGTCTTTCCGGTGGCACAAATATCATACCTGAATTTATGGCGCTGCTTTGGGCGCTGACCATGTATACAGCAGCCTTCATAGCAGAGATTGTCCGCTCAGGTATTCAAGCAGTGAGCCATGGTCAAACCGAAGCGGCCCATGCTCTCGGCTTACGCAATGGACCGACACTTCGGTTGGTCATCATTCCTCAGGCCATGCGGGTCATTATTCCGCCTCTGACAAGCCAGTATCTGAATTTGACAAAAAACTCCTCTCTCGCGACCGCTATCGGCTATCCGGATTTAGTTTCGGTATTTGCCGGCACGACACTCAATCAGACGGGACAGGCTTTGGAGATTATCGCCATGACGATGGCAGTCTATCTGACTTTCAGTCTCAGTATATCGGCGATAATGAATTGGTATAACAGGCGCGTTGCGCTGGTAGAACGATAAGGAGGCGGATATGAGCGATTTCCAACCACATCCCGACCTGCCACCTCCCGCTTCTACCGTTGGTGTCGTAGGCTGGTTGCGCACGAATTTATTCTCTTCGCCGATAAATACAATTCTGACCTTGGTCGGTCTTTACATGGTATATGCATTAATAGTACCGGCTTTAGATTGGACCTTATTCAGCGCCAGCTGGGTTGGTGAAAATAAAGATGCTTGCTCTCACGACGGTGCCTGCTGGGTGTTTGTCGGACAGCGATTGGACTTCTTTATTTATGGTTTCTATCCGAAAGCTGAATATTGGCGCATAAATTTGCTATTTGTATTGCTCGCGCTACTGATTATTCCTCAACTGATTGAAAAAGCTCCATACAAAGTTGCTCTAGGATGGTTTTTCTTAATCGGTTTCCCAATCGTTGGCGGCATTCTTTTACTCGGCGGAATATTTGGCCTTGAGCCGGTCGCAACCGATAAATGGGGTGGATTAGCCCTAACATTGGTAATCGCGTTTGTTGGCATTATAGCTGCTTTGCCGATAGGCATATTGTTGGCCCTGGGACGGCGATCAGAAATGCCGGTGATCCGAGTCATCTGTGTCGTTTTTATCGAATTGTGGCGCGGCGTACCATTGATTTCGGTGCTGTTTATGGCCTCTGTTATGCTGCCGTTATTCCTGCCCGAAGGCACTAATTTTAATAAACTGCTACGCGCTTTAATTGGCATCACCATGTTTCAATCGGCCTATATGGCGGAAGTAATACGGGGCGGGCTGCAAGCCATTCCAAAAGGACAATATGAGGCCGCAGCAGCACTCGGGCTCGGCTACTGGAAAAGCATGGGGCTGATTATATTACCTCAAGCTTTAAAACTCGTCATTCCGGGTATCGTCAACACCTTTATCGCTCTGTTTAAAGACACAACGCTGGTCTTGATTATCGGCCTCTTTGATGTGCTGGCAACAGTGCAAGCAGCGATCGTGGATCCGGAATGGCCAGAAGTATCCACTGAAGGATTTATTTTTGCTGCTTTTGTATTCTGGGTGTTCTGCTTCACCATGTCGCGCTACAGCATAGCCTTAGAACGCAAACTTCATACCGGTCATAAACGTTAAGAGTTAAATTCGGAGAAATCACATGCAGAATACTGCACCGCAAGCAACAACCGAAAGCCAAAAAGCGGGCATCATCCAGATGAATGGCGTCCATAAATGGTATGGCGAGTTTCATGTTCTGAAAGACATTAATTTATCGGTCGATCAAGGTGAACGCATCGTGATTTGTGGTCCTTCTGGTTCAGGAAAATCGACCATGATCCGTTGCATCAATCGCCTCGAAGAACATCAACAGGGTCAAATCATCGTTGATGGCGTGGAACTGACCAGTGATTTGAAGCATATTGAACAAATTCGCCGTGAAGTCGGCATGTGCTTTCAGCACTTTAATTTGTTTCCTCACCTGACCGTCCTGGAAAACCTGACTTTGGCGCCAATTTGGGTGCGCAAAGTGCCCAAAGCTGAGGCCGAAGAAACCGGCATGAAGTATTTGGAGCGGGTTAAAATTCCAGATCAGGCGCAAAAATTTCCAGGTCAGCTTTCAGGTGGCCAACAACAGCGTGTTGCCATTGCCCGTTCGCTCTGCATGAACCCAAACATTATGCTGTTCGATGAGCCGACCTCCGCGCTTGATCCGGAAATGATCAAAGAAGTTTTAGATACCATGATTGAACTGGCTGAAACCGGTATGACCATGCTTTGCGTCACCCACGAAATGGGCTTTGCCAAAACCGTTGCCAACCGGGTTATCTTTATGGATGAAGGCCAAATCGTCGAAGAAAACGAACCGAATGAGTTCTTTGACAATCCTCAGCACGAGCGGACAAAGCTGTTCTTAAGCCAGATTCTGGCACACTAGCACGCTGATTATAGCTGTCCTGTTTTGGCGTTAGTTAATGTCCGCAGCCGGTCACCGATTAAATTAAAGCTCAGTATCGTAAAGAACATCGCTGCCGCGGGCAAAAAGGTCACATGCGGCGCGAAGGCAAGCTCTGTATACCCTTCCGAAATCATTTTACCCCAAGTGGCAGTGGGTGGCGGCAGGCCAACGCCCAAAAAAGAAAGAATACCTTCGATGACGATCACTCGGGACATGCCAATCACTGCAAGAGCAAGTACGGGTATCATCACATTCGGCAGAAGCTCTTTCAACATGATGCGGAGGTGAGAGGCACCCTGAGCGCGCGCGGCAAGCACGAACTCCCGTTCGGCATAGAGTATAGTGTTGGCCCGGGCGACTCGCAGGTCACCAACCATGCCAAAAAAACCTAATACCAAAATCATGTTAAAAAGTGTTGCGCCAAGGAAATATAAGATCGCTATAATCGCGATTATGTTTGGAAAAGCCAAAATTGCATCGACAAAAATCCCAATCGTGCCGTCTACTTTGCCTCTAAAATAGCCCGCACTAATACCAAAAGTGAGACCTAAGACCAAACTAATCAAAGGAGCCGTATAGGCAATTTGAAGCGAAACCTGGGCACCATGAATAATACGCGCCAACATATCGCGCCCCACTGGATCGGTACCCAACAGATGGCCATCACTCATCATCGGGCTAAAAGTATTTTTCAAATTGGTTTTTAACGGGTCCTGAAATCCCAATAAATCGGCGAAAAGCGCACTGAAGGATATTAGAAAAACCCAGCCGAAGGCAATCCAGAATACCCAGCCGAGCCGAGACCAGGCGCTTTTCTCGGCCTTTTCTTCTTTCAACCTGCCGATATCACCAGGTGCAAGTGCTGTATCACTCATGACTTTGCTCCTGCACTTCGCCCTACGCGCGGATCCAAAACCGCATAGAGCATATCCACCACCAAATTAATGCCGACATAGGCAAGCGCAATTAATGTCACGCCCCCTTGGAGCAACATAGAATCTCTATTGTCGATCGCATCGAGAATGAGTTTTCCCATGCCAGGCAATGAAAAAATCTGCTCGATAATAACTGTACCGCTAAGCAGGAAACCAAACTGCAATCCCAATACGGTTACCAATGTAAATGACGAAGGACGTAGAGCATGGCGAAAAAGAATATATCTTGTCGACATACCTTTAGCTCTGGCCAAGGCAATATAGTCTTCTTGAAGCGTGGCGATAAGATCAACTCGGAGGACGCGCATGAGAACAGGTGATTCTAATAAACCAATAACTGTGGCAGGCATAATGTAATGGTACAAATTCTGGCCTAGGCCCTCTTCAATGGGGAAATACCCGCTGGCCGGAAATATCTGCCAAGCTACGGCGAATAAAAAAACCAGAAGAATAGCCAAAAGAAAAGGCGGCATGGCAACAAGGCCAAAAGCGATTGTGCCAATCGCCCGATCAGGAATTTTATCAGCTTTTAGAGCCGAATAAACGCCACAAGGCACCGCAATTAGAAGTGCCAATAACTGAGATAAGATGAGGAGTTCAATGGTAACGGGCAATCTTTCTACCAGCAATTCCCAGACCGGGGCAATTTGCACGTAGGATTCACCAAAATCTCCTTGAACGACACCGCCCAACCAAGAGAAATAACGCACGATAATGGGACGATCTAAACCCAGCTCCTTGCGTATTTCCTCACGTGCTTCAGCCAACCCTTCAGTATTGTCGGTAGTATCGGCGCCTCCCAGAATGGCATCAGCCGCATCGCCCGGTAGAATATTCAAGAGGGCAAAACTGGCGAATGTAACCAGAAAGAAAACCGGGATCACCCGAAGAATTCTGTAACGCAGGTAATTCATTTATTTTAATTCTTTATGTGAAATAGATGAGGGCCTAACGAATTTTTCGATAGGCCCTCAAATAGATTACTTATCTAACCAAATTCTTTGGTACTTAGGAAAGATAGATAGCGGTTTGATGACATTTTTCACATAGGGCTGGAAGACGACTGTTACGCCTCTTTGCTCCCACGGTAAAATCCGCAATTGCTCGACCAACAATCTCTGAAAATCGCAAGAGGCTTTATGACGGTCCGCACGTCCCCGAGCAGCCTTAACTTTTGCAATTGCCGCATCAATTTTCGGATCGTTTATCTGCATGAGATTAGCACGCGATTTGGAATGAAATATCATACCAACCAAGCTTGGATCATTGTTGGCAGCGTAGTTATGCCACCAGAAGTCGAACTTGCGAGACGCCACAGCACGTCCCCACTTGGGGCCACGCCCACCGGGTTTAACAGTGACTTCGAAGCCAGCTTCTTTCCAATAAGCCTGATACGCTTCACCGACCCGGATCAAATCACGCAAGGCAACAATATTAAGCGTCATCTTAACCGGCTTGCCATATTCTTTAAGCAAAGCCTTGGCTTTTGCTACATTGTATTCAGGAAACTCAATACCCTTGCAATGCCAAGGATGCTCCGCGGAATACATGTGTGTAGGCGCTTTTTCAGGCACTTTCGTGATAACCGACCCGATGAGATCGCGGTCAAGCGCATGGACCAAGGCCTTGCGAACGCGGATATCATTAAAAGGCGGTTTGCTTTGATTAAATGCGATACCAAGACCGGCAAAGAAACTTGGTCCTGACACATGTCTCAGGCGCTTATCCTTTTTGGCAACGAGCGCCAATGCAGGTGGCAACCAAAGGAAGTCTGCCTGACCCGCCTGCAGGGCCTGCATACGACTAAGCTGTTGATTGATGATCTGCAGGTGAATTTCATCAACATGCTGATTGGCTTTATCCCAATAATGTGGATTTTTTGCTAAGACAATGCTGCTCGAGCGACGCCATTTTTTCAACATATACGGGCCGGCGCCAACTGTATTGTTGTTGAACGTCTTCTTACCTTTGTTGGCATCCAGATAACTCTTCGGACGTACCCACCATACAAGATCATTGAGTGTCATGATGGTTTTCCAGCCTGGGCTTGGCTCAGAGAAAACAAAATCAATCTCGTATTTGCTCGGTGCTTCAACATGATCAAGGCGGGGACCAAGCGTGCCCCGGAACCGATTGCCAAACTTTTTGTTATTCAACAGCCGATCAAAATGCGCTTTGTAATCAGCGGCGACCATTTCGGCACCATTTGAATACTTTACACCTTGGCGAAGCGTAACGCGCCAGCGTTTAAAGTCATCACTGGCTTCGGCCTTTAGACCGGTGCGTGGAATAATTTTAAAAGTTTCAGGGTCCATATCAAAAAGATTTTCATGGATCGCCTGCATCACAAAGGCGCGCGGACGCCCCGTAATCGGAATCTTCAAACTATCAAAACCACCGATATCAGCGAGAATCGCAATGCGCAATTTACCGCCTTTTTTAGGAGCGGCGTCTACCGGATCAATGCCCGATAAGGCATAGCCGGCAGCCAGCGCGCCGGCGATAAACGCCCCACGCTGCAGAGTTTTAAACCCCTTATTAAAAAATCGATTTTTCATTTATTCCTCCCATTTTGCGTTTATAAATTTTTTAAAATATCAGCTTTGGTAACTATTTTATCTCACCCGGTCCGGGCGGTCCTCCAACTTCCAATCCTAACAAAGCGCGTCCAAAAACTGTAGCGTTAATATCCCAGTTCAGAAAGACCTGCGCACCGCCCGCATGAACATCTCTAAACTGGCGCTGAAGATTGCCGTCCAGAAATAGCCCGCCGGCCCCGGCGGCATAAAAAAGCCGGTCTACAGAGGCAGCTGCCAAGCGCGGGCAATACGCCATATCCCGGCGGTTACGATGATGCATTTCTTCAGGGATGTCTTCGGCATCCCTTAAAATGGCAATCGATTCCTGGAGATCACTTAGGACAATTTTACGGGCAGTATCATATTCCGCCGCAGATTCCGCCAATCTTAATTGCAGGCTTTGAAACTCGGCAACGCCCTGCCCAAAGCGGGACTGGCGCTCTTTCATTTGCTCGGTGAAAGCTTTAAGTACGCCGCCGGCGATGCCAACCGATACAGATGTGAGCGTAAATGGCTTAGTCGATTGCTGCGACAAGCGATAGGTTGCCGGGTTTTGAACGCCCGCTGCCCTGCCCCCCCATTCCGGACTAAATGGCGCAGAGCGTAGATGCCTGGTTGGCACAAATACATCTTTAAATTCAACATCTTTGCTGCCGGAACCGGCGAGGCCAGCTACATGCCAGGAATCTTCTATGATCGTGGCGTGCTTTTTCGGAATAATGATCCCCCGCGGTCGCCCTGTACCCTTCTCAAAGCCCCGGCCCATCCACCAGCTGGCATAATCGCAGCCACTTGAAAATTGCAGCCGCGCATTAAAAATAAAGCCGCCGTCAGTGGGCGTTAATTCGGCGTGTTGATCATTACCGGAGGCCAACAATACTTCAGGGTCATCCGCCCAGAGTTCATCAAGTACTTCAGCAGTGGAGTTTGTCAGGGTGTAATTGTGCTCTCCCAGCACAGCTAAATTCCAGGCACTTGAGCCACAGCCATGGGCGATTTCCATGATGACTTCGCAAAGCACATCATAATCCATCTCGTAACCGCCATATTTTTTCGGCAGGCCGATTTTAAAAAAACCGGCTTTTTTGAAATCTTCAATGGTTTCTTCGGGGGCGCGGCGCAACTCTTCGCATTTGGGTGCGCGTTCGATGAGCGTCGGCACCATGTCGCGAGCACGTTGAATGAGTTCTTCTCGAGTAGGTACGTCGACATTGATCTCTTTTGAGAATGTTTTTTTTGATTGAGCGACGTTGCCGTCCATTTATAGTTTCCCTAGGTAGGCCCGATTAAAAAAACCTTGCCGGAGACATTTGCCCCGGCAAGTTTTGTGGGCATACTCCCCCCATTTAGAGAGCGTCAACTTACAGAGTCTTCCCCCGGGATGTTGGTTCTAAATAAAATTCAGGACCAAATGTTCCCACAAGTGTTTGACCTCAATGGTACTAACAGGAACCATTCTAAAAATCTCAACGCCACCTGTAACATACTTATTACGCCCGAGATATGCCTTGGCGGTATCACAAAAAAATGGCTTATTTCTGCCGATTAATTAAATTAAATGGCAAAATATGCAACAAATACAGCCGGAAACTGTTGCCGTGATACCTGTTAATCGTCTATGAGTGGATCAAAATGGGGAAGCTTTATGAATATGCCGTCAATGCCACACCTTCAACTCAAGCAGCTCCGGCAACTCATCACGGTTGCTGAGAAAGGCAGTATTCGCCAGGCTGCTGATGCCCTTTCAATTGCCCAGCCGGCACTCTCGCGCAGCATTCGCTCTATTGAGGAAAGCCTGCAAGTAAAATTGATGAACCGGGGTCCCCGAGGCATTGAGCTAACTGAATACGGCAAAACTCTGGTCAATTACGGCAAGATTATCGAAGCCAATTTGAGATTTGCCTCGGAAGAAATTGACGAGCTGCGGGGATCCAAGGAGGGCCAAGTCAATTTAGGCGTCGGTCCGTTTGAAGGCTTTACCATCGCCCATATCGCCATAGACCGCTTGCTCGAAAATCGTCCAAATGCTCAAGTTTCTGTAATCGAAGGTGATTTTGATGAGTTATCGGCAAAGCTGCTGGTCGGTGAAATTGATATTATGATCGGCCCCGCACAACTGACCCGCACAACGCCCGGGCTCAATACCGAAGTTCTTACAGAATCGAAACCGGTTCTAGCCGTCAGGGCTGAACATCCTTTCGCCTCCCTCAATCAAGTATCGCTTAAATTATTGTCCGAAGCGGATTGGATATTACCGCCAACTGACGCCAGGGCACGCCCTCGTCTCAACAATATATTTATCCGCCACGGCTTGGTGCCACCGAAAGGCCCCATTGAAATGGCGCCCGGCACTGCGGCCGTGGCTCTGCTTAAACGCCGGGATTTAATCGGCATGTTGTCACGCCAGCAAATCGCCCACGAAATTGCTGAAGGATCGATGAAAATCCTGCCAGTGGAAGACGATGACTTTGTTTTACCGATGCAATTAACACTTCGTGAATTTGGCCGGTTATCACCCGCCTGCCGTGATATGATTTCAGAAATTCGAGCCGTCTGTAAAGAAGTAGCAGGTACGCTTTAACCTTACCAGCGGACCATACCAGGATCGATTCCCAACGCCACCTGCCCCCAGGTTGTGCCATTAACATCCCAATTTAGTGCCAATTGAGCTGCCCCGGCATGAACATCCCTAAGGCAGCGCTGCAGATCATCCGACAAAAACAAGCCACCTGCCCCGGCGGCATAAAATATTCGATCAATCGCCCGCATGGCCAATACGGGTGCATATGCCATATCCCGTTTATTTCGCGTCATCATGTCACGTGGCAGCTTTTCATTGTGCTCCAGATACTCCCGAGATTCCTGCAGATCATCAAAAATAATGCGCCGCGCCATATCAAGCTCGGCGGCTGATTCCGCAATACGCAGCTGTAAGCTTTGAAATTCTGCGATTTTGGCGCCAAATCGTGAAATGCGTGATTTGAGAGACTCCACAAAGCGATCCAAGCCGCCTTGCGCCACACCAACAGAAACCGCGGCCAGATCAAACGGATAAACCGACCATTGCGGCAAGCGGAAAATGACATTGTCGTTCGCGCGCAAACCCGGCCCCGGAACAGGGTAGGTCCGATGTTCAGGGATAAAGACATTATCCAAAATGTAGTCCTTGCTGCCGGTGCCGGCCAAACCAACGACGTGCCAATTATCATCCAACTCCCGGTCAGCAGCTGGAAAGGAGATTTGACGGCGTTCATTCTTACCCGCCACCTTTCCACCGGTCATATGCCAGCCCGCATAATCACAGCCGCTGGAGTAATTAAAGCGGCCCGATAGACGAAAACCACCCTCCACGGGCTCCAACTCGGTCTGCCAGTTATTACCTGATGAAATTAATGTGTCGGGGTCTCGGCCCCAGACTTCTTCCTGAACCTCTAGTGGATAGTTTCCCATGCGGCAGGCATGCTCAGCATAAACCGCATAGACCCAGGCGGTGGAGCCGCAGCCACGGGCGAGCTCCATAATGATTTTGCAGAATACCTCCCAGCCAAATTCGAAGCCGCCATATTGCTTTGGCTTACAAACATCAACCAAACGAGAGGACTTAAAATCGGCGATTGTGGCTTCCGGCAGACAGCGCAATTTCTCACATTCTTCAGCACGTTCCTGCAAAACCGGAATTAAGGTGGTCGCCCGATCAATCAACACCTGCGGTGTAATTTCAGTCATAAAGGATTTTACCAGCGCACCGGTGCCGGATCGAGACCGAGCGCTACCTTGCCAAAAGTCGTGCCGTTGATATCCCAGTTGAGCGCGATTTGCTTGTTACCGGCATGAACGTCACGGAAAGAGCGCTGAATATCTTCGCTTAAATACAATCCGCCGGCACCTGCCGCGTAGAAAATCCGGTCAACGGCCCGCGTTGCCAAAATGGGACAATACGCCATGTCGCGCTTATTACGCGCCATCATTTCAATGGTCAGCGCTTCATTGTCTTCCAGAAATTCCATGGTTTCACGCAGATCGCTAAGCATGATTTTTTTTGCAGCATCCACTTCAGCGGCAGATTCAGCCAGGCGTAATTGCAGACTTTGGAACTCCGCGACTTTACTGCCAAAGCGCGATGCTCTGGATTTCATGTCTTCAACAAATTGATCAATCGCTCCTTGAGCAATACCAATGGTTACGGCAACCAGACTAAAGGGGTTTACCGACCATTGCGGAATTCTAAAGATAGCGGATTTATCAAACCACGGACCCCGCTGTCCGATTGGAATAGTGCGATGATCAGGAATAAAAACATTTTCCATTTTAATATCTTTACTGCCAGTGCCGGCGAGCCCGACAACGTGCCAATTATCAATGATCTCACATTCAGCTTGGGGGACTAAAATCTTAAGCGGTTTGCCGCCGATCGCCATACCGGTTAAATGCCAATCAGCAAAATCACAGCCACTGGAATAATTCAGCTGGCCGGTAATCCTCCAGCCGCCATCGACCCGCTCCATATCAGCATCCGGGGAATTACCGGACGCTATTAAGATATCCGGATTTTCGCCCCAAATATCCTGCTGAGCTTCCAATGGATAGGTACCGACTGTCTGATTGTGCTCTGCCAAGACCGAATAGACCCAGGCACTGGAACCACACCCCCGTCCTAGCTCGTAGGCGATCTCACAAAGCACGTCCCAGCCATATTCATAGCCACCAAATTCTATAGGTTTACAGACATTAAGAATGCCAGCTTCGACATAGGCCTGAAAATTCTCGTCCGGCATTTGCCGCGCAGCTTCGCAAGCTTCAGCATTTGCCTTTAACTGAGGCGTTAATCCTCGCGCCCGCGCTACCAGTTCTTCCGGTGCCGGAAAACCCGTCGAAGCGCCGGTTTTGCTAGATGCATCATCCATTTATTTTAGGCTCCCCACTTTTCCGCATCATAGAGACTGCTATCCACTCACAGAAATACCAAGCAACGACCGGTGATGCCAGCAGAGTATATTTAGATATTCGAAATAAAATTTAGGGCGATGAATGAATTTCACTCACCGCCCTAACAGCTTTAAATATTATGAGTGACTATTTTTTCTTTGATTTGACACCCATTGCCTTGCGGGCTGCAGCCAACGTAGCTGGATTTGTGCCGGATATTTTCTTGATCAAACCGTGCAACTCAGCACCCGTCATTGGATTAAGTGGTAATTTTTGCTTCTTCATAGCAGCAATAACGGCAGCGTCTTTCATAGTCGCATCAAAGGCTTTTTGCATCGTAGCGATACGGTCAGCCGGTACACCTGCCGGATAGAAAAATGAGCGGCCAAAGGTTGAAGATATAGCAACCAATTCAAAAACCTTTTTCTGCTCGTCATTTTTAGCCAATTCGATAAAGGTTGGCGTATTGGGCAGATCAGGATCACGCTTAAAACCGTCAACGACAATCGGCTTCAACAATTTTTTCGAGATATAATGAGGTGCTTTAGTCATGACACTGAGCCACGATGCGCCACGTCCCATAACTTCACCTTGCTCCATTGCCTGATTTAACCCGCCAACACCTTTATATCCGGTGATAATGTTAAATTTGGTGCCGAAATAGGTATTGGTGAGAGTTGGGTAGATGAATGTCGGCGATGACTTACCCGTGGCGGCAATTTTGACCGACATCTTTTTGGCTTCAGCCATCGATTGGGCTGGAGATTTGTGCCACAAAGCCAACATATTAATCAGCGGTGACATATTGCCGATCCAATGCCATTGCCTGACATCGAAACGCGCCTTTTTACCGCCGAGGAATTGATTAACCGGAACGGTTTGCAGCACAATGCTGAACATGGAACCGTCTTTGGGCGCCACATTGTGCATATAGTTAGCCGCAATCCGGCCACCAGAACCACCCTTGATCACGAGAATGATTTTTGGGTTTCCGGGGATGTATTTGGGCATATGCTGCGCCAAAATACGTGAATAGGCAGCATAAGTGCCATGGTTACTGGCGCCAACAACCAAAGACAAAGTCTTGCCTTTAAAAAATTGGGCAGATGCTTCACCCATCATCGCCAAGGCAGCCAGTCCGCCAAGTCCTATAATTCCTAGTGATTTTAACATTTTCATTTAACTTCTCCCTATTTAACTAAGTTTGGTAATTTACACTTTAGAAAAAATTGTAGTCAGAATTAGTACGCAATACCGGAAAAATATCGCCGATTATCGATTGTGGCCAAGGCACATGCAAAACCTGATGGAATAGAATATAGGCCAGTATCCACATCGGAATTGCAATGAGCAGAACCGTTGACCATTTTTCCTTACTATCAATTCGCATATAGCCAACTAAAAATACAAACATTGCCGGCAGCAAACCAATGAGGGCGCCAGCGCCGAGATACAACAAACACCAGCCAAAATAAACGGCTGTCCGCAACCGTATTGCTGAAAGCTTCAAATCACCAAAATCGGTTACCAAATCCATATGGCCCGATACACTCTCGGGCTCCTGCTCTTGTCCAGCTATTCGATCTTTTGGTGTTTGCCCTTTTAACGCTGCAATGAAATTTGAAGGAACAAATAGTTGCATAAAAATTAGTAAGGTCGAAAAAATTATGCCTGTCGTGCCAATGACCTGAGGCATGAGTCTTGATCTGAATTCCCAATCATCCAGCGACTCATAAATTACACCACAGAAGGCGGCCAATAGGAGCAATGCCAGCAGGAAATCTGTATTTAGTTTGGCTCTATCAAACTTTAATTTCAGGGCGACTTTAGTCTGCTCCCGCTTGGATTTGGAAAAATAATGCCGGATCAGGGGACGTGTCAGACCATAGACCGTAACGAGCAGAATAATTGCCGTAATCGGTCTGGTCATCCATGACCAGCCAAAGACATTGGCGGAAATAAACATATAACTTTCAATTAATTCGCCGAGCACAAATCCGAGGATGAGAGGCGGGCGGGGCCAACGCAATCGTTTCATGGCAAAGCCCAAAGCACCAAATGCTAATAACGTATAAATGTCTCCCCAATGATGTTTGCCTTGGAACGCCCCCAGAAAGACAATGGCCAGAATAACCGGCGCCAAGATGCCAATCCGAATGGTGGCAACTTTGGCGAATTGGTTGGCAAACATAAAACAGATACCAGCACCTATAATGTTTGCGATCGCCACGCTCCACACCAAAGCATAAGTGACGTCTAAATTTTTAGATAACATGTCCGGACCAGGTACGATGCCGTGGATTACCAAAGCACCTAGAATGAGGGCCATTGACGCAGTGCCCGGCACACCAAAGGCAATGGTCGGCACCAGCGAGCCACCTTCCTTGGCATTGTTGGACGATTCAGAGGCAATCACGCCGCGCACATCACCCTTGCCGAATGTTTCAGCTGCGCCCTTCTCTGTCCGGGCGGCGTGGCCATAGGCAACCCAGTCGAGGATTGGTGCGCCAACGCCCGGCACGGCGCCTAAGCCGGCGCCAATTGAAGAACATCGCAAGACCAAAAACCAATTTTTGAAAGCGTCTTTAACGCCTTGCCACTGGGACGCGCGGGTTACCACGGCAGCTTTACCACCTTGAGTAATAGTCGAGCGCTGGATAACCATATCGGCAACTTCCGGTATAGCGAAAAGCCCTAAAGCAATCGGAACTGTCTTGAAGCCGTCATAGAGATAAAGAGTGTCAAAAGTCCAGCGCAGTTCGCCACCGCCTTGATCCTCACCCGTTGCTGCGAAGATTAGCCCAAGGCAAACGGCAACCAACCCCTTCATTGGCGACCTGCCGGCCAGCACTGCTGCCAAAGACAAACCAAATATACAGATGGCCAGTAATTCAGGCGAGGCAATCGCCAACATAAATGGCCTTAAAGCTGGTATGCTGATACCGAGCAGAACAGCACCAAACAATCCGCCGATAACAGATGCCGTAAATGCTGCCCCAAAGGCCCGGCCAGCCTCCCCTTTTCTAGCCATTGGAAAGCCATCCAAAATAGTAGCAGCCGACGCCACGGTGCCCGGTACACCGAATAGAACAGCCGGTATGGTATCTGATGTCGCAGCCACCGAAGAAAGCCCCATCAAAAAAGCAAATGCGGTAATCGGATCCATGGCAAATGTAAAAGGCAGAAGAAGCGATAATCCGACCAAGCCGCCCAGGCCCGGAATAACACCCAGGGTAAGACCAATAATTACACCCAGTCCTAAAAACGAAATTCTTAATGGATCAGATAACGCGATGGCCGCCTTAATGGCCATATCAAGCATGCTAACATCCATTTTAAGATAATTCCCCGCCTGATTTTTAAATTAATATCCGGTTGTATTTTAGCCCGGATGTATACTTCCATTTCTAAGTATCCTAAACATTTTTCACTTTGTCACAACAAAAATCCAGATCGAACAATTGATCCGGCTTGAGCACAATAAAAAAGGCGAGGATTAATGATCCTCGCCCTTTCTAATTATATATCTATGACTTTAGAAGGAAACTTTGATGCCAGCTAGCACACCAAAGCCATCATTGTTATTACCGTGGGTGGTCAATTCATCATCCCAATCAGCATAGAACACGTTGCTTTGGAAATCGACTCCAGCGCCAATTGTATAAGAAGCGCCGAGGAAAAGCTGTGATGCTTCGTCATCACCAGCCGTTGAAATGGATTTTGGCGCCACCACGTTCAAGTAGTTAATGCCAACAGTCCAGGCATCCATACCGTAGGTAAAACCAATATCAAAGGCTTTCTCATTCGGGTTATTTGCAGTGATTGTCAGTCCGTCATCAATTTCAGAGACAATCCGGTACGAACCGCCGACCACCAACCCGCCGACAGTAACGTTTAGACCAGCGCGTCAACCTTTACTCGACGAAGCCGCTTCACCGTGGTTCTCAACATAGGAAATATCTGCTCCAAATTCGGCTCCACCAAGTTTACCGCCATAGGCCAAGGCTACATTATATTGCTGAACGTCAGTACCGGTATTACCACCCACGGACGGCATAGCATCACTGGTGGCATTGGATGGTACGAAAGATGCGGCAATTTGAAAGCCGGAAAAAGGCTGTGAATAATAGGCGATTGTCATGCTGGTATCGGTACCGAGTAGTGTGTCTGTTACTGCTCCTACCGCAGAGGGCTGGACAATGACGTTACCTGCCTTACCATCGTTCGAAGACGTTACGCCAGTGCTCGGCGCCACATTTGCCGTACCGTCTGTCGCATTGCCGATGGAACCGATTTGCAACTCGCCAAAACCACCTTTCATTTTCAGCGCTGATTTATCTATTGTACTGCCGCCTTTTACCGCATCAGTCTCCAATTCGACCAATACGCTTACGGTTACACCGCTATCAAGCTTGGTTGAGCCCTTAAAATGAATTTCTGAATTGTTCCAGATATTAAATTGATCATAACCGGTTCGACTTGTCCCGCTTGTCGTTGATTCAAATTTTGAATCTTGCTCACCAAAACCCAATATAGATTGAAAAGAACCACTTACGCCCAAGGACATCTTTTTAGCTTTGCTTTGAGCCTGAACCTCAGAAACCGAAATAAATGACGCACCGGCAAAGGCCAAAACAGTTGTGCTCGCCAATATATTTTTAAGATTTAACATTAAAGTAAACTCCAATAATAGTGCCTCGCCAACACGGCAAGTCTACACGTATCGGTAAATTAACCTACCAGATATTGAGGGAAAGTTAATGAAACTACCAAATATGGTGGGAATTCTCGGCTTTTTTGCTATACCCGGGTATGCAACTTTAAATGTTACCTGTGTAATCACACAAATTTATAGTATTTTTTATCGAATCAAGCTTAAAGCAATAAAATCACCGATTACATTCGATGATTGGATCGATTTTGCAGTACTATAATTGTGAGATGCGGCTCAAAGCCTCTTCGACTTCAGCCTTCGAACGGTCGTAGTCTGCACGGCGTGATTTTTGCTCTTCCACTACTTCAGCAGGAGCCTTCGAAGTGAAGTTTTCATTACTGAGCTTTTTATCGATTTTCTCAATTTCGGCATCTAGCTTGGCAATCTCTTTATCCAGCCGCGCTTTTTCTTCATCGACATTAATTACGCCGGCCAAGGGCATCACCAGCGTCGTCGTTCCTAGTACATTTTGGGCCGCCCCTTCCGGCACCTCGGCATCGGAAAGTTCAAGGGTTTCGAGCCGTGCCAATCGCTTAATCAATTCGCTATGCCGCTCTACGCATAATTTTGCGATGTCTTCGGCGTTCTTCAAGGTTAAGGGCACCTTGGCGCCGGCCGGCACATTGAGCTCCGCCCGGAGTGAGCGAATTTGAGTAATCAAACGGACGACCCAATCCATTTCCTCTTCTGCATCGGCATCACTGAGTTTCCCCAATTCAGGCCAGGCAGCTGAAATCAACATGGTGTTTTTGCTGTCTCCCATCTGGGCCCAAAGTTCTTCGGTAATAAAAGGCATGAAGGGATGCAACAGCAGCATCAACTGCTCCAACACCCAGGCTGCCGTCGCTTGAGTTTCGGACTTGGCAGCACCGTCATCACCTTGCAGGGCTGGCTTGGCAAATTCAATAAACCAATCGCAAAAGGTACCCCAGGTAAATTGATAGATGCTGCCGGCGGCTTCATTAAAGCGGTAATCATTGATACCTGCCGCAACTTTATCGGTCGCTTCAGCCACCTTGCCGACAATCCATTTATTTAGCGTTTCATTTACATTTTGTGGATCAAAATCTGGATCGGGTTTGCAGTCATTTATCTCGCAAAAGCGAGCGGCATTCCATAATTTGGTGGCAAAGTTGCGGTAGCCCTCAACGCGATTTTCCGACAATTTGATATCGCGACCTTGGGCGGCGTGAGCAGCCAGGGTCATGCGTAAAGCGTCGGCGCCATAGCTGTCGATCAGTTGCAATGGATCGATCACGTTGCCTTTTGATTTTGACATTTTCTGGCCATGCTCGTCTCGCACCAGGGCATGGATATAAACTTCGTGGAACGGTACTTCATCCAGAAAATGCAGCCCCATCATCATCATACGGGCGACCCAAAAGAAAATAATGTCAAATCCCGTGACCAAAACATCGGTTGGATAGTAGCGTGCGACTTCCGGTGTTTCTTCAGGCCAGCCCAACGTCGAAAACGGCCACAACGCAGACGAAAACCAGGTATCCAGCACATCTTCATCACGAGTTATTTCTGTCGCTTTACCATAATGAGCGTCAGCGGCAGCTTGCGCCTCCTCTTCGCTCAACTCGACAAAAATCTCGCCATCGGGGCCGAACCAGGCCGGGATCTGATGCCCCCACCAGATTTGACGTGACACACACCAGGGCTGAATATTACGCATCCATTCGAAATAGGTGTTTTCCCAATGTTTGGGGACAAATTTCGTACGCCCTTCTTCAACCGCTTTAATCGCCGGCTGGGCTAAAGTTTCAGCGTCGACAAACCACTGATCGGTCAGCCAGGGCTCAATGATGACGCCGGAGCGGTCGCCATAGGGCACCGTCATTTCATTGTCTTCGACTTTTTCCATCAGCCCGAGGGCTTCAAATTCAGCAATAACTTTGTCGCGCGCGGCAAAGCGTTCCATGCCCTGATAGGCAGCCGGTACATTCTCGTTCAGATTAGCGTCGGCGTCGAAGATATTGATCATCTCCAGATTATTGCGGCGGCCAACTTCAAAGTCATTGAAGTCATGCGCCGGTGTAATTTTAACCGCACCACTGCCTTTTTCAGGATCGGAATACTCATCGGCAACAATGGGGATGGGCCGCTCGCAAATTGGCAGAATGACGTTTTTTCCAACCAAGTCCGCATAACGTTCGTCGTCGGGATGCACAGCGACCGCAGTATCACCAAGCATGGTTTCAGGCCGGGTGGTGCCGACCGTAATATATTTCCCCTCTTGGCCCTCAATGGGATACTTGAAATACCACATGCTGCCGACAGTTTCCCGCTGTTCAACTTCCAGGTCGGAAATCGCGGTATGCAGCTTGGGATCCCAATTGACCAGCCGCTTATCACGGTAGATCAGATCCTGTTTATAAAGCTCGACAAAGACCTTGCGGACGGCGGCGGACAGTCCATCATCCATGGTAAAGCGCTCACGCGACCAGTCACAAGATGCGCCGAGGCGCCGTAACTGACCGACGATGGTGCCGCCCGATTCCTCTTTCCAGTTCCAGACCGTATCAATAAATTTTTCACGCCCAAGATCGTGACGGGTTTTACCGTCTTCGGCTAATTGACGCTCAACCACCATTTGGGTGGCGATGCCGGCATGATCACAACCCGGCTGCCATAGCGCATCATCACCTTTCATGCGGTGATAGCGCGTCAAAATATCCTGTAGTGTGTTATTGAGCGCATGGCCCATATGAAGACTGCCGGTCACATTGGGTGGCGGAATAACAATAGTGTAGGGCTTACCCTCTGCATTAACACCGCACCTAAATGCACCTGATTCTTCCCAAGCTTTATAGTGCTTGGCTTCCGCTTTTTCAGGCTGATAGTTTTTTTCCAACATAACTGGCTTCTTTACTTATGACGTCAAAACAACACCGGGTGCTGATCACCCGAAGCGGCGCGCACAATATCATGGGAAACGCCGGTGTAAACCCTACGTATCCCTTGGGTAAATTACCAATTTACAAGAAAATCAAAGTGGCCAGATTAGAGGTCCAAACGTTCCGCCCGATTGACCATATGATCGATCTCTTTCTTGACCAAACGTTCGATCAGATATGGCAGGTTTTGATCCAGCCATTCCCGTAACAACGGCCGTAATATTTCACGGATCAAACCTTCGAGGGTCATATCCCGGTTGCCGATAGCAATATCGCGCTTGCTCAGCAGAGCTTTGGCGAGTTCTTGCAAGGCGTCAGTCGAATCCTGAGAAGGCGCGGTAGAAAGAATTGAATCGCCCGCACCAATACCCGGCGGTGCTTGCGCAATCATCTGTTGGGTCAGCTCAAGGATATTTTCATTGAGCGTTGGGGCCGGTTCAGGTGCTGGAGGGGGAGGAGCCGCAGCAGCTGGCGCAGGCGTAGGCACTGGTTCAGGAATGGGCTCGGGTATGGGTTCCGGTTCAGGCTCTGGTTCCGGCTCAGGTTCTGGTTCCGGCTCGGCCTCCATTTCTTCCATCGCCGCCGCCATATCCATTTCTTCTTCCGGCTCGGCCATTTCAATTTCGGGTTCCGGTTCTGGCTCCATCTCCTCCATTGCCGCAGCCATATCCATCTCTTCTTCAGGCTCGGGCTCGGGGGCAGGTTCAGGTTCAGGCTCGGGAGCCTCCTCTTCCATGGCCGCCGCCATGTCCATTTCTTCTTCTTCGGGTTCGGGCTCCGCCTCAGGCGCAGCTTCGGGTTCGGGCTCAGCTGGCGCTTCCGCTTCAGCTTCAGCTTCCGCTTCTTCATCTTCGGATAATATCCGCCTGATGGAGGCGAGAATATCTTCCATTGAAGGTTCGGCTTGTTCGTTTTCTTCGGCCATTACTCGATCATCGGTCCAATTAGTTAACAGATTAATACCACGCCCTACATTTGACGCTACTTTTTTCCTTCTGCTTGTTAAGCAGTTCCTGGTGACCGAAGAGTATTTTACATACTCTTATCGAATTATTTGACTATTTTTTTGTTCCAACCGGGATTTGGCCAGAGCTATTAGTGCCAATCCACTTAGAACGAATTTCCTTATAATGCTGCGTTGGATCGTAAATTTTTACCGGTAATCCAAGGTTTTTTGCGGTTAAGCCGCCAATGGATTCCTGCAATTCAAAACTGGCGACAATTTGATCGCGATTTGCACGTACCAGACTTACTTTAGCATCCAGCAATTCCTGCTCAGCATCCAAGACATCTAAAACCGTGCGCGAGCCGACAGCGGCTTCGCGCTGAACACCCTCCAAAGCAATCTCTGCTGCCTTAATTTGAGCGGAAATCGATTTGATTCGCGCTTTAGCTGTTTCGTGGGTTTCCCATGCTTTGGCCGCTGCCTCTTGAGCATCGCGCCTTGTATCTTCGAGATTTAGCAGACTTTGACCAGCATCCTGCTTGGCAGCCCGAAGCCGTGAATAGACCGATCCCTTTTGATACAGTGGCACGGTTAAATCCAACATCACCCGGCCTGTCGTGTTCTGACTATCGTTAGTGGTTGATTCCCAGGCCCGGCTCAATTTGCCCAACAGGTTTAAGGTCGGCATTAATTCGCCGCGAACGGATTTAATATTTTCCCGCGCTGCTTGCTCACTATAACGTTTTGAAACAACGTCCGGATGATTTTTAAGGGCAACACTGATGGCATTTGCCAAGCTGGCAGGTAACGCACCAATTTCAGCCGGCGCCTGAAGTTTGCCGGGGGCTTCGCCTATGATGTTGAGGTAATTGGCCCGTGAATTGTTAAGGTTGCCTTCAGCCTGAATACGATCGGCCGCCGCTCCTGACAATCTGGCTTCTGCCTGGCTGACGTCGGTGCGGGTGATTTCGCCAACCCGGAAACGGTCTTGAGTTGCTTCCAGCTGACGCTGCAGCACTTGCTCATTTTTGATATTGAGATCCAGTACCGCCTGATCGCGCACCACCGCCATGTAGGCCGAAGCTGCACTCAACAGCACATCTTGCTCGGTCGCCAGCAAATCAGCCCGCGCTGATTTAACGTCGAGCTCCGCTTTACTGACGCCGACAATCGTTCTCATGCCCCGGTATAACGGCTGGGTCACATCAAGTGAGGTGCCGCGTGGCGTGCGCATTTGATTGCGATTGGCGGTGCGGGTGTTGAGGTGGGTATGCGTCCGCGCAACATCGCCGGACAATTCAACTTTGGGCCGCCAATTGGCCAAAGCTTGCGGTACGGCTTCGTCGTCAGACCGCAGGGCAGCGCGTGCTGCCAATAGAGAAGGATTATTCATATAGGCAGCCGCGAGGGCATCGGGCAAAGATTGACTATAGGTTGGTCCCGCCCACATTAATAAACCGGCAGCGATGCCACCGGCAACAAGACTAAATTTAGCGGGTAATTTACACTGCATTCACAATCCCCTAGGCGGCCATTTTACCAACGGCGTGGTAACTCTGCCAACCTCTATAACTTAAAAAATTAAACCCCACACATTATTGAGCGCATATTAACCCAAAAAGTGTTACCAAAACCTTGCAATTTAGGGGCCTTTAAGCTGCCCCAAATATTCCGGTAAAAAATTTAAAACTCAAATACCTTTGCTTTACTAAATCCCGGCAGTAACGGCGTTCCGGCATCGAACAAGTCGACGCTTGAAACCGTATCACCAAATTTCTGCATCACCACGGCTTTGCCCATGGCGTTTTCGGCCGAAGTTACAACCGAAACCAGCCGGCCGCCATCAGCTAATTGATCTAACAATACGCCCGGCACTTCTTCAACAGCGCCACAAAACACAATCGCGTCATAGGGCGCTTGCTTGGCATAACCATCGGCCAGGGTGTCTTCAATGACCACGGCATTGTCGATGCCAAGCTCAACCATCAAGGCGCTGGCTTTTTCGGCCAAGCCGCTATCAACTTCGACGGCGACGACGGCTTTGGCGACTTTGGCCAAAACAGCGGCCGCATATCCGGTGCCGCAGCCGATGCTTAATACGACGTCATCGGGGGAGATTTGCGCGCCTTGCAAAATACGGGCAAGCAGCAGGGGCTCCATCAGATAGCGGCCCTCGCCCAGGGGAGCGGCTTCATCAACATAGGCGATCCCGGCAACCTCTTCCGGCACAAACATTTCGCGCGGCACGTCGGCCATCGCGGCGATGACGGCAGCGTCGGTTACCCGATTGGGGCGGATTTGATTCTCCACCATATTCTGGCGCACGGCTTGATAATCCATGGCAACAACCCTCTTAATTCATGTTGTCCGTTATAGCTCTTAAATGGACCTCAGAAACCCTGGTTTCAACACCTAATAGGGCAACATTCTAGTCGATGTTTACCACTTCAGAACGGCTGGTCCACCGATTTCCGTTGGTTTGGCGGAAAAAAAGTCGAAAAAATAAAAAAAAGTGTGAAAAATATTTGAAAATAGTTGATTTGAGGTGAAACGCAGCTTGACCCTGCTCAGAGCAGCGTCTAATTTCCCGGCCTTCTGATCGGCATGCCGCCGATTCGAAGCATTGTCTTAGCGGCAGTGAAATCCTGGCGCGGCCAGATCAAAACCAGATCATATGGCGCGGTGGCGGAGTGGCTACGCAGCGGCCTGCAAAGCCGTGAACACCGGTTCGATTCCGGTCCGCGCCTCCAAACCTGATCGGGAGTAGCTCAGTGGTAGAGCAGGTGGCTGTTAACCACCTTGTCGGGGGTTC
>CAZMHI010000003.1:0-121286 GCA_964566055.1 uncultured Rhodospirillaceae bacterium
AGACTGGTGCCTTCAACCGCTCGGCCACCTCTCCGACTGGCAGGGTTCTAACCTGCACCGCAGTCTCTATCAAGCACTCTTGTGTGTATCAGAGAAGATTGCCAAAAATCAGGATATGCAGTATGCCCTTTACGATAGTTTTTAAAAACTGCAGGGGACTTGATCATGGCATTGAAGGCGCAAAATAACTTTACAAAAATCGGATTAGTTTTGATCGCGCTCATCTTGGTTGGCTGTGCAACTGGCGAGCCTTACGGGGCCGCTAAAAATCAATTTCCGGCGATTAAATCCGATATGGGCCGAATTTTCGTTTATCGCAGCCGTAATCCCTTTGCCTTATTTCATTCCCGTATTTTTACGATGGATGGTAAGCACCTTGCCGATACCTTGGCTTCAACGGTTTTTTACATAGATGCCAAATCAGGACCTCATGTCGTTAATTATAATGACGGTCTGAGTAAACTAAATATTGACCTGCCTTCAGGTGGTAAAATCTATCTTAAATATTCAATCGTTTCAGATGGAGTCGTGAAAGGTAATACAGCCGTCGAAATTATTGATCCGAAAATCGCTGAAGCAGATTTGCAGGGCCTGCACCTGATTAAACCAGAGATCCGCCATCCTGATGAGCTGAAGAAATTAACGAGTAAATAAGCAATATAAATTATGACAGATGCGACGATATCTGCGCTGGTCGTTGTCCATAACGAAGCGGCAATATTGGATGATTGTCTGAGGCGATTAAGCTGGGTCGACGAGCTGGTGGTCGTGCTTGATAAATGCAGTGATGAGTCGAAGGCGATTGCTGAGCGTTATGATGCCCGTTTGCTCGAAGGATCGTGGGAAATAGAAGGGCCGCGGCGTAACACAGGTATTGCCTTTTGCCGATCTGATTGGATTTTGGAAGTCGATGCCGATGAGTGGATCACGCCGGAGCTGGCGGCCGAAATTAGACGGACCACCCAACAGCCGAAATATGACGTCTACAATCTCAAGGTTGATAACTATATTGGTGGTAAGCTGATTAAGCACGGCTGGGGTGGCGGCTCATTTGGCAAGCCTGCATATATCGGTTTATTTAGGAAAGGCGTCAAATCCTGGGGCATGCAGCGTTTGCACCCGCATCTCACTGTTAATGGCTCAGAGGCACCCTTCGACCTCGAGAATCCCGTCATTCACCATATTTATGCAGATTTTTCCGAGATGCTTCAGCGATTGGATCGTTATACTACTTTGCGCGCTAGAGATTTGGTCGACAACAACGAAGTCACTTCTGTTGGCAATGCATTTCGCAAATTTTTATCGCGATTTTATAAAGTCTATTTCCGCCGCTTTGCCTATAAAGAAGGGGCTTATGGATTTATGATTGCGATTTGCGCAGCGCTCTACCCTTTAATCTCGAACATCAAAGCGCGTTATGAAGAGCTGCCGCAAAAATCAGCTTACAATTAAGCCTCCTGCCACCATTCAATCGAGCTGCCGGATTCCGATTTAAAAGCAGCGCTGAGTTTGTCTGCTTCAAAATGATAAGTAAATTTGAAGTTTTCAGAGAACAAATGCGCAAATTGAGAGTGAGCCGCATTGGGGTTAGTTTCGTAATCCGCAGCGAAATCTCTATCCGCATCGGCGGCACGCAGCAGGGCGGCTGAGCTGCTCAGTTCATTAAATATTGTGTTGAGTTCCGGATTTTTTGCGAACTCATCTTCAAGCGCTGAATTATTTGAAACGACAACACGTCCCTGAGAATCAACGGCTAAATCTGTCGCTACGGGAGCATGTATGCCTAATGAAGAGAAAAATTGCCGAAGGCGCATGCTCAGCTCGGCAGATTTTTCCCCAAAGGCAGTTCGTAAATCCGCGATATCCAGAGCACCATTCGAATTTGGTTTAATGCCAAGTAGACTGAGTTGCTGGTTAGGTTGGAGTGGTGGTGCAATATTGCCGTTGCCGGAATTTTCAATCGACAGGCTAAGCTCGATCAAACCTTCTGCCGTGCGAAAAACGTCTGATTCCTGCGGAATATGAGTATAAGGCCGGTCAGGCAACAAGATCGGTCTCTGATAGTAATTTTGGTAACTCAGATCTTGAATTTCCATCAATTAATCTCCCTCAACTGCCGCTCCACCGGATTTACTGATC
Organism: uncultured Rhodospirillaceae bacterium; assembly: GCA_964566055.1. GTDB lineage: Bacteria > Pseudomonadota > Alphaproteobacteria > Rhodospirillales > UBA2165 > TMED23. Next base: position 2,140 of record CAZMHI010000003.1, read on the forward strand.
GGATTCGTAAGCTAATAAATGATCCGGCGGAGGGCTCCCGGGGATAAGCAACGCAAAAGCCGTGCCGATTTGGTGCGACAACGCGTCTGTAGGGCTTTTCTTGCTGGAAGTGGCCCTCTAAAATTCGGCAAAACGGGGAAAATCAATGATTAATGCAGCAATTTTTGGCTTAGGGCGATGGGGTCGTGTTTTGCTCAACTCCGTTCAGGGGCCTGACGTCGAGAAAAGTGATAAAATTCAATTTGTCATAGGAATTGCACGCACGCTTGAGAATTACCAGGACCTAGCCACTGCAACCGCGATTGACCTTACGGATGACTACGCCGCTGTGCTGAGCGATCCAAAGATTGATGCCGTGGTGCTGGCGACGCCGCCTTTTGCCCATGCGGATCAAGTTGTTGCCGCTGCCAAAGCCGGCAAGCATGTCTTTGTCGAAAAGCCGTTTACCTTGGATGTCGAGGAGGCCAAAGCGTCCGTGAAAGCTTGTACCAAAGCTGGTGTGCAGTTGGCCGTGGGTTTTAACCGGCGCTATTATCCTTCGATTACGGCCGCGACTAATTTAATATATGACGGGCGTATAGGTGATGTGCAACATGTCGAAGCGCATTTTTGCGGCAGTACGGCGATGAGTATCCCCGAAGGATCGTGGCGGGGTGAGCGGGGAAACAACCCTGCCGGTGGCATGGTAGCCCGTGGTATTCACTGCCTTGATGCAATGATCCATCTATGTGGCCAAGTAGAAAGTGTAACCGTCGACAGTGACCGCCGTCATGCACCGGCTGAAATTGATGATGTGACGACCATGCTGCTGCGTTTTAAGTCCGGTGAAACAGGTTATTTGGCGACGCTGATGTCGACCGGTAATTATTGGCGGATGCAGATTTTTGGCTCTGCCGGCTGGATAGAATTGCGCAGTCCCAATCAGTTGTTGATGGCGGGTGTTGACGGTAAAGCAGTAAGCCAAAGCTTTGACGAAATCGATTGGCAACGAACAGAGTTGGAAAATTTCGCCGATGCTATTGATGGCAATTCACCATTTTACATAATACCGCAGCAAGCGTTACATGGTGTTGAAGTGATGTCGGCCATCATGGCCTCAATCGAAACCGGAGAGCGGGTCAAAATTGACTGATCAACCCAAGCAATCCAGGCTATTAGTGCCATTTGGCACCAAAGACTGGTCGCCGGATCGAGTGGTAATCTCTGAAAACCAAGCCGGTCAATTGCTATTTGATTGTCCAGTTACCCATGTCGTGTTGGACATCGCCGCCAAGAGACCATTGCGATTAAATTCTGATTGGTATCGATTATTTCTCCGCCCGCCGATGCGCGAGATGACAACTGCCTTGGATCAATTTACTTTCATCAAAGAACATATGCCGGGTTATTGCGATGTATGGGATAAGTTTCAGCAGATTTTTTTGACATTGTATTTCGATTTTGTAGCCAGCCAAATTGAGTTACTCAAACCGGACCTTGAACAAAAGCTTGCTGGAATGAGTTCATTATTTAGCTATCAGGATTGGTTGCTTTCCGCTTTTCTGCCGTTGCCGCAGCCGCTTGTTTATATACCGGGTGATCCCGGTGATAACACTTACGCCAATGAAGATATGGTCCGGCTGCCGTTAATGTTCTGGACCGGTGAGCAGGCGATTGTTGTATTCTTCACGGGAAATGACACGCGAAGCACAATAATTGCGAACACTCAGGATCGTTTGCAAAAAAATGGTTATACGATATTAGAGATCGATAAAATTGAATTGGCCGATGGCGATGTCTCAATGATGGGCAGAATTTTACCTGAAGTATTTCAAAAATTCTGGCAGTCGGAGGTTTTGCCGTCTGGTCCGTTTAAGCCGGAATTCGGTGATCCGATTGCCTAAGCCACTCGACCTACCAAAAGCCGATCCAAGGCAACTTCGAACTCTGCTTTACTAAGGCTTCTGCCGATAAAGATAATATTACTTTGGGGGTCGGACATGTGCCAATTATCTAAAACAACGGGGTCATGAAAAGCGTGTCGAACTCCGTGCACTGCTACGGGTTGTTGAAATCCCTCAAGATCAACAATGCCTTTGACACGCAATATATCTTGGCCACGCAGGGAAATGATTGCTTGCAGCCATTGTTTGACAGCGGGCCAGGGCAGGGGCGCGTTCCTGGTAATGCAAAATGTTGAGATTTCATGATCGTGCCGGTTAGGGTCGTGGATATGGGCATGTTCAGTAAATTTTTTCCCCAGCCAGTTTTTCACATCAATACGTTTGACATGAGGATCAAAATCCCGTCGCCCAAATATGGCTGCCGGTTCAATTTCACCATTGAGCACGATGCGTTTTTCAGATGTCGGATTGAGATCATCTAATTTGGTGGTCAGATTTGAGACCAATTCAGCATCAGTGATATCGGTTTTGGTTAATAATAGAAGATCAGCGATTGCCGCCTGTTTTACCGCTTCCGGATTATCGCTCAACTGGTTTAAACCGTTCACAGTATCAACAGTTGTTATAATCGAGCTCAGCCGATAGCGGGCCGTAATGACCGGGTCCTGCATTAAAGTTTGTAATATCGGGGCAGGATCAGCGAGACCCGTGGTTTCGATAACAACCCGGCTAAAGTCAGGGATTTCACCTTGTTCCTGGCGGCTTGCCAAAGTTTCTAATGTATCGAGCAAGTCACCCCGAATGGTGCAACAGAGGCAGCCGTTTTTAAGCAATACAGCATCTTCGAAAGATGTCTCGATCAACAAATGATCAATGCCGACCTCGCCGAACTCATTTATGATAACTGCTGTATCTTTCATTTCGGCGTGATTAACCAGGTGATTGAGCAAAGTGGTTTTGCCGCTGCCCAGAAAACCGGTAATAACAAAAACCGGGCGTTTATTTTCCACTTTCAGATTTCTCAAGATTTATCGGTAAGCCGGTCGTGCCGCCGCCGGTTAGTTCCCATTTGTACTGGCCGGCGTAGCGCTGCACATCGTAATTATCCCACACGCGCCTGATTTCAAATTCTTCAATATCGGTATTGTCGAAAATATCTTTCTCAGATAGCACAGTTTTTTCAGTTTTACTGAGCAGCCAGCAAAGGGCTTCCCATCCGGTGCGGCCTGCGCGAGGGCTCGGGTCTTGCTCGACCAGGCCGACACCTTCTGGTTTGCCGGCAACAATGACGCCGTTCCAAAAAGCAATACGATTGTCGATGATAGCGGCCTCGTCGTAGGGCTCAAAATAACGCCAGGCTGCACTTTCGTTGGTCTCGCCATGGACGATAATATCATAATAGGTCGCCATGCCTTTCCAGTGACAATAGGTCTGCGGAGTAGAGATGTTTTTGACCAATAATTTAAAGTTCACCGCATCAATTGGAAAATAGGCATTACCCTCAACCACGGCAATATCGTCACTTTCCGCGATCAGCGCGTCATTCCAAAAGGCTTTTGCCATGAGTAATCCTTTTCCAGTTTAAATTTGAAGTGAGTACAGTTATACTCAATTCATTGTTGCGGTTTATAATTATTAAAAGAATGACCATGAATGAATTCCAAAAAAATGGTTTTTCTATTGTTAAGGATTTTATCGATCCTAGCCTGTGCAAGATAGCATTGGATTATATCGAACTTAAATCTAAAACGACAGGTTTGGTCTATAATCAAGAACCCAATTTTATTCCTGAATCAATGACGTTCTATGCAGATAGTTTAACCGAATCCATTTTAAAAAATTCGTTACCTAAGATGGAAGAGTTGACCGATTTAAAGCTTTTTCCAACCTATTCATTTATGCGGTTATATAAGGAGGGTGATCGTCTGCCCAAGCATAAAGATCGATTGTCCTGTCAGATTGCCGTGTCGCTCTGCATTGGCTACGGCTATGACGATGCTGAGTATCAATGGCCGATCTACCTAAATGGCAATGAGATTGCGAGCAAACCCGGAGACGCCTTGCTCTATCACGGTACCGAGCAGGAGCATTGGCGTGAGCCACTAGAACGGGATTGGCACTTACAGATTTTTCTATTTTACATCGACCAAAAAGCCGATTACGCCAGAGACTTGATGTTTGATGCGCGGCCGGATTTGGGTTTATCTAAGGAAACCTACAAATTTAACATTCGTGATTATGAAAAGGAATATTATGAGTCGCGCGGTTATGAAGATCAGGGACGCGTAACCTTTCACGACTGATAAATTACGATGCCAATGAGGCATAATCAATCGGCTGATTTAGATTGATAGATTTCCCGGCAGCCGGCATTGGATATTTCAAACCCGTTGCACAATTAAACAGCACTGCCTGTTCATCCTTACCAATGCGCCCTGTGGCTAATTCCTGTTTATACGCTGCCAGCGTTGCCGCACCTTCCGGACACAATAAAATACCTTCTTTCTTGGCACAGTCCTCCTGAGCAACTTGGATAACATCATCATCAACCGCGACAGCGAAGCCATTACTTTCCCGCACTGCATCCAAGATTAAAAAATCACCGATAGCGGCTGGGACCCTGATACCGGCGGCGATTGTGTGGGCATCAACCCAGGGCTCGGCATGTTTGTTGCCTTCTTCAAAAGCTTTAACGATGGGGGCACAGCCGGACGCTTGAACCGCCACCATGCGCGGGCGTTTTGAGCCGATCCAGCCGATGGCTTCGAGTTCGGCAAAAGCTTTCCACATACCGATCAGACCTGTGCCGCCACCGGTCGGATAAAGAATAATATCCGGTACTTTCCAGCCCAATTGTTCGGCCAGCTCAAGCCCCATGGTTTTTTTGCCTTCGATCCGGTAGGGCTCTTTCAAAGTCGAAGTGTCGAACCAGCCCATCGCCTCTTTGCCTTCACCGACAATGCGCCCGCAATCATTGATTAAGCCGTTGGCGAGATAGGTATTAGCGCCTTGAAAGGCGATCTCACGGATATTAACTTCAGGTGTGTCATCCGGGCAGAACACATAGGTTTCAATCCCGGCGCGTGAACAATAGGCCGCTAGCGCTGCTCCCGCGTTGCCATTGGTCGGCATTGCCATGCGTTTGACGCCAAGCTCCTTCGCCATCGATACAGCAAGCGCCAGCCCCCGCGCTTTAAAGGAACCAGTCGGCAAGCGGCCTTCATCTTTGATCAGAATCTCACCGCCACCATATTCAGCCTGTAAATTGGGTGCCGGTAGAAGAGGGGTCAGCACTTCGCCAAGACGTACTATATTTTCAGCTTTGCGTACGGGCAGAAACTCACGGTAGCGCCAAAATTCAGGCTCACGAGCGGCCAAACTCTCCTTATCTATTGCAGCGGCTAAGCCCTTAAGATCGTAGCGAACAAGTAGCGGCTTACCGGTATCTGAGAGACCATGGAGTGAATCCGCTTCATATTTTTTACCAGTTTCACTGCATTCTAGATGCGTAACGAAGGTCGATGTTTCTGTCATTTGGATTTCCAATTGGGCTGCTGATCAAGTCAAAGTGAGCGAGACGACGATTGCTTGCAGTTCAGGAATAGACCTGTAATCTAGCGCAAATTTAGAAATAATTTCACTCAGGAGCAAACCTTAATGAGCTATGCAATTTCACCGGCGGAGCAGGCTTCAGTTGCCATTGAGGGCAGCGAAGAACGTTTCCCGGTTCGTCGAATTTACTGTGTTGGCCGGAACTATCGTGCCCATGCGATTGAAATGGGATCGGACCCGGACCGCGAACCGCCATTTTTCTTTATGAAGCCAGCTGACGCTGTGGTCGAGAACGGTGCGACAATTCCCTATCCGCCGCAAACGTCTAATCTGCATCATGAAATTGAGCTTGTGGTGGCAATTGGCATAGGCGGTAAAGATATAAGTGTTGACGACGCGCTCGATCACGTATGGGGCTACGGTGTGGGTATCGATTTAACCCGCCGCGATATTCAAAACAAAGCCAAGGAAACCGGCAGGCCGTGGGATATGGGCAAAGGCTTTGATAATTCAGCACCCTGCACGGCGCTGCGCCCAGTTAGTGATATCGGTCATCCTGATACCGGTAACGGCGCCATTTGGATTAAGGTCAATGGTGAAACCAAGCAGGAAAGCACACTTGATTTGCATATTTGGAATACCGCAGAGACCATCAATTATCTTTCCGGACTTTGCGAATTACAGCCGGGCGATCTAATTTATATGGGTACACCTGATGGCGTGGCTGCCGTTGTTTCTGGAGATACCATGGAGGGTCACATTGAAGGAGTAGGAGATTTAACTATAAAAATAGCATAATTTAAAAAACCAAAAACGGGGAGGTAGTAATGCGTACACGAAAATTAGGTAGCCAGGGACTGGAAGTTCCGGCCATCGGCCTCGGCTGTATGGGCATGACCATTCAATATGGTGAGCTTGATGATGAAGAATCGAAAGCCACCATCAATCATTCTTTGGATATCGGCGGCAGTCTGTTGAATAGCTCGGACGCCTATGGCAATGGTAAAAACGAAATTTTAGTCGGCGAAGCCATCAAAGGCCGGCGCGCAGATGTTATTTTAAATACCAAGTTTGGTCAGGTTCGAAATCCGGACGGTACGGGGACCGTCAATGGCCGGCCTGACTACGTCAAGGAGGCTTGCGAAGCCAGTCTGCAACGCCTCGGCACCGATCATATTGATATTTTTTCCCAACATCGGGTCGATACCGATGTGCCGATAGAAGAGACGGTTGGCGCAATGGCGCAACTCATTACCGAAGGTAAGGTACGTTATATCGGTCTTTCAGAAGCAGCGCCTGAAACCATTCGCCGTGCTCATGCTGAGGCGCCGATCTCCTGTGTTGAGACAGAATATTCACTTTGGTCGCGCGATGTTGAAGCCGAAATACTGCCAACCTGCCAGGAGTTGGGGATCAGCTTGATGCCCTATGCTCCATTGGGAAGAGGCTTTTTGAGCGGCACCATTAAGTCGACGGATGATTTGATCGAAGGTGACCGGCGGAGTGCGCATCCGCGTTTCGCAGCTGAAAATATCGAAGAGAACAATAAAAAAGTTGCTGTGATCGAAAAGATTGCAGAAGGCCGAGGCTTTAAACCGGCGCAGGTTGCCATCGCTTGGGTGTTGGCTCAGGATGAAATGATTGTTCCGATCCCGGGTACCAAACATCGTAAATATTTGGATGAAAATGTGCGGGCAATCGATATTGCACTGATTGATGATCAGATTAAGCAATTGAGTGATGCTTTCCCGGCGGGTGAAACCGCTGGTGAGCGCTATCCGGAAGGTCAAATGAAACGCCTCGGACTTTAGTATGGCTGGACGAGTTGAAGGTAAAGTAGCACTGATTACCGGAGCGGGTTCAGGATTGGGCCGCGCTTCGGCCATTCATTTGGCAGAGGAGGGGGCGACTATAATCGCTTCCGACCTCAACGAAGAGAGCGCCGCTGAAACAGCTGCTGCCATCAACGCTGAACGTCAAGGGGCGGCGATCTCTACCAAACACGATGCAACCAGCGAAGATGACTGGAAAGCGGTGCTTGAACTCGTGCAGTCGCAGTTTGGCGGACTGCACGTATTACTTAATAATGCCGGCATCAGTATCGGTGGTGATATAGAATCGACAGAATTCGCCGAGTGGAAAAAGCTGCAAGAGATCGACGTCGATAGCGTCTTCTGGGGCTGCAAACTGGCGCTGCCTTATATGCGGGATAGTGGTGGCGGTTCCATTATTAATATTTCCTCGACCGTCGGAATTTTGGGTAATCCGCTGACACTTGGCTATGGCACGGCCAAAGCAGCCGTGCGTTCGATGACCAAGTCCATTGCGCTGCACTGCGCTCGCCACAAATACAATATTCGCTGTAATTCGGTTCACCCGACCTTTATTAAGACACCACTTTTGGATCGTTTTACTGAAGCGGTCGGCAATGAGGAAGAAGCCTACCAAACTTTGGCTGACCTTATACCGCTTGGTGAGATTCTTGAGACTGAAGATGTCACCCACGGCATTATTTATCTGGCTTCCGATGAATCCCGCATGATGACCGGCGCGGAGTTCGTTATCGATGGCGGACTTACCTGCGGGTATATGCCACCCGTTTAGGTGCCTGCTCCCACAATAAGTTGATATGTGCTAGATAGGCAGCGCCGGTAAAAAATGTTAGTTTGCTGCGCTAATTCTTAAGCAAAGGGAACAAGAAAATGGCTGCCCAACAAGCCCCCGTCTACAATAATAAACGCTTTAAACCGAGCGAGTATAATTTTGATATGTTTATCGGCCCGCGGGCTGGTGAGCCACTCAAAGATTTCACACTGACCGATCTTGCAACGGGAAATCCGGTTAAACTTTCCGAATTTACCGGCAAATGGGTGGTGATTGAAACCGCGTCCTCGACCTGTTCGATGTACACTAAAAATATTCCGGATATGAAGGATATCGCTGCCGAGTTTGATGATGTTGAATTCCTGGTTGTTTATGTGCGGGAGGCGCATCCCGGGGAGCGCCTCGGCCAGCATGAAAACATGGATGACAAAATTGCGGCAGCCAAATTGATCGCACCGCGTTACGGCGAACATCGACGGGTTCTCGTTGACAATTATCAAGGTAATTTTCACCGCGCGTACGGCGCCATGCCGAACGTCGTCTATGTCATCCGGCCCGATGGTACGATCCACTACCGCTGCAATTGGGCGGCGCCACAAAAGGTCAAAGAATCCCTTGAAGATCGTGAGAATTACCACACGGTTGAAAATGCTGATCTAGTAACCTTGCGGGCTTCGCGTAAGAAACTCCATATGTTCCGCACCATGTGGACTGGTGGCATCATTGCGCTCTATGATTTTATGAAAGGCGCGCCTTATGTGGTCGGCAAGCACATGAAAGTCGATGCCTATTATAATAAGCATGGCCGTTTTAAAAATCAGCCTGATGATGTCTCAGAAGCCCCAGGTCCTGGCGGCGCACCAAAGGCGGATGATGACCAGCAGGCGGCAGAGTAGGAGGTATATTTCCTACCCTCTATTTCTTATTCTAATTCCGGTGTAGTTTTGGCAGATGGAAACTGTGCAAACTTCACCTCATCCACAATACTTAAAATTTGGCTTGGATTTTCGAAATTTAATCTGGGTTGTTGCTTTGATCGCGCTCACCATCATCATTATCGTCGCTGGCAATGAATGGCAGTTGCGTTTCGTTCATGTTATTGCCAGTGTGTTGTGGACGGGCGTTGATCTCTTTGTCGGCTTTGTCATCGGCCCAATTCTGCGTAGCCTGGACTTACCGGTGCGGCGGGCCGTTATGTTAAAATTAACGCCAAAGACAATTTTTATTATGCCGACCTTGGCGATTATATCTCCGATGGCGGGGTGGTTCCTGGCCGTACAAAGCGGTTATTTGGAACTGGATTTTCCAGAGCTCTGGTGGCTTATTGCAGCACTGGCAATAACGACCGCTATGGCTTTTCAGGGTATTTTTTTAATTTTGGTCGCGAATTTTCGAGTGTTTCGAGAACTTTCGAAAGACCAGCCAGATGGCGAGAAAATTGGTAAATTAACCCGGCGTTTTTTTTATAACGTTGCCGCCCAGGGAGTCTTGCAAATATCGATTATCGTGATCATGGTGCGATTTTCGACGGGGCTTTAACTTTCCCCCCAAACGTCATTGGCCACTTCGACTACGAGCTCCAGTTTTTTACGCTGCTCATCGCGGGTTAGATTATTACCGTGATGGGTACTGGAAAATCCGCATTGCGGGCTTAGGCACATTTGGTTGATATCCATATATTGCGCTGCCTCATCTATTCGGCGTTTGATGGCATCCTTACTTTCAAGCTCTGGGGATTTGGACGTAATGAGACCTAACACGACCATCCGGTCTTTAGGTGCAAAGCGTAAAGGCTCAAATCCGCCGGCGCGATCAGAATCATATTCCATAAAGTAGCCATCTACTTTTAGCTCCTCAAACATACGCTCGGCGACAGATTCATAACCGCCGGAGGTCATCCAGGTACTTTGAAAATTACCCCGGCACATATGCGTGGTTACTGTCATATTACTGGGCCGATTGGCAATGGCTTCACTTAAAGCCCGTGCATACGTGATTAAAAGCTCATCCGGATCGTCGCCGCGTTTGGTTACGTCAGCGCGGAACTCCTCATCGCAAAGATAGGCAAAACTAACATCATCGATTTGGAGATAGGTGCAGCCGATTTTGGCCAGTTCCTCAATTTCAGCTGCGTAAGCGGCGATGATATCGGACCAGTACTCCTGGATATCCGGATAAGCTTCCTCACTTATGACGGCCCGGCCACTGCGCAAATGTGTCATACCCGGGCCAGGGATACAAAATTTTGCCATTTGAGAGGTGTTGTCCTGCACAAACTTAAAATGATCACGCATAAAGCCCGAATGCTGTCCGATTTTACCAGTGGCGGCAAACGTTGCGACCGTGCCTCCACCGGAAAACGCTTGGCCGTATGTTTCGTCGTTTAACTCGATACCATCAAAACCTGCGATGAAATCCAGATGCCAATAGTCGCGGCGGAACTCGCCATCCGTGATCGATTTAAGGCCGGCTTCTTCCTGAAAAGAAATAGCGTCACGAATATGCTGGTCTTCGAGTTCTCTTAAGTCCTCGGCACCTAGATTGCCTTCACGCCATTGCTGGCGGGCGTCTGATAATTCTTGCGGTCGTAAAAGGCTGCCGACATGATCGGCGCGGAAAGGTGGTTTGGACATATGTTATTGTCTCCCAAAACATGAGTCCCCACCCGTAGATAGACTAACACCAATCGTCTGAAACAATCTAGACGGCAGAATGAGTTGCGGCTTGAAAGGCATCATAAATCAACCGGCAGGCCATGATGGTTAAAATGCCCTTCAATAAATGACGGAATAGTTTTTCCGGCAAGCGATTGAGAGCCAATTTACCTACATAAGTCCCGGCAAATCCGAATAGTAAGAGGCCAATCAGGAGGGGAATATAGGGGCCGAAGGCAAAGCCAAGAAAACCAAACACCACGAGCTTAAGGGAATGATGGATGGTCATAAACGAAGCATGAGTGGCGACAAATTGTTGACGAACTTCGCTGGCGGCAAGGGCAAAAGGGGCGACGACGGGACCAGTGGCGCCAACAAACATGGTCGTAAAAGCGCCTACCAAACCGGCACCAAAAAAGGCGACTTTTTTTGGTTTTCGCGCGGTAAAACCAGGTGCCCAGGTTGAGTATAATATGAAAGCGGCAAGAATGCTTTGCAGCACAAAAACCGGGAGGGTGATAACCACTTTACCGCCAACAATAATACCAATGAGGCTACCGGCGAGAAACATCGGCAAGACTTTATATAAAACAAATTTTTTCAGCAGAACCGCCCGGCCAAAATTCGAGCCAAGCTGGACGACGCCATGAATCGGCACCAATACGGTTGGCGGCATTATGAGCGCCATCGTCGCGATGGTGAGAGTTCCGCCGCCCAAGCCGAGTGAAGCGGTTATAAAGCTGCCGATCAGTGAAACCCCGCAGAGCAGAGTAAACTCCCAAACACTCAGACTCGAGCTCGCGATTAAAATATCAACAAATTGATCCACTTGTATGCCCCTGAAAAACTAAAATTATGGTCAATTTTTTGTATTTGGCAAACCGAGTGTTTGATAAAGCTGCCGTAGTAAGGCAAGAAACGGGGAGCTAAAAACAGGATAAAACATGCGTCTTTTGACTTTTAATAAGAATGGCACGGCGACACTTGGGGTTGTTGAAGCAAATGGCCAAAAAATTGTCGATCTATCGATTGCGGCTCCGGATTTACCGCAGGATATGAACAGTCTTATTGAGCTCGGTGATGAAGGCCTCAAAATGGCTGCAGTATCCTGTGAGCAAGCTGATGATAGTGCGCGGCTAATTCTGGCCGATTTAGAATTGCTGGCGCCCATATCCAACCCGCGCCGCGATGTTATGTGCGTTGGCCGCAACTATCATGAACATGCTCAGGAATTTCATGATAGTGGCTTTGATGCGACAGCCGGTGCGACGGCTGTTCCAGATGATCCGATTATCTTCACCAAAGCAACAACCAGTATCAGCGGGCCAGCCGATCCGATTCCAGCCTATCTCGATAGCTCAAACTCCACCGATTATGAAGGTGAGCTAGCTGTCATTATCGGCCGGGAGGGACGCGGTATCAGTAAGGCCGATGCTTTTGATTATGTGTACGGTTATACGGTGTCGAACGATGTCACGGCTCGAACCTTGCAGCATAAACACAAACAGTGGTTTATCGGCAAAAGCCTGGATGGCTATTGCCCGATGGGGCCGATGATCGTCACTGCCGATGAAGCGGGGCATCCGGATACCTTTCATCTTAAGACAGTCGTCAATGGTGAAACTCGTCAGGATGCCAGCGTCGCTGACTTGATATTTGATATTCCGACACTGATCGAATGTATCTCGGCTGGTATTACGTTAAAGCCGGGCGATATTATAGCAACTGGCACGCCGGTTGGGGTCGGTATCGGCTTTGAGCCTCCAGTATTTCTCAAAAAAGGTGATGTTGTTGAAGTATCCATTGAGCCGATTGGCACCATCCGCAACCAAGTCGAATAAGTTTCTCTTTTAGGTCTTTAATTATCGCGCTGGAAAAAGCAAACTAACCCGTTAAATCTGTAGCGATTACATTCCGGGGTTACCAATGATTGTTAAATTTCTTGGCGCGACCACAGTATTCTTATTTACCTTTCTTTCAAATTTACCCGTTGCCGAAGCAGCGGATCGGGCCAGTTTAGGCCTCGCCAAATCTGCTGAAATTCTGGTGGCCCAACGTCAACTTGGCCAACGCCGGCAACAGCGTAGAGAAGGACGTCCCAATCGACAGCGCCAGCAATCGCCAGCGCAACAGGCTCAACCGGTTGGCGATGGCACCATAAAAATTACCTTGCTTGGCACGGGTGGCGGACCGGGAGGTGGTGGCCCAAATCTCATTCTTAAGAAAATGAACGCCACCACTTTAGTTGAGGCAGGAGGCCAGCAATTTTTGTTCGATGCGGGGCGTGGCGCCTTGCTGCGCTTAGCTGAGTTAAGCCCACAGCATGTCACTCGCACTGATAAGGTGTTTCTGACCCATCTCCATTCTGACCATATCGTTGATCTTTCTGATTTGTTTTTAAACGGTAGTGGCCGGGGCGGGCGTCCGAATTTTTATGTTTGGGGTCCAACAGGCACGGCGGCAATGACATCTCATCTCACCAAAGCCTACGATTGGGATTTGACTTATCGATCTAATCCACGCCGCCCTAAATTGAAAATGACCGGCAAGGATGTCGGTGAAGGTCTGGTCTATGATAGTACCGGCGTGAAAATCACTGCATTTGATGTCAATCATTGGCCGCCCAGAAAACAAGAGCAAGATCGCGCAGAATTTCCGGCGCTCGGTTACCGGCTCGATTACAATGGACGCTCTGTTGTGATTTCCGGTGATACACGTCCAACAGACAATATGGTCATCTATGGCAAGGGCGTCGATGTGCTGATCCATGAAGTTCACGTCGGGCTTGATGGCAGTAAACGGGGGCAGGGCGGCCGGCCGGTACGTGGTTCTCACCACACCAGCCCCATAGAAGCTGGTAAAATATTCGCCCAAGCAAAGCCTAAGTTGGCGGTCTACACTCATATTGTATGGGGTCGAAAATCCGAGCAGGATTTGCTCGACCTCACACGCCAAGTTTATAGCGGCCCACTGGTGGTCGGTCAGGAACTGATGCAGATTGTGATCAGCGATAAAGTGGAAGTATTAAAATAATCATTTCAGCTAAACTAAATTTGGCCAGCTGCTTCAGCCTGCCCAGAATCAATCTGTCGAGGTGGCGGCGAGGAGTTACTATTTCTCGCTTCATCTTTCATCCGGCCCAAGACATATCCTGAAATACCAGCAATCAAGGCAGCCAAGGTCTCGGTCGAAAGTTTATTGGCGATACCAAGAACCAAAATCGTGGCAGTCAGTAGGAACACAGTAATGATGTCGAGAAATATTGGATATTTAAAATACTGCTTCAGTTTTTGAATGATGAGTCTATCTTCAGGCCGGGCATCTTTGCCACCGCTATTTTCTATATTGGCAATTCTGACAATTGCAATAATGATGAAAAGTATAATTACGATCCAGGCGGTCAATGTCATACCGATAACGATCATCGCGTTCTGGTCAATTACAATACCTTTTTCTTGTGCTTCTTTTTCTTGTTGGTCTTTTTTCAAAGACAGAATTTGTTGAAGTCTTTTTGATATCCGCTGCGATTCTTCCTCTCCCTTTTTTAGTGAATTTTTAAAGGTGTGGATTTTCTGACTTACCTCGTTTTCTTTTGTTTTAAGAAATTCAGTTGCCGTACTTTGGTAAGCTGAATGAAATTGATCAGTCTCATTTAAGGCTTTTTCACATTTATCAAAATTACCAATTAGGCCATATTTATTTCTAGAATTTAATTGAAACCGAAGGTAGCCTACATTGCAGAACCGCGAAACATCCTGCAGAGAGGGTAATTTCACTTTAACAATTTCTTTTTCGAATTCCTTTAGATATCGACGAAATTCGCTATCTGTCCCTATATTATAATCTGCCCCGTATTCTTCCCGGATTTCAGCACGTATCGAATTCCTAAAGCTGGTAAAATTTTGGGAAATAGTTCGAAGATCACCGCCAATTTTTCTCGCTAAATCCAGGACCTCTCTGTTTTTTAGATTTATTGCTGTCTTAAGGTCCGTGAGTTGTTCCTGGATTGCAACTTTATTTATTTTTGGATCAGGCGCGGCGAGAGTGGTGTTTAATTCGGCTTGTTGTCCACGCAATTTTGCCAGCTCTCCAACATCTGCTGCGAGAGCTTTCTTCTGCAGCTCAATTTTTTGTTCCTTGATCTGGGTTGAAGCCGGTTCCAGTTTTTGCAAACGTTTAATAGCGCTCTCTAGCCTGTCTTTTAGAAAACTCCAAGGAACTACGGTCTCGCTAAGTTTTACTTTTTCTTCGAGTAATTTTTGCTGCGTCAGTTGCAGCCGAAAAGACTCCGTTGGGTCGAACACTCCACCGGGAGTTCCTGATGGCGCGGGGGGTTTGATTTCCGCACCGATGGCATGGAAACCTGTCCCCAAACTTATAGTGAGGGCGACAATGAGTAATATTTTGGACATAACAACCTCCCCTGAAACCGTAAACCCGATTGAACCGTATTCTTTAATTGCAACTAATGCAATTAAAGAGTCGATTTTAATCACAATCAATGATAGTAATTACGGTATTTTGGCTGTCACCAATGAGATATATTTGGAGAAGAAATTTGTCCAAAGCGCAAACTTTGAATGCTAATCGTCTAAACTTATTGTGATCGCAGAATAATCAATGGATAAAAAATTATTATTTGCCGGCATCACCTTTGGCAATCGGCAGTTCGAACCAGAAAGTGCTGCCGATTCCGTCTTCGCTTTCAAAGCCCATTTGACCCCTCAGCATCTCAACCACATGTTTTGTGATCGTGAGCCCGATACCAGTACCCTCAATTTCTCCAGCTTCACGACCCAATCGATTGAAAGGTTCAAACAGGTCAGATTGTTTCTCCCGCGGGATGCCGACACCGGTATCACGAATAATAATTCGCAATAAATGAGGCGAAGTCTGCCGAGTAGTTAAGGTTACGGTGCCACCGGAACGATTATATTTAACCGCATTAGATAATAGATTTAGGAACACTTGACGAAATCTTTGTTCATCAGTCCATAGCATCGGCTGGTTATATTCCGCGATCATATTTTCAATTTTAATATTAAGTCTTTTAGCGCGAGACATTATCATTCGTTGACATTCCTCAGCGATAGTATGTGGATTTACAGCCTCAAACTCGGATTGGTGCTGACCTGTTTCTATCTGGGACAGATCAAGCACCTGATTGATAAGTTCCATCAGATGTTCGCCACTTTTGAGGATATCACTGGCGTATTCCTGCTGCGTTGTTGATAGTTGCTCTAATGGATTGTTCAATATGAACTGCGAAAAACCTAATATTGCATTCATGGGAGTTCTGAGCTCGTGGCTCATTGATGCGAGGAAATCTGATTTAGCGCTACTGGCTTCTTCCGCCCGGGCCAGCGCAATAATTAATTCTCGTTTCGTATTTTCTTCTTCCGTTACATCTTTTGCTGTACCACGAACACCAGAAAACTTTCCGGAATCACTATGGTACTTTGGAATGCTGCTCACTTGAAATAGCCGCATTTTGCCGGACTTGGTTTCGGCTGACATCATGACTTCACGAAACGGTTTTCGCTGAATAATACTTAATTCTTCATCTTGCATTTTTAGCGGTTTGATTAGGTCGGATATTTTTTTTCCGATGATTTCGTAGGGATGGAATTCCATTACTTCGAAAACACGATCAGAAACATATGTTAAATTCAAATTTTCATCGGTTTCCCAGACCCAATCGGAAACCATCCGTGTCACGTCATTTAAGCGCTCACGCAACAAACCATCCGCACGCGAATTAATGGTTGATTTTTGTTGGCCTGTTTTAGCCACGAAGCCCCCCTATATTTAAGCTAAGCTGATTTCAATTCTAATTGGCGCAGAGCCTCTAGATATTTCGAATCTCGGCACCATTGGGTTAAAACTTTGCGGGATGAGATTTCGTCAATCGTAGAGTAAAATTTTATCGCAGATCTTATTTCACGGCTGAAATCAGTAACGAGGTGGGGGGCTGATCCGCGACTGGCAGTAAATATTGTGGTAAAATCTGTTTTTAAAATTCCGAGAGCTTTGCAGGCGATAGCAAGACCTTCGCCGCCGGGCTCGAATAGTATTTTCTTAATGAGTTGTTCTCGTAGTCCACTCATTCTCTTAAACAGGGATACAAATAATGCCACTTCGCCGTCATTTAAAACTTCAATTAACAAGTCAGAATTAACTTCGCCTTCGTCTATGAGGTCTTCGGCCAGGCGATCTGACGTCTTTTTCGGTTGTGTCGATGCTGACATCGCCACAAAAGTTTCAACAGCCGATTTCTCCAGCATATCATCGATGATCTGTTCATCGATGGGAAAATTATCTGTTATGTGACGTCGTAAAGCCGCAGACACCCACATGAACATTTTTTGAGCCATCTCGGGCTGTAAATCATGCCGGCGTAATATGGGTTCTTGGAAAGTGTCGACACGTTTCGACTCATCAACAAGATAAGCCATCGTATCTCTGGAAATCTGCGCATTCTCGTTTGATAACAATTTTTGGATGGCGGCCTCGTGACCTTGTTCTACAATGGCTGTCGAAACTGCTTCGCTCAAATTGTTTCTGATGGCGATTGCCATTTGGTGCTCAGATGTTCGGTGTTGGATGACTTCAATCAAATTTTCATCGGCCAGGATACCCGAACTTGTCAAGATAGGATAAGCGATATCAATTTCATCATTAGCCAGGAAGGTAACGAGATCAGTTGGTAGGCCCGGCCATTCAGCCAGCCGCTTACTAATTATTTGGCGCACAGTGACTTCGAAATCATGAACCAGATGGCGAAGGATATCGTGAGAAAGTTGACGCTCTTGATCCGAAAGTATTTTGCCGTCATCGAGAAACAAATCGGCAACGACATTTGCTAATCTTTGACGCCCTTCAACAGATTTATCTCTAGCGATTTTTAAAAGTTCATCCGCATCCATACTGAGGCCTTGAGACAATAAATTTCCGCTGATTAAGTGCGGTCCAAATTCAATCTTACGAAGGTAATAAATATCCCCTAAGCTACGCCGATGGTTACGGAGACACAACTAATATATGAAATATCTGAATAATTATAGGGTAGTACAATTGAGTTCTTCAATACTAAAAAATGGGGAAAAGCATACCTTAATATGCATTTAATACTGCCGTAAAAGTCAAATAGTCGCTCTTAGTGCGGGTAATTTGTTCAACTCATCATTTTAATTCAATTGAATCAATTTGTTAGGTCACCTATTGTATTAACCAACTGGATACCCATATTCCACTTATGGATGATATATTGGATTTAACGGCAGATATGGCAGAAAAAGAACGGCGGGACGATAATGGGCGACGTTTGTCTGAAGATCGCCGTCAAGACAATACCACTGCAGAAAAATGGCCGGCGCATAAAGAGCGGCGTTCAGGCAGTGATCGCCGCGCTATGGAGCGCCGGCAACGTTGCATTCATTGCGGTGAACGCTACACCATTCGCACTATGGGGCAGCCGACCTGTGCGTGCCGGTTGCGCGCCATCCGCAATCCTGGCGGCATTTAAAAAACTATTTTTTTGAAAAATTGCTGACCATAAGCTCTGGTAAAAAAACTTACCGGCTGCTATGCCTCGCGAGTTGCTATTATTAACCCAGGAAGTGCAATCACATCCCGAGGAATATTTTAAGGAATAAATACATGGCGGAAAAATCTGAAACCGTAACTGATGGTGCCGTCAAAGCGGGTGACGGTAACAACATATTTGCATTGGATGAAATGGCTGGCATCTCTGCCGGCGGGGCCTATTCTTCGGCAGTCGGGCCGTTAATTGAAGGTGCGCGCACCATGTGCGGTCTGATGCATAAAGCCAAAGGTACGGGCGCCCGTCCGCATTCTCATCCAAATGAGCAATGGAACTATATTGTGCGCGGCAAACTTCGGGTTAACATTGATGGCGAAGAATCCATTCAGGGTCCGGGAACGCTGCTGTATTTTCCGGCCAATGTTATTCATTCAACTGTCGCCCTGCCAGAAGAAGACGTCTATTTCTTTGTTGTTAAAGACACCACCCATTCCGTGCATGGCGAACCAGCCGACGGCCAGAATACCGGTGCTCATTACGAAGACGGCTTCAAGCCGGAATAGAGGCGACCTTACAGCCAGACCTGCATGACGTAATCAAATGGGCCTTCGACATTAGCAATGTCGACGCGCTGTAGAAAAATACGATAGCCGTCATCGGTCTTTTTGAGCGTATGGGTATATTTACCGCCGAAATAGCGTTGATCGTCCCGCCGGTATTCAACCATGTGAAAACGTGAAGTGCAGACGACATCGCCGCTGGCTGCATCTTCATTTTGAATAGTGACATTCGAGACCGTATGGCTGGTGCGATGGCCGGCCATCTGCGAATGAGCGTAGGGGTGCTCGACCCGCCGGATGCGCATATCCATGAGATATACATCTTCATAAAATATGTTGGGCAGCCGTTCACCGGTTGTTTGCTCCGGATCAGCTGGCATCCAATATTTGCCGTCTTCGGTGAATAGTGCAAGCCAGTCTGCCCAGCGGCGCTCATCAAGAATTTCAGCTTGGGCATAAAGAAACTGCTCAACGGCGCGTTGGGTATCGGCAGAGGTGCTTAGGGCATTATCTTTCGGCATTTTACGCACTCCCCGCCATATATTCTTTCCAGGCAGCGAACATATTCCGCATCGGCTGTTCACTCATCCCAGTCACTGAAGTTGTGACACCATCTTTAACCGGGTCTTGCCCGGCATTGCGGTGCAGGCTGACCCAATCACCGCCGCCATCAAGGCTAAGACCATCCTGGCAGGCGCGAAAGTTATTGAGGTCATCGGCGTTAACCATCGTTGAGGGCGCATTTACATGATAATAGTAGGCGAGGGAGCGGTCATAAATTCCTTCCGGCGCGCCTTTCAATCTAAAGTGCCAAATCTCTGTCAGCGTTTTGTTGGCGGCTAATGGCCGTACCGCGCGAAGTTGTTGCAGCGGCGGCTGGACCGATAGGCACGGATAGACCAGCACATGGTGAACTTTGGTATCTAAAATTTCGTTCATACGGTCTTCACCATAAGCATCGGTCAAAACTTTTTCATGAGCTTGTGTTACAGCGTCAGTCGGGCGCAATCCCATATAGCCTTCTAATACCGTATGGCCATTGGGATAACCAATAGTATCCAAACTGTCCCATTTCTCGTACGGCAGGGTAAAATCAGCGAGAAACTGATAGCCCATCGGCGCATCTTCACCAGTTTTCTCTTTATAAACTTTTTGCATGTCGGCAGCAGCATCACCGGTTGAGTGGTGCGTGATCGAGGGGTGCACGGAATCGAGTTGATTCTCGAGAAAGATTTTCCAGTTGGAGTGCTGGATAATACGGAAGCAATTGGCAACGATTTCGGCTTCGCCTTCGGGAGAGCGATTGCAAATATCATCGAAAGCCACTTTGCCGCCGCCCAACCAGGTTTCGAGATCTGGACCATCTTCGCTAAGACTGGCAAAAATAAAACCGCGGTAATTACCCTGGCGTTCAGCCGGCTTCATTTGCAACTGCGGGTCTTTGAGATCAATGATGCCGTCATAGCCTTGCTTCATCGGCAGATTGCGGAGGCTGCCATCCATGGCAAACTGCCAGGCATGGTAAGGACAGCGGAAGGATTTCTTGTTGCCCGAATTGCCATGGAGATTATTGCAGATCAAGGCGCCTCGGTGAGGGCAGCGGTTATACAGCACATGAACCTGGCCATCTTCGGCGCGGCAAATAATCATGCGCTCTTTACCGACCCACGTTGTCCAATAGTCTCCTGGATTTGGCACCTGGCTCTCATGGCCAATATAAATCCAGGATTTATGAAAAATATTTTTCAGTTCTTGTTCAAAAACGTCCTCATCGGCGTAGCAGGCTTTGTGCACGCGGCCCGGCTCGACGAGTGAGCCAATATCGAGGTTTTGATCTTTTGGCATAATTAATGCTCCCTGTTATTTATTAATTCTAATTATCGGTAGTTTTTCAAATCGGTGCAAGATTCTTAGCAAAGAAAGTTTGTGTGCGAGGGTATTAATGAATTTAATGTATGTTAGATACTTAGATTTCTTGGTAAAAGTGGCATGGAAACATTCACGAATTCCAGAGTAGGGACAGAATAAAATGGATCAAAAAGCCGAGACGTCAGCCGCTAAGGGTGATAGGAAAAATATTACTCGTCACGTCGATTTACGTGATCTCTTGGAAATGTTCGAAGAAATTGGTGAATTGGAAGTCATCGAAGACGCCGATTGGAACTTAGAATTGGCTGCTTTGGCGGAAATTGTCTGTGGCCGTAATCCGGGCCGCGCTCCGGCGTTGCTGTTTAAAAATATCAAAGATTATCCTGAGAACTTTCGCATTCTTTCCGGCGCAGCAAATTCGTTTAAACGGCTGGCTGTGGTACTTGGTTTCCCCGAACCTGAGACAGAAATGGATTTGGTGCAATGTTACCGGGACCGCATGAAAGAGGACTTCGCACTTATTCCTCCGGAAGAAGTCAAGACCGGCCCCATCTTTGAAAATATCGACCGCGACGAAGATGTCGATCTTTATAAATTTCCGATCCCCTTTATCCATGAGCACGATGGCGGGCGCTATATCGGCACCGATGATGTCGTCATTATGAAGGATCCCGAAAGCGGCTGGATCAATGCCGCGACTTACCGCGTCATGGTGCAGGATAAGAACACCACCGGCATCTGGATGTCGCCCGGCAAGCATGGCCGCATGATCCGGGAAAAATACTTTGAAAAAGGCGAGCCGTGCCCGGTGTTGATCTCCTGCGGCCAGGACCCCTTGCTGTTCTTAGCCGGTCATTCCGAAGTTGATATCAATGTTTCGGAATTTGATTACGCCGGCGGGCATCGCGGATTCCCGTTCGAGACCATCCCAAGTGAAATTCATGGCTTGCCGATCCCGGCCCATGCGGAAATTGTGTTGGAGGGCGAAATTTACGGCGATGAAAAAAGTGTGCAGGTAGAAGGCCCCTTTGGCGAGTTCATGGGTTATTACGCCAGTGACGCCAGCGAGCAGCCCATCGTTAAAGTGAGGCGGGTCTATTACCGCAATGATCCGATTTTGACCATGGCCGTGCCGTCACGCCCACCGGCTAATTTTACTTTTGCCAGAGCCGCCGTGAAATCAGCCATGATATGGGACGAGATTGAGAAAGCCGGTCTGCCGGGTGTCGAAGGTATTTGGTGTCACGAAGCCGGTGCGGGTCGCTTGTTCAATGTGATTTCGATCAAGCAACTCTATCCCGGTCACGCCAAGCAGGCAGCGATGCTGGCGGCCAATTGTCATTCAGGGAACTATGCCGGGCGCTGGGTCGTCGTTGTCGATGAAGACATCGATCCGGCGAATATCTTCGATGTGGTTTGGGCCATGTCGACCCGCTGCGATCCACCGGACGATACCGAGTTCATACATAAGTCCTGGAGTACGCCGCTCGATTCTATGTTGCAAGGACCACCCTATATGAACAATCGTGGCATTATTGATGCCTGCCGGCCCTGGGGCTGGAAGGACAATTTTCCTAAGGTTGCTGAATCAAGCCCGGAATGGAAAAATAAGGTCATGAAAAAATGGCCGCATCTTTTTGAGAAATAAATTAATTTAACAACAGGGGAAAGCATGATCGATTTATATACCTGGGATACTGACAATGGCCGCAAAGCACGCCATGGCATAGAAGAGAGTGGGCTAGAACACAGGATCAAACTGGTTAATCTTCAGAAGAAAGAACAGTTCGATCCCGAGTTCCTAAAGATTAGTCCGGGTCATAAGATACCGGCACTGGTTGATCCGGATGGACCGGGCGGTGAGAGCATTACGCTTTGCGAGTCCGGTGCGATCCTGAAATATCTCGCCACCAAATCCAGTAACGGGCTTTATCCCACTGACCCTTTGGCCCAAGTCCAAGTCGATCAATGGTTGTTTTATGGTTCAGCGACCTACACCACTTTGACGCAACAATATAGCCATTTTTTGTTACGCGCGCCGGAAAAAATAGAAGCCGCCATAGAATATTACCTGGGTGTGCTTAAGGATATGATGGCCACCATCGACCGGCATTTGGCTGATAATGAATACATGGCAGGCGACTATTCGATTGCCGATATTTCCATCTTTGCCGACACCCACATTCATGGAGTTGAGCGGGTCGGTTTGGCTGACTATCCCAATCTCAAACGCTGGCATGATGTTATTGAGGCCCGGCCTGCCGTTCAGCGCGCCTGGGCACCGTTCTAATTTGTAATCCGGAAACTTAATATTGCTCGGCTCTCTTCTCTCACTCGCTTCGGCGGCGTTTTTTGGCCTTAACAGCGCGACCATGCGCCGGGCTGTACTAACTGGTACGGTTTTGCAGGGCATGGCGATCTCGGTGCCGCTGGGCGTGCCGATCTTTGTTATCGCGGCGCTTAGCTTTGGCTCTTTCGGCCTGTTATGGGAGTTCTCGGGCCGGGCCTATATTTTGCTCGCCATGGGCGGCATCGTGCATTTTGTCTTTGGCCGCTACTGCAATTACCGGGCGATCAAAGCCATGGGGGCCAATCTGGTTCGTCCTATTCAGCAAACCAATATTATTCTGACTTTGGTTTTAGCGATGTGGTTGCTGGATGAATCCCTGACGCCCTTGCGCATGTTTGGCATTGCCTTGCTGCTGATCGGGCCCTTTATCATGCTGCGGGATCGCAAAAAATTTACCGCTAAGGCCGCCAGCAACAAAGAGAGTTCGTTCCAGCCCAATTACTCTGAGGGCATTTTGTTCGGTATCGGCTCAGCCTTCGGCTTTGGCTCAAGCGCAATATTTATCCGGGCAGCGCTCGCGGGCAGCAGTGACCCAACTGCTGGTATGGCGGGCGGCGTTGTTTCTTATGGAGCAGCTGCGATCATCATGTTGATTGTGATCGGCCACCCAACACGCCTTAAACATGTGACTTCAATGTCAAGAGTTACCGCCAAGTGGTTCACGACCTCGGCCTTTACCATTGGTATTTCGCAAATGCTGCGCTTTATGGCCCTGGCTGTCGCGCCGGTGACGGTAGTTGCGCCGATCCAGCAAACCACTGTGATCTTTCAAGTACTGTTCGCCTGGCTAATCAACCGGGAGCACGAGGCCTTTGGGTTTTGGGTGATGATGGGTATTTTGTGTTCGCTGATTGGCGCCTTGGCGCTCTCGGTCAGCACCGAGTTTATTCTCACCACCTTCGATCTGCCACAATCGATCCGCGACATCGCTAACTGGACTTGGCCACCGCGGTGAGGACCATTCAGCGATAATATCTTAATTTTTATAATCGTGATGTTGACAGACCCTCCCCATCCCAACCTTCCCCCGCCCAATAAATTGGGGAGGGAAGGGGCTATTGTTGGAACACATTCGCTCCAATCCCCTCCCTCCTTGCGGGGGAGGGTTAGGGTGGGGGGTAATCAGGGCATCGCGTCAAAAGGAAATCGTTGACGTTTGATTTGCCAAACGACATGCTGGTGGTTCTACTTACTCGTTAATAATATTAACGAGATACAATTTAATATTTATCGGGGCGGGGTCTATGGCGAAGTATACACCAGAGGATATAAAGAGACTGGCTAATGCAATGCGTCGGGCGCGTGATGATAAACGTCCGTTCAATATGTTGACCGGTGCAGGATGTTCTCTAACTGCAGGTATACCTCTGGCTCCAAAACTCGTTGAAGAGATTCATGAAAAATATGGCGAAGAATGTCGGCATAGATTGGATGAAGGTCTACTCAACGATTATGGAGCCTGTATGGAGTGTCTTTCCGATAATGAACGTGGAGATTTATTAAAACCTTATCTGGATAATGCTAAAATAAATTGGGCACATATAGTCATTGCGAGCTTAATGGATGCTGGTTTTATCGCAAAAGTTCTTACTTTCAATTTTGAT
This sequence comes from uncultured Rhodospirillaceae bacterium, assembly GCA_964566055.1. Taxonomy (GTDB): domain Bacteria; phylum Pseudomonadota; class Alphaproteobacteria; order Rhodospirillales; family UBA2165; genus TMED23. The sequence continues at coordinate 26,759 of CAZMHI010000003.1, forward strand.
TCAATATTGGCCCAATCCTGCGGACTAGTTGGTTTATACCCTGCTACTTATGATTTTGCCGCCGCCTCTTCAAAAGTTACTGATTATCTCGCCACTCCTTCGATAATTCATCTTCACGGTCAGGGATATGCTCTCAAAATGTTAAATGGAGCGGAAGAAACCAAAACCCATGCAGAAAATCTTCGACCGTTGATGCGAAATAGTTTACGTGAGGCACCCTTGCTAGTTCTTGGATATAGCGGACTTTCTGATTCTGTGTTTCCAGTTATCAAAGAAGAATACAACGGGTATGATCGTCTTTGTTGGGCCGGATTTTCAACTGAGCCAACGGAATCTATACGCAAGCTAATTCAAAAAGGGGGGCAAACAGCAGAGTATCTTGGTAATTCCGATGCGGATAATTTCTTAATTGATATTGCCCGCGAATTGGATTGCTGGCCGGAACTATTTAATGATCCTTATGGGCATTTGTTAGACGAGCTTAAACCGGTTTTAGATTTCCCTATGGGAGATGGTGGGGGCTCAGACCTTCTATCAAACGTCCGTAAAAAATTGAAAGTAGTCCGAGCTGCAGATGCTGAAGACACTTCAGAAGATCTGGAAGACCTAATGAGGCAAGGTGAATGGGAAAAGGTTATTGAGCAAGGTAATCGAGATAATATTGATGAAAAGGAGTTGGTTGCTTGGGCGTATTTCATGCAAGGTAGCGAACTATTAAAATCCGCCCGTCAAAGTCAGGATGAAGGTCTTTATACAGAAAGTATCGAAAAATACTCCAAGGCAATTGAGATCAATCCGGATGACGATGTGGCTTATTGTAATTTGGGATTAGCACTTTCCGAGCTAGCCAAGATAAAAGACGACGAAGGCCTTTATACCGAAAGTATCGAAAAATACTCCAAGGCAGCCGAAATTAATCCGGATAACGATACGACGTACTGCAATTGGGGTTTAGCACTTTCAGCATTTGGCAAGTTAAAAGACGACGAAGGTCTTTATACAGAAAGTATCGAAAAATACTCCAAGGCAATTGAGATCAATCCGAATGACCAAATTGCATACGTTGGTTGGGGGGCAACACTTTCAAACCTTGCCAAATTAAAAGACGACGAGGGTCTTTATACAGAAAGTATCGAAAAATACGCCAAGGCAATTGAGGTCAATCCGGATAACATTACGGCTTATAGCAATTGGGGTACTGTTCTTTTAGCTCTTGCGCGAAATAGAGATGACGACAAACTTATTGACGAAGCTCGAGTTAAACTAGAGACAGCAGAAAAAATAAATTCCGATAAAGTCTACAATTTAGCTTGTGTGTTGGCGCGATTGGGTGAAGAAGAAAAATGCAAAGAAAAACTTTTTCACTGCAAAGAAAAAAATACACTGCCAAGCAAAGAGCATTTGTTGGAAGATGTTGACCTGGAAAATGTCCGTGAATTGAATTGGTTCAAAGATTTAATCGCAGATATGGAATAGTGCTTTTACTTAAGGCATAGCCGGTAAACCACCTTCACGCAAAGCGCGTTCGTAGACCGGCAGGTCACTGGCTGTGGGTAATTGGGGGATTTGGCCGAACAGGCCGGCGATCCAGCCCCGGTGATAATTTCCATGCAGCGCCAAATGAGACAGCATCATCGCCCGGGACATCGAGCCCTGCTTGCCTTCGATCATAGTGTAGTCGATCACTTCGCTGAGTTCTTCATCACTGAGACCCGCTGTGTAGTCTTTCAGCGTTTTATCCATCTTTTGGCGAAGCTGCCAAAGCTCAGCCATATCTTCAGTAATCATGGCGCGGAGCTCGGTATAGGGATGCGTACCGCCGGTCATGTGCGCCAGCCACACTTCATCCATCGCCAGCAAATGATTGAGGCTCGCCAGGATCGAGACCAGGAGAGAAGGGCGCTCTTTTGAGATCTCTTCCGGCGGCAATGCCATCACCGACTGATAGCAAACTTCATTGGCCCAGGCGTTATAGTCGATCAGAGTTTGGATATAAGCTTTATCGGTCATAATGTTTTATCCCTCAAAAAACGGTTCGGGCAGGCCTTGCGCCTCGACTTCCACTTTAAATAAGCCGCCTTCGAGCGGGCGGTTGGTTTTTTCATCCTCGTTTAAGAATTCACCAAGCGAGGTGATATAAAGCGTTTTTAAATCCGGGCCGCCGAAAGCGCACATAGTCGGGCGCTCAAATGGCAGTTCAATGACGGTATCGACTTTGCCCGCCGGTGTATAGCGTTTGATGGTCCAGGAGCGGGGCTGGGTCAGCCAATAACAGCCATCCGTATCGACTGTGGCGCCATCCGGCACACCGTCAGCTTCCGAGAACTCGATAAAGACTCTACGGTTGGAAAGTGTGGCACCCTCAAGATCGAAATCATAGGCCCAGACTATAGGTGCACGGGTATCGGCGAAATATAGCGTGGAGTTGTCCGGGCTCCAAGCGAGACCGTTAGCCAGAATAATGCCGTCCTGCTTAAGCGTCGCCTCGCCTTTGGTGTCTAAACAGTAGAGCGCAGCGTCTTGAATGTTTTCACCACGATCGATCATGGAGCCGGCCCAAAAACGTCCGGCCCGGTCGCAGCGGCCATCATTGAAACGATTGTTAGGCTTGCTGTTTTCGGGATCAGTGATCAGCGTAAACGCGCCGCTCAAATGATCATAGAAATGAAAGCCATTTTCCGAGGCGACAACAAATCCGCCTTTCTTGCGCAAACCAAAAGAGCCAAATCGTTCTGGTGTCTCCCAGCTTTCATTCGTGCCGGAGGAGGGGGCCCAGCGGTGAAACAGATTCCCCTCAATATCGATCCAGTAGAGGCATTGCTCTTCCACGTTCCAGGTCGGGCACTCACCAACCCGGGATTGGCTTTCGAGTAGACATTCGACTTTTGAGGAGGGGATAGTGTGCATTTAAAATATCAGCGGTTCAGGCGTTTCGTCACCCGCATGGAGGAAGTCGAAATCGGCGCCTTCATTCGCCTGGGTGACGTGTTTGGCATAAAGGGCCGTATAACCGCGGGTCGCCGGGTAGACCGGCGGTGACCACTCGGCTTTGCGTTTTGCTAATTCTTCGTCGCTGACATCCATGTGGATTTTGCGGTTCGGGATATCGATCTCAATCTCATCTCCATCCCGGACGAGAGCAAGCGGGCCACCGACAGCCGCCTCGGGAGCAACATGAAGCACACAGGTGCCGTAGGCCGTGCCACTCATGCGGCAGTCTGAGATGCGCACCATATCGCGCACTCCTTTTTCCAGCAGTTTTTTCGGGATCGGCAACATGCCCCATTCCGGCATGCCCGGTGCGCCAATCGGCCCAGCGTTTTGCAGCACCAGCACTGAGTTCTCATCGACCTCTAAATCGGGATCATCAATGCGCAGATTTAAATCCGTGTAGTCTTTAAAGACGACGGCCTTGCCGGTGTGCTGGTGAAACTTGGGATCAGCCGCGGTTTGTTTAATCACACAGCCGTCTGGCGAGAGATTGCCCTTGAGGATTGCCGTACCTCCTTCATGGTACAATGGTTCATCTACGGATTTAATCACCTCATCTAGATAGACCGGTTGGTCTTTGATCGAGTCGCCGAGCGTGCCGCCGGTGACATTAATTTGCTCGAGATCAAGGTGATCTTTCATTTGGTTCATCAAGCCACGGATACCGCCGGCATAATAAAAATCCTCCATTAGGAACTCTCCTGAAGGTTTGATATTGGCGAGCACAGGCGTGGTCTTAGAGATTTTATCGAAACGTTCGAGATCGAGCTTGATGCCGGCCCGGCCCGCAATGGCGATCAAATGGATCATCGCATTGGTCGAGCCGCCCATTGCCATGTCAACGGCCGTCGCGTTATCAAAGGCCGCCTCGGTCATGATGTCCCGGGGTTTCAAATCCTCCCACACCATATCAACAATCCTTCGCCCACAAGCCGAAGCCATCAAGGCGTGTGCGGTATCAACAGCTGGAATGGAAGAGGCGCCCGGCAACGTCATGCCGAGAGCTTCCGAGAGTGCCATCATGGTGGCTGCGGTGCCCATGACCATGCAGGTGCCGGCCGAACGTGACATGCCGCCAACGACGTTTTCCAGTTTTTCGTCATCGATCAAGCCGGCCCGGCGATCCGCCCAGTAACGCAAGACGTCGGTACCACTGCCCAAGGTCTCGCCAGCAAAAAATCCCCGCAGCATAGGTCCTGCCGGCATATAGATCGCCGGGATATTCATCGAGAGCGCCGCCATCAACAGCGCCGGGGTCGTTTTATCGCAACCACCCATCAGTACCACGCCGTCAATTGGATGACAGCGGATCAGCTCTTCCGCTTCCATGGCCAGAAAATTGCGGTAGAGCATGGTCGAAGGCTTGACCAGAATCTCACCCAGAGACATGGCGGGGAGTTCAATCGGAAACCCACCCGCCTGATAGACGCCACGTTTAATCTCTTCGGCCCGGTCTTTGAAGTGCGAATGGCAGGTGTTCATGTCACTCCAGGTATTGATGATGCCGATCCGGGGTTTGTTATTGATATCTTCCGGACCAAAGCCCATTTGGCGCGAGCGCGCCCGGGCACTGACACCTCGCATGGTGTTGGGGCCATACCAGCGCTGACTTCTGAGGTCTTCGAGTTTCTTTTTGGCCATCTAATTATTCCTTACTTGAGGGCGTTCTGTTTGTAGAGATACATTAGGCCGATTTGACCTTTATCACCATTGCCTTGCGCTCGGAGGAAGCGATAAAGCTCGGTGACTGTTGAGGTTATGGGGAGGGGAGAGTCTGTTTGCTTGCCCATGTCACAGGCCGCGTTCATATCTTTCAGCATATTGCCGGGGGCCGTCTTCCAGTAATCCGCTTTAATCATGCGTTGGGCGTGATCCTGGAGAACGGTCGAATCGGCCCAGCCTCCAGCGAGCGCTTCTGGAATTTTTGAAACCTGCACTCCGTAATTATCGGCAAAAGCAAATTGCTCAGCCATCACGGCGACTTCGGCGGCGATGATCGACTGGTTAACCAGCTTGGTTGCCTGACCGCAGCCAACCGGTCCCATATGGGTAAGTCGTTGGGAGATCGGCGTAACGACTGGGCGCAGACGTTCAATGTCTGATTTCTCACCTCCGGCCATCAGAACCAGCGTGCCGTCCCGAGCACCATAGCGGCCACCCGAAACCGGGCTGTCGACAAAGCTCATACTGTTTTGCTCTTTAAGCCGTGTGGCAATGTCGCGGGCGCGCTCCGGGTGGATCGAGGAGCAATCAACCATCAACATGTCCGCACTGGCTCCCGCGGCGAGGCCATCTTCAGCAAAGATAACTTCCTCGACGGCATCCGCATCAAACACGCAGGTAAAGACAATATCGACGGCGGCGGCCAGTTCTTTGGGAGAATTAGCCAGCCTTGCCCCAGCATCAACCGCCAGGTCCATTTTCGAGGCTGTGCGGCCCCACACCGTGACATCAGTGCCGGCCTTTAAAAAATTTAAGACCATCGGCATTCCCATCACGCCCAAGCCGATAAAGCCAATTTTTTCAGCTGCCATAATTATTCCCCGCTAATGCTTTTTATATCTGCCGTTTTTTGTGCCTCACTAGGGCACATTAGGCAAGTTTGGATAATAAAACAGGGGATGGTTAGGGTGGATGCGATACAACAGTTGCCCTCATTAGCCAGGAAGAGTATCACCGATATTATGTTTTTCTATTTATCGAAGATCCTGTGGTTTCTTGCTGATCCAGGAAATTTATTGCTGATTGCGCTTTGCGTGGGTACCGGTCTGCTATGGACCAAATGGACCATAGCCGCGAAATACGTTTTGACTACTACGGCAGTTGTAGCCGTCCTGGTAACCGTGTTACCGATTGGCTCATTGCTGTTCAACAACCTCGAGAATCGCTTTCCGCAAGTTCAAAAACTGCCGGATAACATCACCGGCATTATCGTGCTGGGTGGCGTGGTTGATCAGTTCATCACCGATGACCGGAAGCAGATGGTTATCAATGGCGCGGTCGAGCGGCTTACCGAATTTGCCCGGCTGTCTTTTCTCTATCCCAACGCCAAACTGGTCTTTACCGGCGGTTCTGGCGTGTTGGGTAAGCAGGGTTTAAAAGAAGCGGATGTTATCAAACCGCTTCTGGTGACGCTTGGGCTCAATCCCAATCGCATTATCTTTGAAAATCAGTCCCGCAATACCGTGGAAAACGCCACGCTAACCAAAAAAATTATTAAGCCGAGACTCGATCAGCGCTGGCTTATTATTACGTCGGCCTTTCACATGCCGCGCGCCATGGGCAGCTTTCGCCAAGCCGGCTGGAACGCTATTGCCTATCCGGTCGATTATCACCAGAAGAGCGATCTTGGATTTAGTCTGGGTTTGAGCCTCAGATCAGGGCTCGGAAAACTTTCGACGTCACTGCATGAATGGATGGGATTAACCTTTTATTGGCTATCTGGTCGTACAAATGAGCTCTATCCAAAACCCCGGTCAAAAACTGAGAAATAAGGAAACAAATATGGGGCGAGTTTTTATGTTGGTGTGTGCAGCGCTATTGCTGGCACTCCCTCTCCAAGCGGCTGAACAAAAAGAGTTGGCGACTTGGTTAAAAGAATTGCGGGTTGAGGCTCTTGGCAAAGGCATTCGGGCAGAGACTTTTGATCGCGCATTCGCTGGCTTTAAGCCGATCCCCCGGATTATCGAGCTCGACCGCCGCCAGCCGGAATTCACCATGACCTTCCCCAAATATCTTAGCCGGGTGGTGCCTAAATCACGGGTATTACGTGGCCGGGCTAAATATAAAGAGAACAAAGAGCTAATCGATAAAATAGGTAAGAAATATGGCGTTCAGCCCCGTTTTATCATGGCGTTCTGGGGTGTTGAGACGGGCTTTGGCCGGCATTTCGGTGGCTTCTCGGTGGTGCATTCGCTGGCAACGCTCGCATTTGATGGCCGTCGCAGTAAGTTTTTCCGGGGCGAGCTTCATCGCGCCCTTCGCATTCTCAACCAGGGTCACATCAGCCACGTCCAAATGAAAGGCTCTTGGGCCGGAGCCATGGGTAATTTTCAGTTTATGCCCTCCAGCTTCGAGACTTTTGCCGTAGATTATGATGGTGATGGCAAGCGTGATATCTGGAACAACAAAGGTGATGCTTTCGCTTCGGCAGCAAATTATTTATCGCGTTCCGGCTGGCGGCAGGACCAAACCTGGGGCAGGGCAGTGAAGTTGCCGAATAATTTTGATTCGTCGCTGATTGGCCTAAAAGTCAAAAAGAAGATTAGCGCCTGGCAAAAACTAGGTGTCCGGCGCGTAGATGGTAAAGATCTGCCGACCCGTGACCTGACGGCATCGCTGGTCATCGCCCAAAACAAAAAAACTGAGAAAACCGGCCGCGCCTTTATGGTATACAATAATTATCGCGTTACCTTGAAATGGAACCGATCGACGTTTTTTGCGGTTGCCGTTGGAACTTTGGCGGAACGCATTGGCGCTAAATAACGTTTAATTGGTTGTCACAGTTTCGCAACGAATGCTTAAGGAATATAGTGTACCCAAAGGAAGCTATAGCGAATCTTCGCGGGGTAAGAGTGTTTAAACGTCTTTCAGTTTTGATTTTGGCTTTGTTCGTGCTGGGCGCCTGTGCCGAAACCCAATTGCTGGTCCACACAGCAAAGCAAATCGGCCGCAGTACGAAACCAGAGCCCGCCCAGCAGGGCCGCTACAAAATTGGTAATCCCTACCAAATTAAAGGCGTTTGGTACTATCCGACAGTTGATTATGGCTACAATAAAACCGGTATAGCCTCCTGGTATGGTCCGGGCTTTCACGGAAAATTAACGGCAAATGGTGAAACCTACGACCAAAATGCGCTGACGGCAGCGCACAAAACCCTGCCGATGCCGAGCATCGTCCAAGTTACCAACCTTGAAAATGGCCGCTCGATTAAAGTAACTGTCAATGACCGGGGACCTTACGCTTTTGGCCGCATTATTGATATGTCCCGGCGCGGCGCTCAGCTGTTGGGCTTTCACCGCAAAGGCACAGCGAGAGTTCGAGTAACCATATTGGAAAATGAAAGCCGGATGCTGGCGCAGCAAATTAAAAGCGGTGCTACTTTAGCAAAAATCGGTACACCCATCCGCAAGGATATTGATGTCGCCAAGCCAGGCGTCGCCAGCGAAACATTTTTACCGCCACCCGGCGCCAAAAAAACCAATAAAACAGCGCCGCGCTATACGCCACGTGAAACCGTGGTCGCCAGCCGTGAGCGGGTAACCGATACGCCGACGGCACCTAATGGCATGGTAACAACCGGTCCGGTAAATCCGACAAATATGTTCGTTCAGGCTGGAGCCTTTACCCGCTATGATTTCGCCAATCGCACGGCTGCCCGACTGGCTGAACTGGGCAATGTAAAAATCACGACGGTAAAAATTAGGGGTAAAGAATTTTTCCGTGTGCGCGCCGGGCCTATCGGGGCGCTGGAAAATGCGGATCACGTATTGGAGCGTATTATTCGTGCCGGTTTCTCCAATGCCCGGATCGTTGTCGATTAGGACTAAATTCCAGCAATATTCATATTTCCATCACAATTCTGACGTATTGAGTGTTATTATGCTGTCTCTGGCATTGCTCTATCGTGCCGCCTTTGCGATAAGGATGCTAATCTAAAAGTCATTCGAGGGGCCGGGAGGCACAATGAAAATTTTTCGCTTAATACCAGCATTCATTTTGGCTGGCTTGCTGTTTGTTGCTGCTCCGAGCAACGCCTTGGAAACGCTTGGCAAGCAAGCAATCCTGCTTGATGCGACGACCGGCACGGTTTTATTTTCAAAAAATCCTGATGAACGCATGACGCCATCCTCGATGAGCAAGATCATGACGATCTATAAGCTTTTTGAGCGGCTCAAAGATGGTGGGCTTTCCCTGACCGATACCTTTTCGGTGAGTGAAAAAGCCTGGCGCAAGCAGGGGTCAAAAATGTTTGTGGCCGTAAACTCCCGGGTAAAAATTGAAGATCTCATCCGCGGTATTATTGTGCAATCCGGCAACGATGCGACGATTGTTGTGGCCGAGGGATTGTCTGGTTCCGAGGGCGCATTTGCGGACGAGTTGAACGAAACTGCCAAGCAATTGAATATGACCAACTCAAATTTCGTCAATGCCAGTGGCTGGCCCGATCCGGACCATGAAACCACCGCCCGTGATCTGGCGACACTTGCGGTAGCAACCATCAAGAATTTCCCTGATTTCTACCACTATTATGCTGAAAAAACATTTACCTATAACGGTATTAAACAAGGCAACCGCAATCCGGCAATCTACCGGAATATTGGCGCCGATGGTTTGAAAACAGGTCACACGGAAGCAGGCGGTTATGGATTGACAGCCAGCGCGATACGAAAAGACCGCCGCTTGGTGCTAGTCATCAATGGCCTGCCGACCAAGAAATCCCGCGCCGTTGAATCCGAACGCATTCTCGATTGGGGATTTCGTGAGTTTAATAATTACGCTTTGTTCAAGGCGGGCGAGACTGTTACGGAAGCGCAAATCTGGATGGGCGAAGTTGGCTCGGTGCCTCTGTTAATTGAGAAAGAACTGACTCTCACGCTGCCCCGCAAGGTGCGGCGTGGTATGAAAGTTAAAGTGGTGATGGAAACACCTGTGCCGGCGCCGATCAAAAAAGGTGATGTGTTGGCAACGCTGAAAATTGAACTGCCAGGACGTCCGCCACTGGAAGCTCCGCTTGTTTCCGGCGCCGATGTAGGGCAGCTCGGAGTGTTTTCCAGGCTTGGCGCAGCGGTGAAATATGTCCTTTGGGGTGAATCCGATTGAACGAACAGCCGGTAAAAACTCCAAGCAAAGGTAAATTCATCAGCTTTGAAGGCGGTGAAGGTGGCGGTAAATCCACTCAGATAGCCTTACTTATCGATGCTCTCAAAGAGGCTGAAATAGACGTCTTGCAAACCCGGGAGCCAGGCGGGTCTCCTGGTGCGGAGTTAATCCGGACATTATTGGTTGAAGGGGAAACCGATCGCTGGGATGCGCAAACCGAGACGTTGCTCCATTTTGCCGCGAGACGGGATCATCTGACCAATGTAATTTTACCGGCACTGGATAAAGGGCAGTGGGTGCTGACAGACCGCTACGCTGATTCGACCATGGCCTATCAGGGGTACGGTCATGGCGTCAGCAAAAAAGCCATCCATGGTTTTTATCAATTCATTGCTGGTAACAAACAGCCTGATCTTACAATTATACTGGACCTGCCCGCCGAGGAAGGCTTGGCTCGAGCAGAGTCACGCGGCAAAGAAAAAACACCAGAGGTGCATCAAAAGGAAGATCGCTACGAACGCATGGGATTGGAGTTTCATGCCCGGCTGCGTGACGGCTTTTTAGATATTGCCCGCAAGAATAAAAAACGCTGCGTGGTTATAGATGCCACCAAATCAATTGAAGAAATTCAGACCAATATCAAAAAATTAGTGTTCAAAAGGTTTAGGCTCGACGGCGATGAGTGAAATTGAGCTGGAAGCCGGCCCACCCGTCGCCAATGCCAACTCAATCTTGTTGGGCCAAGCCGAGGCCGAGGCGAGTTTTCTGACCGCTTTTAATTCCGGCAAACTGCCGCATGCCTGGCTGATCTGTGGACCCAGCGGCATTGGTAAAGCAACACTCGCCCATCGTATTACCCGCTTTGTGCTCACCCATGGCGGGCCGGTTGCTGAGGGGCCAGGATTGTTTGGTGATGCGTTGCCTGCTGTTGAGCCAACCAGTTTAGCAACTGACCTTGAAAGCCCCATCTGCCGCCGGATCATCGCCGGAGGACATGCCGATTTCCTGCATATTCAGCGCAGCGAAGACGAAAAAACCGGCAAACTTAGAAAAGAAATCACCGTCAACGAGGTGAGGGCTGTCGGCTCGTTCCTCTCGAAGACACCCGCCGAAGGAGGCTGGCGTGTCGTGGTCATCGATAGTGCCGATGAAATGAATGCCAATGCCGCCAATGCAGTATTGAAAGTGCTGGAAGAACCACCCAAGCGGGCCTTGTTGCTATTGGTCAGTCACAATCCTGGCAGACTGTTGCCGACCATCCGTTCCCGCTGCCGCCGCTTGGTTTTAAAGCCCCTGCCGGAACGCACAATTGCCGATCTGTTGGTGGAGTACGACCCAGAGATATTGCCGGAGGATGCTGCTGAGCTGGCGCAAATTGCCGATGGCAGCATTGGCCGGGCACTGGATTTGGCTGATGAAGGCGGCTTGGAGGTTTACCGGGAAATCAATGCTATTCTCGAAACCTTGCCGCAATTGGATATCCCGAGGCTCCATAAACTTGGTGACAAGCTGGCGAGAGACAATACCGGGCAATTGTTCGAACGCGCCTGCGAGTTGATTAATCGCTGGCTGGTTGATGTTATCCGGGGCTCAGCGACTGGGGCCGGGCAGTCAGCCATCACTAGCCTTGATCCCTGGATTGAGGTGTGGGAAAACACTGGCCGCCTGTTTCAGCAGGCCAAAGGATTAAACTTGGATCGCAAGCAGGTCATTTTGAACACCTTCCTGTCAATCGAAGGCGCCAACAGAAATTAGAGTAAAAAGCTAAACTAGAATGCCAGAGCAAAAACCTTATTACATCACGACACCGATTTACTATGTCAATGATGCCCCGCATATCGGTCACGCCTATACGACGTTGGCCTGCGATGTTCTGGCGCGCTTTAAGCGGCTTGATGGCTATGATGTAAAATTCCTGACCGGCACCGACGAGCATGGCCAAAAGGTCGAGAAGTCGGCCCTGGACGCCGGCGTCGATCCACAGGCTTTTACGGATCGCGTATCCCAGAACTTCCGAGATCTCGCTCGGGACATGAACTTCACTAATGATGATTTCATCCGCACGACCGAGGCACGCCATAAAAAGGCCTGTCAGGATATCTGGCAGCGCTTGCTGGATGCCGGTGATATCTATCTCGATAGTTATAGTGGCTGGTATTCGGTACGTGACGAAGCCTTTTATGGCGAGGGTGAGCTGGAAGACGGTCCGGATGGTAAGAAAATCGCCCCTTCTGGTGCGGAAGTTGAGTGGGTCGAAGAGCCGAGCTACTTCTTTAAGCTTTCCGAATGGCAGGACCGCCTGATGGATTTCTACAACGCCAATCCGGAATTTATTCTGCCGCTGACCCGCCGCAATGAAGTCACCAGCTTTGTCGAGGGCGGTCTCCAGGATTTATCGGTCTCGCGCACATCGTTCAAATGGGGTGTGCCTGTACCCAGCGATGATGACCACATTATGTATGTTTGGCTTGATGCGCTGACTAACTATATTACCGCTGTCGGCTATCCTGATACAGAGCACGCCGAGTATCAAAAATATTGGCCCGCCGATGTCCATATGGTGGGCAAAGATATCCTGCGCTTTCATGCCGTCTATTGGCCGGCCTTTTTGATGGCTGCCGGGTTGGAACCGCCAAAGCGCATTTTTGCTCATGGCTGGTGGACTAATGAGGGCGAAAAAATCTCAAAATCTCTCGGTAATGTCATCGATCCGCTGGAACTAATGGCGACCTATGGCCTGGATCAGGTGCGCTATTTCCTCTTGCGCGAAGTACCATTTGGTAATGATGGTGATTTTTCGCGGGCCGCCATGGTGCAACGGATGAATGGCGAGCTGGCTAATGATTTTGGCAATTTAGCCCAGCGTGTGCTGTCGATGATCAATAAAAATTGTGACGGCAAGGTACCGGAACCAGGTGATTTAACTGATGACGACAATACATTGCTAGGTGCTGTTGATGGCTTGCTTGATGTTGTGCGGGAAGCCCTGGATAAGCAGTCTTTCCATATCGCTTTGGAGAAAATTTGGACTGAAATCCGGGCGGCCAATAGCTATATCGACCGCCAAGCCCCGTGGACTTTAAAAAAGGAAGACCCAGACCGCATGCAAACGGTGCTCTATGTGCTGGCCGAAGCAATCCGGCAATTGGCGCTGCTGGCCCAACCTTTTGTGCCTGAAGCTGCCGGTACAATGCTGGACCAAGTGGCAGCAGCAGAAGAGGCGCGTGATTTTGCCTCCTTTGGCGTGACTGGCCGTCTTGCTCCTGGTATTGACCTGCCAAAACCTGAAGGTGTGTTCCCGCGTTTTGTCGAAGAAGAAAGCGCAACATAACAATTTACTAATAGGTTTCACATGGTGGAACGTATTTCAATTTGTTCGGCGCACCTACAAATATAACTAGCCAATATTTCTAATCTTACCCTATACTTTCCCATAACAGAGCAAGGGTCATTAATTCCTGCTCTGACAGAAAATTTTTAACTAGGGAGAGCGATATGAACTACCATAAATTACTTTCGACCGCTGTAGTGCTTGGCGGTGCAGTAGCGTTTACGGCACTTGGAAGCGTAACCGCTGAAGCCAAAATGAAGCGCATCAGTATCGGTACAAATCCAGCCGGCACGACCTATTTTGTGCTTGGTGGTTTGTTTGCCAAAACTTTCCAGGAAAAATTGGGTATCCGGTCAACGGCGCAACCTCATGCAGGTTCCTCCGTTTATTTGCCGCTTTTAGATAAGGGCGAGCTGACGATGGGTATCAATTCCAGTCTCGATTCCGCGATGGCCTATACTGGAAAGAAACCTTATAAAGCAGCGACCAAAAAAGTGCGCTCGATCGCGCGGATTTGGCAACTACCTTATGTTTATTTCGTGCGGGCTAATTCCGGTATTAAATCCATTGCTGATCTTAAAGGTAAGCGCGTTGTGGTTAATTTGAAATCCAACGTGTCTTTGGGACAGCTTAATCGCACTATTCTGGCGACGGCCGGTCTGACTGTTGCGGATGTTAAAGAAGTGACGGCTGGTAATATTCCGCAGAATATTAATGCTGTTGTCGAAGGACGTGCTGATGCGGCTGTGACCGCACTTGGTATTCCGCTTATTCGTAAAGCCAATGCCGGTATTCCCGGTGGTGTTGCCATGCTGCCAATTGGACCTAAAGCAACCGATGAATTTATGAATGCCGGTATGCCGGGATCACGCACCATGATGGCTAAACCGTCTAAGCGGAATATTGGCGTTTCCAAACCAATGAAAATTGCCGGTTTTGATTCCTATGTGAACGTCTCTGGTAAACTTTCTGCCGATGATGCCTATACTTTGACCAAAACTTTGCACAGCAATTGGAAAGCCTTGCAAAAACAGCACCCTGTATTGCGCAGTGTCCGGCCTAACCTCATGGCTCCGGCGACTAACCCAATCCCGTATCATCCGGGTGCGGTTAAATACTATAAAGAAGCCGGCGTCTGGAATGCTGCCAACGATAAACATCGTGCGATGGCAAAGTAGGCTGGCAACAGTTATCAGGTCCTAATTATGGATCTATCTATAAGAGCTTTATCAAAGCTGTATTTGGCTTTGATACCAATCATAGGCGTTGTGATGATCCTCTCGATCCCACAACGCCTTGGTTTGTCTATCGTTTCGCAAGAAGTGGTAACGACAATCCTCGGCTTTGCTGTGGCAGCCGCTTTTCTCAAACATCCTTACGCAGAAAAACCTGGCTTGTTTGAGCTGTTGCTCGGTTTTCTTGCCATCTTCACCTGGATGTGGAGTTCCTTTCACTACGAAGATTGGATCATTGGCATGGCTGACCGGACGCCCGACAAATGGGTGCCCGGTATATTCGCCATTGTCTTAATGATGGAAGCGTTGCGTAAAACCAGCGGCGTGCCTATCGCAATCTTGGTTTGGGTCACAATTGTCTATGCTTTTTTTGGTCATCTTCTACCAGGCGCCCTAGAGGCTGAGCATCACTCACCGACAAAAATTATTCTCTATAATTATGCTGATTCAAACGGCGTTCCCGGTTTGGTGCTGAGGGTTGTGACGACCATCGTTCTGGCCTTTATAATCCTGGGCCGCCTCATGGAAGTCAGCGGGGCGACTAAGTTTTTTACCGATCTGGCGATGGGCTGGATGGGGCATCGGCGCGGTGGCCCGGCCAAAGTCGCTGTTGTCGCTTCAAGCGCCTTCGGCATGGTCTCCGGCTCAACCGTCGGCAATATTATGAGCACTGGCGTCGTGACGATACCGTTGATGAAAGAGTCCGGCTTTCGTCCCCGCTATGCCGCGGCCATCGAAGCAGTGGCCTCAAACGGCGGCCAGATCGCCCCGCCGGTCATGGGGGCCACGGCCTTTTTGATCGCTGAATTTTTAGAAGTCACCTATGCGACGGTTGTTATCGCTGCAATTATTCCGGCAGCGTTGTATTATTTGGTTTTGTTTCTGCAAGTCGACGGCATTGCCCGCAAATTCGGTTTGCATGGCCTGCCTAAGGAAGATTTGCCGAAAGTTATGGCGACCATTATCGCTGGTTGGCTGTTTCTGATCCCCCTGGCAGTTCTCATGTATTTCCTGTTTTGGCTTGGCTTTAATCCGGCATTGTCCGGTATTTATGCTGTCGCCGCACTATTTGTCTTTATGGTGATTAAGAAACGAAAATTGATGTCTCGCCAAGAATGGTCTTCCTTTATTTTCGGCAGCGGTGAAAATTTATTATCGATTATTTTGATTGGCGCCGGCGCCGGTGTCGTTATCGGGGTGTTGAATTCCACCGGATTGGCCTTTCAATTGGCCATTATTCTAGCAGACGTCGGTTTATCAGCGGGACTTATTGTCATGTTGATGCTGACAGCGCTGATCTCAATCGTGCTTGGCATGGGGATGCCGACCGCCGCAGTTTATATTGTGGTCTCAATTGTGCTTGCTCCAGCGATGGCAAAGATGGGGGTTGAGCCCATGGCGGCTCATCTGTTCCTCTTCTATTTCGGACTGCTGAGTATGTTGACACCGCCGGTTGCGGTCGCAAGTTATGTCGCCGCAGGATTGGCGGGCAGTAACATGTGGGCCACCGGCATGGTGGGCGTGCAATTGGCAGCGACGGCATATCTGCTGCCTTTCCTATGGGTTTATAACCCGGCGCTGATATTTATCGGCTCAACCGAAGCCGTGATCTACGCCATTGGCTCAGCCATTGTCGCGGCATTTATGCTGGCGCGCGCGGTGTTGGATATTGGTGGCGAGGCAAAAATTATTGGGTCTTTTTATTTTGTCGCCGCCTTAGCGGTTGGCGGCTCAACAGTGTGGTTTGGTCAAACCTCACCATTAGTTTTAGCCGCCAGCGCACTCGGCATCATCAGTGTTGTTGTCTTTCGCGCCCGTGATGCCAAAGCGGTCGCACCCGCTCAATAACTATTCTGCCGCGATCGCCGTTATCTGATCCTCTACCTTGGTAATCTTGCAAAGTAAGCACCTGGCGGTTGAGCCACCCATCACCGGATCAATATCGTCACGCAAAGGTGTCAGCACATTGGCGCCGACTTTCAGCGTGCCTTCGATCAAATCCTCACCCGGCATATACCAGAGCCCTTCGGCATTAATAACGCGCGGATGCATGCCCGGAATAAAGGCGACTTGGCGGACGATATAGTTTTCCGTATTCGGCACTTCGATCTTAGCCCAGTCTCCTTCAACCAAACCAAATTCCTCGGCGGTTTCCGGGCTCATTTCGAGGCCAGGCCAGGGGCGGCGTTTGCGCAATTTCGGGATCGAAATACCGAGGGTCGAGTAATATTCAACGGCGCGCGTGCCGGTCACCAGGACCAGGGGATAATCGGCAGAAATCTCTGTCGGTTCACCAGCCTCATCAAGCGGGCTGAATATCGGCTCCTGAGCCAGGGGCAGGGGATCATAGCCATACTTCTCTAATTGTTTAGAGGTAAACTCGATCTTACCGGACGGGGTCATAAAGCCGGGCTCGCCATCCGGGCGGAGCTTGCCTGAAGCGTATTTACCCCGCTCATCCGGGCCGACAAAGGAGCCCATGGCAGCGAATTCCTCAAAAGTAATGCCGAGCGGCGCCAGCCGGTAGTCGAGCAGTTCTTCATAGCTCTGCACCGGCAGCTTGTCGCCATAACCCATGCGGCGGGCGACTTCCATGACGGCATCGGCCTCTTCCCGTACTTCGCCGCGGGGCTCGGTGCACTTAACCCGCGCCGAGACCATGTTGAGCCCGGAATATTCGGTGATGGCGTTGGATTCCAAATGATTGGTCACGGGCAGAATGTAGTCGGCCAGATGCGCTGTCGGGCTTTCAAACATATCTGAGACGATTAGCAGATCGAGCGTCTTTAAGGCTTCCAAAACTTTGTAGCTGTCTTCGAGACCGACCATCGGATTGCAATCGGTCCAGAGCGCCTTGATCGGGTAGGGCTCTCCCGTCAGCATGGCATCAATGACGTGCGACGGATTAGGGTAGGGGGCAGTCAGCGCCGTCGGCCCGCTCAGCAATGGAAATTTATCAGCGCTGATTTGATCGGCGAGACGTTCATCATCCTCACCTTCGGCGCCGGGGCGGTAATAGCTCGGCATTCTGATATTAACAGGTTTATGAATGCAGTTATTGCCAGGCTGATCCAAGCGGCCGGTTAGCGCCGGCAAAAAGCCCATCAGGCGTAAGGTCGAGATCGAATTGCCGCCCATGGTCGCGCCAATAAACGTATAAAGCGCTGACGAGTTAGAAGTTGCAAACAGACGGGTCGCCTCAAGAATATCGGCTTCCGGTATCCAGGTAATTTTCGATGTGCGCTCGAGCGTGTAATCAGCGGCGCGGGCTTTCAATTCATCAAAGCCGATTGTCCAGTCTTTGACGAACTTCGCATCATACCAGTTGTTCTCGATCATCAGATTGATCATACCCATGGCGAGAGCATCGTCCGTGCCGGGCCGGATGCGGAGCCAGAGATCGGCTTCCCGGGCGGAGCGCGTCGGTCTCGGATCAACGACGATGGTCTTGGCGCCGTGTTTGCGCTTGGCATCTTTAACCCGGACAGCTTTCGAGCCATTGGTTTCGGTCAGATTGACACCCCAGAGGACAATGGTTTCGCATTCTTCGACATTTTTGAAATTGATATAAGTCGTCAGCATGCCAAAAGTCAGCACGTCCGACATCAATTGCGGCGTGAAGCAGTTATGGGCATCGTGCTTAAAGAAGGTCGGGCTGCCGATGGCTTCCAGGAAAAGATCATAAGCGTAATATTCCTTGGGTGGCAGGGCCTGGACGGCAATTGCCCGGGCGCCATGCTCATCAATGATGGCGTTCATACGCTCGGCGATATCCTGCAGCGCTTCATCCCAGCTGACGCGCTCCCATTGGCCGGAACCGCGTTCACCAACGCGTTTCTGCGGGTAAATGATACGGTCTTCGGCCTCCATCATATCCAACGAGGCTTTGCCTTTAACGCAAAGATAGCCCTGGCTGAGCGGGTGAGCCCGGTCGCCGATGAATTTCTTGATCTTACCTAAGGGAGAATTTGCAGAGCTGCCGGTGGTACTCGGCGTATCTTCGGTTTCGACCAGCATCCCGCAACGCACGAGACAGAGACGGCAGGTGGTTTGGATCATCGACATGGGGCAATTCTTTCGCTTCAGTTTACGCTGCTTTAACCATACAGAAAGTATAGGCATAGCGGAATAGCTTTATCGGGAGCAGGGTGCTACAAAGCGCCTCCACATTTCGGATGGTGAAAGAAAACATGTTGGTAGATAGCCATTGTCACTTAAATTACGACGGCCTTAGTGAAGATATCGAGGGCGCTTTGGCGCGCGCCGCCGAGGCCGGTGTCGGATTTATGCTCTCAATCGGCACTCGGTTGAGCGATTTCGCGGGTGTTTTGGCGACCGCTGAAACATTTGACAATGTTGCCTGCACGGTCGGCATTCATCCGCACGAGTCCGGTAAAGAGCCTGAAACCGATGTTGAGACATTGGTTGAACTCACCAAACACCCTAAAGTCGTCGGCATTGGCGAGACCGGGCTTGATTTCTACTATGACAATTCACCGCGCGAAGCCCAGGAACGCAGCTTTCGCACCCATATTGCCGCCGCTCGGGAAACACAGCTGCCAGTCGTTGTGCATACGCGTGATGCCGATGAGCGCACCATTGCCATCATCGAAGAAGAACAAGAAAAGGGCGCGTTTCCGGGATTAATACACTGCTTTAGCGCCGGGCCTGAACTGGCTGAATGTGCCGTCAGCCACGGCATGGCGATCTCACTTTCCGGCATTATCACCTTTAAAACGGCGGAACCTATCCGGGAAACTGTTAAATCCGTGCCGCTTGATCATATTCTGGTCGAGACCGATGCGCCCTTTTTAGCCCCAATTCCGCACCGTGGTAAACCGAATGAACCGGCTTATGTCGCCCATACTGCCGCAAAAGCGGCGGAAATCTTCGATATTTCACCCGCTGAGCTGGCACAGCGGACAACCGATAACTTTTTCCGCCTGTTTTCTAAAGCTGAACGGCCATCACTTAAATGAAAATAACCGTTTTAGGCTCTGGGCATAGTGGTGGCACGCCGATGATCGGTGAGCCCTGGGAGTCGACTGATTTAAAAAACCCTAAAAATCTGCGCTTGCGGCCGGCTATCCTGGTTGAGGACCAAAACACCCGTATTTTAGTCGATACGCCACCGGATCTCCGCGCCCAATTGATTTCTGCCCAAGTTGAACGCTTGGATGCGGTGATTTACACCCACGGTCATGCCGATCATCTGCACGGTATTGATGATTTGCGCTCGGTTAACCGGGTGATGAAGGCTTGGCTGCCGGCTTATGCGGATCGCAAAACCTGGGACGATATTGCGGCACGATTTGGTTATGTGCTCGAACCGCTCAACAACGATACTAATTTTTTCTATAAACCTTGTCTGACGCGCCACGATATCGCTATAGGTGAAACTTTCGCCATTGGAGATTTTGAGATCAAGGTTATGGATCAGGATCACGGCTTTTCGCGCACGCTCGGCTTTAGATTCAATAATTTTGCGTATTCAACCGATGTGGTTGAGATGCCGGAGGATAGTTTCGATGTGCTTAAAGGCATCGATACCTGGCTGGTTGGAGCCTTGTGGGATCAAGAACCGCATGTAACCCATGCGCATATTGATAAAGTGCTGGAGTGGGGCGAACGGGTGCAGCCACGGAGACTAATCCTAACCCATTTATCCCATCGTATTGACTTTGAGATGGTCTCGGCACGGCTGCCGGATTACGCCGAACTGGCTTATGACGGGATGGTCTTTGAGGTTTGATAATTTTATTAGAAAGTAGTTTGTTAATTATCCGTAACTTATTGATACCAAATAATACTATCTTATAACGTATTTACTTTCCATAAGGTACATTATGCGACAATTAGATGTTATTATGAGGTGGGTTAGCTGGACTGTTTAAGTGGTTTAAGCGGCTTTGTTGCATCTACCCCACTCGTCACCCTGGACTTGATCCAGGGTCCAGTCTTTGTTGGCAGACAGCTGAAATGTTGCGTTCTGGATTCCGGCTCACCGCTTCGCTATGGCCGGAATGACGAGTTGCTTTTGGGGACACATTTTTTTGACTTGATTTATCGGTGCCTGAGACGGTGACCAAAGTGTCCCCTCCAGGCAATCTTATCACCGGGAGTAATTAGGATCGGACCATTGATCTCTTGTTTGGACTAGTTAAACGAAAACATACGTCTCAAAGAATTGGTGATTAATTGAATTTTTCCAATTTTCTATCATCAATCGTCAACTTTATTGATTTGCATCAGTTGGAGCGGAAGTGTGAATTTAATGCGGTTTGCGGTAGATGTTGCTTTAGAGTTTTTGAAGAAACCCCCGGCATTGACAAATGCTACCTTTAAATCGGCGTTAGCTTGTTTCGTGCTGTCTTCCTCTTCTTCAATTGCGATATCAAAGCTAACGAGAGTTGCATATCCTCTAATTCGCCCGAGATAGAGCAATCCGGCGTCAGAAATACTAGTTCCTGCAAGTTCGCCGCTGGTCGAAACTAACGGTTTCACTGTGACGTCTGTGTCACTTTGTTTTTTTTCGAACGCCTCAACACCCGCTGTAATTTGGCTCAGAGTTTCGTCGACAAAATCTTTAAGTGTGGTCATGTCGTAATTCCCATTAGAAATTCAACCGGCGGAAGTAACAATGTGCCCTCCCCTTGATATACACGCAAGTTGTGTTTTCTCTATATTGTCCTCTCTAAACCTGCTCGTCATGCGCGGACGTGATCCAAGGTCCAGGCTTACTTTGAATCATGTATGTTTCGCTGGATTCTGACCACCGCCAGAGTGACGAGGAACGTGGGGACACAATTGACATGTTTGAGCATGTCTAATTTGATTATTTAAAATAAGTTTGACCGGGTATTATCGCGTAAATATTGATACTGACACTTAGTTTGATAGATATCTTTCCCCACATTCGTGAGGACTGTGAATCCTTTCCGACTTCCGTCCTGGCATGGTTCAGAGTATATTTGCTGAGAATCAAAAGAGCGGCCCTAGGTCCAAACTAGGAAAACCGCTCTTAACTTTGATTTGACAGGCCCGAGGTTCCACCCTCGGGCCAACTGCATTTTTGCAGTATTGCATAATATTTACGATTTTCGTTAATAAGTTTACGTTTTCGTTAAGAAATTTTCGTTTTGAGTAAAAAAGTCCATTTTGGATAAAAAATAGCAAATATCTCAATTCCTTTTACATATTCAATATTTCTTCGATGTCCGATTTTTTTTAAAACCCTGTCAACGTCCTGCCCTGAAATTTACCGTAAGAAAAATATTTTCCATGAATCGGATCATCTGTGCGGTGAAATAATTGAAAAGAAAACAAAAGTAGAACTTTTCCAAGAAGAATAATCAAAGAAATGCTAATTTAACATGATTTCAACTTATTGTTTTCAAAGGGTTTTTGACGGTGCTTTAAATAAATTGAGTATAAACGGAAAAAAATAGCGCCGTTTCCTTGTTAGAATTCAAAGTTGTGGTAAAATTTTCATCACGAAACGAAAAACGGGCGGCCCTAAGTCCAAACTAGGATAACCACCCGCTATTTCTTTCCAGGCCCGGTGTCCATAGCCGGGCCGACCCTTTGTTTACGCCAAAATAATTGCACAAATGCAAGTTTCCTGACGCAAAATTGCGTTTAACGCAATGTGCATAATTGCACAATCACATTATAATGTGAATTCAAATCTAACAAATTGATAGAAATAACTTACCGTTACGGTAAGATAGAAATCACAGATTTCCCAATTTTCTGCCGATTTTTTTATAAAGTTACCGTAATGTACCGGTGTGACCCGTGCATCTTTTCCAACAACGAATAAAAGCTGGATACGCGGATCAAGTCCGCGCATGACGACTAGTTTTTGTTGAATCTTCCGTGCCAAGATAACAAACGCTTGGGGACACCTTGGTCACCAACGAAGGAACTGGTAAATCCTGCCCACAAGGATGTCCCCGTCCCCGGTTTACGCACTCCGCCGCAGCCACCAGATAAAGATCAAGGCCGTGCCGAACATGGTCAGGCTGTAAACGGCGGCTGGAATGACGGTAGCGCCGCCGCCGAACAGCAAGGTCGCGACGGCAATCGCCAGCGTGCCGTTCTGCAGGCCGCATTCAATTGAAATAGCAATGCGTTGCTTGGTGTCGGAACCGAACATCTTGGCGATATACCAGGCCACTACCAGCATGATGACGTTGAGCGCCAGGGTAACCCCGCCGGCCTGGGCATAATACGTCATGATATTGTTGCGCTCTTGCACCACCGCACCCAGCAACACCAGCGCAAACAGCACAGCGGAGATTTTCTGGCCAATGCCCTCAAATTTCAGGGCAAAACCTTCGGCATAACGGCGCACAGCGAGGCCGATGAGCACCGGTACGGTGACGATCAGGAACACGCTGACAGCGGTTTTAGTGATGGAAACCTCCCCGGTCGTTCCCGAGCCGATAAAATAGCCATGGGCAAAGACGACAATGAATGGAATGGTCAGCACGCTTAAAAGGCTGATAATGGCGGTCAGCGAGATCGACAAGGCTACATCGCCTTTGGCAAAGGAGGTCAGAATATTAGAGGTCACGCCCCCAGGCGCCGCGGCTATAATCATCACGCCCAAGGCAATTTCCGGGGCAACTCCTGGCCAGATGATTAAAAGAGCAAAACCGACCAGCGGCAACAGAATAATTTGCGAAATTAAACCAACGATGAAATCCTTCGGTTGACTGGCAACCCTGGCGAAATCGGCGACTGTCAGTCCCAATCCCAGCGTGAACATGATAAATGCCAAAGCGAGTGGCAGAATAACTGTGGTAACTAACCCCATAAGAGCCCCCTATTCTTCTGATTTTTATTCGTATGTGTTACTGAGCGTGCCGATATTGTCGATAATGACATCAATCTGTGCGCCCGGCTTCATCGGCAAGGCCCCCGGACCCGTGCCACAGGAAATTATATCTCCGGGATACAAAGTCATATCCAGTGAGATGCGGTGAACCAGCTCGGCCGGCCCCATCATCAAATCACTGACGCCATAGTTTTGCCGTTCCCGCCCATTAAGCTCAGCCCGTATGCTGGAGCCTGAAACATCTACCCCTGACACAATACCAGGACCGAAAGCGCCAAAGGTATCGAAGCCCTTGGCCCGCGCCCATTGCGGAAAGCTCGGATCTTTATCAAGCAAGGTCAGCGCCGTCACATCATTGACGCAGGTATAGCCAAAGATATGGCTGGCTGCCTCAGACTCTGAGACTTCTTTGGCGAGTTTGCCGACAACGACACCGAGTTCAGCTTCATAGATCACCCGGCCATCATAGGAGGCCGGTTTTTGAATAACCCCGCCATGAGCCAGATAGGTATTGGAGCCTTTGAGAAAAAACAGCGGGTCCTCCGGTGTTTCCAGGTTTTGTTTTTCAGCCGCTGATTTTGAATTGTTCCATAGCGCCACGATTTTGCTTGGCACACAGGGAGTTAGAATCTCAACATCGGCTAAATTGGCAGTCTCACCTGTACTAACTGCACCTTCAAACATATCGCCATTATGGATATCGATGCTTTCACCATCGAGCACGCCAAATTGTGAGCCACCGTTAATGTTAAATCGAACCCAGTTCGTCATGCCGCCCTCAAGTTTTATTAATAGATATTTGCTTTATTGCATATTCGTCATTGCCGCCGCCCGGTCAAGCTTCCCCTGGCCCCACATTTTCGGCGGTGTCGGCGCGGTGTTTTCATCTTTCACCGAGGTACCCTGCCCTAAACCAGTGAGAACCACGCTGCCGGCCCGGTTGGAAACCTCAATCCCCTTCCCTTTGAGCAAGGCAAATTGCAAAACGCCATCAAGCTCGCCTCCCCAAAACGTGGTGCCGCGCACGCCAATAACAGCCGACGCGGTTTTAAGCACGAAGGGCCGGCGGTCCAGGGAAGCGATCTTGCCAGTGACGATGCCAACTGCGCCCGACAAAAGCCGGACGGCAGCGTTGCTGTCCTTAGGTTTAAGGAAATATTCTTCAACCACGAAATTGGTGCGCGCACCTAGATTGAACTGCGCTTCATCTATCATTTTGATCGCCACCCGGCTGGCTTTGCCGGTGGAGATCACATCACCCATCATGATTGGCGATTGTGCTTTAAGAATACGTGGCACGGCATCCTGCATGGCAATGGCTGAGCCTTGAATTTTCACTACACTGCCAACAACTTCATCTGTTTCAGTAGCCGCACCGGTTAAAGTGGCAATGGTGATGATGATACTGATAATTCCCAAAGACTTTATTTTGCCAAACATGTGAATGCCTCGTTCAGTTGGGGGGCTTTTTAGTGTATGACTTTTAGCTGTACTCTTATGTAGCATAACAACAGTAAATTTCTAAAAATATTCCCTAATTGGTTTCAAAGATAAGTGAACATGGATGATCTAAACACTAAGAATATCAGCGGTATTGAGCGGCTCATATATATCATGGAGCGGTTGCGCGATCCTAAAAGCGGCTGCCCCTGGGATATTGAACAAACGTATGACACCATTGCGCCCTATACCATTGAAGAAGCCTACGAAGTCGCCGATGCCATTGATCATCAGGATATGGCAGCGCTTAAAGACGAGCTTGGTGATTTGCTCTTGCAGGTGATTTATTACACGCAAATGGCAAGCGAAGACAAAGCTTTCACTTTCGATGATGTGGTGGAAGGTATCAGCGACAAAATGGTGCGCCGCCACCCCCATGTATTTGGTTCAACCGATGTCGAAAATGCCGAACAGCAAACACTGGCCTGGGAGGAATTGAAAGCCAAGGAACGAGCAGATAAATCACAGCAAACTGAAATATTGGGTGGCGTGGCGAAAGGCCTACCCGCCCTGCTTCGGGCCTTTAAACTGCAAAAACGCGCGGCCCGGGTTGGCTTCGATTGGCCGGATGTTGGGGGAGCTCACGATAAACTAAATGAAGAACTCGCGGAGCTTGCGGAGGAGATGGAAAATCCTCAGCCGGATGAAGCCTTGTTGATCAATGAGTTTGGCGATGTGCTGTTTTCTGCCGTCAATCTGGCCCGTAAATTAGGGATCGATCCGGAAGCAGCCCTGCGTCAAGGCAACGCAAAATTTGAAGAGCGGTTCAAATTTATTGAGCAAAACCTAACGGAAGCAGGACAATCATTTGACGATGTCTCGCTTGAGGAAATGGAGAAGTTATGGCAACAGGCCAAAAAGAAACCATAATTCCCGTTTACGAAGAGCCTGATAATCCTGATAATAAGGCAAAATTATCACTGACACCTAACTGTGAAGCAGCGCCAAATGCTAATTAGAAAATTTGCTCTCTTGTTGCCGGCCGTCATGATATTGACGGGCTGTTATCTGCCAGCCAGTTTCGATGCGGAGATGGAACTGTCCCGGACCGGGCTCTATAAAATGTCGTTCGACGGTTATATCGTTGACCTCAACATCTACAGGCAAATGCGCAGCAAAAAACTCAAAGCCGGCAGCCCGGAGCTAAAGGCGAAAACTCAAAAAATCATTGAAGATTTTGAACGCGATAGATCGACCAAATCTGTTTCCTACTACCAGCAAGGCGCCTTTAAAGTAAACTGGGCGAAAGGCGGTGATATCATTAAAGCCCGCCAAGTCATGTTTTTTCGCCGCAATGAAAACATGCTGTCGATTACATATGACAATAAAAAAGCAATCGTTACGCTCAAAGGAAAATATATTAAAAGCCAGGATGCCGCGCGGCTGGAGCAAATGGGGCTTAACGTTCAAGGTGTAATTCGCATTAAAACCGATGCCAAGGTTGTAACGCATAATGCACAGAAAATCTGGAATGAAGGAGCGGTTAAGTTTTATGGCTGGCGGTTGAATTCCATCCGTGACAAACCACCGCTACTAATCGTTTCGCTGGGAGGCTAGCTGGCTTTCAAATGTTCTACTGTTTCTTCGGTAGAGGCGAGAGATTCTTTTCTAATCAATGCCCGTTTAACAATATCTTCAAGCCGGCGCGATTCGGGCCGTTTTGGCGCCCGGCGGTTTTTGTCGGTCCGGCGGTCGCTGTTGCTGCTGCGTCGCTCAACTTTTTCCGGCCACTTATAATTGGGCTTTCGCCGGTTGTTATAAACCGAGGCGTAGCGGGATTGATCACCAATATATTTTTTCTGAAATAGCTTGAGGTTTTCTTCAGTGCCGAAGACAGCATTTAAAACAAGTTTGTTTTCATTTGGGCAGACGCCAAGAACGTCAACGGTCCACTCGTCACCGATGTTTTCATTCAGCCATTGGAACAATGATCTGACATCTTCCTCAAGTAAAAAATAGCGCCCAAATCGCCAATCCGGCATTACAAAACCCTTGCTTATACAGATAGGGGGAATTGAGCAGAGCTGACGAATAATTATTAGTTGTGGATAACCCGTACAATTACTAGTGTTATTTATGAGAAAATCATCTAAGCAATTGATATTTTATAAATTTTAAAGTGTGAGGCGTCAGATCATACCTGATGTATCCCAGCCTCCTCCGTCCGATTTAGATAAAAAGCTCCTTTAATGTCTGCCATTCGGTTTGACTGGCAGCAACGAGAAAGTGCTGGCGAGTCGTTGGACGTGGCCGATAAGGAGTCTGGTCTTCGGTAAATGCTGAATACCCCCCGGCTTCCGTGTGGATCAATATTCCCGCAGCATGATCCCACGGTTTTAACATGCCGTATTCAGCAAAATGTAATTCTCCTAACGCCAAATCGGTGTATTCACGGCCGACACAGCGATAGCGAATCATATCTCCCGGGATTTCAGGGGATGGCCGCCGCTTATCAAGGCGATCAAAATGCCGTTTGCTGACTGAGCCTGTCATTTTATCAACCTTCGGCGACGGTGGAATAGTTAAGCGGCGGTCATTGGCCCAGGCGCCCTTCCCGTCTGCGGCAAAATACATACAGTCACTCACCGGATCATAGATCCAACCGGCGATCGTTAAGCCACCTAGACAATAAGCCAGAATGACCGCAAAACATTCTTTACCATGGGCAAAATTACGTGTGCCGTCTAAGGGATCGATCACCCAGACGGGTTGATCACCTGCTAAGCGGTCAAGGATTTCTGGATTCTCTGAGACTTCTTCCTCGCCAACGGTGGTACTTTCCGGGCTCAGCTTCAGCAATGCTGAAATCAACCGTTTCTCCGCTTTGATATCGGCGGCAGTTACGATCTCACCAGATTCTTTGTCGTCAATTTGATGATCTTTTAATTGTCGAAATAGTGGAAGTATTTCGATGCTGGCGGTTTCACGAATAAGCGCCGCAACTTTATCTTGGTCTGGCAACATTAGGAAATTTGGCCGGAGTCTAAATTATGGAGAGAATATATCGCGATCACGGTGATAACCGTCGGTGAATATTTGATGGAGCCGTTCTGCCTCGTCATTAAAGTCGCCTTGTTGCTGGAGTGCGATGGTTAAGTACACGGCGAATGTGACAGCTTCGGCCTTACCACGCAAACCATGTGATTCGGCAATCTCCTCCAAATATTCGTGAATATTTTTGCGCGCCATAATGTTGAGCTGACTTTTGACGAATTTATTTTTGTAGCGCCATTTATTTTGTGCTTGAGAAGTAGCCATAATAAACTCCATTTATCTACTAGTAGAATAGCAGGTAAATAAAAAAACAAATAAATAAAGTTTATCCGTTACATTAGCTGGTTTGCATCCTAAGCTATTGTTTGGTGAATTTTTTTACCATAAACTTTTAAACTTAGGGATGAACATAAATAAAAACCCGGGGAAATATTAAAAGAATATAATGGCCAATTTAACACCCATAGCTGCGGTTGGAACGAACGCTGAGCTAAATGCTCAAGTTCAATCGATTTTGGCGACTTATTTTGAGGTAAAAATATTCACCGATACGGACCGGGCAATTGATGCCCTTCAGCAGGATCCCTACTACGCCATCATTGTCGATAACAATGTTAAACCGACGGGTGGTTTGCCATTTCTGGAACGCACCAAAAAAATTGCCCGTATCGAAGCCATACCGAAAGTGCTGCTGATCGAGCGTCATTCCGAGAAACTCGTACAAGAATCAGATTTCGGCATCGATTTTGAATATCTGGTTAATCCGATCAAACGGCAGCAGTTACTTGAAAAAGTATCCGAAGGTGTCAGCAGCGGCGTTGAAAAGTCCTGGGAGAAACTGCCAAACGTACAGCGAAAAGTGCTGACTGAAACTGTCGGCATATTCAGAGACACCTTTAATGCCATGAGTGATGGCAAACCGATCCCCGTCAAAGAAATTGAACAAAGCTGCAGCCCGCTTGTCGAAGCGGTTGAAAGCGATCAGGTTGTTGGCCTGCTCGGCGCTGTTCAGCAGCATGATGACTACACCTATGTTCATTCGTTGCGAGTGGCAATTTACTTATCTTTGCTGGGTCATGCCGTTGGCATGAAAGGCGATGAGTTACTCACATTGTCATCTGGCGGACTCATGCACGATCTTGGAAAAGGAATGGTGCCACAAGAAATATTGAACAAACCGGCGCGCCTTGAAGAAGCCGAGTTTGAAATAATGAAAACTCACGTTGATCACACGAAAGAAATATTCGGCAAAGCGAACGATATCACCATTGGCGTGGAAATTATCGCCCTGCAACATCATGAAAAACTTGATGGCTCTGGCTACCCACTCGGCCTCGAAGGTAAAGATCTGAATATCCTGGCACGGATGGGATCAATCGTTGATATCTATAGTGCACTGACGGATCGGCGAGTATATAAGCCAGCCATGGACCCGGAAAAAGCACTTGGAATCATGTCAGAAATGACGGATGGCCTAGATATGTCTTTGTTGAAAACATTTAGAGAATTTCTGAAGGATGCGACGAGTAACCCTGAATAAAAGCTTCAGTGTGTAATTTTCCTTTGCTCGTAGCGGGCAATATCTTCAGGCTCTAATCTAACTTTTAGTTCGACCCATTCTTCTTTATCATGACGTTCAACTACTTCACCACGGTCGTAAAGCCAGGCCAGCAGAGCTCCCTCTTCCCATTTCACTTTTAGAGTAACTTCCTGACGCCGTGCAGTTAATCGATCATCGACTGCTTTTAAAAGTGAAGCAAAGCCATCTCCCGTAAGCGCCGAGACTAATATCATTTGATCGTTTTGGCGATTAGCACGCGTGATCTGAATATCGCGCTCTTCCGCAGTTAATAAATCAGATTTATTAAGGACTTCTATCAGTGGTATTGGCGATGTCTTGGCAAATTCACTATCCTCGGTAACGCCTAAATTCTTTAAAACCTGATCGACATCTTCTTTTTGGGCTGCTGTGTCATTGTGAGAAATGTCACGAATATGCAGCAATAGATCAGCCTCCTGTACTTCTTCAAGTGTTGCCCGAAAGGCTTCGACGAGTTCGTGTGGCAAATCCGAAACAAAGCCAACGGTATCTGACAAAATCGCTTCCCGGCCAGATGGCAGTTTCATACTGCGCATTGTCGGGTCCAGCGTGGCAAATAGCTGATCCTCTGAAACCACCTCGGCATTGCTGAGTGAATTAAACAAAGTAGACTTGCCGGCATTTGTATAGCCAACCAAGGCAACCACCGGATAAGGCACACGCTGGCGGGCTTCGCGGTGGAGCTGGCGGGTTCTCCGGACATCTTTCAATTGGCGTTTGAGACTAGTGATGCGCTCATCAATCATGCGGCGATCCGCTTCGATCTGACGTTCACCAGGGCCACCCATAAAGCCAAAGCCGCCGCGTTGACGCTCAAGATGTGTCCAGGATCGCACCAGTCTCGAGCGCTGATAGCTGAGTGCCGCCAGTTCGACCTGGAGTGTGCCTTCCTTGGTGCGGGCGCGAGCGCCAAATATCTCCAGAATAAGCCCAGTGCGGTCGATGACTTTGGCTTTCCAGGCTTGTTCCAGATTGCGCTGCTGCACCGGCGTTAAAGCCGCATCCATAACGACGACCTCAATATCGTGATGTGCGATATAACCCTCAAGCCTTTCCACGGCTCCACCGCCAAGCAAGCTCGCCGGTTTCGGGCGATTGACTGCAACAATTTCAGCATGATGGATTTCAAGTTCAATTGCTTCGGCCAACCGGGTGGCTTCTTCCAAGCGCCCTTCCGGATCGCGCAAAGCGCTACCGTTACCGGAGCTATCGCTTCCTGGTAATTTTAACAACGGATGAAGGACGAGGCAGCGACCGGTTGTTGGTCGCGTTTCATCGGCAGAATTCCAGCTCAAATTACGCCCAAGCTACTCGGCGTCAGCGGTGGCTTCTTCATCAAGGTCTTTGGTTTCAGGCTCAAAAAGCTGAACCGGACCAGACGGCATCACCGTAGATATCGCATGTTTGTAAACCAGTTGAGTATGACCGTCCCGACGCAGTAAAACCGAGAAATTATCAAACCAGGTGATAATACCTTGCAGCTTTACGCCGTTAACTAAAAATACAGTGACTGGATTCTTGCTTTTACGAACGTGATTCAGAAATACGTCTTGAACGTTTTGTGATTTTTCAGCCATGGGTATATCCCCCTTTTTTTGACTGTTTTTATTTAGTTTTATTGGAGGTTCGTTTAACCGCCCTTCCAGCGTGTATATTACACTGCTCTAATTACTTTGAAAGGCTTTGTTTCAAGGTGCTGAGAAAAACAGCCATTTTGTTGAGGTTTTCGAAGTGATGATGAGGAGGAAATTTCTCATAAGCGGGCGTGATATCCGAATCTTTAATTAGAACGCCTGTAAGATTAGCGTTATGGGCACATTCCAAATCGGTCGGCGCATCGCCAACATACCAAGTATTCTTGCCTGGTTTAATGTCGGTGCCTTTTAGACACAGATAAATTGGGTCCGGTGCCGGTTTATCTTTTACGGCATCTTGAGCACCAACTATATTGGTAAAATACTTGGTCCAGCCCAAATGGTCACATTCAGCACGCAATAAATAACCGGTTTTATTGCTGACAATGCCGAGCATTATACCGGTAGCCGAGATTAGCTCTAAGAGCTCGGCAGCATAATCCAAACTGACCAATGTATCGAGATGGTTTGTGCGGATATGGGTGTAGAAAATATCAGCCGCCTCCTCCCAACGATCTCCAAACATTGCAGGAAAGCTTTCTCGTAGCGCGCGATGAACATTGGCGCGGGTTTTTTCGATCGACCAGGGCTCCTGATCCATGGCTGTTAGTGTGGCATTCAGCGCGGTATGAATGGATTGCCAGTTACTTGCCAGCGTATCATCCCAATCAAATATAATTGCTTCCGGAAAATTGATCTGCTCGGTCAAGATGGATTGTCCATGTAATTTAGATAGTGCTCGATAAGTTGCCGGGTGATGGGCCCCGCCTGACCATCGCCGATTTGGACGCCATCTATTTCAATGACCGGCTTTACCAAAGCCGTTGAGCTGGACGTAAAGGCTTCAGTAGCTTGCTTTGCATCTTTAAGGGAGAACGGCCGTTCAGTGAAAGTCAGTCCGGCTGCTTCGGCTAATTTTAAAATTGTCAGACGCGTGATACCGGAAAGAATAAGATTATCAATTTGCCGGGTAAGAAGTTCTTTGTCCGGTGTGACAATCCAGGCATTGGAAGACGTGCCTTCAGTAATGATGCCCTCTTCATCAACAAACCAGGCATCGGCAACGCCGGCCTCCGCAGCCGCGCGTTTCGCTAAAACAGCGGGTAGAAGCGAAACAGTCTTGATATCGCAGCGCGTCCAGCGGATATCTGGTTGAGAAACCACGGCATGACCTTGGCTTGCCGATTGGATTGTGGCCTTTTTCGTGCTTCTGGCATAAATCACTAAGCTTGGTTTTAATCCCTCGGGATAAGCGAAATCCCTGAGCGCCACGCCACGGGTAATTTGCAGATAAATACTTCCATTCATAACCCGATTGCGCCGAATGACTTCGCGCAAGATTAAACCAAAGGCCCGGCGTGAAACCGGCCACGGGATATTTAATTCTCCCAAGGAACGATTAAGCCGGTCTAAATGGGGCTCAATATCGACCAATACGCCATCGGTGATAGCGATGACTTCATAGACACCATCTGCGAACTGAAAACCACGATCTTCGATGTGGACGCTGGCGTGCCGGTGCGGCAAATAACGACCATTAACATAGGCAATTCTTGGCATGATAAACCGTTAAAAATATTCGAGGCGGACGGAAAACATTTTCTCAACCTCGCGGACCGCTTCAGCTGCCGCAAACAGCACGACCCGGTCATTGACTTGAATAATACTATCACTGCGGGGGACGATGATCTCGTCTTCGCGTACAATTGCGCCGACCAAAACCTTATCTGGGAGCTCGGTCTCTTTCAATGGCACACCGACCAAACCTGACGTTTCCATAGCTTCGGCTTCGATAATTTCACCGAAGCCATCGCGAATAGTGTGAACTGAATGAATACGACCGCGCCGGACATGCTGAAGAATTGTCGAAACCGTTATGTTGCGGGGGCTGACAACAACATCGATGCCAAGCGATGGTGTTAGCGGCATGTAGGTCGCGCTATTGATCAAGGTAATCGCACGCTGTGCACCGAAACGCTTAGCCAGCAAAGAAGCAAGAATATTTGTTTCATCATCATTGGTGACAGCGACAACGGCTTCGGCATTGGCGACATTGGCTTCTTCAAGAATTTCGGTATCGAGAACCGAGCCTTGCAAAACAACCGAGCGCTTTAAGGAGCGAGCCACCTGTTCTGCCCGGGACTTGCCGTTTTCGACGACTTTGAGATTAACTGATGGATGATTGGTTTCAATTTCGCCGGCTAAAAATTCACCAATGTTACCGCCGCCAAAAATTACCATGCGTCGAGCCTCGGATTCTTCATGGCCAAAGACCGCCATGGCGCGCTCGATATGGGAGCTATCGGCAACAAAATACACTTCGTCACCCGGCAGCATATGGTCGTCTGCGGTTGGAATAATCGGCGTGTTATCCCGCACGATACCGACAATGGTAATATTGAGATCGGGAAATAACTGAGTAAGTTGGCGCAGTGGTGTGTTAACAATCGGGCAATCATCGCCACATCGTACACCGGTCAATTTTACCTTATCGTCAACCAAAGAAATCATGTCAAAAGCGCCTGGAACCCTGAGGCGCCGTGCAACGGCCCGGGCGACTTCCAATTCGGGAGAAATCACCACATCAATCGGCATGTGATCCCGCGAGTAAAGATTAGCCCATTTATCTTCGAGATAGCCCTGTTGGCGAATACGCGCAATTTTAGTTGTCACTTCAAAAAGTGAATGGGCAACCTGACAGGCCACCATATTAACCTCATCAGCCTGGGTCACGGCGATGAGCATATCAGCATCCGCAGCCCCGGCTTGAGCCAGCACATTAGGGTGTGACGCCAAACCATGTATAGCTTTCACATCTAAGGTGTCACTAATCTTGCGCGTCAATTCAGCCGATTGGTCAATGACAGTGACTTCATTGTCTTCTTGAGCCAAATAGCGGGCAATGTTGAAACCAACTTGCCCAGCGCCGCAGATAATTACTTTCATAATTTTCCCATTATAACAAAACTGTTAAATAAAATATGAAGGGATTTCAGATGCTCAAAGAATTAGTCATTGGCTGCCCTGGCGCGATCATCCCGTTGGAGACCAAGCGATTTTAGTTTCCGGTGCAGGGCCGAGCGCTCCATACCGACAAAGGAAGCCGTTTTTGAGATATTGCCGCCAAATCTGCTGACTTGTGCACCAAGATATTCTCGTTCAAAAATTTCCCGTGCCTCGCGCAAGGGCAGCCCCATAAATTCAGTGCTATCCAGGCCAGAATCAGATTGATGTCCGACAGATGTAATTTCCGCCGGTATCATCTCTGAGCGAATGGCTTCATCCGCATCACCCGGCGCCATGATAAGCACGCGCTCAACGACGTTACGCAATTCCCGCACATTTCCTGGCCAGGCATAGGCTTGAAGAGTGGCAATGGCCTCTTCGGAGAAAATGCGTGATGGCCGCCCTGTTGCTTGCGCCATCTGGGTCATAAAAAACTCGGCCAGCGAGGGAATATCTTCGCGGTAATCGCGGAGCGGCGGAATCTCAATTGGCACGACGCTGAGGCGGTAAAATAAGTCTTCGCGGAACCGGCCTTCATTCATTTCCTCTGCGAGAGCTTTTGACGAAGCGGCAATAACACGGACATCGACATCGATACGGGTTGCCCCGCCGACGCGTTGAAAGGTTTGCTCCTGCAATACGCGGACGATTTTGCCTTGGGTTTCCAGCGGCATATCTGCAACTTCATCGAGAAATAGCGTGCCGTTATGAGCTTGCTCAAAGGTTCCAATTTCCCGAGGCGAGCGTCCATCACCCGTTGTTTCAACGCCAAACAGGCTAATTTCAAAATTATCCGGTTGCATGGTGGCGCAATTCAAGGAAATAAACGGGCCGCTTGAGCGCGTTGAATTTTTGTGCAGCAAATGCGCTACGACATCCTTGCCCGACCCCGCCGGACCGGTGATCAGCACCCGGCTATTGGCGCTGGCAACCCGGTCAATCGATTGGCGCAATTGGCTAATTGAATTTGACTCTCCGATTAAGTCGACCTCACCACCCGCGCGTTTTCTTAGTTCTGCGTTCTCACGTTTCAATCGGGCATTTTCAATTGCCCTATTGACGACCAGGATCATGCGATCAGAAGTGAACGGTTTCTCAATAAAATCAAATGCCCCAAGATTGATAGCAGAAACCGCGGTTTCGATATTACCGTGTCCGCTCATCATGACGACCGGTACTTCCGGATGAACGGTGCAAATGGTCTCCAGAATTTCCATGCCGTCGAGCTGGCTGCCTTCAAGCCAGATATCAAGCAGCACTAGATTTGGTCGCCGCGCTTCAATTTCAGCGAGCGCAGCTGTACTGTCACGAGCTTCACGGGTTTCGTGGCCTTCATCCTCCAGTACACCCGCCGTCAGCATGCGGATATCCGCTTCGTCATCGACGATTAAAATATCGTGCGCCATAAACTTACTAACACTTCGCCTGTAGCATTTGAAAAGGATTCTCGCTGTTCATTATGAACTGTTTTTATTGACCAGTAGATTTATTGAAAATGAGAGTAACTTGAGCCCCGCCTGTGTCTAAATTACGCAGTAAAATCTCACCGTTGTGATCTTCCATTATTTTTGTTGCAATTGCTAGTCCCAATCCAGTGCCGCGATCTCTGGTTGTTACATACGGCTCGGTAATTCGATCCAGTAACTCTTCCGGGAAACCTTTGCCGTTGTCGGAAATGTAAATGATGATTTTTTCCTCACGCTCATCGAGTGCCAAGATGATCTGGCCTGAAGTTTCGGTGCCGTCCGCTATATTAGCGGCGATCGATTCAGCGGCATTCTTAAGCACATTGGTGAGAGTCCGGCTTATTTGCTGGCGATCGACATTCGCCATCACCGCATCTATTGGCATAATGGTTTCGTAATTAATGTCAGGGTAGCGGTTGCGCTCCAAAA
The DNA here is from genome assembly GCA_964566055.1 of uncultured Rhodospirillaceae bacterium. GTDB lineage: Bacteria > Pseudomonadota > Alphaproteobacteria > Rhodospirillales > UBA2165 > TMED23. The sequence continues at coordinate 62,609 of CAZMHI010000003.1, forward strand.
ATAAGCATTGATTGCAGAGATCATATAGATTGACCTCTTTCAACTCTGGTTGAGGCATCCTGGCGAAGGAAGAAAATTCATCGACCATGCGGCCAATATCTTCGACTTGGCGCACGATTGTATCGGTGCACATAAAGAAAGTTTCTGGATCAGATGTAATTTCATCTTTGTATTTGCGCTTGAGCCGCTCAGCCGAAAGCTGGATTGGTGTGAGAGGGTTCTTTATTTCATGCGCAATGCGACGGGCGACATCTGCCCAGGCAGCTTTGCGCTGAGCTGACAGGAGCTCAGAGACATCATCGAAGGTTACGACGTAACCGATAATTTCCTGCTCAATTTTTTCAGCAGCGACGGAGACGATGAGAACTCTCTGGCGCCCTTCCCGCGCAACCTTTATTTCCCCTTGAGCATTACGATTTGGGTTCGAGATGACTTGGTCCAGTAAATGGGCCATTTCCGGTACACAATCGCCAAGCGGTTTTTCGACATGCTGATCAAGGTCAATAGATAATAACTCCGAAGCTGAACGATTGGGTAAATGCACTCTACCCTCGCGGTCGAGCCCAATCACACCGGCAGATACGCCTGACAACACAACTTCCGTAAAGCGGCGGCGTTCATCCAACTGGCGGTTGGCCTCAATCAGCCCTTGCTGTTGATTATCAAGTTGTTCCGTCATACGGTTAAACGACCGGCTCAGAATACCGACCTCGTCCCGGTCTCTCGTATTTTCAGTATCAACCCGGGCCGAAAGATCGCCCTGGCGCACACGGTCAGCGGCATCAATTAACCCGCCAATTGGAGTTGAAATGGTTGAGGCGATAGACCAGCCAATCCAGATCGCCGCCAGCAGCAGCAAAAAGGCTACCAGGGCAAAAACAAAGAGGAATTTGATCTGCAAATTGTCACGGCTTTTTTCCAGCAAGGCGTATTGATTTGCGGCACCCGTCGTTTGTGAAACATGCTCCAAGACTTGGGCATCAATAAATCGTCCTATCAGCAAATAAGCATCAACGAAGGCTTCTAGTTTCACACCGGCCCGTACAACGTTGTCATTACGGTTCTCGATAATAAAAACTTCGCCCGGGCGGCTATTTAACACACCCTTCAATAAATCACCCGATGCAAAATTAAAGCCCAGTGAAAAGCTTAGTTGCGAGCGCGCCAGGGTGCGGCCGCTACTGTTGATGACGACCGCTTCAGAGAGCTCCCGCACATTGGCGAAAGCGGTGACAATATTGGCAAACAGCCGGGGATTTTGACGCAACCGGGGAGCCGCCCGATTGATATCATTGGCCATTGCCAAAGCAACGCCACGGATATTTTTCTGGTGCTCCCGCAGATAAGACTGTGCAACGACGGTCGAAGCATTGACAGCTGTTCTCACTCGATCGCTGAACCAGGTTTCCATGCCGAAATTGAGGAATAATCCGAGAAACACAACAACCAGCAGGGCCGGAATGATGGCCACGAGCCCAAAAGAGACAACCATTTTCATATGCAGGCGTGAGCCGGCAGAGCCGTATTTCTTGGTAATCCAAGCGGCAACCAGCCGTCTTGCCAGCAAAGCGCCCAGCGACAGTGCCAATACCAAATCGAGATTTAACAGTGCAATGACGGTCGTGAGATTAGAATCCAGCGGTGAAAAATCCGTCAACACTGAGATGGTCGCAAGACCTGAAACAAGCAAAGCAACCGAGATGATAACCACCAGAATACGTGTCAGGCGCAGACGTTTCACCAAACTGCGAAAAGTCTGGAGATTTCCTGTCGCGCCAATATTAACCGTTTGCTCACTCATTTACTAATAACCAATAGCAATAATTTTTAATCTAACAGAACTTTATTCGATTGATCGCTAACATATTATTTAGGTGTTCGGGTAACCGGGATATTCAAGTCACGAATTTTCTTACGAAGGGTGTTGCGGTTGAGGCCGAGTAAATCCGCTGCCTTTAATTGATTGCCGCGTGTTGCCCCTAAAGTAAGAGCGATGAGCGGTCGTTCGACCTCTTTCAATATACGTTCATATAATCCCGCCGGCGGCAACTCGCCGGCATGAGCAGAAAAATAATCCTTCAGATGACCCTCGACCGCTTCACCTATACCGTTGCTTTTGCGTTCTTCACTAATTGCGGGACCGGCTTCTGACAATTCAGCTTCTATGACATCGATGCCGATGGTTTCCTGGGAGTATAGCGCCGCCAAACGCCGGACCAGATTTTCCAGTTCACGGACGTTGCCGGGCCATTGATAGCCTTGTAAGCGTTCCAAGGCTTGGCCATCAACCATCTTCCATGGCAAGCCCTCTTCCGTTGATTGAGCAAGAAAATGCTTTACCAATTCCGGAATATCTTCGCGCCGTTCTTTAAGCGGCGGCATTCTTATCGGGACAACATTTAAACGATAATAAAGATCTTCCCGGAACAACCCCTGACGGATCAATTGAGTTAAATCCCGATGAGTAGCGGCAACAATGCGAACATCTGTCCGAATAGCGGTTTTGCCGCCGACCGTCGTATATTCTCCTTCCTGAAGAACACGCAAAAGCCTGGTTTGCGCTTCGGCCGGCATGTCGCCGATTTCGTCGAGAAATAAAGTGCCGCCCTCGGCCTGCTGAAAACGGCCCGTTGAGCGGGCGGTGGCGCCCGTAAAGGCCCCTTTTTCATGGCCGAACAACTCACTTTCGATTAGTTCGCGGGGAATTGCCGCCATATTTATTGCCACAAATGGGAAATTTTTGCGATTTCCGTAATCATGAAGAGCACGCGCGGCGAGTTCCTTACCTGTGCCAGATTCGCCGGTGATCAATACCGTCAGATCAGTTGCCATCAGGCGAGCCAACGTTCGGTAAACCTCCTGCATGGCTGGAGATCTGCCAATTAACGGGAGTGTTTCATCATCTGAATCTTCGAAACTTGGCTCATTGGCATTCTCTTGCGCCGCTTGAAGAGCGCGTTCGACAACATTTAAAAGCTCATTTAGATCAAATGGCTTTGGCAGATATTCGAAAGCGCCTCGCTGCGTCGCGTTGACGGCTGTCATAAGCGTATTTTGGGCACTCATAACGATGACACGCAGTTCCGGTCGGATTTTTTTGATGCGGGGTAATAGATCGAGACCGTTTTCGTCTGGCATAACCACATCGGTTATGACCAAGTTGCCCTCGCCTTCACTCACCCATTTCCACAAAGTCGCGGCATTACTGGTGGTTCTGACATCATACCCGGCGCGGCCGAGGGCCTGATTGAGGACCGTGCGTATGGCGCCATCATCATCGGCGACTAATACTGTTGCGTTGCTCAAGCTGCTTACTCCTAATCTTGCTCAGCGGTTTCCGTCGACATCGGCAGGATAACGCGGAAAACTGTTTTACCGGGCTGGCTGTCAAATTCTATGACACCGCCATGATCGTCTACCATCTTGGCAACCAAAGCCAAACCCAGACCGGAACCTTTGGGCTTAGAGGTTACGAAGGCATCAAACAAATGGTCCTGCAGATCGGCGGGAATGCCATCGCCATTGTCCTGAATACTGATAACCAACGGCAAATGAGTTCGCGATGTGCTGCCGGGAACGGCAAAGCGGACGCTATGCTGATACGCTGTTTTTAAGACAATTTCGCCGTTTGAACTGCTTACCGCTTCGGCGGCATTTTTCACTAAATTCAGAAATATTTGGACCAATTGATCATGATTGCCGTCAATTGAGGGTAAAGATGGATCATATTCCTCGGTGATGCGGATTTTTTTGGCAAAGCCATTTTGGGCGATCTGGCGAACCCGCTCCAATACTTTATGAGCGTTCACCGGTGCGCGTTCCAGCGGTCGCCGGTCCGAAAACACTTCCATGCGATCTACCAGCGCACAGATACGGTCAGTTTCATCGCATATCAGGCGGGTTAGTTCCTGATCGGCTTGATCCATGCCCTGCTCCAGTAATTGCGCCGCACCTCGAATTCCAGATAGCGGGTTCTTAACTTCATGGGCAAGCATCGCCGACATGGCCGTAATTGAGCGGGCGGCATTGCGGTGGGTTAACTGGCGGTCAATTTTATCAGCAATGGAGCGTTCGAAAATTGTTAAAATCGCGAAGCCCGGCTGGTCAGCCAGTGGCGTCACCTGAACATTGACCAACTGCTTGGCAATGCGTGGAGTATCGAGCATTAAGCCATAATCTGAGACACCACTGCCGGATTCTTGAACTTGCTTGATCAAAGTCGTTAGCGGGCTATCCGGCGGCAGCAATTCGTTGATGCTGTGCCCTTTTAATTGCGCCAAACTACCGGCAAAAAATTGCTCACCGGCACTGTTGAGGTAATCTATGCAGCCGGCATCGTCGATCACCACAATTGAAGAATCGAGAGCATTTAAGATGTTCTCTGTATTGGTATCGAGAGCATTTCCGTTAAGCGGCATCGTGATCTCTTTTTCAGTATTTAGGCAGCTTGGCGTTCAAGCAAAGGCTGGTAAAAATCATCCAGTGCCGCTTTGGCTTCTTTGACGTTATCAATATTATTAAATTTGCCGCGGAATTCTGCTGATGCCGGCAGGCCTTTGCTATACCAGCCGATATGTTTGCGGGCGGTTCTAAGCCCCCGCTCCTCGCCATAATGCTTTAAGAGTTCATCATAATGCTCTGTCACAATTTTATATTGCTGGGACATCACGGGATCAGGCAAGTGTTCACCTGTTTTCAGATAGTGCAGCACTTGACCGATGAACCAGGGCCGCCCATAGGTGCCGCGGCCAATCATCACTCCATCAGCGCCAGACTGCTCAAGCAAAGCTGTCGCATCTTCTATTTCTGTAACGTCACCATTACCGATTACCGGAATACTGACGGCTTCTTTAACTTTACGGATAAAGCGCCAATCTGCCGAGCCGTTATAAAGCTGATTGCGGGTTCGGCCATGAACTGTCAGCATTTGAATGCCGGCATCTTCGGCAATTTTAGCCAAAGTCGGTGCGTTGCGGTTCTGATCGTCCCAGCCGGTACGCATTTTTAAAGTAACCGGTAAATCAACGGCTTTGACGACTGCGTTGATAATTTCACCCGCCAGCTTCTCATCTTTCATCAAGGCTGAGCCTGCATGTCCCTTGGTAACTTTTTTAACCGGGCAACCCATATTGATGTCGATAATAGCCGCTCTCCGATCGGCATTGAGACGTGCCGCTTCGGCCATCAATTCAGGCTCGCAACCTGCAAGTTGAACCGCCATCGGAAATTCTTCCGCGCAATTGCTCGCCATTTTCATGGTTTTACGATTGGCATAGATCATTGCCTGGCTGGCGATCATCTCTGAAATTACCAAACCGGCGCCAAAACGCTTGGCCAACCGGCGATACGGCATATCAGATACGCCGGACATCGGGGCTAAAATGACGTTATTTTCGAGCTCAATTGAGCCAATTTTGATGGTCATTTCACGTTTGTCCTGAATTTTGCATACTTATTAGGCAAAATGGCATAAAACGCAATGATTAAGTTTGGAAAAAGCGCAGAAATGCTCACTAAGCGAGCAGAATATCCGTGACGAATTTAACCCCCGGATAGCCAAGGGTCAGCAGTAAATAGGCCAGCAGGACAATGCGGGTAGCGGCCCGGCCACGGATTCCGGTGCGGAAATGTATAAATAGGATCACCGCGACAACGATAAAGACACCGAGCGTCAGGGTCGTTTTATGGTCAAACGTCAGGAACTGGCCCGTGGAGAGGTAAAGCGTCGCAATACCGGTGACCAAACCAATGGCCAGGATAATTTCACTGGCGATGAGTAATCTCACCAACAGCCCTTCACTGCCGGCAATTGACGGTAATAAGCGTGAAAGCCGGGTGCGTTTTTTGGCTTTGATGGCACGGCCCTGCAAAGTTGCGGCTAAAGCTGCTACAGCGGCTAATGTAATGAGGGCATAAGTCGCGACAGAAACTGCAATATGAGTACTGATCCAGACCACAGGTGCGCCACTGGTGAACGGACGTTCGGGCACCTGGCTCCAAATTGTCGCCAAAATACCGAGAATAAGCAGATACGGAAATAAAATCGCCGTTAAACGCCAGGCATCTTCGGAAAAATAGGCGATGCCGGTATAAAGCACGAGACAGGCTGCAACCGTTAGCCAGAGTGCGGTTGAAAGCCCTGTATGCCAGCCGGCGGATTGGCGGACATAAACCCAGGCAAGCGTGCCGCACAAAGCGACGACCAAAGCAGACCAGTAGACGGCATCCTTTTGCGGCACCCGGCGAAAAGTCAGCAAAGATGCCGGAATGAGCGCAATAAGCGCCGTTATTTTTAAGAGGGTTAGTTCCATATTGTATTATTACCGCAAAAAACTTGCAAAATTGCCGTGCTATTCTAGCTTGTTTCAGAATACAGGATAGTCACGTATTCGAGAATATAGCTTTCCGATAGTAATCTAATTGACCTGGGACAAACAAACATAATGAATTCGCCGCAAGACTTATCGCCAGATTGTGTCGCCTTGATCGTCTCAGCAGGCCGCGGACACCGGTTTGGTGGCGAAATCCCTAAGCAATACATTGAAATCATGGGAGTATCTTTACTGGCACGTTCTGCTGCGGTTTTAGCCTCGCATCCCGGTATAAGCGAAGTCCGGGCCGTCATTCACCCGGATGATGAGGACTTATACCGCGAATCAATTGGCAAATTGACACTACCGGAACCGGTTTATGGCGGGGTTGAACGTCAGGATTCGGTGCGCCTGGGGTTGGAAAGTCTGGCCGAATTAGCCCCCAAATACGTGCTCATTCATGATTCCGTGCGCCCGTTTATCGATCACCAGACCATTGACCGTTTACTGGCGGCGCTGAAAAATGGCGCAAAAGCGGCCATACCGGGGGTTCAGGTCGCCGATACTCTTAAACGCAGCGCTGATAATGTCATTCAGGACACAGTTGATCGCGCTCATTTATGGCGGGCGCAAACACCTCAAGCCTTTGATTTTAATACAATACTAGAGGCACATCAGGCGCTTTCGGGGCAGAATTTAACCGATGATGCGGCAATTGCCGAGGCCGAGGGCATCGCCGTCGAAATTGTTCAAGGCAGTGAAGACAATTTTAAAATTACGACAACTGAAGATCTGGCTCGCGCCGAAAAACAACTTGGTGCAGATGAAGGTGGAGGAAATCGTCAAACCAGAGTTGGAACCGGATTTGACGTCCATAAATTTACGGACGGTAATGCTGTTATTTTATGTGGCATCGAAATCCCGTTTGATAAATCGCTGGCCGGACATTCAGATGCCGATGTCGCCTTACATGCATTGACCGATGCCTTATTGGGGGCGGCTGGTGCTGGAGATATCGGATTGTTTTTTCCGCCGAGTGATCCCCAATGGCAGAATGTTGCCTCAGAAATTTTTTTAGCCCGGGCGGGTAAGGAGATTTCTGACCGTGGTGGGCACGTCGAAAATGTCGATCTGACGATCATTTGCGAAACCCCGAAAATCGGTCCGCACCGGGAGAAAATGCAGCAGAATATTGCCAGGATTCTGAATTTATCCACCGAGCAGGTAAACGTAAAGGGCACCACAACCGAGCAATTGGGCTTCACCGGCAGAGGTGAAGGTATTGCCGCTCAGGCCGCCGCGTCTGTAACTTTTGAATGTTAATTTATCTTAAAGTATTTTCTATATTTTTTTAATTATTACAAATATTTTCAATTAGTTATAATGTATTATTATCAATCCACTTTAAAAACTCTGAGTTGCCTTTCTCAATATCTAAAACAACCACAGCAGGGCAATCGTAACTGTGAAGTTCGATAACTTTTGCGACGGCTTGATCTGCCAGTTCGGCTGTCGTTTTGAGTATAAAGACGGTCTCGCTGTCTTTGTTAAGATTATCTTCCCACCAGTAAATCGACGTCGCCTCACCCAAAATATTTGCGCAGGCCGCGAGTCGTTGCTCGACCACTTGGGAGGCAATTGCTTCAGCTTCTGCCTTTGATCCTGCGGTCACATAGATCAATTTTGCCGTCATAAAATTTGTTCCAATAAATTGAGATTTGGAGTTTTGATCATTTTAATTTAAAATGCGAGAAAATTCATTCGTTATCGTTCAACGGAGGGCAGGCTGTGGACGTACAGACGCAAGTTGAAAATACTCATGCTGGCAAACCAACCGGCGCTCAAATCAAATGGCTCGAGAAAGGTCTCGCTCAAGCTGGCGGCAAGCTTCCATTGTTTGATGAAGATGGTCAGAAAATCAGTGCGCGGACGGTTAATAGCTGTTTGAAACAAGGTTGGGTTGAACCGTGGTTTAACAATCCCATTAAACCCGATTGGCTTGTCTGTAAGCTGACCGATTCGGGACGTCAGATAATCACGAAATAGATTTATTCATTACGATTTCGTTATAAAACCCGCCTAAAAAACAACTTTTGTAGTTTTAGGTCAGGTCCTCAACGTCAATATAACCCTTCTCAATGGCATCTCTAAGGGCATCAAAGCCAATTTTAGCTTCTTCAAACATCGCGCGTTTGCGGTGAAGTTCATCAATATAGGTTTGATCGGGTGGATCGCCATGTTCGCCAACAGTCATATTGACAGCCATTTCCAGATAGCTGGCGCGTAACCGGCCAACGGCGACGGCAAACGTCAAAATACTGTCTTTGTTTAATTCCGGAATCTTTTTATGAATCAGTTCGCGGTTGGCGAGACGAATACCCTGCTCTATTTCGCCGAGAAAACGCTTTTGAGCCTGTAACAGTTTATAATCGTCTAAATTGTCATCGTTCACGGTCAGTCCTCATTTAAAAAATATTTTCTAAAAATATTAGTAGTAGTGATGCCGATCACAGACCAATCTATTGGCTTATGGCATCATGCACAAACTTAAGATGAATACATTAACATAATGAATTTATCTCAAGTTCCCTCAAGAGCACAACTCAGCCGGCCTAGCCGGCTTTTTTTTGCCTGAAATTTGCTCGATCTCCTAATATTTATCACTTTCGGTCGGTTAGTTCGTTATATTGTTGCAGATAAGTCTCAATTCAATAGGGCATAATACACTATGACGCCGCCAGATTACGATGATCTAGATCAACTTGGCTCCTCTTCTGCGCTGCCAGAAAGCCCGGAACAGGCAAAACTGGAAAAGGTCGCAAATCCGCGGTCCGAAGAGCAATATTTGATCCGTTTTACCTGTCCTGAGTTTACCTCTCTATGCCCGGTCACCGGCCAGCCGGATTTTGCTCATTTGGTTATCGACTACGTTCCCGCAACCGAGATTGTCGAAAGTAAGTCACTTAAGCTCTATCTGGGTTCGTTCCGAAATCACGGCGCCTTCCATGAGGATTGTACGGTTGCGATCGCCCGGCGGATCGTTGACGAGATCAAGCCGGTCTGGCTGAGAATCGGCGGCTACTGGTATCCGCGGGGCGGTATGCCGATCGATGTTTTTTATCAAACAGGTGAGCCGCCTGAAAAATTGTGGATTCCGGATCAGGGCGTTCCGAACTATCGCGGCCGTGGTTAACTTCAATTTGGATTAAAGGCGGCCTCGATTTGAGCACAGGCTTGGTACTTAAATTCCCACCAATTAAAATCGAGATCTTGGAGCACCATCGTGCACTGACCGTTTTCTTCTTCAACCGGCTCTATGGTTGAGATTTTATAGGTGTCTTGATATTCCAGCGCCAATTCATAGGCCCGGTGGATTTCAGCTTTGGTGGCAAAATCCAATATGTAACGATTATCCCTAGATTGGGCCTTAAGCTTGTCACCAACGCCAACGCAAACCAGAAATAAATCCTTTCGCTCAGCGATTTTCTTGATGATCCACATTGAAGTCGCTGAATTACGACGTACTTCGAGACCTAAGAATTCGGTGTAAAACCTGGCTGATTGGTCGGCATCACGAACATCCAGCGTACCGTGCGATAAAATATCTGTCTTAACGATACTTTCAGTCATGGCGCAGGTGCCTTCGGGCGTGGCTTGCGGTATTGAAATTCCCATCAGTTTTCATCGAAATCCTGAAAATAAAAGGCGTATACGCCGTGTATATTTCGAGATTTCTGCACTTTGGCGATACCGTATTCAGCGGCCAATTCGAGTGCTGCAGCGTTTGCCGCGTCAACTTCTTCCAGCGTTGCCAAGTCAAAGCCCCAATGATTGAGTACATGCTGTGGATGCATGATTTCCGATACCTCTGACACTTCAAACGCCCAATAGACCCCTTCTTTTGGATGTTTGGCCCCATTTGGCCCCAAATCCCGCACCAGCAGCCTTCTCTCGGCCGTTAAAGTGCATTCAAGCCCGGCAAATTCTTCAAGTAGCTTGCGGGTTCGGTTTAAATCGGTAGTTACGAAAGTGCCGCCGGCTATAGTCTGTGGTTGATTTAGCGGATTCTCAGCCTTTAAATACTGAATATTCCCGGGTTTTCTGGCCACGTTTTATTCCACCAAATAAATAACGCCGTTTTCAACAGACGTAGTTAATGGCTTCAAGCTTTCCCCTTCGCACGGCCCTTCAACGCACAGACCGTCCTCAATCTGAAATAAAGCGCCATGCTTGGAGCACTGTATAAAACTGTAATCTGCGTTGAAAAATTTGTTGGGGATTTGATCGATCAGTACCTGATTGTGGGGGCACCAATTCAGATAAGCAAAAGCTTGCTCGCCTTTGCGGGCAACAAAAATATTGCGTTGTTTGCCGTCAACGACAGCGACCATGCCTTTGGCATCATTATCCGGCACTTCGTCCAGCTTGCAGATTTCAGTAGAGCTCATTTATATTCCCCATTTTGGCTCAATATTTCAGCCAAATTGGGAAAGGTAAAGCTTTGATGCGCGTGAATTCTTTGGAGCTACTTTCGCCCCGCCGCCCGCATTTTATTCAGCTTGCCTTCGTCATAGCGTGCCCGATCCATGATATCCTGGATAAACTTATTGAGTTTGAATTTCGAGCCCCAGGATTTACTGCGGCAAAAGTAAACGGAAGCAAGTTTTGTACCTACCGGATAAAGTCCGTCCGAGGTGCCGGTATCTCCAGAAAACTGTTTGGCGAGGCCACAAGAGCCATCTTCATTTTCTGATGAAGCTAGATAATAGTCTCCAGTTTCATTGGATAGCTCGATAATGTCAGTTTCTGAAATTGAATGGCCCTTTTTCTTAAAAAATGGCACGTTATTAAAGCTTCGGACAAACACATGCTTTCCCTGATTGCCACCTGTATAAAAGTACCCCGGACGCAGTTCATAATACCTCATGATACCACCGGTAAAGTGAATCATTTCTTCCCATATGTGATCATCGGGTAAGGGTTTTGTTGTATAACGACCTGTAACAAAACTATCATCGCCGATGAAACTGACCTCACTGTGTTTATATTCAACGTTGATGCGTTCGGCTGCGTCGGCGGGCACATAAAATAAAATTCCGAATAACATGACAGCTAAAAAAGAAAAAATAAATCTGGAATATTTAAGCTGGGACATAATGTAACTCCAAAAAGCAATAACTAGGCGGAAATACCGCCATCATATTTAAGTTCTTTTATGAGAAAGAAATTTTCCTTGAGAGGTTCAGTGACGACGAATTTTTTCACCCGCATCTCTAAATCTGAAATCTCTTTTTTCGAAAATTGGTAGTTTATTTTGTTGCGTGAATTAATAGCTTTTTCATCACCGTATTTAATTGACAGTGACAACCAGAAATAGGCTCGAATTGGGTCTCTCCTCAAGCCGCCCAGACCATGCCGATAAGAGTCGCCAATATTTCTCATGGCAATTTCGTTGCCGCCTAAGGCGCCGCGATAATAATATTTTAAAGCCAACCGGCTATCTCTATCGACACCTAATCCTTTGGCAAATAGGACACCCAGGTTATTTAGCGCCATGGGGAAGTTTTGCGCCGCAGCTTTCTTATACCAATTAAGGGCTTTTTTATAATCTTGTTTGACTTCTTCCCCTATGTGGTACGCCAAGCCTAGATGGTATTGAGCGGAAGCCTCGCCCTCCCCAGCGGCTCGAATCCAATATTCATAGGCCTTTACTTTGTCTCCTGAGGCATAGGCAAGGTTCCCTCGGTAGGCTGCATCATGATTACAGGCCGTCAAGAAGGTAAATAAGAATAAGGCGACTAATATTCGGGGCATGGCATCTATCTTAGCATTTTCTATTGAGGCAATATTTTGCACACGTAATGATCGAAAATCAATGGTGCTATTCTCTATTTCATAAGATTTTACCATAAAAAAAGAGCCCAGCCAATTTGGCCAGGCCCTTTTCTTTATATGGTCGGAGCGAGTGGATTCGAACCACCGACCCCCAAGCCCCCAGCTTGGTGCGCTAACCAGGCTGCGCCACGCTCCGATAGTTATTTTCGGCAATATACGATGCCGATATCGGTACAGCAATCGTTTGCTGATTATTTGAAAATTATGCCAGCAGTTTCTTAATATCTTCGAGATCGGTGAGGACGGCTTTCAATTCATCAGCTTTGTTGGCTGGTAGTGAAGCCGTTTCAGCGCCCGATATTTCTGCGCCGGCTTCCTCAATTTTACCGCCGGTTTCTTTGAGCAGTTTTTGCACCCCTTTGATGGTGTAGCCGTCATTATAAAGCAGCCCTCGAATGCGCCGCAGCATAACCAAATCTTCCGGCCGGTAGTAACGCCGTCCACCGCCCCGTTTCATAGGCTTTATCTGCGGAAATTTGCTTTCCCAAAACCGTAAGACATGTTGCGGCAGGTCGAGTTCTTTAGAAACCTCGCTAATGGTGCGAAAGGCGGTCGCGGATTTACCGCTGCGCCGTCGGCTGGTTTCTCCGGACGGCTGTTGTTCCGTCGCCAGGGCCATAATTATTCAAATTCACTTGAGCCAAAAGTTGGCGGGCTGGGTTGCTCGACCGGGAGGCCGCTGATTTTGCTTTTTAAAACTTGTGAGGGTCGGAAGACCAGTACTTTGCGCGGTAAAATTGGAACTTCTTCGCCCGTTTTGGGGTTACGCCCAATCCGTTGACCTTTGCTCCGGACCGAAAAACTGCCAAAGGAGGAAATCTTGACGGATTCGCCACCGGCTAAAGTATTGGAAATTTTATTAAGTACCGATTCCAGCAGGTCTGCTGATTCATTACGTGATAAACCAACTTCCTGATATACAGCTTCACTTAATTGAGATCGGGTAATTGTCTCTCCGGACATCGGCTTCCATCCCCTTATTCATTTCGGATTTGATCTCAAGCTTACGTCAGAAAGTTTTCTAAATCAATGGGATGGAGCGTGTTTTTAACATGTAATTGATTAAAAAATTGCCATTCTTTAGTGATTTACCAGCGAACGAGAGCTGAACCCCAGGTCAACCCACCACCCATCGCTTCCATCAGCAAAAGGTCGCCGCGTTTGATCAATCCTTCACGCACGCCATGATCCAAGGCCAGTGGGATTGACGCCGCTGATGTATTAGCGTGATCCTCGACAGTCAAAATAACTTTATCCATCGGCATTTTTAATTTCTTGGCGGTGCTGTCTATGATGCGTTTATTCGCCTGATGCGGAACTAGCCAATCAATGTCACTGTCCTGCAGACCATTGGCGTCGAGAGCTTCCTTAACGACCGCAGCAAGGTTTGTAACGGCATGGCGAAACACTTCTTTGCCCGCCATAGTGACATAGCCAGATGATTGGGTTGTTGACGGACCACCGTCGCAATAAAGCAATTCCTCAAGATTACCATCTGAGTGAATATGGGTCGAAAGGATGCCGGCTTCGTCGGTAGATTGCTCTTCGACTTCCACAGCTTTGACGACAACCGCACCTGCTCCATCACCAAACAACACGCAGGTTGTGCGATCTTCCCAATTTAGCAAGCGGGAAAATGTTTCTGCACCGACGACTAAGGCTGTTTTAGCCTGACCAGCCCGGACCATGCTATCGACGACAGATAAAGCGTAGACAAAGCCCGAGCAGACCGCCTGTACATCGAAAGCGGCGCCTGAACGACAACCTAAATGTTTTTGCAATCTTACTGCTGTCGCCGGAAAAGTCCTGTCCGGTGTGGTTGTGCCGACGACGATTAAATCGACTTCAGCACCATCAATACCAGCGTGCTCTAAAGCACGCTCGGCTGCTTTTAAGGCGAGATCAGAAGTGTATTCATCATCATTAGCAAAATGGCGTTGTTTGATACCAGTGCGCGCGACGATCCACTCATCAGAGGTATTTACTTTTTTGGCTAAATCATCATTGGTGACGACATTTTGCGGCAAGTAAGAGCCGCAACCGGCTAATTGGGAAATTATTTTCATTTATGCTGTGGCCGATTGTGGTTCCGAATTATTTGAATTGTCAGAATTTTCTGGAGTTTCTGGATTATCAGCAATGAGGCGGCCAAGATCCTCCTTGATCACCGCATTGAAATCCCGTCTCACCAGTTTTGCCCCGATCTCAATTGCATGGGCAAAACCCAAAGCATCAGTACCGCCGTGGCTTTTAACGCAGACGCCATTTAGACCGACAAGCATGGCTCCGTTATAGCGCCGGGGATCAAAATGCGCACGAAATCTTTCTAGTGCCGGTCGGGCTATTACTGCTCCAAGCTTCGAAATAAAATTAGCGGTTAAAAATTTCTTCAAATAGAAGGTAAACATTTTCGCCGTACCTTCGGCGGTTTTCAACGCAATATTGCCGGTAAAGCCATCAGTAACGATAACATCGACCGTACCTTTCCCAATATCGTCGCCTTCGACAAAGCCATAGAATTTAATAGGCAAATTTGAATCTTGAAGGATAGCTGCGGCTTTTTTGACCGAATCGTTCCCTTTTAAGCCCTCTGTGCCGACGTTGAGTAGACCGATAGACGGTTGCTCTATATCTAATTCGTTACGGGCAAAAACCTCTCCCATAACGGCGAATTGAACCAGATTGTCGGCATCGCATTCGATGTTTGCACCAAGATCAAGCATGACGCAATCGCCACTCTGGGTCGGGAAACTGGTGACAATCGCCGGCCGGCTAATCCCGGGTATCATTCTCAGAACAACGGTCGCCATCGCCATCAAGGCGCCGGTATTACCCGCTGAAACAACAGCCGATGCTTCATCATTTTTAACGGCATCTATGGCCAGCCGCATACTCGATTTCTTACCAGAACGAAGCGCAGCAGTTGGCTTGTCATCCATGGTTACGACATCAGTGGTATGGCGGATTTCAACCGCAGCCTTGGCCTTGGGGTGATTATCCAATAACGGTTTTAGCTGGTTTTCATCGCCGAACAACAGACACCTTAAATCAGGCGCCCGTGAGCAAGCGATATCAATCCCGCCAATGATCATGCCGGGAGCGTTGTCACCACCCATACCGTCTATTGCTACAGTAATCACGTCAGTCAACGGCAGTGCTCCTTGAGCTAGCTCAATAATCTAATTGTGCGCTGATTTGCTGACAAATGAAATAGTTTATGCGAGGGAATCGATTTCGACTACTTCGCGGCCATCATAGTGACCACAGGAACCACATACATGATGTGGGCGCTTAATTTCGCCGCAATTTGAGCATTCGGTCTGCGCTGCTGCACTAAGCGAATCATGCGACCGGCGCTGATTTCGGCGGGATTTCGATATTTTCTTCTTGGGAACAGCCATAGCTATTACTCTCTAATACAAACTAGTTTATTCGGAAGTTTCCATCGCGGTGGAACGCTACATAAATCAATTTAAATCCTTCGGCAAGCCGAATGAACGGTCCTATTTATTCCCACGATTGAATTCTGGCACTCGTTTACTTGAGTTTCTTTAAAACTGCAAACGGATTATTGCTTTCTCCTGAGTCTAATTTGTCTCCCGCAGCCTGTTTTAATTCTTCAAAGTCAGCATTGGGAGAGCGCGGAAAAGGTTCAAGTTCTAAGCCAAATTGTTCCGTCAACATAGCCCCCACATCAAACATGCCATCTACGATGCTTTCCGGCGGGTCCTCAGTAGCAGAATCAAAATCAATGATTTCAATATCTTCTGGAGCAACGTCCGCCGAGTAGACGCAATTATACGCCCCTGTTATTGCCCCTGGCACCGGTTCAAGCGTAACAACGCAGCGCTGAGTAACCTGGGCCGAAAAGCTGGCTTTTAGATACACTTCGGCTTTGTTCACCGAAATCGTAAAGCTGAGGTGAGCGGTAAAATATTCAAGCTCAATCAAATCAAATCGCTTCGCCAAGGCTTGGCGTTCACGGTCAGACGCCTCGATGACCAAGTCGAGGTGATCACCTTTGATTTCATCGATCTTAATTTGGCGAGATATCTCCGGGGTAATCTCTGGTCCACTTTCGGTGGAGATATCTCGTTCGTTTTCTTTCGACACTAAAAATCCTTCTCATTGCCCAGGTGCGGAACTAAAAGATATTGAGCCCTTTTTTAATTGCTCAATATCCCAGTTACTTGATAACTGAATTTCTTGTAAAACATAATCCGCAATAATTTGGACCTGCTCATCCGCCGGTTCTTGATCGTGATACAGATTTCGTTTTAATGAATCTGCCAGAGTTGCGCCCTCTATTTCCGCAATGCCATCGTCATAGGCTTTGATTCGGCCATAAAAAGATTTCGCCAGGGCTTTAATTTTTTTACCTACACTCAAATCACCAACACCCATTTCGCGGATATTTTTGTCCATATCAGCAAACATAATATCGAATAAATCTTGTGAGAGTTGGCTGCCTTCTTCACCAATATCCTTTAAGCGGCGCATGACAATATAGGCATGCAGTGAAATGAGATCAAAACGGCCATTGACCGTATCGGCCACGCCGTGGATGGTATAGAATTCCACATTACGCGCCTGAGCTACAATTTGACCATAGAGTCGGTAAACTCCATCGTCGAATTTTTTGAAACCCAGAAAAGCCAGTATTCCCATACTTATCACCTCAGAAGACAGTTGTTGACAGACTGCTCTGGAAAAGACATCACCTAGCTAAATTCAGATGCACTGTGTTATAATACTGCATAATATTAAATGCTTTCATTTAAAGCGCTAATTGAGAGAAAATTGTCAGTAATGCAAACAAATATTTTCAATAAAAGAAAATTAATCCACCTGGCTGTAGCCGGTGTGGCGGTCCTGGCCGTCAGCGCTTGCGCGCCCCGCATTGCCACCCGAGGAAATCTGCCTGATCCGGATTTATTGGCAAATATAGAAGTGGGTCAGGTTAATAAACGGGGTGTCGTTGATCTTATTGGTTCACCTTCAAGCGTCGCTCCATTTCAAGGCGAGAGCTGGTATTACATCAGTGAGCGGACCGAGACACGGGCTTTTTTTGAACCTGATGTCATAGAACGAAAGGTCGTTATTATCCGCTTTGATAAAAAAGGTGTGGTCAGCGAAATCAAATCCCTTGGCCTTAAAGATGGTCATGATGTTGCGATGGTTGACCGGGTGACACCGACGGCAGGTAAGGAAATGACTATTTTACAACAATTATTTGGCAATATTGGCCGCTTTGAAAGCGATGTTGATCCGACCGAAGGTATTGGCAAATAGCTGTTTGATCTAATTCAGTCGAAAAAAAAGCCCCGGAGGAGAACCTGCGGGGCTTTTAAGTTACTTGAATTTTACGTTATGCAGCAAGAATTGCCAGCAGCAAAATAGCTACAATATTCATAATTTTGATGAGTGGGTTAACAGCCGGCCCTGCCGTATCTTTGTACGGATCACCTACAGTATCACCCGTAACGGCAGCGTGGTGGGCTTCTGAGCCTTTACCACCGTGATTGCCGTCTTCGATGTATTTTTTGGCGTTATCCCAAGCACCGCCACCTGAGGTCATCGACAAAGCGACAAACAGGCCGGTAACGATCACCCCCATCAAAGAGGCGCCAAGCGCGGCAAATGCTGCAGCCTGACCGGCGATGGCATTAATCACAAAGTAAATGACGAATGGTGCGGCAATCGGCAGGATAGACGGCAAAATCATTTCTTTGATAGCTGCTTTGGTCAGCAGATCAACGCATTTGCCATATTCTGGTTTTGCGGTGCCTTCCATGATACCCGGGATTTCCCTGAACTGACGGCGAACCTCTTCAACAATCGCGCCACCTGCCCGGCCTACGGCCATCATGCCCATGGAGCCGAACAAGAAAGGAATTAATCCACCGATGAACAAGCCGACCACGACAAATGGGTCGCTCAGCGAGAACGTCACTTTCAGGTTCGGGAACAGCAGGTTCAAGTCAGCCGTATATGCGGCAAACAAAACCAAGGCAGCCAAACCAGCTGAACCAATGGCATAGCCTTTGGTGACGGCTTTGGTCGTATTTCCGACAGCATCCAGAGCATCGGTAGTTTTACGAACTTCTTCCGGCAGATCAGCCATTTCAGCGATGCCGCCGGCGTTATCGGTCACAGGGCCAAAAGCGTCAAGGGCAACAACCATGCCAGCCAAAGCCAGCATCGATGTTGCGGCAATGGCCAGGCCAAACAGACCAGCAGTCAAAAACGCCACAATAATACCGGCACAAATAACGATAACCGGTAAAGCGGTCGCTTCCATCGATACAGCAATACCTTGAATGATGTTCGTGGCATGACCGGTTTCGGATGCAGCAGCAACACTTTTAACCGGACGATATTCAGTGCCGGTATAATATTCGGTGATCCAAACGATCAAAGCTGTTACGACCAAACCGACCAAAGCAGAAATAAACAGATCCATGCCTGTGATAGAGAGGCCATTGGCGGAAAACTTACCGTCAAAGCCAAATTGCCAATTGATGACAACGGCAATAAGGATGGCGGAGATAATCGCACTGGCGAAAAAGCCTTTGTACAAGGCACCCATAATTGAATTGCTTGCGCCGAGTTTTACAAAAAACGTTGCGGCAACTGAACCAATGATGCAAACCGCACCAATTAATAATGGAAAAGTCATCATGGCTTCTTGAGCCGCACCCGTAAAGAATGCCGCTGCCAACAACATGGTCGCAACAACCGTTACAACGTAGGTTTCAAAAAGGTCGGCTGCCATGCCGGCACAGTCACCGACATTGTCGCCAACGTTATCTGCAATGACACCAGCGTTACGCGGATCATCTTCCGGGATACCGGCTTCAATTTTACCGACCAAATCTGAGCCAACATCAGCGCCTTTGGTAAAGATACCGCCGCCGAGACGAGCAAAAATTGAAATTAATGAGGCGCCGAAAGCGAGACCGACAAGAGCTTCCAACACATGACGCATACCGTCTTTTGTCGAAGTATCGATCATGCCTTTTAGAACCAGCCAGTAGCCGATAACTCCCAACAGAGCCAAACCAGCGACCAACATGCCTGTGATAGCACCTGATTTGAAGGCAACTGAAAGTCCTTCAGCCAGACCGACCGACTGAGCTGCTTCAGCAGTTCTGACGTTAGCACGGACGGAGACGTTCATGCCGATATAACCAGCAACGCCTGAGAGAATGGCGCCGATAAAAAAGCCAATAGCCACAGATCCGCCTAATAGCAGACCGAGAACGATGCCGATAACAACACCGGCAATCGCAATCGCCGTATACTGACGATTGAGGTAGGCGCTGGCGCCTTCTTGGATAGCGGCCGCAATTTCTTGCATCCGTTCATTGCCAGCAGGTGCTGCCAAGACAGATTTAATTGCAATAATACCATATAATAGTGCGATGACGCCGCAACCGACGATCAACATTGAAACATTAGACATGTCGTATAACCCTTAGTTGGTTGTAACCGTGATATTTGGGAGAACACCCTGCCCTACACTTCCGTTTAAAGTGGGTGTGGAAATTTCGCCGGGAACATGCCAGAAGGCGCACCAGAAATCAACTGGAAAACCAACAGATAGATTCTTGGCATTTGCAGCCGATATTTCAGTGATTATTTTTAACGTAATTTCCGGTTCATCGCCGACTGAACAAGAACACCATCAATTAGACCTTTGCCGATAGCACGTTCGCCAATTACAAAAAGACGGCGTTTGAGTGAGGCAATATCGAGGTCTTTTTGTTTCCGTAAAAGTCTTGGAATATAGGCGTGTAAATCTCGAATATAAGCATCTTTGAGCCGTGGCATTTGTTTGGTGATCTTTGATTGATTGCCCTTTCTGGTTTCAATCTGTATCTGCAGCTGAATGGTTGCAACAACCGTATCGCCTTTAAATATAGGTATTAATAGCGGCTCAAGATCGACATAGCGCGGTGGTTCGAGGGATTTCTTACGGGCGATCTCTGCCGCAATCGCCGCTTTTTGCTCGGGCGTCAGTTCAACTTCTTTTTCAAACGGCCCAAGCTCCATTTGCTGCATAAGAGTAACCGCGCCACCTGCCAGTAGAATAACCACAGCCAGAGCAATAATTAAAACTTTAGGCATTTGATTTTACCAACATTGAACGAAAGTCCACTATAACAAATGATCCACTTCCTGTTTCTACCCTAATTTGGTTTCAGTAATATTAAAAGTGGGTAAATCCTTTTTGAAGTGAAGCGTATTCTTGCCCTTTCGCGTCAATTAGACGAATCTCTTTGGTCTGAGATACCTCACCAATCATGGTGAGAACGACCCCGCTCTTATCAGCTATGCTGGCCGCAATCCCTTCAAAACTAGGGTCTGCCGTGAATAGTAACTCATAGTCATCACCGCCGCCGAGGATTGAATCAAGGAGTTCGCGATTGTTTCCGAGGGCCTTTTTGGCGGCTTGAGACAGCGGAATATCCGAAATTTGAATATCGGCGCCAACATCTGATGCTTCACAAATATGACCGAGATCAGCAACTAAACCGTCAGATACGTCGATCATAGCATGGGCATTATCGATAAGATTCGGTCCCAGCCTGGTACGGGGAACTGGCCGGTGATAGCGTTCGATCAAATATCCACATTCTTCGTCCGAGAGGCCGGTTAGTTTATTTTTGACCGCCAAAAGGCCGAGTGCACCATCACCGATTATTCCGGATACCCAAATACCATCACCCACTTTTGCGCCATTGCGCCGCACGCCTTTACCTTTGTCGATAAAGCCGAGTGCAGTTAGCGATAAAGTCAGCGGACCGGCGGTCGAGACTGTGTCGCCGCCAATCAAAGTTAGGCCAAACTCATTTTGATTCTCGGCGAGGCCGTCCGAAAACGCTTTAAACCAAGTTGAATCCTGGTCCGGAGGAACTGCCATCGATAGAGAATAATAGGCAGCCGCTGCACCCATTGAAGCTAAATCGGATAGACTAACGCGCAGAAGTTTGGCGGCAATATCTTGAGCTTGGTCAGTCGGGAAAAAATGAACGCCGGCCACCAATGCATCAGTGGTTACAACCAGACTTTGACCGGAGGGAGGATCGATAATTGCCGCATCATCAGTGAGATCAAAAGCGCCGGGTTCGGTCTCACTTAAGGGAGCAAAGTATCTGCTAATGGTTTCAAATTCGCCGGGTCGCACTTTCTCTCTAGACAACGAATTATTTCTCCAACTCCTGACTGCGCACGACTTTTGCGATACGGTCCAACACACCATTTACCAATGACGGTTCGTTTTCAGCATAGAATGCGTGGGCTAAATCGACATACTCGTTGATGATAACGCGAACGGGTACTTTCGGCAGGTAAAACATTTCGTAGGCCGCCGCACGCAATACTGAGCGCAGAAGGATATCCAATTTATCCAGGCTGCGTCCTTCAGCAAGTGAGCTGCTTAATATGTCATCAATTTGTGACTTGTTTTCAATAACACCGCGGACAATTTCGCCGAATTTCTTTTTGTCCGGTTCGGCTAACTCGCCCAACTCAGGTTCATCCGGATCAGGGTTCTGCCAGCGCCGGGCGAGAAAATCCAATAAGATGGCATCAAGAGATGCCCCCGTGATTTCGATTTCGTAAAGACCTTGAGCTGCGGTAAGTCGAGCTACGCTGGTACTTCGCGGATCTCGTTTACCTTTTTTAGCCATCAACCAAGCTCGTTGTGGATTTCAAGCATCCGTAGACAAGCGACCGCCGCCCGGCCGCCAATATCCCGGTCTTCGACGTTGGCGCGTTCCCAAGCTTGGTCGCGATTTTCACACGTGAGAATGCCAAAACCATGCGGAACACTCTCATGAATGCTTAAATCCATTAAAGCCCGGCTAACCTCGCGGCAAATATGATCATAATGATCGGTGGCGCCCCGAATGACACAGCCAAGCGTAACAACGCCAGCATAATTACCGGTATCCCAGGCCTTTTTAACAGCGCCAGGAACTTCAAACACACCCGGAACGGCAATACGATCTACGGTCATGCCGGCATCTTCAATAACCTTAACAGCACCAGCAGCCAGTTGATCGGCAATATCTTCATAAAAGCGAGCCTCAACCACTAAAATTTTACTCATAAAAGCCATCCCTTACCGGCGTTGGTTCATTCTTGCCAATTTTAATGGGGCGGCGTTCAACGATTGAAAGGCCGTATCCTTCCAGGCCAACCAGCACACGTTCTGTATTTGATAGAACAATCATTTCATGCACACCTAAATCCAGCAGAATTTGGGCGCCGATACCATAGCCACGGAAATTCAATCCTGTTTCGCGATTTTCCTGTTCAAGCCGGTCACTGATAAAAGTAGGACTGGGATTACGCAGCATAACAATTGCGCCCCGCCCTTCCTGATCGATCATTTCCATCGCTTTATGAAGTTCCAGCGTTTTCTCCGCACTGTAGATATCATCGAACATATTGAAGGAATGCATCCTGACCATGACCGGGCCGTTTTTACTTAAGTCCCCTTTAATCAAAGCCATGTGCTCACTGTTATTAGCTTGATTTACATAGACAACAGTTTTGAATTCTCCACCACCAACAGTGCTGATGGTCGATTCCTTAATCGGTTTGACGATGCGATCATTGCGCAAGCGATAGGCAATCAGATCCGCTATCGTAGCGATTTTTAAATTATGTTTTTGGGCGAAAGCGACAAGATCCGGCAGCCGAGCCATGGTGCCGTCATCTTTCATAATTTCACAAATCACCCCGCCCGGAGATAATCCGGCGAGACGCGCTATATCGACAGAGGCTTCGGTGTGTCCCGCGCGTACCATTGAGCCGCCATCCCGGGCGGCCAGCGGAAATACATGTCCCGGTGAGGCAATGTCATCAGGGCCTTTGGAAGTATCGATTGCAGTGGCAATAGTACGCGCCCGATCAGCCGCGGAAATACCCGTTGTCACACCTTCTTTTGCCTCAATCGACACCGTAAAGGCGGTTTGATGGCGCATGGCGTTATTCGCACTCATGGCCGGGAGACCGAGTTCCTCAACCCGCTGCTGGGTCAAAGCCAAGCAAATCAAGCCGCGGCCATGGGTGGCCATAAAATTCACCGCATCCGGGGTCGCCATCTGTGCTGGAATAACGAGATCACCCTCGTTTTCACGGTCCTCATCATCCACGAGGATGAACATCCTGCCGTTGCGGGCCTCATCAATGATCTCATCGATCGATGAAAGATAATCCGAAAGATCATAAGTTTCTGGTTTAGGTGTAGCCACTGTCAGTCCTTTTCAAGAAGTCGCGCAACATAGCGCGCCAGCATATCAATTTCCAGATTTACCGGATCACCAATTTTTGCCGTGCCGAAAGTCGTCTCGCTTTGCGTATGGGGGATAATATTGACGCCAAACGTCGAGTCATCAACTTCGTTCACTGTCAGGGACACACCATTGATCGCAATAGAGCCTTTTTCGGCTATAAATTTCATCAATTCCGGCGGTGGGCTAAAGGTGTAGCGAATGGAATCACCTTCAGCTTCTATTTGAGTAATTTCACCAACACCATCAACATGGCCGGATACCAGATGGCCACCCAGTTCATCGGCAGCTCTGAGAGGCCGTTCCAGATTGACGGGGGTATCAACCTGCCACCTACCAAGCGAGGTTTTCGATAAAGTCTCAGCGGAGGCTTCGGCGGCAAACCAGTTGCCGCCCTTTTCAATCACCGTTAAACAAGTGCCAGAGCAAGCAATGGAGGCACCGATATCAACGTCATTCATGTCGAAATTGGTTTCAATTTCATAACGCGTATCGCCGCTTTGATTGACGGCCCGCACCCGGCCAATGTCAGTAATAATTCCAGTAAACATGTTAAGTAATTCTATCTTTGTTTTGGTCAAGATTTCCTGGTTAAGATTTCCAGGCTGTCTTCACCCAGTTGAGTCAAGGATTTGCGGGTGAATGTGGGCATTTCTGCCAATTTGTCCAGCTTTAATCCGTCAATCGCAGAAAGACCGTCATTCCCAATAACCGAGGGTGCTCTGAACCACGCAACTTCATCAATTAAATCTGCTTTTAAGAGTGCTGCGGCAAGAGTGCCGCCGCCTTCGATAAAAACACGCGTTAAGCCACTTTTCGCCAATTCTAAGGCAACCCAGTTCAGGTCAAGCCGGTCGCTCTCCGTACCGGCAACCCGAACAGTAACGCCGTAACTTTTCAACAATTCTACGCGCTCTTGTTTTTCTTTATCTCCGGGCAAGGTGAAAACATCAACGGGCACTTTATTGGCGGTTTCAACAAGTTTACCATCGATCGGCAAACGTAATCTGCCATCTAAGACGATACGCGGGCGGCGTTCATTTGAAATTCCCGGCAAGCGGCAGGTCAATGACGGATTGTCGGCAAGTGCGGTGCCGCTGCCAATCATTACAGCATCGTGCGATGCCCGAAGCCGATGAGCCGTGCGGCGGGCCAACTCACCCGTTATCCATTGGCTCTCACCGGATTGAGTGGCGATCTTACCGTCTAATGTTGTCGCTATTTTGAGAGTGAAAAATGGACGCTTATGTACAACCCGGGAAAAGAATCCTTGGTTCAGATGATCAGCTTCAGTTTTGCGAACGCCTATTTCGATTTCAATTCCTGCTTCTTTTAAGCGTTTAATTCCCGTGCCGGCTACACGTACATCCGGATCGCCGGTTGCGATGACAGCTTTTTGTATACCGGCCTTTATTAAAGCTTCGGTGCATGGTGGAGTCTGGCCTTGGTGATTGCAAGGTTCCAAAGTGACATAGGCTGTTGCACCTTGAGCCAAATTTCCAGCATGGCGCAGGGCTTCTGTTTCAGCGTGTGGACGTCCTGTTGGCTGGGTCCAGCCGCGCCCTACCACGGCACCATCGTTAACGATCACGCAACCGACTGCAGGATTGGGCCAGACGTTTCCGAGACCCCGTTGCGCTAAATTAAGCGCTGCCTTCATGTGATTGGTATGATCGTCCGTGGTGAGTGCTCCTGAAAATTCAGTCGTCACTTAAACTCCCCACAAAGTCTTCAAAATCTCGCGCTTCCCGGAAATTCCGGTAAACCGAAGCAAAGCGGACATAGGCGACAGAATCAAGATCAGCGAGCACGTCCATTACCATTTCACCAATTACTTTGGATGGTACTTCGTTTTCGCCCAAGCTTTCCAGCCGCCGCTGGATAGAATTAACAATACGCTCAACCTGGTCCGGATCTACCGGGCGTTTCTGTAAGGAAATGCGTAGTGAGCGAGCGAGTTTATCCCGATCAAAAGGCTCTTTTTTATCGTTCTTTTTTAATATCGTTAATTCACGCAATTGAACCCGCTCAAAGGTCGTCCAGCGTGCGCCGCATTCCGGACACGACCGCCGTCTTCTAATCGCCGAATTATCTTCGGTTGGGCGTGAGTCTTTGACTTGAGTGTCATTGTGACCACAAAATGGACAACGCATAATTCTATCCCCTTTTTTATGAACTTCTGTTCATACCCAGTTTTAAGTTAAAAATTGCTGTAGACGGGAAACCGTGCGCACAGTTCTTCGACTTGCTCTCGGATCGCGTTTTCAACACTGCTATTATCGTCCGGATTAGCCGCCAAGCCATCCAGTACTTCACTAATGAGGTCGCCAATTTGGTTAAATTCAGCTATCCCAAAACCGCGCGTGGTACCGGCAGGCGTGCCAAGGCGAACGCCTGAAGTGACGAATGGTTTTTCAGGATCAAATGGAATGCCATTTTTATTGCAGGTAATACCAGCTGCTTCCATGCTGGCTTCCGCAGCTTTGCCGGTCAGCCCTTTCGGCCTCAAATCAACCAGCATTAAATGGGTATCTGTGCCGCCGGATACGATATCACAGCCCCGCTCGACCAGCTTGGCAGCCAGTGCGCGAGCATTATCGACCACGTTCTGAGCATATACCTTGAAGTCTGGCTGCAAGGCCTCACCAAAAGCTACTGCTTTAGCGGCGATAACGTGCATCAACGGACCGCCTTGAATTCCCGGGAAAATAGCCGAATTCACTTTTTTCGCGATATCTTCGTCGTTGGTTAAGATCAGTCCACCCCGTGGCCCCCGTAGAGTTTTATGAGTCGTAGAAGTCGCAACATGAGCGTGCGGAAAAGGTGACGGATGAACACCAGCGGCAACGAGCCCGGCAAAATGCGCCATATCGACCATGAAAATCGCTTCGACCTCATCGGCTATTTCGCGGAATGGCGCAAAATCTATTTCACGCGGATAGGCTGACCCGCCGGCAATAATAAGCTTTGGCTGGTGTTCTTGAGCAAGCTCTCTAACTTCGTCGAAATCTATTAAGGCGTCTTGCTTGCGCACGCCATATTGCACAGCATTAAACCATTTGCCCGATTGGTTTGGAGGCGCGCCATGCGTTAAATGCCCACCTGCCGCCAAAGACATGCCCATGATGGTGTCGCCTGGTTTAATCAGCGCCTGCAGCACGCCCTGATTGGCTTGTGAGCCAGAATTTGGCTGCACATTGGCGAATTCACAATTAAACAACTTAGTGACCCGCTCAATAGCGATATTTTCAGCTACATCGACAAATTCACAACCGCCGTAATAGCGCCGACCTGGATATCCTTCGGCATACTTATTGGTCATAATGGAGCCCTGCGCTTCCAGCACGGCACGCGAGACGATATTTTCTGAAGCGATCAATTCTATTTGATCTTGTTGGCGGCCCAGTTCATCGCGGATAGATTTAAAAATATCCGCATCACATTCTTCAAGTGAGCCTGAAAAAAATGAGTTTGATAGGGCGGCGTCAGTGTTAGCAAGAGACATCTACGTTTTTCCTAAAGTCATAATCTGAATTCGTTTCAACTATTTTGGGTTGGAAAGTTTATCGACACGTCCAACGTGCCGCCCACCTTCAAACTCCGTATTCAAAAATGTTTTCAAACAATCGCGTGCGGTTTCAACACCAATCATCCGGGCGCCAAAAGCGATCACATTGGCGTCGTTATGTTCCCGGCACATCCGAGCACCCAGAGCATCATGAACAAGCGCAGCCCTGATGTCTGGAGACCGGTTGGCTGCAATACTGATGCCGATTCCTGAACCGCATATTAGAACCCCTTTTGAAGCCTTGCCGTCTTTGAAGGCATTTGCGAGTGCATAGGCAAAATCAGGATAATCAACAGAATCCGGACCATTGGTCCCTAAATCTAAAACCTCGTAGCCGGCTTTCGTTAAATCTTCTGTAAGGTCTGCCTTGAGGTCAATTCCACCGTGATCGCAGGCAATTGCAATAGTATTTGCGGGTTCAGCTGGCATGTTCACGGTCTCTATTTCAGTTATTTAGATGGTTAGCGATATTCTGCCTCTGACATACCACATATCGGAAGCATTCGCCAAGGCAACACTACAACTCGAAAGAAATCAAAATCTAGTCTGTTCAACCAAAATCATGTCTAGCCGGTATAATGGGATCATTTGTTGGCCGTTTTTAGCCTTAATTTTGTTGAATCTTGCCTGCACACCCCCATATGTATTTTTAGAAGAAAAAAGTGAAATATTTTGAAATTCAGGGTCATCGCCTGAATAGGATTTTTTTGTGAAACCAAATTCCAAAGACAAGCATTCAAGCCTTCTCCAGCGTTATTTTTTGGGCGCCCTAATATCCTGGACTACAATAATTTTAGCCTCTTTGGGATGGAATATTTATCAAACTTTCGAGCAAACGAATGACCTGGCCCATAAGGAAGTCCTGGCCCATTTCAATAAAGACCAAGGTTTCAGATTGTGGGGTACCAAACATGGCGGCATTTATGTTCCGGTAAGTGAAAAAACGCCGCCAAGTCCATATTTATCTCATGTACCTGAACGCGATATAACGACTCCATCCGGCAAACCTTTAACTCTGATGAATCCAGCCTATATGGTTCGCCAACTGATGGAAGATTATAATGAGCTTTATGGTGTTCGCGGAAAAATAACCGGGCTTGTCGTATTGCGGCCAGAGAACTCACCTGATGAATGGGAAAAATCGGCCCTGCTACGGCTAAAGGATGGCGCCAAAGAAGTCAGGGAAATGGCAGACATTAATGAAGCTCCCTATCTACGCATGATGCGGCCTATGTATATGAAAGAAGGCTGCGACAAATGCCACGGCCATCTAGGCTTTAAAACTGGTGATTTTAGAGGCGGCGTTACTGTCGCCATTCCCATGGCGCCTTATCTAGCGACGCAAAATTTTTCGCAGCTTTCACTTGCCGCCACTCATAGCTTTATCTGGTTGCTTGGCTTTGGGTTAATTGGCATCGGCCGGCGGCAAATAAACAGCCGCATTCAAGACAACTTGAAAGCTGAAGCAGAAATTTTGACTCTTAACCAGGAACTAGAGCATCGGGTAGAAGAGCGCACGGAACGGCTTCGGGCGATTGTTGATACCGCTGCCGACGGTATTATTACAATTGATGAAACGGGTACGATCGAATCATTTAACACCGCTGCAGAGATTATGTTCGGCTACTCAACTGAGGAAGTAATTGGTCGCCCAATCACACTACTTATGCAAAAAAATGAAGCAGAACTTCATGATGTTCAGCTTAAGAATTATCTGGAAACGGGTGAAATACACGTTATTGGCACTGGACGGGAAGTATCGGCGGTGCGCAAAAATGGCGAAGTATTTCCACTTTATATTGCGGTCAGCTCAGTAAAATTAAATAATCGGGAGCTTTTTACTGGCATTGTTCGGGATATGACTGAGCCAAGAAAATTTGAACAGGCTCTCCTACTGGCAAAAGAACAAGCTGAGAAAGCAAATTCAGCCAAATCACAATTTTTATCAAGCATGAGCCACGAATTTCGGACCCCTTTGAATGGTATTTTAGGTTTTGCCCAACTGTTAAGTAATCTGCCATCTGAGCCACTTAGTAAACTCCAGACAGAATATGTAGAACTCATCCTCGGAGCGGGTTCTCACCTCCATGATTTGGTAAATGATCTTCTGGATTTAGCAAAAATTGAGTCCGGTAATTTAGCTTTATCGGTTGAAACCATTGATCCCATGATGGCCGTTGGTGAATGCCTTGATCTGACAGCTCCATTAGCCGAAGGAAATCAGATCACGGTCATCAATAATCTCCAGGAAATACATGACAGCAAGAACATCCACATTCGGGCAGATTACGTTCGCTTCAAACAAATTCTGTTTAACCTTGTTTCAAATGCAGTGAAATATAACCACACCGGCGGGTCTGTTACTTTGGATTGTTCAGACGATGCCATAGCTAGCGGAATATACAGAATATCCGTCCGCGATACCGGCTTTGGTATTCCAGAAACCCAACTTGATGAACTCTTTGAACCTTTTAATCGTCTCGGCCAGGAAGCAGGTGAAATTGAAGGTTCTGGTGTCGGTCTTAGTGTGACCAAGATGTTGGTTGAACTCATGAACGGTCGGATAGGTGTGGAAAGTTCCCTGAACGCCGGTAGCACATTTTGGATAGAACTTCCTCTCGCTACAGAGCAGCAAATTCAGGACGCCACCGACCAGCAGCATTTTGAATTAAGAAAATTGCCTAAGTTTAAATTTCCCAGTGGTCAGCATACCATTCTTTATGTTGAAGATAATCCGAATAATTTACGATTAATATCTGAGCTTCTGGCAAATTTTGAAAATATAACTTTAGTGTCAGCTAAAACCGGAGAGGAAGGTCTGCAAATCGCCCGGGACATTAAACCTCATGTCATAATTTTGGATATAAATTTACCGGGCATGAATGGATTTGAAACCTTGGGATTTCTGCAATCTTTTGACAGTACTCGAGATATTCCGGTAATAGCCCTCAGCGCAAGTGCGATGCCAGAAAATATCAACAAGGGAATTCAGGCTGGCTTCTCAGATTACATTACCAAACCGTTTATCGTAGAAGTTATGTTAAAAGCCATTGAAGATGCGCTGATTGATAAATCAGAATCGCTAGCTAGCTAATGTTAATCTCCGTTTTAATTTTGAAGCACAAATTTTAAAACACAACTATATAGTTCACTTCATTAAAGTAATTAGTCTCAATATCATCGTAATAGTTGAATTTTGCCTCTACTGAATCAGATAGATTCAATTGAAAAAAATCATATACTTGATAAAAATCTTCTTTATTTGATCTTTTATTTAAATAATATATATACTTTCGTCATATTACCAATATATTATCAGGGTAATAAATTCCCCAAAAAATCTCAGACCAAAATACTAAGACTCAAAATCATGGATGATATAGATAATAAAAACATCTCTAAAGAAGAAATTCTAGGCTTGGCCAGCGATATCGTTTCTGCCTATGTCAGTCAGAATTCAATTTCCAAAGACGACCTGCCAGAATTGATTTCCACGGTCTATAATTCACTTACTGAGCTTCAATCGGAAAGCTCTGGCGGGATGGCATCGGATCAAAAACCGGCAATTTCAATCCGTCGATCAGTTTCACCGGATTTTATCGTGTGTTTGGAAGATGGCAAAAAATTGAAAATGCTAAAACGCTATTTACGCACTAATTATAATATGACGCCGGAAGAATATCGGGTGAAATGGAATTTACCTCACGATTACCCGATGGTAGCGCCCAACTATGCCAAGCAAAGATCGGAATTTGCTAAAAATATTGGCCTAGGCCGTGGTGCAAAAAAGAAGTAAGCGTCGTTCTAACGATTATTTAATCCTTCAATACAAATCGTCATCTTGCAACTCTTGAGTGGTAGCCTCACCTGCATTTTTATTGATCACATATTTTAACTTTTGAATGGCTGCGTTTTCCAGCGCCGTTCTGCCTGCCCGGCGATCTCCGACTAAAGTTATTTCAGTATTGGTCACCGGATCAACCGCCACCACTTTGACGTAATTCCCCTGAGTGACGAATTCAAAAAGTACTTCACCAATTTCCGGAATATTGTGGGTTCTGCGCGCCATTTAATCTCAATGCGTCCTGATTGGTTTACCCGGTGCTTGACAGAGCGATATACAACATGGTCATTGAAGCCTAACCAATTAACACTGGGAGTTATATTGGGTTTCTATCATAGGGCAAAATCCGGATAAACGATTTTTCTTAGTTGAAATCTGACACACTAAATTCACCAAATTATAGGGGGCAATAATTATGTGCGCTGACTATACAAATCCCGAAACCATTGTTTTGCACACCGGTCATCATGGCGATGCCACTACAGGATCCGTTGCGGTGCCGATTTACCAAACGACTTCATATCAGTTTAACGACACTGAGCATGCGGAAAATCTCTTTGCACTCAAAGAGTTAGGCAATATTTATACACGAATTATGAACCCGACTCAGGACGTGCTTGAGCAACGAGTTACTGCCATGGAAGGCGGCGTTGCAAGCTTGGCTGTAGCATCGGGTCAGGCGGCCTCAATGTATGCGGTGATGAACTTATGCCGCGCCGGCGACAACTTTGTCAGTTCCACCGATTTATATGGCGGTACCTGGAATCTTTTTGCCAATACCTTGAAAGACTTTGGTGTCGAATGCCGATTTGTTGATCCTGAAGATCCGGAAGCATTTGCCGCTGCCACAGATGACAAAACAAGATGCTACTATGCTGAAACGCTGCCAAATCCAAAGCTGAATGTCTTCCCCATTAAAGAAGTTGCAGACATTGGCCGTAAATTAGGTGTGCCTTTGATCATGGACAACACAGCTACACCTATCCTTTGCCGGCCACTGGATCACGGCGCGGCGGTCGTCATGTATTCTACGACAAAATATATCGGCGGACATGGCACCTCGATCGGCGGCATTTTGGTTGATGGTGGAAATTTCGATTGGGAAGCCGGTGGTGATCGATTCCCCACTCTAAATCAGCCGGACCCGAGCTACCACGGCGCCGTCTGGACTGAAGCCGTTAAACCGCTTGGCCCAATCGCCTATATATTGCGTGCCCGCGTTATATTGCTGCGTGACGTTGGTGCAGCAACAACTCCGTCCAATGCTTTCAATGCCATTCAAGGCCTAGAGACCCTGCCACTCCGCATGCGCGAACACTGTGCAAATACTCAGAAAGTTGTGGACTATCTTAAAGGTCACGACAAAGTAACAAACGTTATCCATCCGAGTGTCCAGGACGGTGAAACCCGCCGACGGGCAGATGCTTATTTGAACGGTGGCTATGGCGCGTTGGTTGGCTTTGAATTAGCGGGCGGTAAAGAAGCGGGCCGTAAATTTATCGACTCTCTCGAAATGCTTTTCCATGTCGCTAATATTGGCGACGCCAGAAGTTTGGCAATCCATCCGGCTTCGACCACGCATTCTCAATTAACACCGGAGGAACAACTGCAAACCGGTGTAACTGACGGCTACATAAGGTTATCGATTGGTATCGAGCATATCGACGATATCATTGCTGATATTGAGCAAGCGCTCGCAGCCGCTTGATCATTTCAAACCAAGGCGAGGAGAAGATATTGACCTTCCCCTCGCCTCTTTTATTGATTAGATTTCCAGTATGAAAAATATAATTCCAGGTAAATATCCTTCATCCCGCATGCGCCGCAATCGGCGTTATGATTGGACGCGGCGGCTGATGGCTGAAAATACTTTGTCGCCCAATGATTTTATTCTACCGATTTTTGTTGGTATTGGTGAAGGCCGGCGGGATGCGATTCCATCAATGCCGGGAGTTGACCGGATCTCCGTAGACTTACTTGACGAAACCGTTGGTGAGGCCAAAGAAGCAGGTATCCCTGCCGTGGTGATTTTTCCTGAAGTTGATCCCGCGACCAAAACTCCTGATGCCCGCGAAGCTTACAATCCGGAAAATCTGGTGTGCCAATCTATTCGGGCGATTGCAAAAACCCATCCTGAAATGGGAATTATCTGTGATGCTGCGCTTGATCCGTTCAACAGCGATGGCCACGATGGACTGGTTGTCGATGGTTATGTCATCAATGACGAGTCGGTTGAGTTGCTATGTAAACAATCCGTGGTCCAGGCGGAAGCTGGTTGCCACATTATTGCGCCCTCCGACATGATGGATGGCCGTGTAGGCGCGATTAGAAAAGCGCTGGATGATGCGGGCTTCCAGGATGTTGGGATCATGTCTTACGCAGCGAAATATGCTTCTGCATTTTATGGTCCCTTTCGTGATGCCATAGGCTCTAAAGCTGCCCTTAAAGGTGATAAAAAGACTTATCAGATGGACCCTGCCAATATTGATGAAGCCTTGCGCCAGGTGGCCCAGGATATCGATGAGGGTGCCGATATGGTTATGGTTAAGCCCGGCATGCCTTACCTCGATGTTGTCAGCCGGGTAAAAATGGAGTTTGGCCTGCCGACGATCGTTTATCAGGTGTCTGGCGAATATGCGATGCTCAAAGGCGCCGTGCAAAATGGTTGGCTCGATAATGATAAGGTAGTGCTTGAAAGCCTGATGTCTTTTAAACGCGCCGGCGCCGACGCGATCTTAACTTATATGGCCATTGAAGCCTGCCAGTTACTAAAAAAGGGCTAGAAAAAAAACTTCCCAGCCCTTTTAAATTCCTCACCGCAGTGAACTCGTTTACGAATCGTTGGACCGTAGCAATTGCCCAATGTCGAGTACAATCATCAAATTATCTTCAAGCTGAAAAATTGACTCGGCAAATTCACGCCAAACCGGATCCATCGTACCTGGAACTTTTTCGCGTTCTTCGGGATCAAGATTAAGCACCTCGCCAATATCATCGACCAAAAGAGTATAGAGTTCATTTTGATGCTCGACAGTAACACCCATCGAATCTTTATCCGGATCAGTTGCACTAAGTCCGAGGCGAACCCGCACGTCAATAACCGTGACGATGCGACCACGGAGATTTATTGAACCTTTAACTTCGGGCGGCGCCAGCGGAACGAATGCGATATCTTCCGGTTTCAAAATATCCTGAACCTGGAGTACAGATATTCCGAACAATTGATTATCAATTCTAAAAGTAACATATTCTTCTAGATCGGTGGCATGAAGTGCTAAAAGCTCACTTCCTGTCTCAACGACTGCGACTTCGTTCATTAGAAAACTCCAACCTTAAATACTTAAAAATTATCAAACAATTCTATCTACCGTTGGATATCGTGACGACTCACCTGAAAAACAAGGGTTTTTTAGTTAAATTCTTGATACAATTTTTGGCAGATATTTAACCTCAGAAATATGGCGTTCAAAAACCTGGTTTTCTGCCGTTTTTTTCGAATATTTGGTGCAAAATATGAATAAAAAATCAGTCGAAATTAAAAACATCAGACAGAAATATAAAGCCATCAAGGCGGCAGGATTAACGACACCGACTATTTATTCACCGGAAATATCTAATCTATGTGCTGCCGAAATTTATTTGAAATTAGAAAATTTACAGCCGACCGGTTCATTTAAAGTTCGGGGAGCCTTACTGAAATTGTTGAATTTAGATGCCGAGTCCCGGGCGCGTGGGGTGGTTGCAATGTCGGCGGGAAATCATGCCCAGGGAGTTGCCTATCACGCGCAGAAGCTTGGCATTCCGGTAACCATCATCATGCCGTCAAATACACCGTTCACCAAAGTCAGCCGCACTGAACGTCTCGGAGCAAAGGTGATCCTCGCGGGAGCAAATTTAAATGATTCTCAATCTGAGGCTGATCGTCTCACCA
The DNA here is from genome assembly GCA_964566055.1 of uncultured Rhodospirillaceae bacterium. GTDB lineage: Bacteria > Pseudomonadota > Alphaproteobacteria > Rhodospirillales > UBA2165 > TMED23. The sequence continues at coordinate 97,464 of CAZMHI010000003.1, forward strand.
AAGCAGAAGGCCTTACTCTTATTCATCCCTATGACGATTTAGATGTAATTACTGGTCAGGGCAGTGTCGCTCTCGAACTTTTGGATTCTCAGCCAGACCTTGATGCTATCGTTGTGCCGATTGGAGGCGGTGGTTTGATCTCTGGGATCTCAATCGCGGCCAAAGCGATCAATACTAACATCGAAATATTTGGTGTCGAAGCCGAGCAATATGCGTCGATGAAGGCAACCATCGCCGGCTTAGAGGCTGATTGTGGCGGGCAAACTGTAGCGGAAGGTATTGCGGTAAAATCAGCAGGTCTGATAACTCGGGAATATGTGCAAGAACATGTCGCAGATATTATTACAGCGTCTGAACACGAAATCGAAGGGGCAATGCAAATCTACCTCCGTGAACAACGTCTTGTTGTTGAAGGCGCAGGTGCTGCTCCGCTGGCTGTAGTTTTAAAAAACCGAGCAATTTTTGCCGGCAAAAAGATTGGACTGATAGTATCTGGCGGCAATGTTGATTCCCGGCTGCTTTCATCTGTGCTGTTGCGTGGGCTCGTGCGGGAAGGGAAACTGGTCCGCCTGCGCATTGAAATCGACGATCAACCGGGACAACTTTCGAATTTGACAGAAGTTATCGGAGTGTGTGGTGGTAATATTGTTGAAGTTAACCATCAACGGTTATTTTTTGATGTGCCGTTAAAATCAACTGAAGTCGATGTCACCATGGAAACCCGGGATCAAAATCACGTCAAAGAAATCCAGTCGGCTCTAGAGAAAGCTGGCTACCCTTCCCTTTTGCTCAGCGAATCAGGATTAAGCACTTGATCAAATTCACTTGAGTTCAAGATGAAGAATATTTCTTGCAAATGGTATTTGTAATTTACCTTTAAAAAGGTGATAAAAATTGTTTGTTTTATGAACCTGCATACGCATATTGGACAAAATGGCCTCTTGATAACAAAATAAGTTTCGCTATCTTCTTTTTAAGAGCTGGTCTAATTCAGGCTGCAGTTATTTAAAATTTGTTTATTTCGAGTAGTAATAGATTCTAGGGCTTAGAGGTACAAAAATAAAAGAGTGGGATTAGAGGTCACTTAATGTTTTTTATTATTGGTTTTATTTTGGTGTTTGGCAGTGTGGCAGGCGGTTATGTTGCCCTTGGCGGGCACTTGGACGTGCTCTGGCAGCCGTTCGAATTTGTTATTATCGGCGGCGCCGCAATCGGCCAGTTTATTATCGGTAATCCGAAGTCAGTAATATCCGGTGTCGCCGGTTCTTTTGGCAAACTCCTTAAAGGCGGCAAATACAATAAAGAAAGCTATCTAGAACTTTTAAGCGTTCTCTACTCGGTATTCCGTTTGGCAAAAAGTAAGGGCGATCTCGCCCTAGAGAGCCATGTTGAAAAACCTGAAGACAGTTCCCTATTCGCCAAGTTTCCCGGCTTTGCCGGCGATCATCATGCGGTTGAGTTTCTTTGTGACTACCTCCGCCTGTTAACACTAGGTGCGAGCACTTCGCATGAAGTGGAGGCTGTGATGGAGCAGGAGCTTGATACTCACCATGATGAAGATCACTTAATTGCACATGCCTTAGATGATATGGGTCAAGCCTTCCCGGCGCTCGGAATTGTTGCCGCCGTGCTGGGTGTTATTCATACCATGGGCTCAATTACCGAACCGCCAGAGGTGCTAGGTCACCTAATCGGTGGTGCATTGGTTGGTACTTTCTTCGGCATTTTAATATCGTACGGTTTGGTTAGCCCGATGGCGTCATCGATCGGCAAAACTTTCGCCGCAGATTCAAAATATTTGGAATGCATCAAAGTCGGCATTGTTGCTCATATGCAGGGTTATGCCCCTCAAGTTTCTGTTGAATTTGCCCGCAAAGTGTTGGGCTCAGATGTTCGCCCTAGTTTTGCCGAAGTTGAAGAGCAAATTCAAAACATACCTCCTGATACTTAATAGCTTAGATAAAGCAGAACGGATTTAAGTTTCATGTTGGAGTTAATTATAAATGGCTGAAGAAGGCGGTGATGGCGGTGGTAATGGCGCAGGTGCCTTAGGCGGTTCCGTCTTTATCAAACGCGTCAAGAAAGTCGATGGCGGCGGCCATGGCGGTGCTTGGAAAATCGCCTACGCCGACTTTGTGACCGCCATGATGGCTTTTTTCCTATTATTGTGGTTGCTCAATTCCGTCACCCAGGAGCAACTCGAAGGTATTTCGAACTACTTTGCTCCGGCCAGTGTATCAGCAACAACCAGTGGTGCCGGTGGCATTCTTGGTGGGCAAACGATGAGCGAAGAAGGCTCTGAGGTGAGTGCCCGCGCCAAACCTACCGTCAGCCTAGCACTGCCACCACCAAAAACTGGTCTTGGTGGCGAGAGCAGCGCCGATGCACCGCCGCCAAAAAGTGAAGAAGAAGCCTCTAAAGAACAGGTCAAAAAAGCTGAAGAAAAACAGTTTGAAGAAGCTAAAAAAGAATTAGAAGAAGCCCTCTCCAAATCCGCGGCCATGGAAGCCCTCAAGAAAAGTCTGCTCGTTGACAACACTGTAGAAGGCCTGCGGATCCAGATTGTCGATCAAGAAGGACTGCCCCTATTTAGAAGTGGCAGCGCTGATCCGTTAGACCGTGCGATCGAGCTCTTAAAGCTGGTTAAGTCCGTGGTTGATAAATTGACGCAAAAAATTTCCATAAGTGGTCACACGGATGCCGTAAAATTTGGCGCCGGGGCACAATACACAAACTGGGAGCTGTCGGTTGACCGGGCTAATTCGGCGAGACGGGTATTGCTTGATCTCGGCCTTGACGAAACGCGGCTATCACGGGTTGTCGGTAAGGCTTCAACGGAACTTTTGTTAAAAGATAAACCGAAAGATGCTCAGAACCGGCGCCTTAGTATTGTCATGCTGCGAGGTACCGGCGCAAAACCGGATGTTGGTGCGGATTCAAATCCCGATGCGATTTTGAGAAACAGAGGTGATGCTGAGAGACTCGTTCCAAAGACTCCAACTCAATTAGAAGCTCCGGTGCAATCGACACCAAGCTCGAGCGTTCCCTTACCACCATTGCCGCCACCATCCACTGGCGGGACTTCATCTGGTTCAGAAAGCCCGGAACCACCACAAGCAGCTCCCGCGCCAACAACGCCTCCACCACCCCTCGGCGGAGACAATAACAATAAAGGCGGATTGAGAGGCCTGATTTTACGGCGCTAAGGCTGCATCGCGTGGGTTATTTTCGGATAGTTCGAGTGTTTAGACTGGCGCGGTCAAAAAATAGTCTTATTTAATAGTTAGTCGTATAGCCTAACCCAGCGATCAAAGGAGAGCTTACCATTGGTCAACTTCACACTAGAGACGGACGAAAAAGTTCAGTCAAACGGTGGTGGCGATCCGGATATCGATCCCCTGCTTCACCCCGAATATTATGATGGTATTATTTTTAAACGTGTCATTGCCTATGTCATTGACGTGATTGTCATCAGTGTAATTTTGGCCATTGTATCTGTTGGTTTAGGAATATTGGGATTTATCACCTTTGGCGCCGCCTGGGGCATTATGGGCTTGGTCTTTTTTCTGATCCCATTTGCCTACCACACGCTCTTGATTGGTGGCCCGCAATCATCGACGATAGGTATGCGTATTATGGAAGTGGAAGTCATACGCTGGACCGGCGGACGGCCTGATTATGCCCAGGCAGCCGTCCTGACGATTTTGTTTTATGGTTCTATTGCGCTGACGGCCTGGTTGATATTGCTCGTAGCATTATTGGGCGATTCCAGCAGATGTTTACACGATTATTTTTCGGGAACTGTTGTGGTTAACAAATTAGATGCGCTAGGATCAGCAGATCAGTTCGAGGAATAGGCGACGGAACAGTTAATCAATGAAGCATAGTATAACGCAGAGGCCGACATCTTTTTTTATTACGGCTCCTCTACCCTGTCCTTATTTAGGAGAAAAAGTAGAGCGCCGGATGGTGACGGAGTTGTCTGGCATTGATTCGACGTCTCTGCACGATACTTTATCGCGGGTGGGTTTTCGCCGAAGTCATAGCCTCGTTTATGCTCCAATTTGTCAGGATTGTAATGCCTGTCTTGCTGTTCGGACAGTGGTAGATGAATTTCAACCCTCCACCTCTCAACGGCGCGTACTAAGATTAAACGATAACGTCATTGCTATTGAAAAGCCGGCCCAGGCGACATCGGAACAATTTGAACTGTTTTCGCGTTATCAGGATTCCCGTCATACCGGTGGTGACATGGCGACAATGGATTTTTATGACTATCAGGCTTTGGTCGAAGAGACTCCGGTTGAGACGGCACTGGTTGAATTTCAAAATGAAGAAGGCATGCTTGTCGGGGGTTGCCTCGTCGACATAATGGCAGATGGGCTGTCTGCTGTTTACAGTTACTTCGACCCCCAATACCATAAAAATAGCCTAGGCACCTATATGATATTGTGGCTTATCAAGCGCGCCAAAGAGCTAAAATTACCCTATGTTTATCTGGGTTATTGGATCGGCGGCAGCCAGAAAATGGCGTATAAAGATAAATTTCTGCCGTTACAATATTTTGCTGCTGATGGCTGGCAGGAGTTTGATAAAAAGTCATTGTTATCTGCTGCTAAGCACAATGACTCAATGATTTAAATCCCCCTATCAATTTCCATAACGAATGCGTGTTCCTTAGTTGCACGGCACATTTATTCCCTTATACTCAAATGCTGGAATAGATCGAACCTGCTTTCTTCAAAAATCAGCGGGACGGTTACACAGGACTTTAATGAACCAGCTATTGGGAGACTTTTAATGGAAAGACGTGATTTATTGAAAAATGCCGCCATTGCGGTTGGTGGCGCTGTTGTGGGTGCGGGCGCACTCATGCTCAGCAAAGGCGAAAAAAAGGTGGCAAAGAAAGCAGCGGCACCTAAGCCAGCTGCACCAGCAGCCGTTAAAAGCCGGATTGAAATGAATATAGTTTCAACTTGGCCGCGTGACTTCCCAGGTTTGGGTACTGGCGCACAACGCGCAGCTGCTCGCATCGAAACTTTGTCTGAAGGACGGATTAAAGTTAATTATTTTGCCGCCAAAGAACGCGTCGGCGCTTTTGACTCTTTTGATGAAGTGGCGAACGGTAATGCGCAAGCCTATCATGCTGCCGACTATTACTGGAAAGGAAAGCATCCGGGTTGGGCATATTTCACTGCCGTACCTTTTGGCCTGACATACACCGAGATTAACGCCTGGATACGGTTCGGTGGCGGTCAGGCTCTCTGGGACAAACTTGGAGAACAGTTTGGCCTCAAAGGTCTGATGTGCGGTAATACGGGTGTTCAAATGGGCGGTTGGTTTAGAAAAGAAATCAATTCTTCCGCTGATCTAAAAGGTCTGAAAATGCGTATTCCTGGTCTTGGCGGCGACGTCATGGCCAAATTGGGGGCCTCACCGATTTCTGTACCTGGTGGTCAAATTTATGAAAACCTGGTTTCTGGTGCGATTGACGCTACCGAGTGGGTTGGTCCTTGGAATGACCGTTTTATGAAATTCTATGAAGCCGCCAAATACTATTATTATCCCGGTATGCATGAACCCGGCTCAATGCTGGCGTTCGGTATGAATGCTAAATTTTGGAACGATTTATCCAAAACAGATAAGGCAATTATCGAAGCTGCAACAGCTATGGAAAATGACGTGATGATGTCTGAGTTTAACGCCAAGAGTGGTGAAGCTTTGGCTGATTTGGTCAAAAACCAAGGTGTGAAACTGCGTAAATTCAATGACGATATTTATGATAGTTTTGGCGATGCATCCAAAGAAGTGTTCGAGACTGTTCGGGCTCACAGTCCACTGGCAAATGAGATTCACGAAAGCTTCTTAAAAGCTCGAGCCGATCTTGGTGCCTGGTCTAAAATTTCTGACCAAGCATTTGTTCAGCAGCGTAACCGCGTCCTTGGCGTTTAACCTAGGGCTGGTTCAGTAAATATGACAACGGAGCTTTCAGGGTTACCTGGGCTCCGTTGTTAGTATTTACATTATGAAACACTTAATTTTGTTTCTTTTTTTGACATGCAGAACATATCGCTAAACGTTTACCTCAGAGTTGCTGCGCTTTCTATGGCAGCGCTGAGTCTGGTGTATGTTGCCAATAACTTCCTGATTTTCTGGTGGGGCTGGCCCGGCATCAACATCCTTTTTGCCGATCTCGGATGGTTTTGGCTGGAGCCGTTGAGAAGTCCGCTAAAAGGTAATCTTCCACTCCTGGGCTGGCTGCAGGTGCTCCTATACGTTGGCACGATTGCTGCAATTATCTGGTTTGTTTGGCGCTCGCGTGAACGCACTTTGTTGCAGGATTCGGAATTTCTAGATGCTCTCGTCACCTATATCATTCGCTCGGCTTTTTGGGCAGTGCTGTTAATTGGCGTTGTCGATATGGCCATATCATTTTTACGGGTTGAAGGATTGCTGGTTCAGGTTGTCGGTGAAGCCTTGGCCAGGGATCTCGGCCGTTCGGCCTATCGGGGCGTATATGTCCATTATCCTTTGATCGCTTTGGGCTTTGTCATTGGCTACTTCACCCGGACATTAGGCTTTATTTGGCTAGCTCTTTTGATCGTCATTGCTGAACTCCTGATCGTCGTCACGCGTTTTATATTCTCGTATGAACAAGCCTTCATGGGAGATCTCGTACGGTTCTGGTATGCCGCGCTATTTTTGTTTGCCAGTGCCTACACCTTGATCGAGGAAGGTCACGTCCGGGTCGATATTCTCTACGCCGGATTTAGTGAGAGAGGTAAGGCCTGGTCAAATGTTATTGGCTCGCTGGTTCTAGGCCTGCCGCTTTGCTGGATTATTCTGACCAGGGGCTTGTGGGATAAATCGAATTTAATTAATGCGCCACTATTGACTTTCGAGGTGACCCAAAGCGGTTATGGCCTTTATGTGAAGTATATAATGGCTGGATTTTTGTTGATCTACGGTTTGAGTATGATGATCCAGTTTGCCAGCTACTTCCTTAGCAATGCGGCTATTTTGGTTCGCGAGCCAGGCGCTCACACTCATGAAGAACACCCCGGAGCGGTATAAGAATCTGATATGGAAACGCTATTTCTCGCCATTTTAGTTATTCTTCTGATCGCAGCTTTAGCGTCCGGTTATCCGGTGGCTTTCGCCCTGCCCGGCTCCGCAATTATTACAATTCTGTTAGCTTCTATTGCAGGTATGTTATTCGCCGACGATTCCGGCGCTTATTTCTCGCAAGGCGATGCCATTCAATGGTTCAACGCCGCGATTACCAATTTTCGAGGTATTTATTTCGAGGTCGAACGCGATACGCTGATCGCGATCCCGTTGTTTATTTTTATGGGTTTAATGCTGCAACGTTCGAAAGTAGCAGAGGATCTGCTTATTACTATGGCCCAGCTTTTTGGACCAGTACCGGGCGGCCTCGGTATTGCCGTGGTATTTGTCGGCGCTTTGCTTGCCGCCACAACCGGCATTGTCGGTGCGACGGTCATTGCCATGGGCTTGATATCCTTGCCGGTAATGTTACGTGCCAACTACAACGTTCCCCTCGCGACAGGTACGATCTCAGCCTCTGGAACATTGGGACAGATTATTCCGCCGTCAATTGTTTTGATTATTTTGGCGGACCAGCTCTCAAGCGCCACAGACCGCGCCGCTACCATTCGGAAAACAGAGTTTAAAGACACCACCGGCTCATTCTCGCTGCCCACCGAGTTCGATTTAACATCGACCAGCGCCGGAGAAATGTTCTTAGGTGCGCTACTGCCCGGCCTCGTCTTGGTCGGCCTTTACATGGCCTATATTTTGGTTGTTGCGTTGGTCAAAAAGAACTCGGCACCACCGGTACCTTTTGAAGGAAAGTATGATTTCACCTTTTTCAGGCGCGTCTTTTTGGTATTGGTACCGCCGCTCGTTCTGATATTTACGGTCTTGGGATCCATTATTCTTGGTATTGCAACGGTCAATCAGGCGGGCGCCATTGGTGCCGTCGGCGCCATGATTATGGCCGGTTACCGGTTGAAGGAAGGGGAAAAACACGCCTTCACTCCAGTCTTTTTAATTATTATTTCCCTGGGCGTTCTTGGCTGGATGTTGAGTGAATTCGATATCAACGTCAAAAGTATAAACAGCACGCAAGATGCAGTTGTCATAGCGGCAGCACTGGTAGCTGTTCTGGTATTTCTCGTGGCACTGTTTTGGAGCGGCTGGCGCACCCACAAGATCGAAGGCACGCTGAATTATGTAATGATCGAGACCGCCAAAACAACGTCGTTGGTCTTTATTATTCTATTAGGCGCCGCCATGCTCACCGCTGCCTTTCGAGCTTTTGGCGGCGAAGAACTGGTTAAAGATTTTCTAACCGGATTACCCGGTGGCTTTATCACCAAATTCGTTGTCGTTATGGCTGTCATCTTCCTGCTCGGTTTTTTCCTCGATTTTATCGAGATCGCCGTGGTCGTGGTGCCCATCATTGCACCGATCTTACTGGCCGATCCATCAGCCAACGTAACCGGTGTCTGGCTGGGTGTTATGATCGGTGTGAATATGCAGACGTCGTTTTTGACACCACCGTTCGGCTTCGCTCTCTTTTACTTGCGAGGCGTTGCCTCCAAAGCCGTTCAGACAATCCAAATTTATAAAGGCGTCGTGCCATTTATTATTTTGCAATTAGTTGGCTTGGCCATTGTTGGATTTTATCCGTCTCTCGTGAACTATCTGCCAAACCGCGTAAATCTGACTGCGGATACGGCGCCACCGCCGATCAATCCACGCTTGCAAGTTTGCGTCGAAGAATATCTCTTTGCTGAATATGAGCAAACAAGTGCAGGCTTGAAAGCCGCGATTTCAACAGCAAAGTCACTTGATATCAGTTACCTCTCGGAGCGGCAAAAACGAGCTATGTCCGAGGCTTTTACGGCATCTGATCAAATTTTCGTTCAAGTCGATGCGGTTAAAAAGGCAAGCAAAGCATTAAATGCCTATATTCCTGAATATCGGCCCCTGCATCGAACGACCCGTGATATTCAGGCACGCGCCCGCCGGCTCGGCGTAGAAATCAGAAATCTCAACGAAGAATTGAGGCCGCTGGTACGTGATGGTGGTAACGAAAGCACGGTCGCCGATTTGCGGGAGGAAATCGCCGAACTTCAGGTTGAGAAGAATGCCTTTGATTCTCAGGTCTCTCCACAATGGAAGCAGGCTCGGGCGACTTATGTGAAGCTGGCAAAAGCAGAATCAACCGCAAGACAGAAATATCGCCGCGCTGTTGACGCGACTTATGAACCAGTACCCAATTTGCAAAAGATTATTTCCCATGCTGGCAAACTGGAGGCATTGGGAGATCAATTGCGAAAATTGGAAGGCACAGTTACCTCTGCGCGCACAAAAGCGGCAATTGCCAAATCTGTGTTGGAAATTCGCGCCGCCGAAAGGGCTTTAGACGCTATTGCCGATGCAAGTTCTATCAGGTCAAATATCTCCCGTGCCCGTCGGGCAATGACAGAAAGAAATCCTAACTACCAGAAAGCCACCAGGGATTTAAGAAAAGGACTGGAGATCTTTCGTCAAGAAGTCGTTTGGCGGAAGCGCGCGGCAAAAGAACTCTTGCCCGGCTTAATCGCCTATGATGATAAAATTAAAAACTCAATCGGTTTACGCCAGCAAGAGAGATTAACTTCAGAACAGGCAGCCGAAATCGCTGTCTGCAAATCCTATCACCGGGACATATCGTTGAGTTTTTAGTCGTCGCGGTTAATTAATTTCCAGCATAGTGGTAGCACTGCGGCGGCAAGTGCGATTTTAAACACGGCTCCCCACATGAATGGCAGGACGCCAAATTGGAAGGCTTTTTCCATACCGATTAAATTGGCCAGCCAGACAAAGCCGAAGGCGAAAATGATGGCGGTGCCGAACAGCATTGCCAACAAGGTAGAGACCACCGACCGGTCAAAACCTTTCTCCGCCATATAGCCAACCGTCATAGCGGAAATAACAAAACCAACAAGATAGCCTCCAGTTGGGCCCGCCATGTAAGCGAGGCCGATGCCTTTCGCAGGTGTACCGGCAAACACCGGCAAACCAAGCGCCCCTTCAGCCAGATAAGCCAAAATGGTCAGACCACCCAGCTTCCAGCCAAACGCCATGCCGATCACCAGCACGGCAAAGGTCTGCATCGTCATTGGCACCGGATAAAACGGCACCTGAATTTTCGCTGAGAGCGTTAGCAACGCTGTGCCTGCAAGTACCAGAACGACCTTATATAGCCAGCTATTGGTCGCAGCCGGCAGCACGGTATCGAGCAGAGTTGGTTGAATGTAACTATTTGCCTGTTGCATAGTTTTGGTCCCTGGAAGTTGTATTTTTCAACTTCATAGCAGGTCGACCGCAATAATCAAAGATTTAAGAGAATTTATTGGTTCGTGAGAAGCCTTTAGGCGGCAAACGGCCAGCCTGGGCACGTTTACCCTGCCAGGCCAATAAATCAGTCTCTGTGCGGGTTTTATCGCCGGTTTTCCAGGATAAGCCCTCTTTCATGGTGAATGTTTTGACATCGCCCAGACCACCATCTTTGTAGCGCTGGAGGATAACCCCACGGCCCCGCGTCATTTCCGGCACTTCATCGAGCGGGAACAGCAAGAGCTTACGATTTTCACCAATCACCGCCACACTGTCACCTTCGACAATGCAGATCGCCGCCGCTTCATCCTCACCTTTGACATTGAGGATTTGCTTGCCGCCTTTGGTCTGCGCCATGACATCCTCAGATTTGACGATAAAGCCACGTCCTGAACTGGACGCTGCCAAGAACTTCATCTCGGGTTTGAAAAGATACAAGCCAACAATATCGTGCTCGTTGCCAAGATCGACCATCAGGCGCACCGGTTCACCAAAGCCTCGCCCGCCCGGCAGTTTGTCGCATGATATCGTGTAGAAGCGCCCGTTAGTGGCAAAGAGCAATATCTTATCAGTGGTCTCCGCATGCATAATAAACTTGCCGCGATCGCCGTCTTTGTATTTCACTTCGGCTGTCAGATCGACATGGCCTTTGGCCGCTTTGATCCAGCCCTTCTCCGAACAAACTACGGTCACAGGCTCTTTTTCAATAAAGGCATCAATCGGGATATCGATCTCTTTGGGTGCCGAAGCAATATCAGTACGGCGTTTATAGGCCGGGTCGGCTTTGCCCGAGAATTGTTTTTTAATATCGCTGATTTCGCTGGAGATTTTTTTCCAGCGTAATTCTTTATTCTTGATCAGCTTGTTCAGCCCAGCGCGTTCCTTCTTGAGATCTTCGTGTTCGCTCTTGATCTCGATCTCTTCAAGTTTGCGCAAGGAACGCAGGCGCATATTAAGAATGGCTTCAGCCTGATTTTCGGTGAGTTTAAATTTCTTGATTAAACTTTTTTTGGCGTCCTCCGCCTCGCGGATAATTTTTATAACTTCATCCAAATTAAGATAGGCAATCAGATAGCCTTCAAGCACTTCCATCCGCGCGTCGATCTTGCCGAGGCGGTATTTGGTCCGCCGCATCAGCACCTCAAGGCGGTGGTCTAGAAACGCCGTCAAAACTTCCCGTAAATTCATCACCTTCGGCGTGTTATCAGCATCCAGCACATTCATGTTCATGCTGAACCGTGATTCAAGATCAGTGAGCTTGAACATCTGCTCCATCAGCATGTCCGGCTCAATGGTCCGGTTTTTTGGCTCCAAAACGATGCGGATATCTTCTGCCGATTCATCCCTGATATCGGCCAGGAATGGCAGTTTGCGTGCCAGCAACAGCTCTGCAATTTTTTCGATCAACCGGGATTTCTGCACCTGATAGGGAATTTCAGTGATGATAATCTGATACTGACCACGGCCAAGTTTTTCTTTCTCCCAACGCGCCCGAATGCGAAAACTGCCCCGCCCAGTTTTATAGGCGACGGTAATGACGTCCCGGTCCTCAACTAGAACTCCGCCAGTGGGTAAATCCGGCCCAGGAATAATATCAACAAGCTTGCCGATCGTGGCTTTTGGAAACTTGATCAAATGAATGAGCGCGGTGCAAAGTTCTTCCAAATTATGCGGTGGAATGCTGGTCGCCATGCCGACCGCGATACCGGCTGCGCCATTGGCCAGAAGATTTGGAATAGCTGCCGGCAGAACAACCGGTTCCTTGTCCTGACCGTCATAGGTTTCCCGAAAATCAATAGCATCTTCATCAATGCCATCAAGCAAGGCCGTCGCCACGTCGGTCATGCGGGCTTCGGTGTAGCGCATCGCTGCCGGATTATCGCCGTCGACATTGCCGAAATTACCCTGCCCGTCGACCAGCGGATAGCGTACGGAAAACTCTTGGGCCAGCCGTACCAACGCGTCATAAATCGATTGATCGCCATGGGGATGATATTTACCCATGACATCACCGACCACACGGGCGCATTTCTTAAAGCCCTGATCCGGGTCGAGCTTGAGTTGCCGCATGGCATAGAGCAGCCGCCGATGAACCGGTTTCAAACCATCCCGCACATCGGGCAAAGAGCGCGACATGATGATGGATAAAGCATAAGAAAGGTAGCGTTCGCTAATCGCGTCGGCGAGCCGGGTATCCCGGATATCGCCGGACGTTATGGTCGGAGCGTTCATTAGTGTTCCCGTGTAAAATACTGTCTAACGGCTAGATATTGTATGCTTTTGTTTTACGCGGTCAACCAGTCGAGTCCGGGCGGGCGGTTCACCATTTTTATGATGGATAAAGACGTGGCGGCCCATAAAATAACCGGTGAGATTAAGACCCAGATAGAGTGCGTTAAAATCGATCTCAGGGGGATTTTCCAGTCCGTTCATCAAAAAGTCCGGCAGGGCTAACAGCTTGTCTTTATAGGGCTCTCCGGCGTTGGTCGAGACTGCCTGACCGGATTTCGGGGAAACATAAATCAGCTCATCACTCTGCCCGGTCGACGCACAAGCTGTGAGATCGAGTCCGAAACCAAGCTCAGCCAGCAGATCAAGTTCCCACTTAACATAATCTTCCAGCCAACTGTCCTCACCGAGATTGGCGATAAAATTGAAAAGTGATTCGTAAATATCAGGATGCGGCTCCCGCTCCGGCAGCGCCAATTCAAGCACGGCGCAGGCCGAGCTCAACCCTGCCAACCGGAGCGAATCATCTAGATAAAGCGCCGCTTGGGGTTGGAGCAATTCGCAGGTGAAGGCGCCGAGATGATCCTCAAGCCGGGCCCGCCACTCCACGCTGACCAGATTACCGGCTTCATAGATACCGCGGGCGCGTTTGCCACTGCCACCCCGGACCAACCCGGCATGACGGCCATGCTCCGGCGTCATCAGCGAGACAATCGCCGAACCCTCCCCATGTTTTCGGGCGGATAATACTATACCGATATCAGACCAATTCATGAGGGGAGTTTATACTGCAAAATTGGGAAGTTCACCCCTGCCCTTTAATCTCACGCAAATTCAGCCGAGCGAATGGCCTAAAATATTTTTGCGGCAGCGATCTCCCAGGCGATCACGAGCAGAGCAATCCAGGCGGCTGTGAATATCAGCGTACGTGTCCTGAAATGTTTAAAGCCGGCAATCATCACAACAGCATGGGCTATTCGGAGCCAAAAGAAGGCCACCGCAGCTCCTGCTGTAAGTTCTGTAGAAACGCCGACCAGCTGGGCAATCACAACAAGCCCAGCAAAGGCGCCGAATTGCTCAACCAGATTGATGTGCGCGCGATTGGCCCGTTTGACCCAAAGATCTGTCGGCTCGCCCCTGAGCGTGACATATTCCTCGGCTTGCAAAGGTCCGTAATGGCGGACCTGTCCGACGATATGTGGAATCCACATGACGGCGAGTAAGATTGACGTCAGAAAAAGATAAAAGAGTTCAGTCGACATTTTGACCTCCTGAGCACAGTTATCTTACGATCTAACGGGCAATCAGCAGAGTCTGTAAACTCAAAAGCCTGTGAACGTACTTAAGCATTAAAATCCAAGCCCCAGGCGCTATAGCGGCCGGGATCATCACCCCATTTTTCCCGGACTTTGACGAACAGGAACAGATGCACTTTATTTTCAAGTATTTCGCCGAGGTCATGGCGGCTTTCGGCGCCAATAGATTTGATCATCTTACCACCCTTGCCGAGCACGATAGAACGCTGGCTTTCCCGCTCGACATAAATGGTTTGCTCGATGCGCACCGATCCATCGTCTTTTTCTTCCCATGTTTCGGTCTCAACTGTCGTGGCGTAGGGCAGTTCCTGATGCAGTTTAAGATAAAGCTTCTCCCGGGTAATCTCTGCCGCCAGCAAACGCATCGGCATGTCTGATACTTGATCTTCTGGGAACAGCCAGGGTCCTGACGGCATTTTGGCAGTGAGATAGTTCACTAAATCTTCTACGCCATCCCCCTGCACCGCCGAGATCATAAAGGTCTCGTCAAAGACACCTTCGGCACTTAACTTTTGCGTCAGTTCCAGCAATTTCTGCTTATCAATCAGATCTATTTTATTAATGACCAGATCGACCTTGCGGCCTTCTTGTTCTTTGAGGCGATCGATGATGGCTTGGGTGTCTTTGTTAATTCCTCTCTGAGCATCTACTAGTAGAAGAACGTGGTCAGCGTCGCCTGCGCCACCCCAAGCGGCAGCCACCATCGCCCGATCCAGCCGGCGTTTGGGCTGAAAGATGCCCGGGGTGTCGATGAAAATCAGCTGCGCATCACCTTCAAGCGCAATACCGAGCACGCGCGTGCGGGTTGTCTGGACTTTGGGCGAGACGATAGAAACTTTAGCGCCTACAATGCGGTTGAGCAGCGTCGACTTACCGACATTCGGCGCCCCTAGGATAGCGACAAAGCCACAGCGGGTTCGGATTTCAGCCATGGTGGCTAAGCTCTTCCAGTAAAGCTTCGGCGGCTTCCTGTTCGGCGCGTTGTTTGGAGGTACCAGAGGCTTGTGCCGATTGCGGGCCACCGGGAAGCCCTTCAACACTTGCCTCAATCAAGAAAGTTGGTTTATGCGCCGGGCCATCACGGCTGATCTCAATATACTGCGGTAAGGCCAGACTGCGCGCCTGAGCCCATTCCTGCAGCTCGGTTTTTGCGTCTTTCGGCGGGCGTGGGGTTTCTTCAACCATAGCTGCCCAATTGGTGGCGATAAAATTGCTCGCCACTTCCAGCCCGCCATCGATATAAAGCGCTGCAATTATCGCCTCACAGCAATCCGACAAGACACTCGCGTTGGAACGTCCGCCGCTGTTTTCTTCGCCTTCCGACATCTCGATGTAATCACCGAGTTCGAGGGTCTCGGCGACGCGCGCCAGTGCTTCCTGACGCACCAAAGCCGTATGGCGGCGGGCAATATCTCCTTCATCTTCGCTGGGGAATCGATTTAGCAGCATTTCAGCGATCACCAGCCCTAGAACACGATCACCAAGGAATTCCAAACGTTCGTTAGAGCCGTCAGGCCCATCAACCGAGAGGCTTGAATGACGGAGCGCCAACACCAACAATTCGGGCGCTGCAAAAGTATGTCCGAGAGAAATCGCCAGCTTGGTTAAATCGCGGCTCATTGAGGTCAAATAATTTCTTGGAAAAAGCGTTGAAACCGCATGGCCACCGGCCATTTCCAGATTTCCCAGAAACGTGCCCCGCCATTGGTTGAGAAAAACAGAATTTCGGCCCGGCCCACCAAATTTTCCTTCGGGATAAAGCCAACCTGCGGCTGAACGCGGCTGTCTTGCGAATTGTCTCGATTGTCACCCATGGCGAAAAAATGATCCGTCGGCACTTCAAAAACGCCGGTGTCATCCAGTGGACCTTTATCACCCCATTCTTCCAGGATCGTATGGGCTTTACCGTTGGGCAGTGTTTCAATATAGCGCTTGGTGCGCCGGAGATTACCGCCGTCGTCGGTCTGGATAAAATCGTCGGTCTGCTCTCTTTTAACCATCTCGCCATTGATGAAAAGGCGGCCGCCTCTCATTTGAATTTTATCGCCAGGCAAGCCGATAATGCGCTTGATGTAATCGGTTTTGTTATCTGAGGGCAGCTTGAATACAGCCACATCACCACGTTCCGGTGCCTCGAAACCAACCCGTCCAGGAATTACCGGCAAACTAAAGGGCAATGAATGTTTCGAATACCCGTAGGAATATTTCGAGACAAAGAGATAATCTCCCACCAGCAAGGTTGGGATCATCGAACCGGAGGGAATATTAAAAGGCTCAAAGGCGACGGTTCGAACGATCAAGGCAATCACCACTGCATAAACAATGGTTTTTAAGGTATCGAAAAAACTATTTGGCTTCTTATCGGGCATTAACTAAGACGTTTAACTCATTGTTATTACTAAATTTATAAGGAAATTGAATCACAATCCTTATTTTGGTGGGGATCAAGCCAGCGCGAGGCCGTTCTGTCAAGGTGCTTTCCATAAACTATACGCGATAGAGGCCCTCTATTTCGCTTATTAAGCGATCAATCTGATTACTCCAGGAAAGTGATTGTAAGAACGTGGCCGCTGCGTCGCCACGGCGCTTAGCTTCTGCGCGATCCCCGTATATTTCCTCCATACGTTCAAGGGTTTCCTCGACCGTCGGCTCCCGCCACCCTTCGACCTCGTTGTAGGGTGCATAGGGTGCTACCGGTGTTTGGTCAATTAGGGGGTAGCAATTGCCTTCCTGGATGAGATCAAGCTGGCCCGTGTTCGCCGCTAAAATGGTTGGCAGCCCGATGGCCATGGCTTCCATAGCAACCAGGTTGGTCCCCGGCTCACAGCGATTGGGGAAAATGGCCATATCTGCAGCGGCGATGTGCTCCGGCAAATCTTTGTTGGGCGGCATACCAAGATTAACAAACGCATTCTCGGGAAGGCCGTTCTTAATCAGCCAGCTCTCAATCTGCATCTCATCATCGACGACCTCAGGCTGACCGTCAGTGAATTTTGAATTGCTGATGGTCGGCATAATACCTGTCCATTGATTGGCCCAGGCAAAGGTCAGCAAGGCTTCCGGGTGATTGGCGTGAAACTCTCGAAAGGCCGCAATTACCACATCCTGCGCCTTGCGGTATTCAAGTTTGCCACCGGAATAAATGACGAACCGGCCCGGATACATATCAATTTTCTCGCGGGGCTGAAAAATCGTGTCGTCGATACCTTGAAACACATTGGCAACGTTGGTGAGTCCCCTGCCCTTTAAAATCTCAGCATTCCAAGTGGAACCCGTAACAATCAGATCATAGTCCCGGGCGCGGGCCAGACCCTCCTCTGAAATCTCTGTACTCTCAAAGAATATCACACCAATGTTTTTATCACCGCGGGCAACCTGATCATCAAGTGACGGCAGGAAATCATTACGCAGCGCGTGCAGGACTGGATAGTCAAATTCCAGTAAGCCGACTTTCTCAAGTAAATCCTGGAGATGGACCTGACGCTGAAACACGGGCTCCAATTGGGCGGCCACCTCGGAAGAGAGGTCCAGCAAATGCGGCGCCAGATAAAGTACCGGATTACGCCCTTTTTCGATCAATTGGCGGATCAGGTTTTGGCCGTACACTCCCCAGCCCGAAACACTGCTGGGCCGCCAGCCGACCACAATACTTTTGGGTAAGCTCGCGGTCTCCGTCATTAATCGCTGGTCTCAACAGGGACCGCCGAAATAATTACGAAAGCTTCTGCCGTCGGCGGTTCGTCGGTGATGGTAAGATCAATTTGAGCCTCCATACCGTCCGGGATAATCTCTTCCAATCGCTTTAAGGCACCACCCGTCAGCTTCATCGTTGGCTTACCGGAAGGCAAATTAACGACTCCCATATCCCGCCAAAAAACACCACGTCGAAATCCGGTGCCGAGCGCTTTGGAACACGCCTCCTTGGCA
Source organism: uncultured Rhodospirillaceae bacterium (assembly GCA_964566055.1). Classification (GTDB taxonomy): domain Bacteria; phylum Pseudomonadota; class Alphaproteobacteria; order Rhodospirillales; family UBA2165; genus TMED23. The sequence goes on from CAZMHI010000003.1 coordinate 115,346, forward strand.
GCATAGCGTTTGGCGTAGCTGGCGGCCCGCATTCGTCGTTTCTCAGATTTGGCTTTTTCAACATCGGTGAAAATACGCTGAATAAAACGGTCGCCAAAGCGCTCTAGCGTCCGTTCTATTCTGGTGATGTCGATGAGGTCATTGCCGATGCCGATGATCACGAGCGACCCCTGTTGTTATGCCGAACGCTCGCCGGAAACGTCGGCGCGGGCTGTATCCATAAGAGAACGCATGCGTTTAATCGAGCTATCCAAACCGCCAAAAATTGCCTCCCCAATTAAAAAATGCCCGATATTAAGCTCAGCCAATTGTGGTATCTCGGCGATCGGTGCAACAGTATCAAATCCCAAGCCGTGACCGGCGTGAACTTCGAGGCCGATCTCAGCGCCATAGGCCGCCGCTTCTATGATACGCGTTAGTTCCGTATCTCTGGCGGCACCAACCGCATCGCAATAGGCTCCGGTATGCAACTCAACTACTGGTGCCCCCATTGAGATAGCGGCATCCAACTGTCTTTTATCGGCTTCAATGAAGAGCGAGACCCGGATACCTTTTATCCGCATTGCCTCAACGATTGGCGCCAGATGATTGTGCCCACCTGCCGCATCCAAGCCGCCTTCGGTTGTTCTTTCTTCGCGTTTTTCCGGCACAATACAAGCGGCGTGCGGAAGATGCTTCAAGGCTATTTCCAGCATCTCATCGGTCGCCGCCATTTCCAGATTAAGCGGCAGATCAATCTCACTCCTGAGGCGCTCAATATCATGGTCTGTCATGTGGCGGCGGTCCTCGCGGAGATGCGCGGTGATACCATCGGCGCCGGCTTTGCTCGCCATGTGGGCCGCCCGCAGCGGATCTGGATGGTCACCGCCTCTGGCATTACGGATGGTTGCCACATGATCAATATTAACGCCGAGGCGCAGGTAATCGGTGAATTCTTTGGGGCTAGTCATCATTATACTCAATCGGTGATTTAATATTCAGTTTCGCTTCGTTTTGCTTGTGTAGGGCTCGTTCAACGCGGGAGTGGCGATAGGTGTCAATAATGTGTTTAATCGCATAATAGAACAAGAACCAAGTAATGATCGCTGTCGGTATACCACCCAATAACATGGCGCCGAAGACCGGCCAAACTGTATCGGCTAAAAAGGTCAGGTCAAATTTTAGGGCGGCCTGGCTGGCATTACCAAACAGGGCGGCAAAATCTAAATCTTGATCATGCTTCCCACCGCTGTCGAAGCCCAGCCAAACACCAAAATTGTATATCCACAACCAAATAAATGGAAAAGTCCAGGGATTGCCCACTGCAGTGCCGATTACCGAGGCAATTATGTTGGCGCGCATCAGCCAAGCCCATAGTCCCCCGAGTAGTATGTGAATTCCGACAAAAGGCGTAAAGGATATGGCAGCACCGCAGGCAAAACCGGCAGCGATGGAATAAACCGAGCCTGGCAGACGGCTGACCCGATGTGCCCAATAGTTTCCGGTGCGCGACCATCCCATACGAGGCCACAAAAAATTGCAGCACCGGCTGATAAAAGATGATTTATCTCGGCGGCGAAACATCGGATTCCATTATTACCTTTTAATTCTCATCATAATTACAGCAACTTAGTTACATTTAGTTTAACCGCGAGACCGTTCAACTGAATTGATCACCGGTGAAGCGCGCAAGGCCGCGATTATATTCCGCAAATGCTTAATGTCATGGACTTCGATATCCACCGACATGTCAAAAAAGTCCTGACTGCGATTAGTTATTTTAAGATTATTAATGTTGCCATTGTTCTTGGCGATTACCATTGATAATTCACCTAAGCTGCCGGGCTCATTGGTCACGACGATCTCGATACGGCCGGCTCGGCGTTCACTATTGGCATCTTCCTCCCAGGCGACATCAACCCAGCGCTCCGGAGTATCACTAAATTCTTCTAAGGTTTCGCAATCAATAGTGTGAATAGTGATCCCTCTGCCTTTGGTGACAATGCCGACAATGCGATCACCCGGCAAGGCATGGCAGCAACCGGCAAAATGCAGTGCCATGCCAGGAATTAACCCCTTTATTGGCACGCTGGTTTTCTCATCCGCTTTCTTTTTCTTACTGCGCCGGCGGAAAAGTTGGGCAACCTTGCTGCGATTACTATCTTTTGAGCCGGGGAAAACGGCTTCTACGACTTCTCGTCCTGTGGCGTGACCAGCGCCGACTTCGGCATACAAATCCACAACTGAGTCGACATTGAAAATTGTTAAAACCTCGTCAAAGGCTTTTTCGGCAAATTCATAGCCTTCTTTTTGAAAAGCCCGCTCCAATATCGATTTTCCCAGATTGATATATTCTTCACGCTGGCGGAGGCGGATAAAGCGGCGGATACGGGCGCGCGCCTTGCCGGTAGTGGCGAAATTTTCCCAAGTTGGCGATGGAGTTTGTGCCGGCGAGGTAATGATTTCAACCTGATCACCGTTTTCCAATTCTGTCCGGAGCGGCATAGGCCGGCCGTTAATTTTGGCGCCGACACAGGTATCGCCAACTTCCGAGTGGACGGCATAGGCAAAATCAATCGCCGTTGCACCTGCCGGTAAAGCAATCACCTCACCTTTAGGGGTAAAGCTAAATACTTGATCCGGAAACATCTCCAGCTTGGTGTGCTCTAGAAAATCATCGGGATTGGCGGCATGTTCAAGAATATCGAGCAGTTCCTGCATCCAGCGGTATTGGCGTCCGGATTTTGGATCGGTTTCCTGCTTATACTGCCAGTGCGCCGCGACACCCATTTCGGCTACTTCATGCATTCGCCGTGCCCGGATTTGAATTTCGATACGTTGGCGCTCCGGACCGATGATACCGGTATGCAGCGATTGATAGCCATTTGGCTTGGGCGTGGAGATGTAGTCTTTAAAGCGGCCGGGCACCATCATATAAGCGCCGTGGATTACGCCAAGGGCGCGGTAGCAGTCATCTATGGTGTCAACAACGATACGGAAGGCGATGATGTCAGAGACCAGCTCGAAGGAGATGTTTTTCTTTTGGGTTTTGCGCCAAATTGAATAAGGCGATTTTTCCCGGCCATAAATGTCAGCTTTGATCGTGCGGTGAGCCAGCGTATCCTGCAGCTCTTTCACAATTGCGTCGACATTATCTTTGCCTTCCGAGCGCAGGAACTCGAGACGCGAGGTGATGGAGTCACGGGCTTCCGGGTTTAGCTCAGCAAAGGATAAATCTTCCAGCTCGTTTTTAAGCTCCTGCATGCCGATGCGTTCGGCAAGTGGAGCATAGATTTCCATGGTTTCAAGCGCAATTCGCCGCCGCTTATCGCGTTTTTCTATAAAGTGCAGCGTCCGCATGTTATGCAGCCGGTCAGCCAGCTTGACCAGCAGAACACGAATATCTTCCGACATGGCCAGCACGAGCTTGCGGAAATTCTCGGCTTGGTCCGATTGATCGGTTTGCAGTTCGATTTGCGTAAGTTTGGTGACGCCATCAACGAGCTGCGCCACCTCTTCACCGAATTGCTCTTCTATTTCGCTCGAGGTCGCCGAAGTATCTTCAATCGTGTCATGCAGAAGTGCAGTAATAATTGAATTCCCGTCTAGCCGGTAGCCGGTCAGAATGCCGGCCACTTCTAAAGGATGGGAAAAATAAGGATCGCCGGAGGCGCGTTTCTGATTACCGTGCGCCCGCATCGAAAAAACATAGGCGCGGTTAAGCGCATCCTCATCCGCGGACGGATCATAGGATTTGACGGTTTCGACAAGTTCGAATTGACGAATCATTCAAAGCGTCCGGTTTTCAATTACTTACACTTAAACATAGGCGAAATTGTATTAACTTCGCACGCTTAAACCAAACGTGAAATTGTATAGAATTCAATAATTTTCAGTGAAAGCCCAATAACGACGGAGACTTTCAGGATATCAGGAATCTTCGCCGAGCTCTTCGTCGCTGACATTGTCGTCGAAACTCGGGGCTTTTTCAGCTGGAGCATCACCGGTAGCAGCAATATTAGGCGTGTAATTTTCAGAAAATTCATCACCTGCCGACAATAGATCCATTTCCTCCTCATCGGGCTCATCCGGCTCGACATATTTTTGCAGACCTTTGACCAAATGCTCTTCGATCTCTTGAAGATCAAGAGTTTCTTCGGCGATCTCCCGCAAAGCAATTACCGGATTTTTATCATTGTCGCGTTCAACCGTCAGTTCGGCGCCGGAAGATAAGGTGCGGGCGCGTTGTGCAGCCAACATGACGAGTTCAAAACGATTGTCGACTTTTTCAATGCAATCTTCGACGGTAACACGAGCCATTTTTGGTTCTCCTTAACGCCTCGGCGATGTCTTAAATTGAATCACCGTCCGATGAAAAGCGTAAATTTGATATGAGGTCCGGCATATATAAGCTGGAATTTAGAAAACGCAAGCAATTAACGACTATAATCATGCTGTTATTAACTTGATATCCTGATCCGCAAGCTCGGCCAGAATATCGGTTATTTTAGCTCCGGATACAGGGTGTTGCCAATCCGGAGCAATTTCCGCCATTGGTTTGATCACAAAGGCCCGCTCAGTCATTCGGGGATGCGGTAAGGTTAAACGCCCGCCTGCCAGAATATCCGCATTATAACTCAATAAATCCAAATCAATTATGCGTGCAGCATTCGACACGGATCTCCGGCGTCCCATCTCTAATTCAATGGCCAGTAAAACGTCGAGAAGAGCCAAACTGTCTAGTTCGGTCTTAACGGCGATAACTCCATTAACGTAATTTGGTTGCGAGGAAACCGGTACCGGCGCTGTTTCGTACCAGCTGGATATTTGAAGAATATCGATGCGGTTTTGACCAATCTTTTCGAGTGCCGCCAAGCAAGCTGAAATCGGCGAACCGAAATTTTTTGAAGAAAGATTGGAGCCTATGGCGATAAATATCATGAATTAGGGTAAATCCATACTTAGTAAAAATAAATAAATTACACCCTATACGTTGTAGAATTTAGGGTATATCACAATACTCATTGTTCAATTTTTAGTATAACATTACTGCTAACTAAAATCTTATGTTATATTAAGAAGCTATTGTTATTATTATTTAATTAGTCGAAAAATCATTCCAGGACCAAGGATATTTACAATGAATTTTCATTCCAACGAAAGAATTGCGTTATTTATTGATGGCTCAAATTTATATGCTGCGGCCCGCGCTTTAGGATTTGATATCGATTATAAACGCATGCTTGAAATATTTGAAGAGCAGGCAATTTTAGTCCGCGCTTTCTATTATACCGCTTTAGTCGAAGATCAGGAGTTCTCACCCATCCGCCCGCTTGTCGATTGGCTGGACTACAATGGCTACACCATGGTGACGAAGCCGACCAAAGAGTTCACCGATCCCACCGGACGCCGGAAAATAAAAGGCAATATGGATATCGAGCTTGCCATCGACGTCATGGAGATGCTTGATCACCTGGACCATATAGTGCTGTTCTCCGGCGATGGTGATTTTCGCCGTCTGGTTGAAGCCGCACAGCGCAAAGGTAAACGAGTTACGGTCATTAGCACTGTGAAATCCAAACCACCGATGGTCGCCGACGAATTGCGGCGTCAGTCTGATTACTTCATCGAACTGCAGGATTTACAGGGCGAAATTGCCCGCAAAGGCGGTCTCAGCGAGCATCCGCATCCGATCCATGATGAAGACGATTTCGATGACGACGATGATGATCTGATGCCAATGCATGATGACGACGAATATATTGGCAACGCATAGGGTCAGGACCCATTAATCTCATACAATTCTGTTTAGCCAAGAGGTTTCAAATGCAAGGAAAAAAGCGCAAGGACATGCTTAAGCATATTCGAGCATTTTTGACACCGCATGTGGGACCTCATGGCCAAACCCAAAGGGCGGGGCTCTTTTTACGCCGGGCTGTCGTTGTGAACGGCTTGTGATGAT
>CAZMHI010000004.1:0-1392 GCA_964566055.1 uncultured Rhodospirillaceae bacterium
GGTTATAGGGATAAATCTATCCCAGTGGATGGACCACTCAAAGGGGGGCACTTCAGAACCATGACTTCACAACTGAATAGAATTCTTATAAGGTATTAAACCAAAGGATAAACTGGGGAGCATAGAAATTGCTATTTAGGCGCTTTGCCACTTTAGGAATAGTGTTTTGTCTGGCCTGCATCAGTCAAATATCCTTCAGTGTTGCTCAACAGACGCCTTCAACCAACCAGTCTGGAAGTCAAACCACTCAAATATCTCTCGCCCAATTCGTCAATACTGTAATCGAAGAAATGGGATTACCGAGCACAACAAAAATTGCTGGGCTCAGCGATGCCGGCAACTTAATTCTCCAGGATTTTCAAAAAGTTTCTCAAGGCACGACGACCGCTAAAGTTGCGATTAAAAACATCACTTTTGATGTGATCCGCTACACGCCAGCCAATAAATCCAAGCCTGTTCTCATCCTTGGAACCAAAAGCTTCGATCTGGCGAAGATGATCCCGGGGATCAGTGGTACGCCCTTAGGTGCGCTGGGGTCACTCGGCGATATTCTCTTTGTTTATGCGCCCCAAGAGACTGCCGGGAAGTTATTTAGTCCAGCGACATCTGGACCCGGCGGCCAGGCCTCATTGCCGCAAATAATCCAGGATGCGATTGGCCAAGGTTCTCAAGGTATTGATTTCAAGGCTGGGATGAACCTCGTTGCCTCTGCATCGACACAAAATTTCTCTAACGAATTAAAGGCGCTAATGAGTTCTGTCGGTATTCCAACGAACAGAAATCTCCAATTAACTGGGATGATCAGTCCAAATATTTTCAATAAATTGCTTAGCAACGCACCGTTGGGCTCGGCCAGCACCAAATTGGCCAGTTCTAATGAAATGAAATCCAAAATAAGCTCTTTGCTTACAGAGTATGGCCGGGACTTTCTCAGCAGTCTGGATATCAGTGGCAACCTGCCAAGCGATCTAAAAGCTGGGCTTCTCGATTTAAAAGACGGTAGTTTTGCCATTAAAGGTGCAGAATCAGGAAACGCAATATCCTTTGGGCTGGCATTTAAAACGGCGTCTTTCCAAAATACCAATATCCAGGATGTTTTCATTAGTTATAACGCTGATAATCGCGAAGTGACCACGTCCGGTAAAGTTGATGCCACGTCGTTTCCAAAAGTTCTCAATTTCAAAGGTCTTAAATTCGAGGAAATTGATTTAGCCTCGACCTATGTTGCAGGCAATTGGAATTTTAAACTCAACACAACAGCCGATTTAAATAGCGCCAAAATAACGGCTTCTGTTGAAATTCTAAAATCTCAAGGCAGTAACGTCGAATTTCAAGCCACGCTTGACGGTGGCTCTAAGGGGATCAGTGCGAAGGATGTTGCGGGCCGTGATG
>CAZMHI010000004.1:1492-101905 GCA_964566055.1 uncultured Rhodospirillaceae bacterium
GAAGCCGGATGATGCGGCGATCCCGGCGCATATTGCGGCCAATCTGAAGAAGGTGATTGCCGATGCGGCGACCCATGACAGCAGTAAGGCCTCGCTGACGTTGGTGGCGGGTCTGAACCTGCTGGCGGACTTGGATATCAAGGGCTCGAAGGGGATGGGGTCCTTGATGGCCTCGGGGGGTCTGACGGAGACGACGATCCCGATTATCGGCACGGTGAGTTCATCGACGTTTAGCAAGACGGCGAGCAAGGCGGATAAGCTGAAGGGTCTGGCCTTGTCGGTGGCGCTGCCTGATCTGAAGGTGCCGGGTCTGCCGTCGACGATCAAGATCACCAAGCCGGTTTTTGCGGTGACGGAAACCGCGCCCGCAGCCATGCAGCAGCCGGCCGGTTCGAGCACGGCCCTGACGGGACCGGGGGCGGGTCCGTTTGTGACCATTGGCGCTGATCTGGTGATGCAGGCGGGTTCGGGCAGCCATGAGTTCGACGCTTTATTAATGCTGGGCAAGGATGCCAAGGGCAAGCAGGTGATTGACCTGCTGGGCTCGGCGAAGGATCCGAAGGGGTTGTTTACGTTTAAAGGGTTGAGCGTCAAAACCCTGGAGCTGGCCTCGGTGTTTGAAGCGGGCGCCTGGGACTTTAAGCTGGATGGCTCGGCTGATCTGAACGGCGCGGCCTTGAGCTTTGACACTGAGATCACCAAGGATGCCGGCGGCAAGGTGACGTATGTGGCGACGCTTGACGGTGGCTCTAAGGGGATCAGTGCGAAGGATGTTGCGGGCCGTGATGTACCGGGGTTGAGTACGGTTGCGCTGACCAAGGTTGTGGTGACGAATGACCGTTTGGTTGCTGATCTGACCTATGGTTCGAAGCAGACGCCGGGTGAGATTGCGGCCTTCCACCCGGGCAGTTTGGATCAGGCTGTCTTGGCGGTGACCTTGGACAAGCTGGCTTTTGGCGAGCTGGTGCCCGGCGCGGCGGGTTCGGCGCTTGATGGCGTGTCGATTGATGATCTGACCTTGCTTGTGGTGCCGCCGAAGGGGGCGGGTCTGAAGCCGGATGATGCGGCGATCCCGGCGCATATTGCGGCCAATCTGAAGAAGGTGCTGTCAGATTCCAATAAATCAAAAGACTTCACCCTCAAGCAGGACCTAAATCTTTTTGCCGAATTGGACTTAAAGAAATCAACGGCAATGAGCGATTTGATGGACTTTATCGGTTACGACGCCAGTAAAGGTATTCCGATCTCCGGCGTCATGAGCAAAAACATGTTCAATAAATCGGCCAAGGGCGGTGACCGCTACAAGGGCATGGATTTAGATGTGCCGATGCCGAAGATCAATTTGTCCAAATTGCCGGGCGCCTTCAGCTTCAAAAATACTGAGTTTAAAATTACCGATACCGACCCGGCGGGTAAGACCGGACTGTGGATTGGTTTGGTCGCCGATCTCAATGCCGATCTTTTGGGTAAGAAAATAGATTTCCGCTCAGACATCGGTTTCCGGAAGGGTGAAATTTCTCTTGAAGCTGATAGTAAAACACAACTGCCGGCACCTTTTGGTATTTCCTGGCTGGCGCTGAAAGATTTAAAACTCAGCCTCGATTACGACAAAAAGAATAAATCCGGTGAGCTTGAATTTACCGCTGTGCCAACCAAACCGTTTGGTAAAAAGACACCTAAAATCTCCATTGAATTGAAGGAGACAAAAGGCAAGCTGTCCGCCGGCGTATTGAAAATCGAGGAAAAGGTGGCTTTTGCCGATCTGCCGATCCTCAATAAAATTCCTCACGCCGATCAATTTGATTTCACTTTCTTGGAAATTTCAAAATCCGGTGTGTCCGGCGGATCGCTTCTCCATAAACAGGAAGTCGATGTCGTTGTCTTTGAGCAGAGCAGCAAATGGACCTTTGCCATTTCGGACAATGGTGGTGGTAAAGGTTTCAAGTTTGGCCGCATCATGCCGATGCTCAATCATACGCCATTGGCGGATTTCCATCTCAACGATGCGGCGCTGATATTCTCGCAAGCCAATATCAATGGCAAAGTCAGCGCTTTGCCGGAAGTTGCTCAAATTGTCTTTAAAGATATTTACGGCAGCAACTCGGCCTCGGTCAATGTCAAGAACGGCATTACCATCGCCGCTAATTTCTCGCCCGGAAGTTCATCTGGATTCGCTGCCAAAGGCCTTAAAGGCATCGGCATCCATGATGATGTGCTAATCGAAGGTACGGTTGAGAACATCTTCGGCGGCTCGGGTGCGCCAGGCGTCGATATATTGGTGCAGATGGAGCAGGGGCCGGGTGGCGGCAAAGGCGCGTCCCATTCACCGAAAATGGCGAAATTCCCGGGCACGGTCGGATTCTTTATTCAATATAAAGCGGATGAACTTGATGTCGGACTCGCTGCAGATGTCGTTCTACACGTTCCCAAGAAACAAACCTTAGACCTAACGACCAAGCTTGAACTTGAGATCAATGAGAAAGGCTTTGGCGTCGATATTTTCATGGACCTTGAAGGCAAATGGGATAAGCCTTTTGGCATTCCGGGAGTCGATCTGGAACAAGTAGCGATAAAATTCGGCATCGATATGGAAGGCGAGGCAAAGTTCGGTTTTGCCGGTAAAGTTGAACTCGCCGAAGGGGCGGAACGGATTGATGTCGCCGCCGAAATAGATTTTGAACTGGAAGCTGCCGGTCTGCCGGACGGCATCGCCATGCGCGGCAGCTTCACTGAATTGGGTATTCCGGCGATGATCGACATTGCTGAACGTATGGCCGGCGGCGGCGGAAATATATTGCCGCCTAACGATATCCCGTTGCCGGAATTCAGAGATGTAACTTTTGCTTTTGCCACGCCGGGCGCCTCTGATCCGCAGCTTGGTCTGGTCGGTTCCGGCTTTAAGCTTGCCGGCGAGCTGTTTTTTATGGGTCATGAATTGGGCAAAGCAGATATAAGTGCCGGCCCTACCGGCATTAAAATGGATGCTTCCGTTGATCCTATCGATCTCAAAATTCTCAAACTTGAAAAAAACCAGATGAAATTTGATCTCGGTTTCAAAAGCTTGCCGAAACTGGAAATTGACTCCCAAATTGAGTTCCTCGGACTGGACCAGGATGTCACTGTCAAATTCGACAAGGGCATGGTCAATATGGGGATCGAGGAAAAAATTGGCGGCGGCATCTGGGATTCCAAAATTAATCTCGGCTTTGGATTTGATCCAAAACATAAAGGTGCGCCGGATATTTTCATCGAAGGCGAAGTTAAGTCAGATTTCTTTGGCTGGCTCAGAGATCAGGCGCCGGCGAAAGTCCATAAATTCTTTAGTGTATTGAACAAAAAATTTGAAGAAGCCAAAGCGGCCATCAATAGTGCTGAAAAAGTTGTCAAAAGCTGGGATGCAAAGATTCAGGCCCGCAAAGAAGTCGTGCAACGTGAGAAGGCTAATGCCGATGCGGCTATCCATCGCGCAGAATCCCGCGTTCGATCCGTTAAACACGACGTCGATCATATGCATAGCGAAGCTGAATATCATAAGCATAAATGTCATTGGTATTCAGCCTGGCATTGCGCTGAGGAAGCCTACTACTGGGTGCGTTATGGTGTCGAATATGCTGCCTATAAAGTCGCCGAAGGAGTGTTGCATGCGGCGCAATCGGTCGTAGATCATTTGCCGGCAGAATTAATGGATCCGCAATTGGACTTTTTGGAAGCCAAACAGGGCATCGCCATGGCGGCCTTGGAAATTGCCAAGCTGGCGATAGACGGCGTTGAGGCCGCCGATAAATGGATCGATAAAGGTTTGGAGACGATGCTCAAGGCAATCGGTAGCACCAAGGCTTTAGTTGTGAAAGAGATTTTCTTTGAAGGGGATATGGATGGCATGATCAAAGGTCAACCATTGATCCTGACCATGGATTTGGAGATTTTTGGCGCCGATCTTGGCACCCAAATGTTCGCCTTTAAACTGACCGATCCGCTCTACGATGCTGAGCAACTCGTCTTTATTCCCTTGCATATGGTGTCGGGGCTTTTCCAGGAGATTTTACCCAAAAGTCTGTCCAAGTTATTGAGCCCGGTTTTAAACGCCATTAATGCTGAATCGACGGCAGCTGAAAAGAAAGTTCACGAAGAGCTTAAAAGCATTCCCGGCCTGAACCTGCCGCCCGAACTACAAAAAGCCTTGCAGGAAGCGGCACTCAGAGGCGAGAAACCGTCTCTGCCTTCCTATGAGACCGTACGTGAATATGTGAATAAAGATATGGAAAACCGGTCGAAATATGCTGCCAGCAACCGGCCTGGAAAACTGGCTGTCAATTATCATACCGATGTTATGAGTGATGCGTCTTCCCGGCTGATCGAATTAGCCCAGGCTAATCAGTCGCCGAATTCATCAAATGTGAATGATGGTAAGAAAAAACCGCGGCCGCAAAAATCGACTTCGGGCGAACACTTAAAACAAAAAATGGAGGCCTACCGCGAAAAGAAACGCAATCTCTTGCTCCATATCATGCAGCGAAATAAAGCTTTCGGTGACAATGTCGTCGAATATCAAAAACAACAAGCGGCCGAACGCGCCAAAAACGAAAATGACATGTTCGTTTCCTATACTGATGTTCGCGTGCCGCCGGGCGTTTTATTTACCGAACGGCTTTTGGTTGCCCGGCATTCAAAACTGTGTTTGGGACAAAATGGCCAGGGCAAAGTTACTTTTCATCCCTGCAGTGAAAATCCCGGCGGATTGCTATGGTCGACAAAACGCGTCCTGATTAACAAATTGGGTCATGTCGTTCCTTGGAATCAGGCCTTTGCCAGAAACTTCCCCAATCGGGTTTATTCGCAAATGATCCATAATGGCGCCTGTTTGACCACACCATTCCATCTGCAATCCTATGATGCAGCATCGAAACAAAAGCATTTAGAGAAGTTGGTTGCTGTAGCCAGGGGTAAGCCGACAAATACAGACGCTCATCTCAAACTTGATGCCTGCCGCTCCGATGGCCGGGGGCAATTGTGGAAAGTCGTTAAGATGACGCACAGCGCCAATGACAATCATGGTTTCAAATTGCAAGAGCGCGATTCATCCTACTGTTTACGCCCTGAATCCGTTAAAGCGCATACCAAGAAAACAAACAAAGAAGTTAATGGCGCATTCTATCCCTGCTCCGGCATCGCCCATGCGACCTTTGAGCTGACCGTACCAAATAGCAGTATGCCGATCTGGTATGATCATAATGGCGTCATCAAATCCGATAACGGCTATTGCTTGGATGTGCCAAATGACCCACTCGCCAATTCTGATCAAACTGGCAGCGTGGTCTATCTCAAACAATGTGCCAATGATGAATATGACCGTTGGGACTACGTGGTTGAGTTCGATAAAACAGTAAAAATCATCAACGATTTTACCGGCCATTGTCTTTACCCTTACGATAAAACGGAAGGTAAGATTCCTGACGCTGAAGACGGTCAGCTGGTGCAAAGGCCCTGCGATGGCCGTTATGGTCAGGGCTGGAAAATGCGTGTTATTCCGAAACAAAAATGGTTCCAGTTAGAAGCACTCAATAGTTCCAATAAAGCCACCGGCACATGCATGATCCCGGAAAAAGCCGATCCAAAGTCGAGCAAAGTCAATGTTTTTGTGAAATCCTGTAAACCCGAAACTCGAGGGCGGTGGTCGTTCGGTCATTGGAAGGGAACCTACGAATGGACTGAGTGGACAGCTGAGAATTCGACATCCGCGAGTAACGACAACCTATCAACGACCTATTGGGTCTCCAAAGACAGTCTCGCTGCCAGCAATAAAAACGGTGTCTGCCGGGTGATTTCCGGTAATCACTCCACCGGTGGCTCCTATGTCATTTATCCTGGTACTTGGCGAGGAGAAAGCAGCACCTGCAGTTATATAAAAGATGGGCGATTAATTAGGCTCGACCCGAGCCAACCGGAAAACGGCAATACGGTGGTGGAAGTGTTGTCGGGTATTGATATTGGGTTGGCGTCCTCCACCGGTTCTTGGAAAAACAGTGCGGGCGGCATTCCTCATGATACGACCGGGCAAAATCTTCATCCGCCGGCCCCGAAATTTTCAGCCTTCCTGTCTGGTGGTGATGCGACTAATCCGGCTCTTTATCTTTGCCGGGTAAAGAACATAACCGATCAAACTTGGCGATACGGCTACCAGCATACATCATCCAGGTGCTTAACGGATGCCGGTACAAATGTCATCGGCGCACCTGAAGTACTGGTCTTCAGTACCGTTGAAAATGCGGATACTGGTGATTAATAAAACCGATTCGCGAATTGATCCGATTTAAACCTAATGTTGCTTTGATAAACCCTATGCAAACCGCGGGGTTGGCAGGAAAATTGTCGAGTACAGTTGAATAATGGTATTTTGTCACACTTGAATGAAGCCTGGTTGAAAATCGGGGGATGTGTGGGCAACCTTAAGAAGACCAAAAAATTATTTATTTCCATCCCAATATTATTGCTTCTTTCCGGCTGTGATCAGCTGGCCTTTGATGATGTCAAAAATAGTCTGGATGAAAAAAATCCAACCGTTCGTGTATTTTCATCGGAAGAAGTAAAAGATGAGATTGAATTGTTCGCCGAGAAATTGGCGGAAAAAAAGATCCAGCCTTTAAATTCCACACATATTACTGACGGCTTGAGAGCGTTATCTCAAAGTGACTTTGTCCAGGCGAATGCTAGTTTTCAACAGGCATTAAAATTTGATCCGCTGAATTCCCACCTCCACATGCTCAATGGATTGGCGCACCAGATGCGGGGCGCTTTTGGCGATCCAGATCAGTATAAAATGGCGGAAGTCGGTTATGAATTGGCAGCGCGAATTGATCCCGGCGACAGCAATGTACCATACTTTCGGGGCATTCTAAATTTCCGGCAACAGAAATACCGCCAAGCCCAGGATCACTTTGTGACGGCAGTTTCACTTGATCCCGAAAATCCAAATTATTTTGTCGGCCTTGCCGCCGCTTCCTATTATTTGGGTGAGTTAGATCGTGCTTATACCCACATCGAGAAAGCGATTGCGCTAGCTCCTTCGCATAAGCCTGCCCGCCAATCAGCTGGAATTATCTACGCTTCAATGGGGGATTTTGACAAAGCTAGAATTACGGCAGAATCTCTTGGTGACAAGAATTCGATCAAGCGGCGGTACCTGCAGCAACGGATCGTCGAATGGCGAAAATATTATGCGCGAAATAATCTCCAAACCAATCAGAACAAACCCGATCAGTTGGTTCAAAATCTTGATATTTTTGGCGTGCCCAAAAAGGGCATGTTTGATCCGACCGGCAGCAGCAATCAGGATCCCATGAGTGAGACTTCCGGATCTAACACCGATTCGGCACCCTCTTCTACTCCGCCAACGCTCCCTGCAGCAACTAATGTTCCAACTCGGACAGCTACACCTGTGACCAACACAACAACGGGGCAAAAACCTACAGCTCAAGTGCCGGTGGCTAAGCCGAAAACAAAAATTCCCGGCATGGCATTAGTTGATGTGGCAATTATTCGTTCAGAAGAAATCTTCTCAACATCAAAAGGCGTAAATCTACTGAACGGGTTAAATATTTTCTTTACCGGCGATCAAATTTATCAATCGAAGACGCCGGGCCTTGGTAGAGTGAGAACCGATTTAACAACTAACGATACCATCACGCTCAAACTTGGCACTGCAGGGGCTGGACTTACCTACTCATTGAATATTTTCAGCAATAGTTATGACCGGAACGAGGTTATTGCCCGCCCAACGATTTTGGTTGAAGACAAAAAGAAATCCAGTTTCTTTTCCGGTGGTACGATGCACATCGTCATCGAAGGCGGAGTTGCCGGAAGCGGCGCCATGCAGCCACTTAACACGGGCGTTAAGCTGGAAGTCACTCCCGATTTTTTGGATAAAGAGACCATTAACTTCAACGTTTTTGCCCAGCGGATTTTCCTGGAAGCCGATTTATCACAAGTTTCCTCAACCATAACCGGCACCAGTTTCGCCAAAACATCAAAAACGACGATATCCGCTAATTTAACTCTGCGGTATGGCGAAACGATGGTGCTGTCCGGTCTATCCGATCAGGAAAAAGAAGTAATTGATGACAAAGTACCCGGACTGGGTGATGCTCCCGGCATTCAATACCTGTTCCGCAATCAGCGTAAAACATCTTCGAAGAAAACAGTGCTGATCCTGTTAACTCCCCGCCGCGCCAGCCTTTCCTATCAAGACGGCAGTCCACGCGAAAATGATAAAAAAACTGAGAACAGCAATGTTGGCAGGATGGAAAAGCAATCAAAATGGATGCAGCCGGCTCCTCATTTGAAAGCATTCGCAAAACATCTTGGTAAGTATGAGTTTTTTAATCATTACCGGAAAGGTGACATGCAACTTGAGAATTGGGCTGGTGAAGGCACTATTAATGATGCAATTCGGCGCACACTTGAATATCTGTACATATTCTATGACTTCGAAAAAAGTGAAGAATCGAGTTTGTAATATTTTTTGCTGGGCTGTTAGCTGAGACCGGATTGGTTGCCATGAGTTATGCGCAGGAATCAGGCTCTTTGGATACCAGAGATAATATCAAAAAGAAAATCACCGAAGAAAAACTGTTCGAGAGCATAAAAGCCGTTTTCCGCTACGAAAGACATCAACCATCATAATAAATCATCACCACATGTTTGGCCTCAGCGAAAAATAGCCAGCGTTCGAGAACAATACCGAGCGCTGCGGCGAGTACGGCGAGCAAACTGGTTCCGATTGCCAGCACTGGAAAAAAGCTGGCAACACCTAGGAGAATGATGGGGGCAGCAAACAAAGTCACCACCGTCAGGCGTCGAAGTTTCTCAGCATGTTTACGTGCGATACGATAGCCCATTTCCTGCTGGAGATAGTTTTTCGAGGTATGAGGAGTGTCGAGGACCCGCACTTTGCCCAATGATCCTAGTCCGGTTGCGCTGGTTAAATCGGTCTCCTGGGGGCTGTTATCGATAACTTTCCAATATTTCAGCTTAACCGCTAGTGCGACGGCTAAAATTATGATGCTAATCGCCGACATGCCGAATATCGGAGTGTCATATAGATAGAGTAATGCCACCAGGATGAGGCCGCCGGTAATTTGGCCTAAGATTAAGTACATTGGCGAGACAATTTCATTGTTCCATGTTGGTATCGCTTTGAGTGAGGCATAAATCATACTGGTGCAATGGACTGTAAAACCGGCTCCGATGGCGGCGAGCATGCCAAAAATCATCCAAATGCCGGAGGTTTGCTCAAGGATTACCCAGCCATAAGCAAAGAGACCGGCTGGAATGTAGGTGAGTATAGCCAGCACGCCTTCCCGTGATAACCAAGACGAGCGCCATTGGGTCAACGCCCGCCAGCTTCGTTCCGGATGACCCAAATGAAAGGTCGATGCAAGCAGGCCAAAGGTAATCAATCCGAAGGAAATGATAAAAGCCGCGAGGCCAAACCAGCGGTCGGCCGGCAAAAAGCCGTCACCAAAATTCAATACACCCATCATGGCCAGCAAGCCATAGCCGGCGCCGGATGCTGTGGTGAAAAATATAACGGAATAAGCTGGATGCATATTGCTGACCTTTAATCCGTTAATACTTTGTCGAGCCAGCCCAAAAAACCACCTTCGGGCATAGCGTCTGCAAGTTTGGCATTGGTGTTAATGTTATCGAATTCTGTCTGACGGGGGCGGGGCGGCAGATATTTATTTACCGGCTTGGTCGCTTGTTCCGGCATAAGGTCGTAGCCGCCACGGTCTTCAACCATCTTTGACACGTCTGAATTGGGATCACCGAGATCACCGAAGTGGCGGGCATTGGCCGGGCAGGTGGCAACGCAGGCCGGCTGCCGGCTCTCTTCCGGCAGGTTCTCATTATAGATTTTATCAATGCACAGCGTGCATTTTTTCATCACGCCTGCCTGGGCGTCATATTCCCGCGCACCATAGGGACATGACCAGGAGCACAGCTTGCAGCCGATACACCACTCTTCATCGATTAGTACGATACCGTCTTCGCTGCGTTTGTATGAGGCTCCGGTGGGACAGACCGTGACACAGGGCGCATCTTCACAATGAAGGCAAGATTTAGGAAAGTAGACCGTCTGGCTTGCACCCGATTTATTTTCCACCTCATAGGCATGAACGCGATTAAACCACACGCCTGAGGGTTCGGCGCCATAAGGGTCCACATCTGTCAGTGGTGCATGATAGCCGGAGGTGTTCCATTCTTTGCAATTAACCGCACAGGCATGACAGCCGACGCAGATATCGAGATCGATCACCAGACCGAGTTTGCTCTCGGTGCTCTCCGGCAGGGAAGTCATTTATCCTTGCCTCCCTGCTTCGCCGCGTAACCCATAACGCTTGGACGCTGTGGCATCACCGGTGGCTGGCGGAGAGTTTCAAACTGCGGCTCACTTTGAGCATTCGTGGTTTGCTCATCTGGTGGTGCTTTTTCTATTTTCACCCGGACATCAAACCAGGCCGCCTGACCGGTAACCGGATCAGAATTGGAGTAGCGATAGTCATATCCGTCAGTGGGCAGCCGGTCATCGATCAGATGGTTGAGCAAAAAACCTTCGGTGAATTCTTTAGCGTCGTCATCCAAATTCCAGGCACCGGCGCGTTTACCAATGGCGTTCCAGGTCCAGACGGTTTTCGAATTGACGCCATGCATGACCTGCGCGCGGACTTTAATTTTACCATTACGGCTTGAGAGGTAGACCCAGTCCTCGTCCCCGATGTCGTGCCGTTTGGCAACACCTGCCGGTATATAGAGCCGGTTGGTGCCGTGAATTTGCCTGAGCCAGGCATTTTGAGAGCCCCAGGAATGATACATCGCCGCTGGACGCTGGGTCAGCGCATGAAGGGGATATTCATCGCCATCGACAAGGGCCTGATCAAAGGGTTCATACCAGATCGGCAGGGCATCAAAATGCTGTTCAATTCGGTCGCGATGCTGCTCAGGCGGCTGGACCTCACCGTGGCCTTGGGCCGCGAGTTTGAACTTTTGCTGGGCTTCATTATAGAGGCTAAAAATGACAGGTGTAGGCTCTATTTTGAATCCCATTTCGGTGGCGTATTTGAGATAGGCTTGATTGGCGTGGCGGTAGTAGGCCGCTTCAGGAGGAATTTGCTCATACCAATAACAGCCATTCTCGATATATTTATCAAGTTGATTGGGGTTAGGCTCGCCCCGGCCTGTTTTACGTCCGTCTAATCCCCGAAAGCCGGCCAGGTAACCAATACCCGGCTGACGCTCATGATTAGCGATGTAGTCCTTATAACCTTCGGGATAGCGCCGCCGGCCACCTTCCTCTATCAGGCCTGCAAAGCCGAGTCTGCTGCCGAGTTCTATCAGTACATCCTGAAAAGGCCGGACATCTCGATCCGGCTCGACAACCGGATGGCGAATGGCATCGGCGACACCGTGGGCATCGCTGATGGGCCGATCAAGCGTCGAAATGCAATCCCAGCGTTCAAGATATGTGGTATCCGGCAAAATCAAATCGGCATAGGGTACGGTCTCGGAATAAAACGCATCCGAATAGATAATCTGCGGGATTTTATAGTCGCCCGTCTCTTCATCTTTATCGGTCAGCATCTTGATGGTTTCAGCTGTGTTCATTGACGAATTCCACGCCATATTGGCCATATACATGAGCAGCAGATCGATCTTGTAGGGGTCACCTTTCCAGGCATTGGTAATGACCGAGTGCATTAGCCCGTGAGCCGCCATCGGCGCATCCCAGGAAAAGGCTTTGTCGATACGCATCGGCTGGCCATCGTCGTCGAGTAATAAATCTTCCGGTCCCTGAACAAAGCCCAGATGCGGTCCGGGCAACGGGTTATTGGGCAGGACCTCGCCAGGGCGTCCGGTTGGTTTGGGTAATGAGTTGAAACCTTTAGGGTAGGGCGCTTTGTAACGCAGTCCCCCAGGCACATCGATGGAACCCAAAAGAATTTGCAGAATATGGATTGCCCGGCAGGTATGGAAACCATTCGAATGGGCCGAAATGCCCCGCATGGCATGCATGCTGACCGGCCGGCCAATTACTTTGTCATGCTTTTCACCGCGCCAATCGGTCCACGGCTGATCCACAGTAATTTCCTGCTCGAAGGCGACTTCAGCCAGTTCAGCCGCAATGCGCCGGATGGTGCTGGCCGGAATGCCGGTTTGGTAGCTGACAACATCCGGACTGTATTGATTATCGAGATAGCGTTCGGCCAGTAACTCGAACACCGGCCGGGCCTGGCGGCCATCGGGTAATTGGAATGTTCCTTTTAGAGCAGGCTTGAGTTTTGGGTCTTTAAATGGAACCGCTAAATTGCGCACCCGATCCCAGCAAAGTTCCTGATCCTCATCATCTCGAACAAATAGTCCATGATCCGCGCCGCCTGGGTTAACGATTACCAGATAAGGCGCATTGGTGTAGCGGATCAAATAGTCGACATCGACTTTACCGGCCCGCAACAATTCGTGCATCAGGGACATCACAAATAGGCCATCGGTACCAGGCGTAATACCGAGCCACTCATCAGCGATTGCCGAATATCCGGTCTGCACCGGATTGACCGAGACGTATTTAGCGCCCCGGGATTTTAATTTGCTGAGGCCCATTTTAATCGGATTGCTGTCGTGGTCTTCGGCGACGCCAAACATCAAAAAGTATTTGGTGTTATCCCAATCAGGTTCCGAGAATTCCCAAAAAGCGCTGCCAAATGTATAAATGCCGCCGGCGGCCATATTGACAGAGCAGAAGCCGCCATGGGCCGCGTAATTGGGTGTGCCGAACTGTTGCGCCCACCAGCTCGTCAGGGCTTGGCTTTGATCACGGCCGGTAAAAAAAGCGAGACGTTTGGGATCGGTGGCTCGCGCCATGGCCAGCCACGAAGTGGCGATGTCGAGGGCTTCACTCCATTCGATCTCCTTAAACTCACCCGAACCCCGTTCACCGACGCGGCGCAGCGGCTTGGTTAACCGGGCCGGTGAATAGTGCTGCATAATCCCGGCAGAACCTTTGGCGCAGAGCACACCTTTGTTGACTGGGTGATCCGGATTGCCTTCGATATAGCGTATTTTGCCGTCAAGCAGATGCACTTTGATGCCGCACCGGCAAGCACACATGTAACACGTTGTCGTATCAACTTTGTCCGAGACAATAGGCGAATTGTCTACGGGATGAGATGTGCCGTCCATAAATGAGTACCGATCATCTAAGATTGGTGATGTACTTACGCTATGTCTGAGCGCAACTTAGAAGTCTTCTTAATTAATGATTTCCTTAAATATAACTATTTGGAAATCAGAAATCAAACTAATTATTGGTATCGGCAGGAAGGCCAACTGATCAACACTGCTTATGTTACCGCCAATCATCAACCGAAATAGTAGCACCAAGGCGGTAATCTCCAGCGAACATTTTCCAGGCACCTTGAGTTTCTCCACCGGTGACGACGATGTTGATTTCATCGGGCTCGAACATGCTGACCATCTCATCCGGTTTTGCTTTCAGGCGGCTGGCATGGGGTTCTACACCGGCCACGGCCAGCGGATGTTTGAGGGTTTGAATCCATTGGTCGTCCCAATACTCACGGGCCGGCAGCAGGGCATTTTCCGAGCACCATTGAGACAGTTTCTCCTTGGTATCAAAGCCAAGCTCGACGAAACCTCGGGCGACAATCGGGTCCATGACAAAAATTGGCGGCACATTTTGCTCACAGGCCGCCAAGGCGCGGCGCATTTTCTCCTGCCAGGTTTCGCGCGGACCATAGCCTGCCAGGGTGTACCAGCCGCCAAAGAATACGCTGACCGTGCTGGAGCTTGCCTCAAATCCTTTTTGAACATGAAAAGGCTGCCAGGGAGAGCGTTCCTCCGCCTCGGCAAAGCAGGAACTGTAATTATACCAATTACCCAAAGTCCCCATATAAGTGTCGTCCGGGACCGAGCCGCCTTGCAGATTGATCGACAATAAATTATGCGCCCGTCCAATGGTCGAATTGGCATGGTTATAAGGCCCCATCGCTCCGATGCCGTCATTCATGCCAATTTCGTTTCTAACTGGCCCATTAACCATCGAGATGGTGGCAAAAGAATTGGTGCTGCTCGAGCGCGCTGAGACACCACTGGCGGCAAGGGCCAGAATGACCGGAAAATATGCAGGCTTGGCGCCGGCCATAACGGCATTAACCGCAACTTTCTCGACATCAAATTCCCAATATTCCCGGAACATTGTTGGATTAAGGCGGCCGACAGTCTCCTCCGGCGCGTGGCTGGTGCCGGCCAGCATCGCCGCTACGCGCTCTTCGGTCGGCAAAATGACCGGTAAATTGTCAGTCCAGTGATTTTCGATAAAGTGAGCCTGGAGATTGTCCTCTGTATCCGGCTCCATCAGGCGTGGTGTCGTTCGCTCAAATGTCACACCCGTTATGTCGTTGTCATTGAGCGGATGAGACAGCCCTTCAATAACTTCCTGCATGAAAGGGCGATTGCTGATGGGGTCTTCGCCTTCAACATAGGCCCTGAGATCAGCCGGGGATTTATCGACAATGGGTTGAGGCACATAAGTTTGCCGCGTTGTCGGCATACCATTGGCGTAAGCCACCGATTGCGCCAATCTGGCGAATGCATCGGTATGAACCGAGACCGTTGGCACTCCGCTTTCTTCTAATGACATGGCGAGCCCGACGACCGTCGGACTGCAGGTGCTTCATAAACCGACACCGAGGATGGCGGCATCCCCTTCGGCTTCGACGGTGGCCCGCATCTCTGGATCATCGACCCAGCTTTCACGCGGTTTGATGTTGCGAATTTTTACGGCAGGCAGGTTTTCGGCAAACCACAGCTGCACCTGCTCCATAAAAATTTCAGAATTATCGAACAGGCAGTCAACGAGAAAGACAACCTTGCTATCCAGGCTTTCCAGCCGGGGCGCCAGTCTTTTGCCAGTGACTTTAGGGGGATATCCCCGAGGGTCATGAATAGTGATTTTATCTGACATCGTTCTATTTCCTTACAAAAGCATCAAAGTCTAATCGCGCCATTCATTGTCTGCAATATATCGTGCTGCGGTTGCGGCTGCCTTTACCGCATCTGCTGCAGCATCCACGGCTCTGCCGGTCGACCCTGAGCGAACGGTTCCGGCTGACAACAGGCCGGGAATTTCAGTGCGCATTCCAGCGTCAACGAGCAAGCGCCCGCTCTCATCCAAGGCAAGCAACCCGTCGACACTTCGACTGTTCGGTTCCAGCCCAATATAGATGAATGCTCCATCCGCGGCGATAATTGTTGAGGAAGCGCTACCTTGATCCCGGACCTTGACGCCTTCGACCGTGTCAGTACCAACAATTTCTTCAACCTCGATATTGTATCTAACCTCTATGTTTGGTTCTGCTTTGATCTGGTCGGTGTAAAAACTCTGCGCTGTTAGATGATCACCTTGCTGTAAAATAACAACCTGAGCCGCGGAAGCTGCCAGTGTAAGCGCCTCCTGTAAGGCAGAATCTCCGCCACCCACGACAACGACATTTTTGTCCCGCAGCAGAGGGGCATCACAGCTGGCGCAATGGCTGACACCTTTGCCTTTGAATTTCTCCGCACCCGGCACATCCAGCTCACGCAGACCTGCGCCCATCGCCAAGATCACAGTTTTAGCCGAATAATCTTCGCCTGCCGTGTGGACCAGCCACCGATCCTCTTTTTGCTCTAAGCTAAGAAGTTCTACCGGAGCCAGTTCAGCACCGGCTTGAACAGCATCACCCTGGGTTATCGGGCACAGTTCATAACCGGCCACGCCATCGGGATAGCCCGGAAAGCCATCAATTTTTTCAATGCTCAACAAATTGCCCCCCAACACTTCTCCGGTCAGCATAAAGGTTGAGAGCCCAGCTTGGGCGGAAGCCAGGCCAGCCATCAGACCGGCGATGCCGCCACCGGCCACAACAATGTCATATTCTTTAATCAATTATCGTTTCTTGCTAAATTTTCAAATGAAAAAACTATAGATTAGTCCATGAGAGACTTCCATCAAAAGGATTGTCAGCTCATCTACTTGTTTTATTATTAAATTCGGAACAGGAGGGGATATGCCGGGGCAATCATTCGACTACATAATTATTGGTGCGGGGTCATCCGGCTCGGTTGTCGCCGGCCGGCTGAGTGAAGATCCTGAGGTTTCCGTTTGTCTCCTTGAAGCCGGGCCACCTGACAAAAGCCCGTTCATCCATGTGCCCACCGGCATTATGAAGCTGTCGTCGCACCAGAAATTAAACTGGCTGTTTATGACCAAGCCGCAAGAGCGCATGAATAACCGGCCCTTATTTACGCCGCGCGGCAAGACCCTCGGCGGCTCCAGCTCGATCAACGCCATGGTCTATATTCGGGGCAACCGGCTCGATTATGATGAGTGGGCAGCGCTCGGCAATGAAGGTTGGGCTTGGAAGGACGTAAAGCCGTATTTCCTGAAGGCAGAAAACAACGAACAATTTAAAGACGAGCACCATGCCCAGGGCGGCCCGCTTAATGTGACTTTTCCAAATATTGTCAGCCCCTTGGAGCAGGATTTCGTCGCTGCTTCTGAGGCTTTGCAATACAATCACAATCCGGATTTTAATGGTGAGATTCAGGAAGGCGTGGGCATTCATCAGGCAACTCAGAAAAACGGTCGGCGCTGGTCGAGCGCGAGTGCCTATCTTCATCCGGTGATGCAGCGCTCAAATCTGACCATTCTCACGGATGCCGCTGTAAAAAGAGTTTTGCTCGAAGGTGACAGAGCATCCGGGGTTGAACTAGTTGATGACCGGAAGTTGAGCGCAAAGCGGGAAATTATTGTTTCAGCCGGCTCCATCTCTTCGCCTAAAATCCTGATGCTGTCGGGGATCGGTGATCCGGCAGAGCTCAGTCCGCATGGCATTGAGCTGAAGCACACTCTTATGGGCGTGGGTAAAAATCTCCAGGATCATGCGGCGGTCGGCGCCATTATGAGTACTAAATCCAAAATTCCCTGGGGATTTTCCTGGCCCAAACTGCCACACTTTGCCGTCGAAGCTCTCAAATATTTAATTGCCCGCAAGGGCTGGTTCTCGGCGCAGCTAATCGAGTCCGGCGGCTTCATCAAAAGCCGGCCTGAGCTTGAACGTCCGGATATACAACTGGTCTTTATTCCGGGCCACCGGGCGGTGCCGCCCAAAGTCGTTGAAATCGGACATGGCTATTCCGCTTTTGCCGTCTTGTTGCGCCCGGAAAGCCGGGGGGCAATTACGCTGGCCTCGGCAAATCCAGAGGATGCGCCGAATATCGATCCACAATTTTATGCCAAAGAGCCGGATATGGATGTGCTGCTATGGGGACTCAAAGAATGCCGCCGTATTGTCAATGGTGAGGTGTTCCAAAAATACCAGCCAATCGAATCTCTGCCTGGGAAAAGCAATCAAACCGATGACGAGTTAAAAGAATATATCCGTAACTTCGGTGGTACGATCTTTCACCCGGCAGGTACCTGTAAGATGGGCAGTGACGATCAGGCGGTGGTTGATCACCGGTTGCGCGTCCATGGGCTCAAAGGTTTGCGGGTGGTTGATCTTTCCATCGTGCCGAAAATTGTCGGCGGCAATACGAATGCGCCCGCAATTATGATCGGCGAGAAGGCTGCCGATATGATCAAGCAAGACAACGCTTAAAGTTATTTTAGATCGGCTGCGGCGGCGCCTTTCCAAGAATAAGATCGGAGGCTTTTTCAGCAATCATGATGGTCGGTGCATTCGTGTTACCGCCGATAACAGTGGGCATAACCGAGCAATCGGCAACGCGTAAAGCGTCGATGCCACAAACTTTCAATTCACCATCGACAACGGCATTTTCATCTGTGCCCATGCGGCAGGTGCTAGCGGGATGTTGTGCTGTCCCGCAACTATTTCTCAACCACTCATCAATCACGTCGTCGCCAACAATATCTTCGCCCGGAGCAATTTCTTTAGCAACGACTTCGCTAAGCGGCGCCGTGGCGTAAAGCTTGCGTATAAGCTTAATGCCTTCACGCAATGTCGTCAGATCATAACTATCTTGCATAAGATTCCATTGAATCTTAGGCGGTGCCATGGGATCAGCGGAATGTAACTTAACCCAGCCGCGGCTTCGTGGGTGCAGCTGGGCAACGCGCATAGAATAGCGATGTGCTACCGGTCGGCGGATACCTGGGAACCAAGGGCGCTCATCTTGCCAAATCGGTACAGCGATGATTTCGATATCCGGCCGATCACTTTTCTCGTGGACTTTTAAAAATCCAATTGTTGTTGTTGGAAAGTCGGCGAGGGGACCAGTGCCAAAAAACTGCCAGCGCAGTGCTGAAATTGCCAAGCGGTCCAGCCGCAAATCAGCATTCAAAGAAATTGGTTGTGATAAATCGAAATCCAGAAATGCGTTGGCATGCTCTTGCAGGTTATGACCAACTTCCGGCCGGTCCAGCACCACGTCGATGCCTTGTGCCGCAAGTTCTTCACCCGGACCGATACCGGATAATAAAAGCAGTTGAGGAGAATTATAGGTGCCGCCAGACAAGATAACCTCTCCGGTTGCCGTAGCCTCTTTGATTTCTCCTTGGTGGAGGTAGCGCACACCAACGGCACGCCGATTTTCGGTTAGAACTTTATGTGCATGGGCGCGGGTGAGTACTGTTAAATTGGCGCGTTTCGCTGCCGGGCGTAAAAAAGCCCGGGCAGTTGATGAGCGTCTGCCATGTCCGATCGTCATATCCGGTCGGGCCAGTCCTTCAGGATCGATGCCGTTGAAATCTTCGGTTATCGGTACACCAATTTTTTCAGCAGCCTCGTGTAAAAGTTTATGTAAGGGATTTTTTACGCCACTTGGCGAAACTTTTAATGGCCCGCTGCCGCCATGAAAATCGCTGTCTCCACCCCAATGTCTCTCTGATCTCTTGAAATAAGGCAGCACATCTTGATAGCTCCATCCTTTCAAGCCCGACTGGTGCCATTGATCGTAGTCACTCGGATGTCCCCGGGCGTAAATCATCGCATTAACAGATGACGTGCCGCCAAGAAGCTTTCCTCTGGGAGGTTCAAACACCCGATTGTTGCAATAAGGTTCAGGCTCAGTTTTGATGTTCCACAGAAATTTATTTGGGCCGACCGATACTTTTGGCATCGCCAGCGGAATGTGGATGAAAGGGTGCCGGTCTGGGCCGCCAGATTCCAATAACAAAACGCTATTGCTTGAGTCCTCACTTAACCGGTTAGCCAATACACAGCCCGCTGAACCTGCTCCGATGATGATGTAGTCAAAGGAAATCATGTAGTTCCGCCACTTTAATCCAGTTGAGGTGCTTCAAGCGCTTTCCAATCTGCCGATTGTTGAAGAGGGGCGCCGGTCTTGTCTTGCAATTCTTCAAATGAAAGCTCTGCGATATGTTCCAGAACAACCAAGCCTGCTAGCGTCACTTCAATGATCGCGAGATCGGTATAAATCCGATCAACACAAGCGAGGCCGGTTAAGGGCAGGGTGCACTTTTCGACTATTTTAGGCCCACCGTCCCGGGCGTTATGATCGGTTAAGACAAACACGCGCTTGGCGCCGACAGCTAAATCCATTGCCCCGCCAACTGTTGGTGTGCGGACGCCATCGCCCAAATTCCAATTCGCCAGATCACCATTGGCGGCAACTTGAAAAGCGCCGAGGGCGCAAATATCGATATGACCGCCCCTGATCATGGCGAAGGAGTCAGCATGGTGAAAATAACTGCCGCCTGGCAGCAGCGTAGTGGCCATGGTGCCGGCATTAACCAGTTCCCAATCCTCCTCGCCTTCCTTGGCGGGCGGGCCCATGCCAAGCAGACCGTTCTCGCTGTGCAGGATAACCTCGCGTTCCTCAGGAATAAAATTTGGAATACCGAGCGGCATGCCGATGCCGAGATTGACAATCGCGCCATCTGGGATGTCTTGAGCTGCCCGCCAGGCAATTTGAGGTCGTGAAAGAGGGTGCGTCATGGTTCACCATATAGCGTTGCCGGGATTTCGACTTTGATGACCCGGTCAACGAAAATGCCAGGGGTCGCAATTCTTTCAGGGTCGAGTTCGCCAAGCTCGGCTATTTCTTCGACCTGGACGATGGTTAGCTCTGCCGCCATCGCCATAATCGGATTAAAGTTACGGCAGGATTTGACATATTCCAAATTACCCCAGCGATCAGCCCGTTTGGCCATAATGAGGGCAACATCGGCCTTAATAGCCCGTTCAAAAACGTATTCCCTGCCGTCAATTTCACGGGTTTCCTTACCCTCCGCCAAGGGAGTACCAAAAGCTGTGCCGGTATAAAATCCGGGAATGCCTGCGCCTCCCGCTCGAATACGTTCGGCTAGCGTTCCTTGCGGCACCACCTCCAACTCAATATTTTCTGTTGGAGTTCCGGCATCAAATATTGTCGTCCCGGGACCGCGCGGAAACGAAGCAATATATTTATCGACACAGCCGGCGGTAATTATCCGGCCTTGACCAAAATCCTCGGCGACAACGCCATTGCCTATGAGGGTCAGTCCTTTGAGCTGGCGCTCCATGAGGCCATGTATTAGATCGTTTGGTGAGCCTGCATCACCGAACCCGCCCGCCATAATAGTCATGCCATCGGCAATTCCAGCCAAAGCCTCGGTGAGATTAGATACCTGCTTGTTGATCATAATATATACGGCTAACCTAAATTGAAGCGCGAGTTTATAGCCTCAGTGAATGAAGGCAATACCGGTCAAAAAAGACGGGAGGAAAAATACATGAAGGCTATGGTGATGCACGAGTTTGGCGGTCCGGAAGTCCTAAAACTCGAAGATGTGCCAGTACCGGAGATTGCCGACGGTGAAGTTTTGGTTGATGTCAAAGCCGTTGGTCTTAATCCCATTGACTATGTGGCGCGGACTAATGGCGGCCCCATGCGGAATAGTTTAGAGCAAGCCCTGCCGGCGATTTTAGGCTGGGATATTGCTGGTACAGTCAGTGAAACCAAGTCGGATCAGTTTCAAGCGGGAGACCGGATATTTGCGCTCTCGAAGTTTCCCTATGTTGCTGGCGGCTATGCTGAGTTTGCCGCTGTGCCAGCCGGTGAAGCCGTCGCCATGCCGGCAAATCTCAGTTTTGAACAAGCTGCCGCCGTGCCGCTGGCTGCTCTTACCGCCTGGCAGGCCTTGGTTCAGACAGCGGATGTTCAAGCGGGTCAGAGCGTGCTTGTCCATGCCGCTGCTGGTGGTGTCGGGCATTTCGCCGTCCAGATTGCCAAACACAAAGGCGCTTATATCATCGGCACGGCGTCAGCACGTAATACAGATTTTCTGAAGGGGCTCGGTATCGATGAAGTTGTTGATTACTCATCGCAAAATGTCGCCGAGGTGGTTTCTGATGTGGATATTGTGCTTCATGCCCTGCCGCCGGATTTACGTGAAGGTGTTTCCTGGCCCTGCCTGAAAGAAAGCGGTTTGCTGCTTTCTTTGCTGGGTCCGGTGCCTGAGGAAGAAACAGCCAAATACAAGACGCGCGCAGCACAGATCGGGGTCCGCCCAAATCAGGCTCAATTGAAGGAAATTGCTGAACTGCTGGAAGATGGCACCTTTAAAGTTACGCTCGACAAGACCTACCCACTGGAAGAAGTCGGCGCTGCTCATATCCAAATCGCAGAACGTCACACCCGCGGCAAGGTCGTGCTAACAGTTTAATAGTATTGAGGAATAGTCGATGAAAATTGCTACTGAAGAAGCCTTCACCACCCCGGAATTGGTTAAAGGGTGGAAAGAATTGTTGGATGCTGGATCACCCGCTGAGCCTGGTTTGCCGTTATTAGCCGGTCTCTATCAAAATATGGAAATTGAGCGATCTTCCGAAGTTGCAATTAATTTGGCCGATCTCGGTGAGGGACGTATCGCCCATATGGATGAAGCCGGCGTTGATATGCAGGTAATTTTTATCACCGCCCCTGGTGTCCAGGTGTTTGATGCGGACACCGGTTGTGGCCTGGCTGAGAACGCCAACGATATTCTGGCCGAAGCCATCAAAACTCACCCGAGCAGATTTGCCGGGCTGGCCGCTATTGCGCCGCAAGCACCCGAACGCGCTGCCCGAGAATTGGAGCGGGCCGTTGGCTTGGGTCTTAAAGGCGCTGTTGTTAACTCTCATACCAAAGGACAATATCTTGATGCGCCGGAGTTTTGGCCGATCTTAGAGGCCGCTGAAAGTCTGGATGTGCCTATTTATATTCATCCGCGGGAATCGGCTCCGGCGATGCTGACGCCTTTTGCCGAACGGCATCTGGAGAAAGCGATGTGGGGGTTTCAAACTGAAGTTGGTCTTCATGCCTTACGCATGATCGTCTCCGGCGTGTTTGATAGATTTCCCAAATTACAAATCGGCATCGGTCATTTAGGGGAGGGTATCCCCTTCTGGCTCGACCGTCAGGACAGATTTTATCTCCGCTACCGCCAAGCTCCCGATGCCTATCCACATTTTAAGGCCGAGCATGTGCCGAGCAAGTATTTTCTGGAAAATTTCTTCGTGACGACGAGCGGGCACAATTGGGATCCGGCGCTGCGATTTGTCGAAGAAGTGATTGGCGAAGATCGTCTGTTGTTTGCCGTCGATTATCCGTATGAAAATTGTGTGCAGCAAACCGAACAAGCAGACGCAGTCACGGTAAAAAATCCGGATAAATTCTATCACTTGAACGCTAAGAAATTTTTTAAACTCGATTAAAGTGATTGGATCGTTTCGGATTTTTTTAACCGGTAGGCCAGTTGCGGGCGAGTGAGGCCGAGCGTGCGGGCCGCTTGGGCAAGGTTGCCGTTAGCCCGCGCCACCGCTTCTTTCAGCAATTGTCCTTCCATTTCACCAAGTGGAATGCCGCGATCAAGAAAGCGGTCGAGCAAGTCAACATGCTCGGCTGCTTCAGCGCTCTCAGTATCTTGCTGTAAATTTCCGGTCTCATTGAGTGTCATCATTATCTCCGGAATCCTGCGGGCATCGGCAAACAGATCGGCGACATCGATTGGCTGGTCTGAATCAACCAATATAACGGCCCGCTCGATCAGATTTTCCAATTCACGGACATTGCCGGGATAGTCATACTCATAAAGCGCATCAACAGCCTGCTCGGTAAAGCCAGGTACGGTGCGGCTGTGAGCGCTGGTGTAGCGTTGGAGAAAATGTCCCATCAATAGCGGGATGTCATCGCGGCGTTCGCGCAGGGGCGGAATATTGACCGGAAATACGTTGAGCCGGAACAATAAGTCCTCGCGAAATTGCTTGTCCCGCACTTTGTCGTCGAGACTTTCATTGGTCGCGGCGACAATACGCACATTTGCCTTTCGCACCGTAGTGCCGCCAACCCGCTCGATTTCTTTCTCTTGTAAGGCCCGCAATAGCTTGATCTGAACCTGCAGATTAAGCGAGCCGATCTCATCTAAAAATAACGTGCCGCCTTCGGCGCGTTCGAAACGGCCGGGGCGTGATGCAACCGCACCGGTATAAGCGCCTTTCTCAACTCCGAAGAGCTCGGCCTCTACCAGGTTTTCCGGAATAGCGGCGCAGTTAACGGCGATGAAGGGTTTATCCGCGCGCGGTCCAATGCGATGAAGGGTGCGGGCGAAAATTTCTTTACCAACACCAGTTTCCCCCAAGAATAAAACCGTCGCGTCTGTGTCGGAGACTTTCTGGATCAGATGGCAGGTGGCGTTAAATCCTGGTGAGGCGCCAATGAGGTCATCGGCAAAGCGATCAGCCTCGGCAGTGTTTTCAACCGGCGTAATAGTTTTGCTTTGGCTGGAGCGGCGATTGGCAAAGGCTTCCGGCTGGAGGGCTCTCAACTCGGTTTCAATATCATCCCAGTCCTCAACCGGTTTGCCGATGATGCGGCAATGCGGCCCGCTGGCGGCGCGGCATTCAACTTCTTTAAACACCACCGAGCGGCCCATAAAAGTACTGGCATAACCGCTCGAATAGCCGCTTTGCATCCAACAGACCGCTTCATGGGTTAGGCCGTAGGTCGCAATATGGGTGTCGGCCTCGTAGGATTCCGGAAAAGTCGCTTCGGAATAAAAATGACCGTTACGTACGTCGATCTCAAACTTTACGGGCTCAAGTGCCGTCACACCTTGCAGTTTACGCAATTGCGGTCCGACGGCATAGGCATCACGTGTGGTGTGGTGAGGCCGCAGTTTGCGGGCGATATTGGCATCACGCGAACCGGAAGCGTAACCCATGCGCGTGAAAAAGCCGCGCGCTTCGTCAAGGCCTAGCTTGTCGATCATTTCGGCCCGCAAGGAAGCCAGCGTTGACAAATGGATCAGGGCTACTCGTTGAGTGTCGAGCCAGATGCGGCCGTTATTTAGAGAAAACCGGAGCCTGGAAACCAGATCGCTGAGATCTTCCGAATGATGCTCATCTTCCAACTGAGGTTCGATCAGCCGTCCTGTGGTCAATCTGGCTGCATCCGCCTGGCTGATAATCTCATCTGGACCGCCGGTAATTTGATCCGCCATAGCACTCTCCGGAATTAGATGTAGAATCTATTCAATTGATTAAATCCTTACATTTTTTGTGGCTATTGGCAAATTAGATTTGATCATTTGATAAACTATTTGATCAATTAGTAATGTTACTAATTCTCATTTGATGAATTTAGTGCCTTTAGAATTAGATCAATCAAAAAGCTAACTTCCTTGAATCAGGCTGCTTTTCAAATCAGCGAAAAATTAAACCACATTAAAAATCTCTAATACGTGAATCTGGCACGCTCCTTGCGATTACGCTCCTAAGCATAAGCAGGGGGTGCGACCCGAGAATAGAATATAAAAATTGAATAAAAAGTTTTGGTTAAAGGGGACACCAGCCGACCGGTGAACTAATGGTTGGTTGTCTCGGATATCTCAGCACTAGCAGGCGCGTTCGCATCTGCAACTCCTGTTTAAACCGATGGTTATAGAGCCAATAAATTGGCCGCCATGAAACTACTGAACATTCGGCTCTGCCGGATAGAAGTTTAACAGGAAGTAATTAACCCTAGCTGGGAGATTAAACATGTCTAAAAGTTTTCTAAATCCCCATGAAATCGAGGCCATACCCGGTACCGAAGGATGGGAACGGATGTATCCGTACCAATATCAATTCGTAACGGATGATCCGGAACGAAAAAAATACGAAGAAGAAACTTTCTGGTTCTATGACGGGTTGCATTACCCGGAACCGCTTTATCCGTTTGATACCATTTGGGATGAAGCCTGGTATCTGGCTTTATCACAATACAATACGCGCATTTTCTCATTGCCGCCGGTCTACGGTGTCGATCACCGTATGATCAATGGCTACGTCTATATCTCACCCGTGCCGGTCACCGACCCCTCGGTCGTCGAGGCGCGTGTTCCCGATTTCATGGAACGCGCCGGTTATTACTATCAAAACTGGGATGAGCTTGAGGCCAAATGGGAAGAGAAAATGAAAGGCACCATTGCCGAATTGGAGGCTTTGGAAATCGCCGCTCTACCCGATTTGGAAGAAAAAGGTGTAGTTGATGAGGCGATTGGCGAATCCAAGGGCTATCATCTGCTCAAATCCTATGACGATCTGATCGACCTTGGTATTCGCTGCTGGCAGTACCATTTCGAGTTCTTGAATTTGGGTTATGCGGCTTATGTCACTTTCATGGGACATTGCCAAAAGTTGTTCCCGGATATTCCGCCACAACGCGTTACCCAAATGATATCGGGTATCGATGTGATCATGTATCAGCCGGATGAGGAACTCAAAAACCTCGCCCGCAAAGCGGTTGAACTTGGTGTCGTGGAAGCCGTCAAATTCAGCAATTCTTTTGATGAAGTCAAAGCCGGTCTGGAAAAAACCGATCCCGGTAAAGAATGGCTAGCTGCTTTGGAAAAAGCACGTTATCCGTGGTTCTATGTTTCGACCGGTACCGGCTGGTATCACCATGATCGCAGCTGGAACGATGATCTCGATGTTCCATTGGGTTCGATTGTCATTTATATCGAGAAAATTATGGCCGGTGAAACCATCGACCGTCCCATGGAGCAGGTTCAACAGGAACGTGACCGCATCACCGCTGAGTATCGCGCGCTGATCGAAAACGAAGAAGATCTGGGCGCCTTTGACGAATTGCTGCAAACCGCCAAAACTGTGTTCCCATACGTCGAAAACCATCTGTTCTATGTTGAGCATTGGTTCCATTCAGTGTTCTGGAACAAAGTGCGTGAAGTTGGCGAGATTATGAAAGCTCATGGTTTCATCAATGACGTCGAGGATATCTGGTATCTCAAACGGGGCGAAATTAAAGACGCCTTGTGGGATCTCGTGACTGCTTGGGCGACCAATGTTAATCCTCGTGGTCCGGCAGTTTGGCCGAAAGAAATCGAAGAGCGTAAAGGCATCATGGCGAAGTTCCGTGAATGGTCTCCACCGCCAGCGATTGGTCCGGCTCCGGAAGTCATTCAAGAGCCGTTTACGGTTGTGCTCTGGGGCGTCACCAACGAGTCGCTTGAAAACTGGGCCGAAATCGATGAAGCCGCGGATATGGATAGCATTTCCGAATTCAAAGGCTTTGCCGGCAGTCCCGGTACGGTTGAAGGTAAAGCGCGGGTCTGCCGCACTGTTGCCGATATCGGTATGCTCGAAGAAGGCGAAATTCTGGTGGCCCCGACCACCTCGCCGTCCTGGGCTCCAGCTTTCACTAAGATCCAAGCCTGCGTCACGGACGTTGGTGGCGTGATGTGTCACGCAGCCATCGTCTGCCGTGAATATGGCGTGCCGGCGGTTGTCGGTACGGGTCATGCAACCAAGATCGTCAAGACGGGTCAAACCGTCCGGGTCAATGGTAGCACCGGTGAAATTTCCATCGTGTAAGTAACCAACTGCTTGCCCACCCGGTCTTTGGCCGGGTGGTGCGGGTGGTTAATTTGGAGGGATCGATGGGTTCCGTTTCACCGATCGTTTGCTGGTTCGAAGATTGCAATAAAGATTCCGTTGATTTGGTTGGCGGTAAATGTTCGTCGCTGGGTGAGCTTATCAATGCCGGTATTCGGGTGCCGCCGGGCTTTGCCGTAACGACCGAAGGCTATCTGCGTTTTATGTCCGAAGGCGGCATGAGCAAGCAAATATTTAAGACTCTCGAAGGATTGGATCACGAAGATTTGCCGGCGCTTGAGGCGGCCAGTACCGAAATCCGTGATTTGATCGAAAATCTGCCATTCTCGGAAGATTTCGAGGACGACGTTGCTGAATACTATCGTCAACTCTCTACCATCTGCTGTGTTCCGGCCGTACCGGTCGCCGTCCGCTCTAGTGCTACGGCTGAAGATTTACCCGATGCCAGTTTTGCCGGTCAGCAAGATACTTTTCTTTGGGTCCGTGGCATTGATGATGTCCTGACCCATGTCAAAAAATGTTTTTCCAGCCTGTTTACCGCCCGGGCCATCGCCTATCGCATTCAGATGAATTTTCCGCATGATCAAGTGGCGATTAGTGTCGGCGTACAGAAAATGGCGAATTCTCATACTGCTGGCGTGATGTTCACAATCAATCCGGCAAATGGCGACCGTGCTTCCATCGTCATCAATTCAAGCTTCGGTTTTGGCGAGGCTGTGGTTTCCGGCGAAGTCACACCGGACGAATTCCTGGTTAATAAGATTTCAATGGAGATGCTTAACCGGGTGATTTCCAAGAAAGAGCTTTATTACACGGTCGATTTTGTCAGCCAAACCTCAAAGCTCTACGACGTGCCGGTTGAGCGGCAATCCATTCAATCTATTGTCGACGAGGAAGTTATAGATCTCGCCGAAATGGGAAAACGCATCGAAAAGCATTATGGCCGTCCGATGGATATCGAATGGGCTGTCGACAAAGACATGCCGGCCGATGCCAATATTTTCATTCTCCAAGCACGGCCTGAAACCGTGTGGAGTTCCAAGAAAAAAGAACCTGTTGCCGTCACCGGCAGCGCTATGGACCACATTTTAGCGTCAGTGATGGAGGGCAAAAGTCTCAACTAAGAAATCAATTTGAAGCACCAGAATACCGGCTCAATCCACCAAGGATACCGGGAAATTATCACAATTATCTAGATTCAAAATAGGAGAGAAAAATGGATAAACAACTTAAACCAAATGCGATTGATGATATTCGATCATACATTGCAGCGCTTGATGCTGCGGGAGAACTACATCGGGTTAAAACCGAAGTCGATTGGGAATATGAGCTTTGCCATGTTTCCAAGGTGAACGAAGAACAAGATGGTCCAGCGTTGCTATATGAAAACGTCAAAGACAATACGGTTCCGGTTTTCACCAGCGCCTTCACCACCAAAGAACGCTTGGCCATTGCGCTTGAGCAGGAACCAGGTCTTTCGATGAGTGATCTCGCCCAGAAATGGATGGAATTGACCACTCAGGGACTTATACCGCCGGAATATGTTGATGAAGTTCCGGTCATGGAAAACCAGATGGTTGGTGACGATATCGATATCACCAAGTTTCCTGTGCCGTGGTTCTATCCCGATGATGGTGGCCGCTTCTTTGTGACTGCTGGTTATCTGATTACCGAAGATCCGGATACCGGCTGGTCCAACCTTGGTACTTATCGTTCGCAAGTCTTGGGACCGGATCTTCTGGGTTCGCAAATCCTGCCTGGTAAGCACGGTGAGTTCCACATGAAGAAATATCAGGAACGTGGTGAATTGATGCCGGCTGCTGCCGTGGTTGGTTGTGATCCTGTGCTGTTCCTGGCGGGCTCGACCTTGGTCAGTTCCGATGTCTCCGAATATGATGTCGCCGGTGCATTGCGCCAGCGTCCGGTACCGGTCTTTAAATCCGACGTGACCGGCCTGACTTTGCCGGCCAATGCGGAGATTATCGCTGAAGGCTTTGTTGATCCGAACGAGTTGATGGATGAAGGTCCGTTTGGCGAATATACCGGTTACTATTCGGGTAACAAAGGTAAAGACTTCCCAAAACCGGTGCTGCGTATCAAACGTATCCTTTACCGGAACAAGCCGGTTATGTGGTCAACCACGGTTGGTAAACCAATCAATGACATTCACATGATCCAATCGCTTAACCGGACGGCAACGCTCTGGCATGATCTCGAAACCATGAAAGTGCCAGGTATCGAAAGTGTCTACATTCCACCGGAAGCTTGTGGCCGGTTCTGGGCTATCGTTTCGGTGCGCCAGAAATATCCGGGTCACTCCAACCATGTCGGTAACGCGGTGATCGCGTCAACCACAGGTCACTATGGCATCAAGGGTGTGATTACGGTCGATCATGATATCCAGGCGGATGACTGGGATCGCGTGATGTGGGCCTTGTCGACCCGCTTCGATCCGAAACGTTCAGCCCAGATCATTGATCGTGGCCGCTCGACGGTGCTTGATCCGGGTCTGCCAATCGATGCGCGTAAAATCACCAGCCGTATTCTGCTGGATGCTTGTACGCCGTATGAATGGGAAAATAAACCAAACGAGATTTTCATGGATCGCAAAGTTCTGCAGAAAGTCTCTGACCGGTGGAATGATTATGGCTTCGAAGGGACTAGCCCGGTTGCCAATATGATTGACCGGCTGACCAAACCGGAAACGGCTGAATAATATCCCAGCTAAATAGGGGGGGTGGGTTCAACTCACTCCCCTAATTTTTTTCAAGATTTAAAGTAAATAGGAATTACGGCGTCATGGTTGAAAAAAAAGGAATTGTCATTATCTGCAACCTCGATACCAGGGGTGAAGATATCATCTTTGTCAAAGAGATGATCGAAGAGCGCGGCCACAATGCCGTGCTGGTCGATGTCAGTATGGAGGAACCACCACCTTTTGCCGGTGACGTTACGTGTGAAGAAGTTGCTGAACGCGGCGGTAAGACAATCGAGGAAGTGCGTAGATGTTACCGCGAAGACCGCGATGAGGCGACCCAAAACCAAATCAGAGGTGCGGCGGCAATTGTCGATGATCTCCTCAAAGAAGGTAAAGTCCACGGAATTTTTGGCGTTGGCGGCGGAACGGCGACGCTGATCTCAACTGCCATTATGAGGAAACTGCCATTTGGTATGCCGAAAGTCATGGCTTCGCCAATGGCCGCACATCCCCGCTATATCGATAAATATGTCGGTACCAGCGACCTCACCATGCATCACACCATACTCGATATTGTCAAAATGAATCCGCTTCTGAAAGCGCAGATCACAAATGCGATTGGCGCCATCTGCGGTATGGTCGAGATGACCATGGGCACTGAGTTTAAATTTGATAAGCCGGTGGTCGCGATCACCGCTTTTAGTTTCGGTGAAATGGCCGTGCAAACGGCTGTAAGGATGCTGGAAGAGGAAGGCTTTACGCCGATTGTTTGTCATTCCCAGGGTAAGGGCGACCGCGCCATGGAAGAAATGATTAAAGACGGCGCCTTTGATGGCATTATTGATATCTGCACCGGCGGCATTATGGAGCATCTTTATGATGGCAATCGTGATCCGGGCCCGGACCGTCTCAAAGCCGCGGCTGCGGCAGGTATCCCAGCCGTGCTGGCTCCCTGCGGGCTTGATATTCTGAGTTATGGCGGGCGGGAAGATAAAATCGAGCAATCCAAAGACCGGGTGCAATTTGTCCAGGATGCCCTGCGCGTCCAGGTGCGAACCAATGCAGAGGAACTTACCCAAGCAGCAGATGTGATTGCCGAGCGGCTCAACCAGTCGACCGGCCCGTTTACTTTTATGCTGCCGATGCAGGGATGGTCGTCTCTGGACCGGGAAGGCTGCCCAATTTACGATCTTGAGGCTGATGCGGTTTTTGCCGAACGCCTACAAGAGAAAATTGATGATAAGACCGCGGTTAAAGAAGTTGACCTGCACCTCTATACGCCGGAATTTGCCAGGGCGGCGGTTGATGAATTTAAGCGCCTCTATGAACTGAGCAATTCTTCCGAGATGGATAAAGCGGGATAATTGGAGGGCCTGTTATGCTTGTGCAAAATTGGATGAAAAGTAATCCGGAAACAGTCACCAGTGATACTCTGGTTTCCGAGGCCAAGCGTCTTTTGACGGAAAAAAATCTGCGCGCCTTGCCGGTGGTGGATGACGACCGCTTGCGGGGGCTGATTACGCGGGCCAATTGCCTGCGCGCTGCTGAGTTTGTTTCCCGTGGCCAGGACCCCAACGAATTTGATTTTTTCGCCAATCGTTTAAAAGTTAAAGACCTTATGTCCCGCCGCCCGGCAACGGTCAGTGCCGATGACACCATGGAGCATTGCCTGAGGCGTGGTCAGGATGAAGACATCAGCCAGTTTCCGGTCGTCGATGGTGACAAGCTTATCGGTATAATTTCGGCATCGGAGATTTTCGGCTTGGCCGCTCATGTGCTGGGCGCTTGGGACAGCTGGAGCGGCATTACTCTATCCCCAATGATTATCGATAAA
Organism: uncultured Rhodospirillaceae bacterium; assembly: GCA_964566055.1. Classification (GTDB taxonomy): domain Bacteria; phylum Pseudomonadota; class Alphaproteobacteria; order Rhodospirillales; family UBA2165; genus TMED23. The sequence goes on from CAZMHI010000004.1 coordinate 32,970, forward strand.
GGCACTTTGGGCGAGATTGCCGGCATTGTCGAAGACAACGGCGGCACACTGCAATCCATGTTCACGGTGGATGAAAACGGCAGTGATTTGAAACGGGTAATCTTAAGATTTCAGGCCGATGACTTTGATGCAGTGGGTGCAGCCCTGACAGATGCTGGATTTACGCTCTTGGAAGCTTGCCCTGAGGTGCAAAATAATCAAAATACGAGCGATGCAGGATAATTCTGACAATCTTGAGAAATTTGCCGTTAGCAGCAGCGATGTGATATACACGGTTTGCGCCGAAGCAGTTAAAATCGGCAATGACTATCTGGTATATTTATGGGGTGGTGAAGCGCCTCATATCGGTGCTGTTGCAGCGGCCCAGCCCCGGCCCAGCTTGGTAGACCCGGCAGAAACCAGTGCGTCATCCTCGGTGTTGACCTATGTCGGTCATAAAGAGGATATTGTGGCCAAACAGGTCGCCGAAGATTTATCCAGTGCGCTTGATGAAAATGTTGTTGTCACCGCCGGGATTCATTGGGATAACATCGAAAAAACCGGTATCGAAAAAGTGGTTGCAGGATGCCGGGAAGTTACCGAAGCACTGATTGAGGTGCTCGGCAAACACAGCAAGGAAACGAAATGACACACCCTCTTGTCGTCGCTGTTACCGGTGCCACCGGCGTGATTTACGGCGTTGAATTGCTTAAAGTTCTGAAAGAACTTGGCGAGGAAACCCATCTGATTTTAAGTGAATCAGCCGGCCGCAATTTGAAAATCGAGACTGAATATAATCTCGATGATGTGCGCGCTTTGGCTGATGTTGTCTACAGCAACAAGGACATTGGTGCCGCGGTCGCCAGTGGATCTTTCCTGACCCGGGGTATGGTGGTCGTGCCCTGCACAATCAAAAGCCTTTCGGCGATTGCCAATTCCTACAATGACAATCTCGTTGCCCGGGCAGCCGATGTGACTTTGAAGGAGAAGCGCCGCTTGGTGCTGATGGTAAGGGAAACACCCTTGCACAAAGGCCATCTCGATTTGATGTCCCGTAGCGCTGATTTGGGGGCGACGATCCTGCCGCCGATGCCGTCCTTTTATCACGGACCGCAAACCATCCAGGACATTATTAACCAAAGTATCGGTAAGGTGCTGGATCAGTTCAGCATCGAGCATAGTCTTTTCCGCCGCTGGAAAGGCGATGAGCGGGTGACCGATCGGGAAGTTAAAACGCCTAGCAAAGATAGAGTAGAAGAGCTGGAATCCCGCTTCGGTGAAATCAAGCGTATGTAGGCTGGGCTACTCCTGTTGCTCCAGCACGTCCAAGACTTTTTCAGGTGTCATTGGTAGAGAATTTGGCCGCCCGCCAATAGCATCATCAATGGCATTGGCAATTGCTGGCGCGACGCCAACCATCGCCGGTTCACCGACACCCTTGGCGCCGAAAGGTCCAGCTGGTTCCGGGTCTTCAACAATTATCGTCTGAACTTTGGGCACTTCTTTGACGCCCGGCACTTTGTATTCCATCAGCGTTGGATTGACCAAACGGCCATTGTCCCAGACCATTTCTTCAAACAGCGCATAGCCCATGCCTTGGGCGAAACCACCTTGGATTTGGCCTTCAATATTTGTCGGATTAATCGCCTTACCGACATCAGCGGCAGCCCAGGCTTTGACCACTTCAACCTGGCCGGTGACTTCGTCAACATCAACGGCGGCACCCTGAACGCCGTAAATATAGGCGCCCATATTACCGAAGACGACGGCTTTCATCTTGGAGCCTTCACGATCGAAGGGCGGTCCATCAAAAACAAACGTATGGGTGCCGATGATCGGTCCGCCAACCCCATAATGCGCACGCAACGAGGCCTCTTTAAAAGTGATGGTGCGGTTGACCAAAGGACTGTCTGTAACGTCAGCTTTTACGCCGACCTGGCCGCCTGAAATTAACGTCAGCTGAGCCGGGTCACAGTCGAGCATAGCAGCTGCGTGTTCCATGATCTGATCGGCAACGTCTTCGGCTGCCGCCTTAACTGCCCGGCCCGTGGTGTAGGTGGTGCGGCTGCCGACAGATTTGTAATTGTAGGGTGTCGTGTCGGTATCAGGCTCGGTTACATTTATGGCTTCGATCGGCAGCTTAAGAGCTTCGGCGCAAATTTGCGCCAAGATGGTACTCGCGCCCTGGCCGATCTCAATACCGCCGGTATTCATGGTAATGGTGCCGTCTTCACGCAGTTGCACTGAAGCACCGCTGGCCAAAAAACTGCTGATATGGGCAAAACCTGAAAAACCAAAGCCGCGTTTTTTACCGGCTACAGGTGGCGGCAATTGATCTTTATCTAGTTCCGCCGCCTTTTGTACTTCTTCGAGGCATTGGGCAAAGCCGCAGGCCGGCACTTCCTGGCCGCCCAGCCATTTATCGCCGGCCACCATGGCGTTCTTTTGGCGCACTTCCATTGGTGACAGCTCAAGCGCTTGGGCGAGGCGGTCAATCAGGCATTCACGGGCGATGGTGGTTTGCGGATTGCCGAAGCCCCGGAACGAGCCGGCTCGTAGTTTATTGGTGTAAAATGCCCGGGCTGAGCCGCGGAAATTTGGGATCCGGTAGGGCCCCCGCGCCATCATCAGGCCGAAACTTGCAACCGCCGGGGTTTCGTCCATGAAAGAGCCGCCATCGAACAATAGTTCGGCTTCCTGAGCGATAAAAGTGCCGTCTTTCTTAGCGCCCATTTTCATGCGCACGCGTGACGGGTGACGCGACCGGCAGGTTTCAAAATCCAAGGTGCGAGAGAGAGTAATTTTAACCGGTTTGCTGGCTTTAAGCGCCAGGGCAGCGGCAATCGGCTGCATATGAGGCCCAGCCCGGCCACCAAAGCCACCACCAACAGCTGGAGAAATTGCCCGCACTTTGGTAAGCGGCAGGCCGAGATAATCAGCTGTCCGGGTTTGAATGAAATGAACACCCTGGTTCGGCCCCCAAACCGTTACTTTACCATTAGCGTCGACATCGGCGAGAGCAGAGGCTGGCTCTAAATAGAGATGATGCTGAGCCTGGGTCTCAAATGTTTCTTCGACCACGGCATCGCACTCAGCCCAGGCAGCATCAACATCACCTTCCTCTGCCGAGGTTGCCCAGCATTCATTGCCGCTAACCTCGAGGTCCGTTACTTTCATTTGGTAGGTAGAGAAATCCGGGTGGATGATCGGCAGATCAGGATTCATCGCATCATCAATCGAGAGAATTGGCGTCAGCTCTTCATACTCGACTTGGATCAAGCGGGTGGCTTCTTCAGCGGCTTCTCGCGAGCGAGCGGCAACGGCGGCAACCGGCTCACCGATATAGCGGACCCTGCCTTTGGCCAGCAAGGTTTCGTCTTTGACGTGGCCACCGCTGCGAAACCAATCATAGTCATCACCGGTGATGACGGCTTTGACGCCGGGCACCTTAAGGGCTGCAGAAATATCGTAAGATACTATGGTGGCATGGGCGTGCGGGCTTGTAGCAATGGCCCCAAAGAGCATGCCGGGCAAGGTCATGTCATCGGTATAGCGGGCGCGACCGATTGCTTTATCTTTACCTTCGAGCCGGGTAACGCGTTGGCCAATCGTGTCTAAGACTTCGGTCATTGCGCTGCTCCCTTGAGTTGACCGGCAGCTTGAACGGCCGAGGCGATAATTTTTTCATAGCCGGTACAGCGGCAGATGTTGCCTGAAATACCTTCACGAATCTCGGCTTTGCCCGCCTCGGGATTGCTTTTAAGGATGGAACTGACGGTCAGGATCATACCGGACGAACAAAAACCGCATTGAATGCCGCCGGTATCAACGAAGGATTGTTGCACAACGTCCAAACCTTCGGGTGTGGCCAGTCCCTCGATGGTGGTTATCTCAGCACCTTCGCAGAGGGCAGCGATAGTTAAACAGCCCCGTACCGGTTCACCATTGATCAAAACCGTGCAGGTGCCGCAGACGCCCTGATCGCAGCCCCGTTTGGCACCGGTTAAATTAAGTCTTTCGCGCAGCACAGTCAGTAGAGTTTCCTGAGCCGGCGCCGTGACGGTTTCAATCTCGCCATTAATATTGAGATCGTAAGTTAAAGTATCACTCATTATTCGCTGCCCCCCATTTGCTGCGCTGTTGCGAGTGCCCGGCGTAAGACACGGGGCAAAACTTTGCGGCGGTAATCAGCGCTGCCGCGAACGTCACTCATGGGGTCGCTGGCAGCTACCAGCATTTCAATTGCGGTATCCAGCTCACCCTCAATATATTTGGCTTCGGCTTCAGGTACCCGGTACGGTGTGGGTCCACAGCCACCGACAGCAATTCTGACATAGTCACATTTGTCGCCGGGTTGCGCCATGACCACGGCCACCGACATAATGGCGATGTCGCCTGCAATCTTGGCGATTTTGTCATAGACCGCGACTGCGTTTTCAGGGCCTGCAGGCAACTGAATTGATTGTACCAGCTCGCTCTCTTCCAGAGCGGTTGTTAAAAACCCGTCAAAAAAATCATCTGCGGGGATCGACCGCGTGCCACCTGGCCCAACGATACTAAACGTCGCCTCGGCGGCTAAAAGGGCGGTGGGGTAATCGGCAGCCGGATCACCAACCGCAACGGAGCCGCCAATGGTGCCCATATTTCTAATCGGCGGATGGGCTATCTTGCCGGCAGCAATACCGACAATATTCTGCGCACCTGAAAAATCTTCAAAAGCGGCAACAGTTTTGTGCTTTGTTGCCGCTCCAATTGTTACCGAGTTGTCTGATTCTTTACTGATTTCATTTAAGCCGGATATTTTTTCGAGAGAAATCAGGGCCGACGGTTCGACCACACCACTATTCATCATCGCCACCAATGTTGCACCGCCAGCGATACATTGGGCACCGTCGTCAGCAGCCAGCAATCCGGCAGCTTCCTCCAAGGTGGCGGGTTTATGAATTTTCATAGCGATGGGACCTTCCTGACTACTGCCAAACCTTTTTTCCGGCGTGTTTCATATACAAAACAGCGATTTGCGAACTAAACAAATGGTAGCTTGGAAGGTTCTTAAGTCAACACTGGAGATTTAGGCCGCGTCTATTTCTTTCCACCAATTTTGCAGAGCATCAGAGTCAAAATTGATCACCGCACCCATTTCACCGCTGAGTTCCTGCCATATCTCCAAGGCCGGTTCCGGCACGGAGATCAATAGAGGGATACCCTCGGCGATGATCTGCATAATTTCATCCAATAGACCTTCACCGATTTGCTCCTGATCACCAAATTTCTCAACTACGACTAAGTCCGGAACGGCATTAGGATCAGTGGTGAGCACATTACGTAGAACAGCCGAAGTTTCAGTGAGGCTCGAAACATCCAAGCCGCAATCCTCTTCGTTCCTCATCGGCTTTTTAATTGGGATGCGATGGCCGGTCGCGATGTCGACAGATTCGATCGTGCGCATGGTATCGCCAGGATGCACACTGCTTTCCTGCAAGATGCCGGCCACCGAAACGCCGCTCGTCTTCAATCCTTTGACGAAATCGGGCAGGGCAGACTTATCCGTTTGCTTAGGCGTGTAGACGACAGCGGCAAAATTCGCGTTCATGTGTTTCCTATTTCTTGTTCAAAAAGGTTTTTAGCCAGGAAACCGCATACTGACATTGATCTTGGTCACTTGTCTTTAAATTATTATCAACCATGTTTATAACACTTTGGAGCAAGAAAATTATATGGTAGAATTCTCGTAAATCGAGTATTATTTTATTTATATAAAGGACGCCCAAATAATGTTTTCAACAAGAATTAGCTTAATTATTACCTGTTTAGGATTAATTGCTGTTCTGACTGCCTGTCAGGCGACCAGTCAGGGCAGAACATCGCGAACCGTGACTGGCCAAAGCCTCGGCAAAAGCGACTGGCACAACATTCCACGGGTGAAAAGTCAAATTAGTATTGTTGGTGATGATAGTCTCATCATTGGCCGCCGGGCCAATTATTTGCCACGACGATATCAGGAATCACTTGGTATTAAAGGCGGCGGGTCAATTAATTATGAAGAACTTTACTCCGGTTATTTTGGACGTTCGGATGAGAATCATTACCTTATAAACAATGTAGCCGGGTCGTTAAAAAAACTCGGCATAATCTTCACGGAAGCAGATATTAAAAAATCAAATGATTTTGATGAAGGTTCCTTGATTTATGCTGTTAAAAGCGACGCGACACGGAAATGCATGGTCTTCAACACGAATTTTGGCGATATAACCTATGGCGTCGGCAACAAGCATATGTTTGGTCGGATTTGCCAATTTAATAATCGTCCGCTTACCCAAAATATGGAACAAAAAGTACTAAAACTGTTGAATAGCATGCGGTTTGATGGCGGTAAAATAAATGAATCTTTGGGTCCGGCGAAAACTGACCCAAAACCCAAATCAAAGTCTACTACAGAACGCAGGGAATTGACTGTAAAGTGGGAGAATGAGCCAAAACTTTCAAAAGGTGTAATCTACCAACATAGAGTCAATGCCGATAGATACGAGGTCAAAATTTCATTTGTGAACTCTGCTGAAACCTGCACTGGTTCTTTGGTACGTAAATCTGGACCAGAGGTTAGATGGTCATTGGTCTGTACTAATGGCAAAATTGCTGACGGCAATTTTACCGGTTATGGAGCTGGTTTAGGTGGTAAAGGGACGGGTAAAGATTCAGACAACAGAAAGTTTGAGTTCGAAATCGGTCCACGCAGCTAAGAATTTTTTAGAAACGTCACCCATTCTTTCTCGAGTTCGGAAAGCGGTTTTTTGTACACCATTTCAAACGGGGCCTCACGATAAGCTTGCATAAATTTACGGATGCCATAGGTGTCGACCAGAAATTTCACAAAAGATCCAGCTTGAATATAGGCTTGTGACCGCCCCATCGCAGCCTCTCGTCCTTTGAGGTAATTGCCAAAAGCAAGATTGTCGTGAATAAGCTGAGAGAGTGGCACCAAACCGCGCTGTGGCATAAAGGTTTGGCTAACAGTCTTGTGTAAATTGATAATCTTGCCGGTGCGACGGCTCCTATATTCTGCAAATTTAGAGTGAAGATGGACAGCTAGTCCCTCATTTAGCAACGAACTGCCTAAAAAAGAAGGGCCGGCAACCAAATGGCCAATTTCATGAACCAGCACAAAATCTAATTGGGTGCCTTGGAATCTATATAGAGGAATTTCAATCAGACTATCACGGTGGATTGCGTGGGCCTTATTGTCGTCTTTAAAATCAAAGATGTTTATCTGAATCGTATTGTCAACGCGCAGATTTAAATAAGATTCCAATTGCCCCAGTACTTCCTCGGCACGTACGACCAGTTGCTTAGCCTGAGCTGCCGGCATTTTTTCGTACGACAATGTTATATTATCTGAAGTGATAGTCTGACTAGTCACGCAAGATGACAGCAAGAAGGCGCCAAATATTAGGTATGAAAATTTATGCATACGATTTCCACGTTAAAAATTATTGAGTGATCAACTTATACATTCAAAATAATTTACACCACTAAAAGTTAAAACCCACACCAACTCCCATCATTCTCCTGAAATGCCAGATGATTTGTTAACTCATTAGCTATTGCAGGTCACTGCATACAATGATACTTTTATGTGTAAATAATAATTAATTGCAATTTAAAATTGTATAAATCTCAGGGAGTGAATTATGTCTCAGGATTTTTATTGCAAAGTATCAATCATAAATAATTCGAGCAAATTGGACTTAAAGAATTCTGTTCCCACCAACGAGTGGGGAAAATGGGCTGATTCCAATGGTAATGGCACCAATCCGCCGACAAACATTTTGCACGGCAGTTCAGCTAGTTGTCAGCTTACCGGACGGGAAGGTAGTTCGTCCGGTGCCGAGGGCGGTGTTGGATACACTGTCTGGCAGGATGGAGCCGATGGTGAAGGTGAGGCGGACGGTCTCATTTCTTTTGCTTTTTCATGTCCCTACGCGGAAGACAACACGGCTAGCGTCGACAATACCAGTGATCTGACAGTTAATTTCTGCTGCCGAACAAGTACTGGGGATGATTGGGGCGCCGAAGGTGCAGTGCCTCCGGGCGGTCATCCGCTTTATGTCCAATATACGCTGACCGACTGAGGTCCGATGACGAACGTCCGGCTGCTAACTTATAATACACATTTATTTGGTGGCACCATTCCCGGGACATTAGGTGGGCAGGAATACGAAGACGATGAGCGCATGGCTGAGATCGTCAAGCGCATTGCCCAATTGTCGCCGGACATTGTTTGTTTGCAAGAGGCCTGGGCGGATAGCACGCGTGCTTATTTCGCCGAGCATCTCGCCCATGCAGGTTATCCAAATACCTACTATCCGGATGAAGAGCCAGGTTTGAAAATCAGCTCAGGCCTGATGGTATTGGCGAAACAATCAATTTCTGAAACCGATTTTTCGCAGTTCAGTGCGGGTATCGGCAGTGACGGCTGGGCCACCAAGGGCTGGATTGAAGCGACGGTTAAAAGCAGCAGCCAGGTTTTGGCGCACCTCTTCATCACTCATACCCAAGCCGACGACGATCTCGAAAGCCAGAAAGTACGTGCGCGTCAATTTGAACAGTTAATTGGGGAGGTGCGAAAACGCAGCGGCAAATATGGCGCAAGTGATCCGGTCATTTGCTGTGGTGACTTTAACGTCATCGGTGAGATGGGAAATAAGAAAACTGCCGAGTATTCAACAATCGAGAATATGCTTGGTCAAATTGATCTGGTAGATAGCTACCGTATCTCTAATCCTTATACCGCTCCAGACTTCGAGGAAGGATTTACCTTAAATGTCTATACCAATACTTTGGCGAAACACTTTAGTCCCGATTTGCCAATTCCCCGCCAGCGCCTGGATTATATTTTCGCCAATGTCGCCAATGCTGGATTAACCATCAACTCCTGCGCCGTCGATACTAAAACGTTTAAATATATTTCTTCCGGTCATATTAAAGATGACAGTGATCATTTCCCAGTCGTGCTGGATTACTCTATCCCGTAAAGATATACCGTCAGCTTAGTTGAATAGCGACATTGGTTAGAGTTGCCTATAAGATGGCTCACCATGCCGGAACCCTTTAAAAACTTTTTCAATCCTAAAATGGTGGCATTGATGGCGAGCCATTTGCGGCGCGTTTGGAGTGATTTCGATGAGGCCGCGTTTGTTAAAATGGCAACGCGTGGCTTTGTTGATTTAGAACTCAAAGAACGCAGCGAGCAGATAAAGCAGGCGTTGGCAGCTCAGTTACCTAAAAAGTTTAGCGATGCCGCCGCCGTTCTCATCGACAGCTTGCATCCAGATGATGATATCGACTTATCCGGCACCTCAATGGATGAGCAGGGCATTCGCGGCTGGGCTATCCTGCCAATGACCCAATATGTCGGGGAAAGGGGGATTGATGATTTTGATCTCGGCATGACGGTGCAAAAAGAGTTGACCAAACGGTTTAGCTCAGAATTCGGTATTCGCTATTTTATTCTGGCCGATAAAAAACGTGCACTTGCAACACTGTCCAAATGGACGGGCGATAAAAATTATCACGTCCGCCGATTGGTTTCGGAAAGTACCCGGCCGCGGCTGCCCTGGGCTATGCAACTTCCAGCTTTTATCAAGGACCCCAAACCGCTTTTACCCATTTTGACCAAATTGAAGGATGATGATCAGGAATATGTCAGGCGCTCGGTTGCCAATAATCTCAATGACATTGCCAAAGATCATCCTGATATTGTCGCCGAGATTGCCGGCGAATGGCTTAAGAATGTATCGCCCGAGCGGGAAAAATTGGTGCGTCATGCGTGCCGGACATTAATTAAACAGGGACACAAACCGACCTTATCCGCACTCGGTTACAAAAAGCCAAAAGTATCCCTGCCTGAGCTGGAAATCCTGACGCCAATCGTTATTTTTGGCGACGCTTTGAAGTTCAAAATCGGCTTGCAGTCGAAATCGACCAGCAAACAAAATCTAATTCTCGACTATATAATTCATCACCGGAAAGCCAATGGCAAAACCACACCCAAGGTTTTTAAGTGGAAAACTTTAAATCTCAAACCTAAAGAATTCCAAATGGTGGAACGCAAGCACGCCCTTAAGCCAATTACGACGCGCAAGTATTATGGCGGAACTCATCGGCTCGAAATTATTGCTAATGGCGAGAGTCTGGGCCTGTCCGAGTTTGAATTGATAATGCCAGATAGTTGACGGGGCGCTTGAACAGCCCAATCCGAACCGCTCTAATACGAAAAAAGGTATATTGCCTAGAACCCAGTTGGCGGTGTATGGCTTTTTAAAGATTAAATTTTTCAAATTTGAGACCGGGGAGGGTGAAGAAAAAAAATGACCGAAATGAGATATGAAGCGCCGACATCGCTGGATGATGCAGTGGCGTTGCTGGCAGGTGGCAGTGCGACTGTGCTCGCTGGTGGGACCGATGTGCTGGTGCAGATGCATATGGATCTGATCGAACCTGATCTGATCGTTGATATTAAAAACATTGCCGAACTTCGTGAGGTCGCCAAAGAAAAAGGCGGCTATCGCTTCGGCGCGGCGGTCTCTGGCGTCGAGTTGATGGACAACGAGGATTTCTGCCAAACCTGGCCAGGTGTCATGGATGGGGTAGAACTGATCGGCTCACTTCAGGTACGCGGACGGGCGTCGGTGGGCGGCAATGTCTGTAATGCTTCGCCCGCTGCCGACAGTGTTCCGGCGATGATTGCTGCGGGTGCCACGGCGACTATTGTTGGACCTAAGGGCAAACGCGAAATTCCTGTGGAGGAGATCGCTACTGGCCCCGGTCAAACGTCTTTGGCTGAGGGTGAAATTGTGGTCTCGTTCTTTTTGCCGAATGCAGCTTCAGGATCAGGCGGCGCCTATCAGCGTTTTACTCCCCGAACCGAGATGGATATTGCCGTAGTTGGCGTCGGCATCAGTCTGACGCTGGGTGATGATGGCGTTTGTTCAGCTGCCAAGGTAGCCTTAGGGGCAGTTGCTGAAAAAATCTTGGTTGTTGAAGAAGCCGCCCAAGCCTTAATCGGTACCAAAGTCGATGAAGCTGCGCTCGATAATCTGGCCGCTGCTGCGAGTGCCGCCTGCCGGCCGATTGATGATAAACGCGGCACCAAGGAATACCGCATTAAGGTCGCGGGCGTGCTGGCTAAGCGCGTAGCGGAAATCGCACTCGAACGCGCTCAGGGAGGAAAATAATAATGAAAAAACATCATATAAGTACGACGGTTAACGGCGACGACGTCGATTTCCTTTGTGAGACCACTGAGACTCTCCTTGACGTCCTGCGTGATGATCTGAATTTAACCGGTGCCAAGGAAGGCTGTGGCACCGGCGATTGCGGCGCTTGCAGCGTGACGCTTGACGGCGTGCTGGTCTGCTCCTGCCTTGTGCTCGGCGTTGAAGCTGAGGGTAAAGAGATTGAGACCATTGAAGGTATGGCAAATGGTGATGAGCTTCATCCCCTACAACGCAAGTTCGTTGAACATATCGCTTTGCAATGCGGTATTTGCACACCGGGCCTGCTGATCTCGGCGCGTAGTCTGTTGGAGAAAAATCCAAATCCGACTGAAGAAGAAGTACGCTTTGGCCTGGCCGGTAATCTCTGCCGCTGTACCGGCTATCAAAATATTGTTGAGGCCGTCATGGACGCTGCCGAAGAAATGAGAGGAGCCTAGTCATGGGAATGAAACCATCTCCCTTTGGGACCCAAATACCTTATGAGGAAAAAGAACTTAAAGTCGTCGGCACCAACCCGGAAGCTCGGCCGGATGCTGTCGACAAAGTAACTGGCAAGGCGCGCTACGCCGCCGATATCAACGTGCCAGGGCAATTAATTGGTAAGGTACTGAGAAGCCCGCACGCGCATGCTGTCATCAAGTCCATCGATACTTCGGAAGCTGAAAAGCTAAAAGGCGTCAAGGCGGTAATATGCCGTGATGATTTACCGGATATGCCGGTCATGCACGCGGCAGCCGGTGAGATTATGGTTAATTTCCGTGATGTCACCCGTGCCATAATGGCGCGTGAGAAAGCTTTGTTTGATGGTCATCCCGTGGCTGCTGTGGCTGCCACCAGTGAATCTGTCGCCAAGGCGGCCCTCAAGCTGATTAAAGTAGAGTATGAAGTGCTGCCCCATGTTATTGATGTGGTTGATGCCATGAAACCGGATGCGCCACTTCTTAATGAAGAACAATTTACCAAAGGTGTTGAACCGGCGCCCGATAAGCCCTCCAACATCGCTGCACGAATGACCAGCGTACTGGGTGACGTTGAAGAAGGATTTGGACAGGCTGATCTGGTCGTCGAACGCGAATTTAATACCAAGGCCGCTCATCAAGGCTATATCGAGCCCCATGCCAGTCTGGCCATTTATACCGAGGGCGGAAACGCCGAGGTTTGGACCAGTACTCAGGGTCATTTCCTGATCCGCGCCCAGACCGCTAAGATTCTGGAAATGGATGTCTCCCGCGTTAAGGTAACACCGGCGGAACTCGGTGGCGGTTTCGGCGGTAAAAACATGATTTATCTGGAGCCGCTGGCCATCGTTTTGTCTAAGAAATCGGGACGACCGGTGAAAATGGTGATGACGCGGGACGAGGTGTTCCGCGCTTCGGGTCCGACCTCAGGCACAAACATTATCATTAAGATCGGTGTCACCAAGGACGGCAGGATAACGGCCGCTCAGGCGATTTTAAATTATCAATCGGGTTGTTTCCCGGGTTCTTCGCTGCCGCTCTGCACGCCGACCGCCTTCACCCGCTATGATATCGCCAACGTCCTGGTGATCGGCAATGACGTTGTCTGTAACCGGCCGAAAGTTACAGCCTACCGGGCGCCAGGAGCCCCGATGATCGCCTTTGGCGTTGAAACGGTGATGGATGAAATTGCTGAAGAGCTGGATATTGATCGTCTCGAAATCCGGCTTATGAATGCCGCCAAAGAAGGCACCCAGACCCATTTCGGGCCAAAACTGGGACCGATCGGCTTTATTGAAACGCTGGAAGCGGCAAAAGCTCATGACCATCTGAAGGAGAAGCTCGGACCCAATCAGGGCCGCGGTATTGCCACCGGTTTCTGGAACACGCTGGGTATGGAAACGTCAGCAACTCTCAACGTCAACCAGGACGGCACAGCCTCCCTGATTTATGGTACGGTTGATGTGGCGGGCGGTATGCGCGCTGCCTATTCACAGATTGTTGCTGAAGAATTAGGTATTCCGTTTGAGAAAGTGCGGGCGATCCAGAGCGATACCACGTCTTTGGGTTTCAACTTTACGACAGCCGGCAGCCGGGGCACGGCGGCGGGCGGAATGGCGGCGGTTAAAGCCAGCCGCGATGCCATCACCCGCATGTGCGAGGTGGCTGCCCGTATCTGGGAAGTGGAGCCGGACCAAGTCGTTTGGGAAAACGGTCATGCCCGCCCGGCCAGTTCCAATGTCGGCGAGTTTGAGCCCTTGTCGCTGGCCGAGATCGCCATGAAAGCAGGCTTTTTTGGCGGCACCATTGCAGGCCATGCGGAAATTAATGTGACCGGCGGTGGGCCCGGCTTCGGCACTCATCTGGTAGACGTCGAAGTTGACCGGGAAACCGGTGCGGTTAAAGTGCTGCGCTATACTATTGTCCAGGATGCCGGCAAGGCCGTGTTCCCGGATTATGTCAAAGCTCAGTTCCACGGTGCTGCGGTTCAAGGTATCGGCTTGGCTCTGAACGAGGAATATATCTATGACGAAAACGGCGTGATGGCCAATCCGGGATTCTTGGATTACCGGGTGCCGGTTGCCTCAGACATTCCGCCTATTGAAACCGTGATCGTTGAAGTACCGAATCCGAACCATCCTTACGGCATTAGAGGTGTTGGTGAAGTGCCGATCATTCCGCCACTTGGGGCGATTTCTAACGCGATTTATGACGCCGTTGGTATTCGGATGCGGGATCATCCGATGTCGCCACCAAAAGTCCTGGCCGCTCTAGATGAAGCCGAACCGGCGGCAGCGGCGGAGTAATATTTTCGGTGACAGTCTACTTTTCAGGAGTTTTGTAAACTGTCACCGAATTAGCTTAGGACCAGACGCCGAAAGTATTGGCGTTACCGGTACCCGCATCAGATCGGTAGCAGGGCACGTAATCCAGCAAATCAAACTTGAGACCTGAGCCTTGAGTTGCGCCCATGGCGGCGATCCAGTTTTTAATTTCGGAACTGCCTGACTGATAAGAGTATTCTGGCTCATTGATGATGGCCGCTTCATCACCATCAGCAATGGCTTTAAGAATGCGGTGATCAAGCTCTTCATCAATGACGAAGTGGCTAAAGCCACCCGAGGCGGCAATGCCGACGCGCTTGTCGCTTTTCCACGACCGGATCGCGTTGCCGACAGCTTTGCCGAAATTCAAAACCCGTTTGGCGGTAGGCTGGTTAGGCGGGAAGAAGGTGTTGATAAAAATCGGCAGGGTCGCCATGTCTTTGCATGCTTCGAAGTCGTTCAATATACGATGATAGAAAAAGCCAAAGGCGTGGCCGATGCCGTTCTCACCCCATTTACCATCTGGCATTTTGCTCGAAACCGAAACATCAAACTCATCAACCATCAATGAGGAAACAACATAGTTAGCCAAATCTGGCTCTCCGGCATATTCGAGATCTTGATTTTCCGGCACGTTGGTCCAGGCGGCAATAGCGATACCGGGTGGCATCGCGTCAAGACGTTCCTGGCTCAATACTTTGTTGAGTACTTTCTCGCCGTTATAAACCGAAAAAGCAGGTGACTGTTCAGGCAAAAAACATTCCCGCTGGTCGTCCCCGAATATGACCAGAACATCCAGATCGGCAGCGCGAATTTTATCGCCCAACTGATCAAGCACTTTCTGACTGGCCTGATGGCGCTCTTCGCGGACTTCTGGCGTGTGTTGAGCGGCGAGATTTTCGCCTTTCCGCAATTCCGCCAATTCTTCATAAGTGTAAACGCCACCCCGGAAGGGGTGAGCCGGATTGTTACGGTCCGCTTCGGCGCGCTGATCCCAATCTTCCGGTTGGGTGCCCAGCATCGGCGTGTGGGAAGAACCCACTCCAAATACAATTTCAGCCATGATTACCTCCTTGATATTAGCTTTGCCAAATTAGTTGCATTTTTATAATTAGTGTTCCCTGATGCTGATCAGTTATTTTCCTTGTCGGGACGGTAAATTTCAGTGTTACCGCCAAGCGATCTGGTCAATCCTGCCACTGCATGCAAGAGGCCCTGTTTCATCGCCGTCATGATATCTTCCGACAGGCGATATTGCGGACCTGAGAGTTGGAGCGCGCCCAATAATTCGCTTCCTGCGCCAAACAGCGGGCAAGCTATGGCGGCAGCATCCGGATATAAAGTGCCGAAGGAAGTGGCATGGATGTCGCTTCGGATTTGTTTAAAGTTTTCGCCCGCTTCGCCCGAAAAGGCGCGGAGCACTTGTGATGAGGCGCCATTATTGAGATCATAACGGTCGCCGATACTGGACCCGGCATCGCGAATACCTTGTGCCGGTTCAACTTTGTGCAGGCAGACGACACTGTCGCCATCGCGCACGGTAAAGGTCGCACATTCCTTAAATTCCCCGACCAAGGCCTGCATCACCGGATCAATGACATCAACTATCTGAAAGCTTCGCTGGTAGGCCGAGCCGAGATGGAATAACGCCGCACCTAACTGGAACCAGCCGTCTTCACGGCGTTTGATAAAACCCTGACGCTCTAGCGAAACACAAAGCCGTAAAATGGTGCTTTTGTTGAGACCGGTGATTTCAGCGAGATCGGTGAGGCGAAGGGCACTTCGTTCATTGCCGAAGGCCGACAATAGGGAGAGCCCGCGTTCGAGAGCAATAACGCCGCCTTTAGGTTCTGGTCTTAAATCTCCATCCACAATTTATTTCCTTATCCACACAAAATATGTTGCTTTGTGAATTGACCTGTTGTTATACTACACGAAATAAAGTTTCATGCAATGAAACAATTTAAAATTATGAGAATGGGTCGAAAAATCTATGAATAAAATTCTTGGACCGGATGAATCAGCACCGATTTGGTACAGCGCTTCAAGCAAGCGCGGCGGCAATACTGACAGTTCGGCCGATCTGCCGGCGGATGAGGCAACCGAAAATTCCGCCGATATCACCTTGAATATCGCACTCTTCGGCTATCTCTCGACCAAAGCCGAAAATGACCGTTTAACGCTGAGCGTTCCCGGGAATGCCAAAGTGCGAGATGTGATCGAAACTATCGGCGAAGCCTGCGGTCCCGAAATAGCAGCGACTTTCAATAATGACAGTGGTGAATTTATTGAATGCTGCCGGATTTTTGTTGAAGGCGTGCTGCTGGACGATCTTGAGGCGAGGATTAGTTCAAAAGGCGGCCCAACTGATATTGAAATAATACTGTTGATGGCGAATGAAGCTGGTTAATTAAGGTAGGAAAAAACAATGGATGATGTCCCTCAAAATTTAACTGATTCAGCCGACACGACTGACAAAGTAGATGACAAATGGATCTCCTCATCCTGCAGTCTTTGCTATTCGTCCTGTTCGATCAAAGCTCACCGGGTAAACGGTACGGTCGTTAAAATCGAAGGCAACCCGGAAAGTGAAGTTGGCAAGGGCCGGCTTTGCGGCAAAGGGGTCAGCGGCATTATGTCCCATTATGATCCCAACCGTCTCAACAAACCGATGAAGCGCACCAACCCTGAAAAAGGCAAAGGCATCGACCCAATGTGGGAAGAGATTTCCTGGGATGAGGCGCTCGATACCGTGGCTGAAAAACTAAAAGCACTGCGTGAAGATGACCCGCGTAAATTATTTATCATGCGGACGACCACGGTAATGACCCAGCACATTCCGCCCTTTGCCTTTATGTCAGCCTTTGGCACCCCGAATGCCTCGGCGGCCGGTGGCGGACTGCATTGCGGTAATGGCGCTCATTTAATCAGCGGCATCATGCATTCGTCCTGGTCGATTGTGCCGGATTTTCAATATTGCAATTACGCGGTTTATTTCGGCGCTTCGAAAGGCCACGCCGCCGGTCACGCGTCTTGCTCCAATATGACGATGGCGGCGGATGCCAGGGCGCGCGGTATGAAAATGGTGGTGGTTGATCCCTTCGCCAATCAGGCAGGAGCTAATTCCACCGAATGGGTGCCGATCCGGGTTGGCACCGATGCCGGCTTGGCGCTCTCAATGGCCAATGTTCTGGTCAATGAGCTGGAAATGTATGACGTCGCTTATCTCAAAGCCAAAACCAATATGCCGTATTTGATTGGTGATGATACCCGCTACATTCGCGATCCCGAAACCAATAAGCCCATGGTCTGGGACAGCGAAACCGGTCAGGCGTGCACCTTTGATGCGACAGATTCAGCTGACATGGCGCTTGAGGGCACCTATATGGTCGACGGCAAGCAATGCCGCCCGGGCTTCGTGCTGATGAAGGAGCATCTGAAAACCTATACGGTTGAGCGTGGTGAGGAAATCACCACCATACCGGCTGAAAACATCCGCCGGATCGCTACTGAGTTTGCTGAAGAAGCGCGCATCGGCAGCACCATCGTCATTGATGGCGTGACGGTGCCGTACCGCCCGGTGGCGGCGATCGCTTTCCGCGGCTCGCAAGGCCACAAGAACTCAACCTACAATATGCTGTCGGTTGATCTGCTGAACCATTTGGTCGGCGCTGCCGATGTTGCTGGTGGTTGTCTCGGCTTTAACCCGGCCTGCGATGGTTATCCTGAAACCGGACGCTTGAAATATATTCCTCATCCTGATCCGGATGGCTTGATGATTACCGGCTCCTGGATGGGCCCGCACGGACCGTATCCGATCAATGATCCAGCCCCACCGGAAAGGGTTGGTTTACAGAATTTATTCCCAATGGCGATGGGCTCAGTATTCCAGGCTTCCACCGATCAGGAGGAAATGTGGGAAAAATTTGATTTCGATTACCGCCCTGAGTTTTTGCTCAATCTCGGCGCCAATCAGATCATGAGTGTCGGCAATAGTGAAGCCACCGAAGCCTCCTTGAAAAAATTCAAGTTCATTGTTTCTTTTGATATTTTCGCCACTGAAACCACCGAATTTGCTGATATCGTATTCCCCGATTGCGGCTATCTTGAAACCACCGATTCCCGCTCGAATTTTCCGTTTATATTCAGTTTGCCTGCTGGTTTGGGTGATTGGTGCTGGCCGATCCGCCAGGAAGTTGTTGAGCCCGAAGGCGAGCGACGACTATTTGCTGATGTCCTGCAAGAACTGGCAGACCGGATTGGCATTACGCCCGATTTAAACGCCGCATACAACGCCTGGTTCGAGCTTGAAGGCGAGAACCGGCTGAAACCAGACCGCAAATATACCTTTGCCGAGATCGGCGATCACGATTTGAAGGATAAGTTCGGTCCCGATAAAGGCCTCGAATACTTTAAGGAACATGGTTTGGTCAAATGGCCGAAAAAACCCAATGAGGTGTATTGGCGCGCCTTTACCGATGTCAGGGTGCCGCTCTATTGGGAGTGGATGACTGATACCTGGGAGAAAACAGTGGCAATCGCCGGGCCTAAAGGCTTGGATATTCCGCAAGAATATTACAGCCCTTTGCCGGATTGGCTGCCCTGTCCGTCCCATGAATGTAACCATGAAGATTTTGATTTCTATGCTTTCTATTACCGTGACATTGTTCACACCAATAGTCTGACGATGGAAAACGCCTGGCTGGACGAGGCTGCTCAGCTCGATCCTTATTCTTATAACATTGCGATCAATGCCGGAGTGGGTCGCGAAAAAGGATTGCAGTCAGGCGACCTTATCTCGGTGGAGAACGAGCACGGCCACAAGGTCGAGGGCCGCGCACGGCTGACCGAAACCATCCACCCCGAAGGCTTAGGCATTGGCGCCTGTGCCGGTCATTGGGCGCGCCGTATGCCGACCGCCAAAGGCAAGGGCGTTTTCTTCAATGATCTGGTTGAGCTCGATTGGGAACATTCAAGCCCGAACAATCTAACCGTTGATCTTTGCGCCAAAGTAAAGGTCACCAAATTGGAGGCAGCACAATGAGATGGGGTATGGTGATCGACTTGAAGCGCTGCATCGGCTGCTATGGCTGTCAGCTTTCCTGCAAGGCTGAAAATGGCACGCCCCCCGGCGTCTTTTTCGCCCGCGTCCACAAACAGGAAGAAGGCCAGTATCCGACGGCGCAGACGACCTTCCTGCCTGTTTTGTGTAATCACTGTGATGATCCGCCTTGTGTCGATGTCTGCCCAACCGGCGCCAGTTTCGTTTGGGAAGATGACGGTATTGTCGATATCGATGCTGATAAATGCGTTGGCTGCCGGTCCTGCATGATGGCCTGCCCGTATTCGCAGCGCTTCCTCAATGATGAGCCCCAGAATTATTACGGCGATCAGGGAGCGACCCCTTACGAAGAAGCGCGCGTTCAGCAGCATCAAGAGGGCGTGGTTATGAAATGTAACTTCTGCCGCGACCGGGTGCGTAACGGTCAGAATCCTGCCTGCGTTGAAAACTGTCCGACTATTGCCCGCTATTTTGGTGATCTCGATGATCCGAAGAGCGAAGTGTCGCGTTTGATCCGAGAGCGTAGCGGCTTCCCGCTGCACCCGGAAAAAGGCACCAATCCAAACGTTTACTATTTGCCGGCTTGATTGGGGAGGGGAAATAATGTCAGCCACGAATTCAGGACGCTATCAACAGCTCATCAAGGATTATCAAACCGAATACCGGCCTCAACGGGAATGGTCAGAGGGCCGCGGCTTTTATCTCATCCTTGGCCACTTTCTGGTCGGCGTTGCCGCCGGCGCCTGGCTGTTTGGTCTGTTCTTCGACGATTTGATTTCCCTGCTGGCCGGTTTTGTCCTGGCCGGTCTCGGCGGTTTGGCGCATTTGGTTAATTTGGCGCGGCCGGAGCGGTTTATCTTGATGATGCTGAGAACGGCAACGTCCTGGGTGTCGCGTGGATTTTGGGGGCTGACGTTGTTTTTGATCGGCAGCGTGATCTATCTGCCATCCCTAATATTTACTGACACTTTCTGGCACAGTGATTCGCCTTTCGCCAATCTAGGCATTGCGCTTTCGATTGCCGGCTCCATCGTCATGATGGCCTATATGGGATTTGTCTATACGGCGTCGAAGGCTATCGCCTTTTGGAACTCAACCCTGCATCCTGTGCTCTATATCGCTTATGCCTTGCGCGGAGGGGCAGCAGCCTATCTGTTGTCACTCGCCTTTCAGGGCGAAGCTGTCAGTGGCGGCTCCGATATCCTGATATTCTGGGTTGCTGTCACGGCGACCGTCATTGTGCTCTGGATATTTGAAATCCAAGGTGCGCTCACCAGCGGTGAAGAAGCAGCGGTACGCTCGGTTCACGATATCCTGGCGGGCCGTCTGGCGCTCTATTTCTATGTTGGCATTCTACTGGTTGGTCTGGTTGTGCCGGTGTTCCTGATGGCTGGCATTATCGCGCCTCTCTCACCAACTCTCTTTGCCATTATCGGATTATCGTCGGTTGCTGGTGATTTCTTTATGAAATTCTCCTCGATCAAAGCAGGCGTTTTCAGTCCGGTCCGGCTCTATAGCGGCAATAACAGAAGAGCAACACGTCGCCGAAAAATCTAAATTAACTCTGAAAGATAACGGGAGCCCCACCTTGATTATCGATTGGCAACATCACGCATCACCCAAAGTGTTTTTTGACCGCCGCGGCGGCAAAGCAGGTGCGCCGGTGATCCAGAACGGCAAGGTCAATCTGCGGCTGCGTCCCGAGGTCTACCAAATCGATATGCAGCTCGACTATATGGATGCTGCCGGTATTGATATCTCGGTGCTGTCGGCGACCCTGGAAAATCATGATGATTGCTCAATTACCAGTGAATTCTACGCCGAAGTTGTGAGCGATCATCCGGACCGCTTTGTCTGTCTGGCGCCTTGTTTACCGCTGCACGGACCGGAAGCGCTTACCGAGCTTAAACGCGCCATCACTGATTTGGGCCTGAAAGGCGTGGTGATCTCACCGCAGAATGGCGGCGAGGCGATGGATTCCAAAAAAATGTGGCCGTTCTATGAATTGGTGCAAAAGCTCGATGTGCCGATCTTCGTGCATATATCCGGCGTGCCGGTTGGCTATGACGCGCTCGAAGCCGACTGGAACATCAATGTAACTATGACCCGGGAGTTCGATGTCGCCTCCAACGCTATCCGTCTGGTCAATGGCGGTGTGCTGACCGAGTTTCCTGAACTGAATTTCGTTATCGCTCATTTCGGCGGCGGCGTCTCCTCGATTTACGAACGGGTCGAGCGATACGTCGATTCCTGGGGAGATCGTTTCTGGGAAGACCAAGGCGGCAAAGCACCTTTCGCCCAACCTTATAAACAAAGTTTCCGGGAGGCCTTTGACCGGCTCTATTTTGATATGGCGGGATTTGAAGGTGGCATGAACGCCGTCAATTGTGCGCTTACGACCATTCGCCCGGACCGCCTGCTCTTCGCGACCGATTATCCCTACAATTTTTCCGACGATCCGGAAATGGTGAAGCACTATGTCGAGAACATCCGTGCGCTAGATCTGGCGCCGGAAATTATCGATGACATTCTGGGCGGCACAGCGGCCCAGCTTTTGAAACTCTAAAAAGGGAGATTGCCCCATGACTGAAGCAACCAAAACAGCGCCTGTCGATGCCGATATGGCCCTTGGCGCCATGACTGGTGAACGCTATATCAAAAGTCTGCAGGATGACCGCGAAGTCTTTATCGATGGCGAGCAAGTTAAAGATGTTACCAAGCACCCGGCCTTTACCGGCATCATCAATGAAATGGCCCGTCTCTATGATTTGCAGAACAGCGATGAATATAAAGACGAAATGACCTTCGTTGATCCTGCGTCGGGGGTACGCTCTTCGGTTTCCTGGATGGTGCCGAAATCAGCCGATGATCTGAAACGCAAACGCCGCAACAGCCAAATTTGGAACCAGCAAACCTGGGGGCAGCTTGGCCGCTCTCATGATATTCTGGCGCCCTATATTATCGGTGCGCTCAACCGCAAGGATCTCTTCAGCGAGGTTAAGCATGACAAATGTGATTTTGGTGAGAATCTCGAGAATTATTATAACTACTGCATGAAGAACGATCTGTTTCTGACCCATGCGCTGGGTGATCCGCAAGTGGATCGCAGCGCCACGGCGCAGAATGAGAAGCAAAAAACCCAGGAAGATTTGGAAGTCGCTTTGCATGTGGTCGAGGAAACCGCCGACGGCGTGATTGTGACCGGCGGTAAGCAGCTCTCAACGGCAGCCACCCATGCCAATGAATGCTACATTTCATTATCAGCGACGTTTGCCCGCCGCAATGATCCAAACTGCGTGCTGGCCTTCTCCATTCCGCAAAACACACCCGGCCTGAAAGCGCTGGCCCGTGAGCCGAATTCCCGCTGGTTCGGGTCTTGGGGACATCCTTTGCAAAATCTTGATGAGCAGGATTGTATGCTGTTCTTTGATAACGTTTTGGTGCCTTGGGACCGCCTGTTTATGCTCTATGATCCCTCGCCGATGGCGAAAATTCTGGGTGCCGGCGGCGGCAGTGTGAACTTTAATTTCTTGGGCTGGGCCAATTTGTGCCGGGCTGAAGAACGCATGAAGCTGATCACGGCGGTAGCCACCATGGTGGCCGAATCTATCGGTGTTATCCAATACCGCGAAGTTGCCTCCAAGCTTGGTGAGCTGGTGACCTATTGTCACGTTTGGGATCACGCCATGGAAGGCGTCGAGCATGAAGCGATTGAATCGCCGAGCGGCCAGTGGTCCCTGGGCCATGCCCGTGGCCTGCATATTTGGTTTGCTCAGGTTTCCGGGCGGATGCTTGAAATCCTGCGCGAGATTTGCGGCGCCGGCATCACCATGCAGCCGAGCGAAAAAGACCTCGCCAATCCGGACATCCGCCAATATCTCGATAAATATATGCGCGGTAAGGATTGCGATGTTGAGTATAAGTCACGGCTCTTCCGTCTGGCCCACGATCTGGCAGCCTCTTCCTTCGGCCTGCGCCAGGATATTTACGAATACTGGCACGGTGGCGATCCGAGCCGCAACCGCATCAATCTGCTGAACGGCTATGATCAAAGCGAGATCATGGACCGTGTGAAAGACTTGATCAGCCGGCCCCTGCCGCATGGTGTTGAGAAGTAGGAACATCTGAAACGGATTAAAGGCGCCGGGAGGGTCGAGAGATGCTCCCGGCGTTTTTTTATTCCCCGACGGCTTTCGCCATCAAAGCTGCCGTTTCTGCTGGCGCATTATTACCGCACCAAACGACGTAGTGGTCCGGGCGGATCAGGATGTAGCGGCTCTCATAAGCCTCGCGGGGTCCGGCGAAGGTGTCGCGGATGATACTGAACGGGATATTTTGTGCTTGAGCAGCGGTTTCGAAAGCGCTGGTCACCGAGTCTTCGCCATCCAATGACAAAAGCGAAAAGTCATTGCTAAGCTCTTCATAAATATTTTTACCGGACGACATTTCAAGCGGCGCCAGATGGTGTCCGGCCTGAGCTTTAAAAGTATGCTTGCCATGGGCCGAGCAAACGCCACCTTCTGGGCCATCTATCACGCCCGAGCCTTCGTAGTTGGGCTCATAGCTTAGCATAGTTCCCTTGGCGCCGGCCTTTCTATCCTCCCAGGCTTTAAGAAAGGCGTCCAAGTCTTTATCCGGATTGTAGGTCGACAGAAATTGATTTTCGCGTTCGATGCCGGTGGCGATAAAATCCTCACCGGTTTCTTTGAAAATCGGATGGCGCTCGACGCTGTAGGAGTCGAGCAGGGCCTCGCCGCCCCAACCCTGCAATACGCCAGCAAGCTTCCAGCCGAGATTGCGCGCATCTTCAAGCCCGTTATTGACGCCAAAGCCGCCATAAGGCGGGTGGGAGTGAGCGGCATCTCCGGCGATGAAAACCCGGCCGACCTGATAGGTCTCGGCGACGGCGACCCGCAAATCCCAAAATCCGACATGGTCAAACTCGCAAGCGAACTCAAAACCGGCGGCTTTTTGGATCAAGGCTTTAAAATCATAGTTATCGACAGTAGTATCCATCGGCACCGGGGCATGGAAAAACCAGCCTTCGCCGACATCGATGCGGCCAAAAAACTGCCAATAGCCGTTCAGTTCCGGGTCCATGGCGCGGTAGGTGCTGCGTTCGGGAAAGCGTTTGAGACCTTCATGCAGCTCTTTCGAACGGAAGACCGCCAGCACCATTTTCTGATCAAAGTCGGAGCCTTTGCGTTCAATACCGATGGCATCCCGCACCATCGAATGAGCGCCATCGCAGCCGACCAGATAATCCCCTTCGAGGGTCTGGCTTTCCTCGCCGTCCTCTATCTTGATGATGACACTGACACCGCTTTCATCCTGCTCTAAGGCCTCGGCTTTCCAGCCGAAATACGTTTCGACCTCTGGCATTTCTGCCACTTTTTTCTGCAGCACTTCTTCCATGCAATATTGCGGCATCCGTTCATTGGCCTGAAAGAAAAAATCTTTGACCAATTCGCGCTGGGGCGGGGAATACCAATACTTGCTCATTAAATTGCCATAGGCGACGATGCCGCCAATCGGGGATTTGGCCGGCATGACCCGGGCAGCGCGCATTTCTTTGATGATACCCCAGCTATCGAAGTGATCGAGCGTGCGCTGCATCAGATTTTGGCCTTTGGGGATGCGATGGGGCTCGGTGCGGCGCTCGATGATGGCAGATGAAATACCCCGCAAGCCAAGTTCAATGGCGAGGCCCATTCCGACCGGCCCGCCGCCGACAATCAAAACCTGTTGCCGATAGCTCATTGAATTCCCCTCTGGTTACGCCTCGCTATCCAGCTCCGGATAATGGCGGAACACACCCATGGTGTTGAACGGAATGCGCCGCTCGGAGGCTAAATAGGCCGCCGTATTTGGCCGTTCCGCCACCGCCTCATGAAGCGCGATCATCTGCGGATAATTGCCTTCAACTTTAGCAAAGGCCTTGGGGAATGCATAGCGGAGCCCTTCCACAATCTGGAATAACGACAAATCGGGATAGGTGAGGGCGTCACCAATCAGCCAGCCTGATTTGGCTGGATTGTTGGCAAGTATGCTTTCGTAATAGCCCATATGTTTGGGAATACGATGCTCGATGAAATTGGCGGCGCGTTTTTTAGATTCTTCGACCTGATCCTCGTAATAAAGCGCGCTGGCAATCGGATGATGGGTGTCGTGCACCTCCATCAATAAATCCGTCACCGTGAGCTGAAGCTGATGGGCGAACACTTGATCCGCTTCGCTCTTAGGCGCGAGGCCGATCTTGGGCGCAAGGTAGTTCAGAATATTGGCGGCCTGTGCGATGGTCACATCACCATCGATCAGGAAAGGCGGTGCGAAGGGTGGGCGGGTCTGACTGGCATCTTGCAGGATTTCCAATATTGCTGCCCGGTTGTCTTCTTGTTCGCTTGGCAAGCGGGCGACATCAACGTAGTCGGCGCCGGCTTCTTCAAGGGCCAGGCGCACAACTTCACCCCGTCCCTGGATCATCGGCCAGTAATAGAATTGGTACGCCATCTAACTATGCGACCAGTTGTCGGGATCATCGGAATCGTTAGGCGACAATCCTAAAATGTCTCCCTCGGTTGAGCAGCCGAGACCCACGACCGTGCGGTTGGCATAAGCGAAATAGGAGACCAACTGGTTGATTTCCAGAATCTCACCATCATCATAGCCGGCATCCCGCATGTCTTTCACCAACTGCTCCGGCATGTCAGTGACGTCGACGGTGAGAGCTCTCGCATAACGTAGTGCCGCCGCTTCCTGATCTGAGAACACGCCTTCAAATTGATCGGTCTCCAAGGCTGCTCGAATGGCAGTCGAAAGTTCTTCATTATCCAGCAAACGCGTTAGACCCGCGAAATGATGCTCGACACAATAATGACAATTGTTGAGATGACTGACATAAACGCCGAGAGTTTCCAGAAACCACTTGGGCACCTGATTGGCCGAATGATGGATGACATACTTATAAATGGTCATATGCGCCTCCATCGTGTGCGGACGGAGGCTGTGCATCATCATGATATTATCGACGTTATTATCGGGGCCTTTCACTTTGTCATAAAGCGATTTCAGGCGGCCTTCAGCATCGTCGTAGTCGACGACATCAATCCATGGGGTCATTCGTACTTCCTTTAAAGTGAGGCTAAATCAGCCAGTACCTGATCCGGATGCTCCGCCGGTGTCACTGTCTCATACGCTTTGGCCACCGACCCATCCGGTGCAACCAGTACCGATATCCGGCTGGCATTGCCGGTATCCGAGGTGACGACGCCATAAGCTGTCGAGGCCGCTCGATCCCCATCTGTTAACAGATCATACGGAAAGTCGAACTTGTCTTTGAACGCTTTGTTATCGGCGTTGCTGTCGAAACTCACCCCGAGAATGACACAATTTTTATCATTAAAGTCTTGGATTCGATCACGGAACCCATTGCCTTCGATGGTTCAACCTGGTGTATCGGCTTTGGGATACCACCAGAGCAAAACATATTTGCCCGAAAAGTCATCAAGCGACACAGCCGCGCCGTCTTGATTGGTAAAGGAAAAGGCCGGAGCCTGCTCACCTGCTGCTATCATGGTTTTGTTCCACCTTTCTATTTTTGAAATAAGCCAAAAAAGTGCCCTGAGTAAATGTCTCATCCAACCAGCTTAGCGCGCTGCCATGCGTTGTAAAGACCGCTCTGAGATTCAAGTTGACTCTGAATCGGCCTACGCTAAAGTATGTTTAGATACTAAATCAATGTTTTATATATGAAACGTTCTGGTACCTAAAGGTATTCATAAATGCTCGATAGCCCCAACAATTATCGCATTGAATATCGTGGCGTTGGCAAGCAATTCGTCAACACCCAGCCGAATGCCAGTGATGAATTTATCATTGCTGTGAGAAAAGTTGATTTAGCGGTTCGTGACGGCGAGGTGGTGTCATTGATCGGCCCGAGCGGTTGCGGCAAATCAACCTTGTTAAATATGGGCTCAGGGCTCTATCAACCGAGCGCCGGTGATGTTTATGTTGATCAGGAGATAGTTGACCGTCCGAACGCCCATGTCGGCTTCATGCTGCAGAAAGACTTGCTGCTGGCGTGGCGCACCATTCGGAAAAATGTTGAGTTTGGCTTGGAAATTCAAGGTGTGCCGGCGAGTGTTCGTCACGAGCGTTCTTCCGACTTGCTGGAGAAATGCCGTCTCAGCGGATTTGAAGATCACTATCCTCATCAGTTATCCGGTGGTATGCGCCAACGCGCGGCGCTGGCTAGAACGCTGGCCGCTGAACCAAGTGTGTTGCTGCTGGATGAGCCGTTTTCGGCCCTTGATGCCCAGACCAAAATGATATTGCAGCAGGATTTAGCGGAAACTCTCGCAGCTGAGAAAAAAACCGCCCTTTTTATTACCCATGATCTCGCGGAATCAGTCGCTTTGTCTGACCGCGTTTTTGTGATGAGTCAACGGCCCGGAACGATAATTGAGGAAATCGATATCGATTTGCCACTCCGGGAAAATCCGATGGCTCGCCGGCAAGAATTACAGAAAGACGTTGGCGACTATGTCTCCCGTCTGATGGAACTATTGCATGTCGGTGAATTGGCATCGGAAGTAGAAATTTAGTCAACAGGGAAAACCAACTACAAATATTTTATCTGTTTAACAATGGAGGTATCTAAAATGTTACATCAAAATAAGCTTCTAAAATTACTGGCCGTACCAGTTTTGGCGGTTGGTACTCTCATCGCTACCGCACCGGCGCAAACTGCCGCGGCGAAAGACGTCACCTATTTACTACCTGCACCTGGCTTCCTGCCGGCTTTTGCTCCTTGGATGCTGGCGCAGGCCCGTGGCTATTACAAAGCCGAAGGCCTCAATGTAAAATTTCAGACGGCTCGCGGCGGTGTAGATGTGGCCAAACAAGTTGGCGCCGGCAACGCTGTAGTCGGCGGTGGTCTTGGTGATACGCCTATTATTGTGCGCCCTAATGGCATTCCGGTAAAAGCAGTTGCCGTTTTGGGTGGCCGTTCATTGATGCAATTGGTGACCCGCAATGACCGGGGTATCAAATCGCTTAAAGACCTCAAAGGTAAAACCATTACGTCGATATCACTGCAAGACACCACTTACTATGCCCTGCTGGGTATGCTAGCGACCGCGGGTCTGACCAAAAACGATGTTAAAGCCCAAGCTGCGGGCCCGGTTGGCGTCTGGAAACTTTTCCTTGCCGGTAAATCTGATGCCATGGCGGCCGTACCAGATTGGATTGGCATTGCGAGGGGAGCCAAGGTGAAGCTCACAATTTGGCCGGCCGATGATCATTTCAAAAGTATGGCTCAAGCGATCCTTGCAGCGGATAAAACCATCAAGGAGAATCCGCAACTGATTGGAAAACTTGTGCGGGCCACGCTCAAAGGTTTGAAAGACATCATGAAGGACTCAGATGGAGTAATTGCCGATTACATCAAACATGTTCCAAAAAACAAAGGCAAAGAGAAATACCTTTCCGGCGTGTTTAAGCTCTACAACAAATATGTCTATCCGGGACAGAAAACTGTCGGCGAGATGGATCGCGCGCGTTTGAAAGCATTGCAGGAGTTCTAGGTTGGCCAAGGTGTCTTGCGTAAATCCTCAAAGCTTGACGATCTCTATACCAATCAGTTCGTCAACTAAGTCAAATAAGAGCCGAAGAAGCAGATCATGTCTGATACAGCCAAGCCGAAAACCAACGGAAATCAGGGCAGCATCGGTGCCAGTATTGCCGTTGCCGTTGTTTTCCTCATCGGTTGGGAATGGGGACCGGGATTTTTCAACATTCCGCCCTATATCATCCCGTCTGCTTCTTCGGTTTATTTTGAATTTTTTGATGCCATCGAACGGGAAAATCTGCTCGTTCACACCGGCATTACTTTGCTGGAAACGATTGCCGGCTTTATCATTGGCTCCCTGATGGGCATGATCATCGGCTATATCCTGGGAATATCGCCGAAAGCGGAGTTTGTTTTCTCACCCTATATTTTAGCCTTGCAGATTGCGCCAAAGGTGGCTTTTGCGCCGCTGTTTGTTGTCTGGTTTGGCTTTACAGTTTATCCGAAAATTCTGGTTGCCGTGTTGATCGTATTTTTCCCGATCATGGTGAATGTATTAGGCGCCGTTCGCAGGGTTGATCCGGATATGGTTAATCTTGCCCGAACCTTTAATGCCACGCGCTGGCAAATATTTAAAATGATCGAATTTCGGGACGCCATGCCGCCTCTGTTCTCCGGTCTGCGCATCGGGGCCACTTTGGCCATCATTGGTGTCGCGGTCGGTGAAATGATGGGCGGCAGCCAAGGACTTGGCGCGGTGCTGATTTTCGGCGGCGGGTCTGGCAATACAGCCCTGACGTTTGTCGCCATTATCATGCTGACTTTTGTCGGTATCTTGGCTTATGTCGCCGTCGTCATCGTAGAAAAGCGTGTGCTGCACTATCTGCCGCGCAGTGAGTTTAATTCAGTTTAGTTTTGCAGTTAAAAAGTCGTCATTAGTTGAGGGCATTAAATGACTGAAGTGACCAAAATTAACCCGCTTGAGCTTCGAGGAGGCTGGTGATGCCGGATGCCGATAAGCTTGCAGGTGATTTTAAAGACCAGGATATTGCACAGAAATACATTGTGCCGGGATTGCAGCGTGGCTTGCAAATCCTTCAAGCTTTTAACCGCGACCGCCCCAATATTGGCGCCCCGGAGATAGCCAAAGAGCTGGGAATTCCACGTTCGACGGTATTTAGGTTGATGCAGACTCTCGAATTTATGGGATTTTTGGAGAAGCTTGAGAATTCCAGCGAATATCGCTTGGGCGTCGGTGTCTTGTCTTTGGGCTTTGAATATTTTGCCTCGCTTGAGGTGACAGAATTAGCGCGTCCGATCTTGGAAAAGCTGCGCGATGATACTGGATTTTCGGCGCATTTGGTTATTCGCGATGGTTGGGATGTGGTTTTTATCTTAAAAGCCGCTGCCAAGGACACCTTTTCGAATTCGGTCAATGTCGGCTTACGGTTGCCCGCGCATAGTTCGATTCTCGGGCGGATGTTGCTGGCTGATTTATCGGATGCTGAACTTAAGCAGGTATTCCCTGTAGGTGAGCTTACAAAGTTTTCAGATCAAACGCCGACAACTTTGGCCGAGATGACCAAGTTGCTTCAAGAAGACCGCAAAAATGGTTACGCCGTAGGTGCGTCCTATTTTCAAAGTGGCATCGGCTCAATTTCTGCTCAGGTACGGGATAACTCCCGCCGAGTGGTCGCCGCTATTAACGTGATTTATCACGACAGCACGGTCAAAAAATCAGATGCCGAAGGAAAATACTTGGATCGAGTCCTACAAGCTGCGCATGAGATATCCCGGCTGTTGGATTACCATCCCGGTGGTATGGAAGGGAGTGGCCGCGGCTAATGCTATTGGGCATCTGCTCCAGCTGTCGGTAGGCCAGCCGCTTTCCATTCAGGCAGGCCTTCGTCCAACCGGCGGGCGTTGAACCCCTGAGTACGCAGCGCCGCCACGGCTTCAAACGACAGCACGCAATAGGCGCTCCGGCAGTAGGCGACGACTTCTTTGTCTGGATCGAGATCACCCAGCCGGGTTTCTAAATCATTGAGCGGAATATTGACCGCACCGGCAAGATGCCCTTGGGCAAATTCATCAGGAGGCCGGACGTCCAGCACAGTGACCATGCCGGCACGCGTGCGTTCGAGAAGCTCATCCCGAGAGACCGGCTCCATATCATCGCGATCATCGAAATAGCCGTGCACAATGCGATCCACCTCGGCAATGTTGCGTTCCGCCACTATCCTGAGAGTGTTTAATAATTCCAGGACAGAATCATCAGAGAGCCGGTACAGGATGAATTTGCCTTCGCGCCGCGAAGTTACCAGCCCAGCCCGCCGCAGATGCTGTAAATGCTGTGACGTATTGGCGATTGAGAGATCGATAGTGGAGGCCAAGGCATCAACGCCGCGTTCTCCCTGAGCTAAATGTTCTAGAATTTCCAATCTATTGGCATGTCCAACGGCGCGGGCGACGGTAGCGAATTCTTCAAACAATGCCTGTTTCGGACCTCTTGACATTTTGAACTCCATTAGATATAACATTCAATTGAATGATTGAATAATAAAGATAAAGGGCGCCCAGCGCAAGGAAAAAATACAATTGTCTGAATTTTTATTGACCAACGAACCAATAATCAGACTATCGGCTTTTCTCGGTATTCTTGTTGTTATGATGATCTGGGAAGTGGCGTCGCCCTGCCGCAGACTTGAAATTCCTAGGCTTATTCGCTGGTCAAATAATCTCGGTATCGTTGCCGTTAATACAATTGTGGTGCGTCTTACATTTCCCATTGTTGCCGTTGGGCTAGCCCTTCATGCGGAAAGCCAGAATTGGGGATTGTTCAATTTAATTGAACTGCCAATGTGGCTGGCAATTGTCATTTCCGTAGTGCTGCTTGATCTGGTGATTTATTTGCAGCATGTGATGGTTCATGCCATTCCCATATTGTGGCGGCTGCATCGCCTGCACCATGCTGATTTAGACTACGACGTCACCACTGGATTGCGCTTTCACCCTTTTGAAATAATTTTATCGATGGCGATTAAGCTGGTCGTCATTTTCGCGCTCGGACCGCCCGCAGCAGCGGTTTTAATCTTTGAAGTTCTCTTGAACGGTACGGCCATGTTCAATCATGGTAATGTCCGGTTACCTTTAGTATTAGACAAGGTGTTGCGTTGGATCGTTGTGACGCCGGATATGCACCGCGTTCACCACTCCGTCAGGCCCGAGGAAGCCAACAGTAATTTCGGCTTCAACTTGCCGTGGTGGGATCGCTTACTCGGGACCTATCGCGAGCAGCCCCAGGATGGTCACGCCGAAATGACCATCGGTATTGAGCAATTTCGGAACCCGCGCGATCTCTGGCTGGATCGATTGCTGGTGCAGCCGTGGCTGGGACCCGCCGGCGGTTATCCAATTAACCGGCAAAGGGACATCAGTGAATGAAAATGTCACGAATTATCCCTCGTCTGATTCTGCTTACCGGTATTGTGGCAGCGATTATCTGGGTTGGCCGGAATTTTGATCAGCTGGATTCTGCAGCGCTTGATGTCTGGCTTTCGGAGTTTGGGATTTGGGCGCCGCTCGCTTTTATAGTTCTTTATATAATTGCCACAGTTATTTTTATGCCGGGGTCACTGTTTGCGCTCGCCGCCGGGGCTTTGTTCGGCCCAATTTGGGGCTCCCTGTTAAGTTTATTGGGCGCGACCTTGGGGGCCGGCATGGCGTTTGTGATCGCCCGCTACTTTGCCGGTGATTGGGTCGCCCGAAAAACCGGCGGTGGGTTAAAAAAATTTATCGAGGGCGTTGAGGCTGAAAACTGGCGCTTCGTTGCCTTTGTGCGCCTGGTGCCGTTATTCCCGTTTAATTTAACCAATTATGCGCTGGGCCTTACGCGCATAAAATTAGTGCCTTATGTTATCACCTCTTTCATTTGCATGGCACCCGGTGGCGTGGCCTACACTTGGCTAGGTCATGCAGGACGCGAAGCCTTTGACGGCAATATTGCTGCTATTCAATGGGGCATATTGGCTCTGGCCTTACTCGCCGCAATTGCCTTTTTGCCGCGCCTCGTGCGCCGCCTGAAAGAAAATGGCGCGCCTCAACTTTCTGCTTAGTTCTGCTTTGTTGCTTGTATCACCTGCCAGATAGACTCGGCTGTTGCAGGAGTATCGATATGATGGATACCTAACGGTGAGAGCGCATCAACCAAAGCATTGACGATGGTGGCAACGGCGCAGCCGGTGCCGATCTCACCCGCACCCTTGACGCCGAGCGGATTAACTTCGGTCGAGCTTGGATTGTCATAAGTTTCAATAAAGCACATATCTTTGGCTTTGGGCATGGCGTAATCCATGTAGGAGCCGGATAACAGTTGGCCGGTCTCAGCATCGTAGGCGATATTTTCGGATAAGACCTGCCCCAGCGCCTGGACAATGCCGCCTTTGACCTGGCCTTCAACTTGAGTAGGGTTAATCGACTTGCCGACATCGGTAACGGCAATATAGCGTTTAATCTCAACGCCACCGGTATCCGGGTCAACCTCAAGCTCGCAGATATGACAACCCGAAGGGAAGGTCGGCGCGCTGGTTTTGTGAGTGCCGACAACCGTCAGGTCGTTTTCTTTGGCCAATTCGGCGAAGGTGATGGCGCGATCCGTACCGGCGACAGTAAAGGTTTGATCAGCAAAATCGATATCGGCTTCAGCTGCTTCCAAATGTTCGGCGGCGAGCTCTTTGCCTTTCTCAATGATCATACCGGTGGTTACAAATACAGCTGAGCCGCCTATACCTGATACTTTTGAGCCACCTGCACCAAAGCCTTTTTCCAACGTGCTGGTGTCACCTTCGACGATCTGTACTTGATCTGGGCTCATCCCCAATTTCTCACAGATGATTTGGGTGTACATGGTGGCGTGGCCCTGGCCTTGATCCGTGGAGCCTGCGTAGAGCAGGGCGTTGCCATCCGCATCAATGCCGAGTTTGGCAAATTCCTGGCCGGGTGGCGCTGAGCTCTCTACATTGTTGCCCATGCCGAGGCCGAGCATTTTTCCCCGCTCTTGAGCTTCCTTGCGCCGCGCCGCGAAGCCGTCGTATTCAGCTTTAGTCAATGCCACTTCTTGGTTTTTCGGGAAATGTCCGGAATCATAAGGCGGGCCAAGGGCCGGTTTAAACGGCATCATGTCTTCGGCAATGAGATTGCGGCGGCGAAGTTCTGCCGGGTCAATGTCCAATTCCCGGGCCGCGATATCAATGATGCGCTCGATGACGTAGCCTGCATCGGGCCGGCCCGAGCCGCGATAGGGCGACATTGGGTTTGAATTCGAAAACACTGCTGTGGCGTGATAGTGAATGGCCGGTGTTTTATAGGCGCCGGCGAGGCCGCTGGTCGACATAATGATCGGGAAGGTCGACGTGGTTGAATAATAAGCGCCCGTGTTGGCTATCGAATGAACTCTAAGCGCCAGAAAATTAAAATTGTCATCCAAGGCGAGCTCTGCCTCGATGATTTTATCACGGGCATGATTGTCGCTGACAAAGGCTTCCGAGCGGTCGCTGATCCATTTTACCGGCCGCCCATGTTTTTGTGAGGCCCAAACGGCGAGCGGCGTTTCGGAATACATTGAGCCCTTCATACCGAAGCTGCCACCGATATCGCCGGTAACCACCCGGAAATTCTCTTCTGGCTGATTGAAAAATTTATTGGCGAGAATCCCACGAGAACCAAAGGCAGCTTGAGTTGGCAAATGAACGGTGGTGAATTTGGTTTCAGGATTATAGTCGGCGACGACTCCCCTTGTTTCAATTGTGCTTGCGGTTAAGCGGTTGATGCGAATTTGATGTTTGACGATATGAGTCGCTGCAGCAAAGGCTTGGTCGGTGGCCTCGATATCCCCCTGATGATACTCGTAGGCAATATTATTAGGACAGTCATCCCGGACCAGCGGCGCACCATCAGATATTGCTTGGGCCGGGCCAACCACAGCTGGCAGTATTTTATACTCAACATTTATTAACTCGGCGGCATCCTGGGCCTGTGTCTTGCTTTCAGCGACAATGAAGGCGACGCCATCGCCGACATAGCGGACCCGCTCGGCGGCCAGGGGATAATGTTTGGCTGGATAAATTTTCTCCGGATCAAAGGTCGGCAGGGTAGCCAAATTATGCGGCATTTCGCCGAGCCCAGCAGCCAGATAATCAGCGCCGGTGAACACATCGACCACACCCGGTGCAGCTTTGGCAGTGCCAACATCAATTGTTACTATCTCAGCATGCGCGTGCGGTGAGCGCAGCATGTGGCCATAGAGCTGATTGGGCAGGATATTATCATCAATAAACTGGCCATTACCCTTGAGTAAGCGCGGGTCTTCGGTCCGGACTACGGGTGAATTGGGGCTGAATTTATTCATGCATTGCTACCCTGAAAGTATAATTATTTTCGCTACTGTAGAGAGCAAATTCGGGACCTGCAAGCGATCTCAGAGCGGCTGTTAAGGGGGTGTTATTGCGGCGAATTACGGTTATAGATAGCGCTAATTTTAAGGAGTTTTCTGGTGGGTAAAATTTTCGTGCCATTGTTTGTCATCGTGTTGATTGCGGTTTCTTTCTGGATGTTCCGCTACCAATATTTCGACAAGGAATTTGAGGGGCGAAAATATACCACCCGCCGTCATATCGTTACCGGTGAAGAGTGTTACTTTGTCGGCGAATTCAAGCGTTCTGAAATTAAACGTTTGAACCTCGTGCATTGTGCGATGGCGGAGTAGAGATTTATCCCCGCTCAAACAGCGCAACCAATTCGACATGCGCGGAATATTTAAATTGATCGACCGGCGTGACGCATTTCAGCTCATAGCCGCCTCCGACCAGTGTTGCAGCGTCTCTCGCAAAACTCACCGGATCACAGGATACAGCGACGACGGATTTGACACTTGAGGCAGCAAGCTGTTCGGCTTGCACTTTGGCGCCGGCACGCGGTGGATCAAACAGCACGGCCTCAAATTTATTAAGTTCGGCTGGCATGAGCGGCCTTTCAAATAGATCTCGCTCGACGGCTTCAACAGGTTTCAGATTTTGGGCGTTGTTGGCCGCATGAGTCAAAGCGGCGATGCTGGGTGCATCATTGTCGGCGGCAAAAACCGCGGCAAATTCAGCAAGCCGAAGCGCGAAGGGTCCAACACCGCAAAAGAGATCGGCGATTTTGAGGGCTTCTTCGAGATGTTCCAGTACTAGATTGGTGAGTATTTCCTCTCCGGCCTGAGTTGCTTGCAAAAAACAGGCGGGTGGTAAAATTAGCTTGGTGTCACCGATTTCGATACTCGGCGATTGGCGTTCAATAATTGTTTCACCATCAAAGGTGATGCGGGCCAGGTTATGCTCATTTGCTAACTCGGTGATCTCGGTAAAAATTTCAGCACCGTCTATGGCCGCGCCGCGAATATTGCAGTCGAGCCCGTTATCGGTGGTTGTAAATTGAATATCCAGAGGTTTGGAGCGCGTCGGCACCAAATTGGCCAATGCGCGGGCGATGTCCAAACCTGAAGTGAGTTTAGGCTCCAGAATAGGACATGCATCGAGGTCGAGAATGCGGTGGCTGCGGGCTTTCATAAAACCCGCGTTGATTTCATTTTTTTCTCGTTTGGCATGGAACGTCACCCGGCGGCGGCCTTCGCCATGGCTATCGATCAGCGGATCGATTTCAGGTGCAAGGCCCTTATGGGAAAGGGCGGTTTCGACAATCCCGCGTTTCCAATCTTGGTAGAGGGCAGGGGAGACATGCTGCAACGCACAACCGCCACAAATGCCAAAATGGGGACAGATCGGTTCGACCCGATCCGCCGAGGCGGTTTTGATGGTTAGAATTTGGGAACGGTTGCCAGTGCGCTCAATATCGACGATTTCACCAGCCAGCGAAAAGGGCACGAAGCAGGTCTCGCCATTTGCCAGGGTGGCAATGCCATCACCACGCCGGCCAAGCTCGGTAATCTCAACCGTTTCCTGAATTTTTTCCGGGGCAGTGTAGTTCTGCGGCCGGGCTTTGCGACGAGGTTTACGATGGCGCGCCATCAGCACTCCTTATTTCGGCATGTTTTGTTTTAGGGGCAGAATATGCCATTCAACTTCGGGTTCGATCCCGGCATCATCCAGTAAGGCGCCAATCGGGCAACGATCAATTGAAAGCTGTTTAAGACGTTCGACCTTGGTATCAGGCTCGTCGGTTTCGATGCTGATGATCATTTTTGCTCCAACAAAACGCAAAATCTTACTATCAGCTTCACGTCCTTCGCCCATACCAGAATCAATGATCGCATCAATTTTAATTTCACCATACTTAAGCCGCATCGCTTCAGCGACCTTGACGACTTGCACGGTTTGACAGGAGGCGAGGGCAGCGGAGAAATGGAGGAGGGGAGATGCCCCGTCATCCTTGCCGCCGCGTTCCGGCGGCTCATCAATGATGATGGCATGATTGTCCATTTGAATATCACATCTGACAGTGCCAGCTGCTGTAACGGAGCGCGCCGTCCTGGTGCGCGGTTCTGGTTTTTCTTTGAGTTTGATGGCGCTCATTCTGTTCCCCAATAATTTTAGTGTGCGTGAAGCCCGGCATTTTAGGTTTCATCACCCCGATAGCAAACGTTTACAATTATCATTGACTCATTTTTTAAAAATAGCTAAGTTACTTAGCTAAATAAGGGAGGGTAGAATGGCGAAGAACCAACTTGATCCCGATCTCAGGGGCTATCTGGAAACCAATAAGGATATTCTGACGGTTATTGAAAAGCCGGTGAGCATCAATGATATCGGTGCGCTGTCGGCGCAAAGCGACGGTCCAATCCTGTTTGAGAATATAAAGGAACATCCGGGCTTTAGATTGTGCGATATGCTGGTGCGTCACCGCTGGTCGCAATGCCGGGCATTAGGTGTTGAAGAAAAGGACTATCTGCCGACATTAGCACAGCGCTTGCGCAAACCGCCGCGGGGTTTAGTTGATGTTGAGACCGGCCCGGTTAAAGAAGTGATCTGGACTGGCAAAGAGGCAGACTGGCTCAAATTGCCGATTCCCATTCATTCTGAGCAGGAAGACAAGCCCTATGTCACGGCGATGAATATCGTCAAAGACCCAGAGACCAGCTTTTATAATTCATCCCATGCCGGCACTCAGGCGGTCGGCCCTCAAAAAGGGTTGGTGAGTTTTATCACGCCCCATACCCACGCCATTATCCAAAAATATTTGGCCCGGGGTGAAAAAGAAATGCCGATTGCGGTGGTGTTTGGCATCCCGCCCGCATTTGAAATTATGGGTAATTTTTCCGGCCTTCATATGGATTTGTGGGGTGAGATGGAAATGGTTGGCACGATCATGGATATGGATATTGAAATGGTGCCCTGTGAAACCATTCCGCTGACCGTGCCGGCTCATGCCGAAATTATCGTGGAGGCGGTGGTCGACCTAGAAAGCCAGACTGATATTGGTGTTGGTGTCTCACCTTCAATGTATTATCTGCCGAAGACTGCGACTTTGCCGGATATGCATATTAAGGCGATTACCATGCGGGAAGACCGGCCGATCTATCGCAATCATCTTACGACGCCGGATACAGATCATCAGACCCTGCCGCGCTTGTGTCACGAAGCCGTGCTTTTTAACCGGCTCACAGAGATTGGTGTCAAAGTCCACGATGTACAGTTCCCAACCTGGGGAGCCGCACTTTCCTGTATAATCCAGCTTGAGGCGCCTCGGGAAGGCTTTATCAACGACGCGTTATTACAAGCGATGGGATCACCCT
Organism: uncultured Rhodospirillaceae bacterium; assembly: GCA_964566055.1. Classification (GTDB taxonomy): domain Bacteria; phylum Pseudomonadota; class Alphaproteobacteria; order Rhodospirillales; family UBA2165; genus TMED23. The sequence goes on from CAZMHI010000004.1 coordinate 71,424, forward strand.
GGCTCAACACCAAAATGGTCGTTGCCGTCAGCCCGGACACCGATATTTCAAATGCGCAAGAAGTTTATCATGCCATAGCGACGCGCTGCGATCCGTCCCGGGACATAATTATTGCTGACAATACGAGGGGCTCACCGTTCGATCCATCGGGTGAGCCAATCGATGCATTTTGGCGGACGGTCGGCAAGATCGGTATTGATGCCACCGCCAAATCACGGAATTTAGCCGATCATGAACGCGCCTGGCCTTTGAATTGGGGCAAGGTCAAACTCGAAGACTATTTATAAGGAGGAAGTCATATGGATGCACCAAACCCTAAAATTACCAAAGAAGAAGAACCGTTTATTCCTTATGTTGAGGAAGAAAACTATCCGGAAAGCCTGCAGCCTCTGCTTGGGCCCTATATTGAGCGGATGGGATTCTTACCCAACGCCTTGAAACTATATATGCACCGGCCGGAAATCGCCGGCACGCTTTTTGCGCTCAACAGTAACATTATGCGCGATCCATCTTCGACCCTGGATCAGCAGCTCAAACGTAAATTGGGCACGGTTGCGAGTAAGATCAACGGGTGCACCTATTGAACAAGCCATGGCTGCGGCGTGCTGCAGAACGATGGTGAAGACGGTGCCGAAGGCTGGGATTTTGACAACGAAGAACTTTCCGAGTTGTTGACCGATCCGCAGCCCAAGGACGATTTCGAAAAGGCTTGTTTTGACTATGTTGAAGCGGCTTCTTTCGACCCGGCCAATGTGCCGGACGAGGTGTTGGAAAATCTCAAAAAGCACCTCACGCCCCCGCAAGTGGTTGAACTCGCTTGTGTTGTTGGCTTCTGGAAGATGTACAATACTATCCACGACAGTTTGAAGATTCCGCTTGAGAAGCATCTTCATGCGGTTTCGGGTTTTGTTGATCTTTAGAACTTTCAATGAAACTTAAATCTACCAACCGAGATGAATTGCTGGAAGCGGGTTCAGATGTCCGCTTCCGGCAGCTTGTCTATGATTTGTTTACGATCTCGACGCATATGCAAAGCGTGCGCGATCATGTCGCCGAGCGCATCGGCGTTACCGGTCCGCAATACAGTATCCTGTTGGCGATCGCAGAAATGGGAAATGATGTCGGGGTCAGCGTAAAGCGCGTTGCCGAGCATCTGCATGTTAGCGGCGCCTTTGTCACCGCCGAGACCGGTAAATTGATAAAGACCGGATACTTGAATAAGCAGCAAGACCAGGATGACCGGCGCGCTGTGCGCCTGACTTTATCAACAAAAGGTCTTACGGAGATTGAACGCGTGTTGCCCGAGCTTAGAGAGATAAATGACACTTTCTTTGGCAGCTTGAATAAACCTGAATTTGAAGATTTGTCTACTATCATTGCTGGCATGATCGGAGGCGCCGAGCGTGCAACCGAAAATACAAACTCTGACGGGTGACAATCATTATTCTGCATGTTAGAAGAATTCCAAAGTTGATTTTGCTAATAATGATGGGGAAAAAATATGCTAGCTCTCGTATCGCCGGCGAAAAAAATGGACTTTGCCGACCTTGGCCGGTCGCTGTCGTATACTGAACCCGACTTTCCGAGTGATACCAGGCATTTGGTGGCCCGGGCTCGGAAACTAAAAAAATCCGATATTCAACAGTTGATGAATCTTAGCGACGACTTGACGGATTTAAATTATCAAAGGTTCAAAGCATTTTCACGGCATCCCTCGCCAGATAACGCTAAGCAAGCTGTGATGGCTTTTGCGGGTGATACCTATCTTGGTCTCGATTCGGCAACCCTTGCCGATAAGGATTTGGATTATGCCCAGGATCATCTACGCATTTTGTCAGGTCTGTACGGATTGTTGCGCCCTCTTGATCTGATCCAGCCTTACCGACTTGAAATGGGCCGGCGGCTAACCAACAAGCGGGGTGAAAATCTTTATGATTTTTGGGGCGACAAGCTCGCCAAGGGCATCAATAAAATTGTCAAAGATCATCAGGATTCAACAGTGATTAATTTGGCTTCCAATGAATATTTTAAAGCAGCCAACCAAAAAGCCATTAAATCACGCATTATTAGGCCGGTGTTTAAGGAGATCAAAGGCGATCGTGCGATGGTTATTGGTTTCCTGGCTAAAAAGGCGCGTGGTACGATGGCCCGCTTTATTATTCAAAACCAGGTAGAAAAATCTGAGGACTTGAAAGCCTTCGCAGAAGACCGTTTTAAATTCCAAGCCGATCAATCAGATGATAAAAAATGGGTGTTCAGCCGTAAATTTATCCCGGTCGGCAGCTAGCCGTTATACCCAGTTATAATCGTTATCGTTTTCAAGAATGCGAAGGTACAATTGTGTCTTTCAGACGTTTTGAAACATCGTAATTCACGTCCAATTCCAGCCATTCCTTCGCTGATTCAATATCAGTGAATACTTCACTATTGATTTCCGGGATATTTTTCATGGTTTCTATCATGCCATCAAAAAATTCAAGGAGATTCTCGTTGACTAAACAGGCCATTTTACTTTGTTTAAAAGAGCCGAAGAGAGATCGTAATCGAGAACGATAGATATCTCTCTCTCCCGGCGGTATGGTGTCTTTGTCGACATTGAATTCCGGCGGCACCTCGTCCCGGTGGTCAAAAAACATATTGAGACCTGATGTAAAATCTGCGTGCAGCAAAATCTCTTCCAATTGAGCACATAAATCTGCGCTGGAAACACGGCCAATGTGGCGAACGAAGATTACGTCGACCGTTCGGTCAATATGATAAAAATAAGGCATTGGAAAACAGAAATAACCTAAGTTGAAAATATGGCTACGTATATATTTATATGGTTGTTTTCTTGTTATTTTTGAAGGACTTAGGTGGCCAAACTGCCCACCAACTGCAAATTATTCATATTCAAGAATTCGTTGCATTGACTCTGTATTGGCGCTAATCGCCTCAGCGATCCAATCATCAAGAAATTTTATTGCCAGTTGAGTGATGTGAACCATTGTTTCGCTTTTCATTTCTTCAATTGTAACCCAACCCAATGTTTCCATGTTGGTCAGGCGTCTGCGAATGGTGCGGCGCGGCGCATCAAGAATATTGGACAAAGAGCTGACATTAATCCCACGATTCCCACTATCTTCATCGGCATCACGTAAAATTATCAGTATCTCAAATCCAAAATCTCCTAAATCTCCAAATATTTTTCTGCGCTGCGCTGCCTCTGCTAATTGAAGTTTTCGAAACAGCTGGAATTTCGTTTTATTTGATTTAGACATAATTTATTTTCATTTTTAACCCTCGGTAGCATTTAGGCCAAGACTATCTCTATGCAGGATAGTTCGAAACCCAGTAATGTGGCCAAAACGCCCATAGAAATAGCCAAAGTTAGTTTCCATCTAAGTACGGTGGTACTCACATTTAACGGTACTTCCTTTGCAAATATTGTATATCTTGCCTGTCCAAGGCGCATCCCTTAGCGTTACAATAAATAGTGGTTATTATTAAATAGGTACTATTTATTGTAACTACAAATTTGCAGGCTTTTACACCTTACCTCTGATCTATAAACTGATCGGAAAAATGGCGGTCAGGGGAGGATTATTTTGTCAAAGCCTAAAGTTTTTATCTATACGCCGGTGGATCAAACCGGTGAATCACATCGTCAATTGGAGGCCGTGGGATGCGATCTCAAGCTCGGTGAAATTTCATGGAACAAGCTTGAAGGTGACTTGGATATTGTCGCCGACGTGGCGGAAGATACTGCAGCATTGGTTGGTGTGGCGGTGCGTAAGATTCCGATCACTCGCGAGGTTATGCTGAAATCTCCAAATCTCCGCATTGTCGCGAAATATACGGTTGGCACCGATGACGTCGATGTAGAGGCGGCCACAGAGCTTGGTATTTTAGTCACTCATTGCCCGACCGAAGCCAATTGGTCCGGCGTTGCCGAAGGCGCAATGGCGTTTATGCTGGCGTTGCTAAAAAAAGTCCGGGAGCGGGACCAATATGTCAAAGATGGCAATTGGCGGGATGAAAACCTGCAGGGTACTTATCTTGGCCGCCGCCAGGATGGCTATGACGGTATCACCATCGGCATTGTCGGTTTGGGCCGCATTGGCTCACGCCTGGCAGATTTACTAGCGCCATGGCGGGTGCGGTTGATCGCCTATGATCCATATAAAGGCGACCAGCAGTTTATTCATCACAATGTCGAACGCGTAGAATTGGATGAACTGCTGGCCACCGCCGATGTCGTTACCCTGCATACCAACCTCACCGAAGAAACCCGTGGCCTGATGGGAGCAGTTGAATTGTCTAAAATGAAAGAGACCGCTTATTTGCTTAACACTTCAAGGGGCGCAGTGGTTGATGAAAGCGCCCTCTATGATGCTTTGGACAAGGATCAGATTGCCGGCGCTGCGATTGATGTGTTCGAAGAAGAACCTCTGCCGAAACAATCAGCTTTGCTTGGACTAGGTAATAAGATATTGCTGTCACCGCATGTTATCACTTTTAATGTTGGTGCTGGCCTCACCACCGCGATTCCCTGGGCGACAGAGCATGTGACCCAAGCATTGAAAGGTGAAGTCCCGGAACATGTCTATAATGAGGCCGTCATTGGACGCTGGGTTGAGCGTTTTGGGGGCAATAGTCTTTTATAATCTGGAGAAGTAAGTGCCTTCCAAAAATGTCGGCGGCGTGACCGTCAATTATCATGATGTCGGTTCTGGTCAACCCATTGTCCTGATCCATTGTTCTTCCAGTTCGCACCGCCAATGGCGGGCACTGTGGGAATTGTTGCAGGATACTCATCGAGTAATTGCAATTGATATGCTGGATTGGGGCGGTACGGATGCCTGGTCCAACCATGAAGGCTCTTTGTTCGCCGATGAAGTTGCGTTAATTCATGCTATTACTGGAGATATCGAAGAGCCGTTTCACTTGGTTGGGCATTCTTATGGTGGAGGCGTTTCTTATCACTTGGCGATGACGACACCGGACCGGGTTAAAAGTTTGACCCTGATCGAGCCCATGATTGGCTGGATACTCGACCCTTTAGAAGATCAGATATTTTATGATGAAATCTTAGGTGTCGCAGAAAATTTTTGGCGAAAATTTGAGGCCGGCAAAGCGGAAGAAGGCATCAATCATTATTTCGATTATTGGAACGGCGAAGGTGCCTGGGACACTTTGGATCAAGGATTGGCGGATTATGTGCTCGCCGGTGCTCAAAAAAATTATCATGAGTTCAAAGTGATTTTTAATGGTGGTACAGATTTGCCCGCGCCCGAAGCGTTTTTAAAACCGACTTTGCTGATGGGTGGAGAGCAATCAAAAAAACCGACGCTGAGGATCCTTGAGATATTAGAAACAAAGTTTCCCGATGCTCGGAGAAGTCTTGTTTCAGGAGCCGGTCATATGTCCCCGATCACTCATAGCGATCAGGTCAACGCCATCATCGAAGGGTTTATACGGCGCTAATCTCCACCATTTTCTTTGTGGAGCGGTGCCGAGTATTGCACATCGGTATCCCAGGGAAAGAATACCCAGTAATTCTGAGGTACTTCATGGACAAATGTATCGACTGATGGTCGCCCCATCTCTTTGGCGTAAACTGTGGCGATGTGGCAATCAGGTAAAAGTTCTCGAGCTGCTTTAATAGTTGTGCCGGTATCCACCAGATCATCAATCATCAGCCAGCCTTCACCTTTCTCAGCGACCGCAATTTCCGGCACTTTGATCATGTTGACATCACCTATATGTTGCTCGTCATAGGTGGCGATACAAATGGTATCGATATTGCGGATATCCATTTCCCGGGCGATGATGGCCGCCGGGATCAAGCCGCCGCGCGTAATGGCGATAATGCCTTTCCAATCTCCAGTGCCGATGAGTTTCCTCGCGAGAAGCTTGGTATCACGGTGAACCTCTGACCAAGTCACCACATAATCAACGACGTCGTCCCGGAGTTCATTCATTTGATTTTTTCGCCCCCTGATTTTCTTGTTTCATCAGATCAATTATTACACTGAAAAGAAGTTTAGCATTGGATTGTGTCATGGCAAGTCCGAGGGTATGGTCTCCTCGAGCATTACCCTGCGATATGAAATTGTGAGTGAAAATGTCATTTGAAGAATATTTGAAACCGGGAAAGTTTATTGATAGCGATCATCCCGACGTTATCGAATATGCCAAAAAGCATGTTGGCAACGGCACCACCGATACCGAAAAAACTTTAAGTCTGTTTTACGCCATCCGTGATGGCATTCGCTACAACCCTTATATGGATATCATCAGTCCGACCGCCTATCGGGCCAGTGATGCGGTTAAGTCAGGCGAAGGATGGTGCGTGCCGAAAGCCTCGCTGATGGCGGCGTGTTTGCGGATATATGGCATCCCGGCACGACCCGGCTATGCCGATGTGAAGAACCATCTGGCATCAAAGCGCCTGTTAGATCTGATGGGGACCGATACTTTTCCCTGGCATTCTTATTGCGAAGTTTATCTTGAAGGTAAATGGGTCAAAGCAACACCATCTTTCAATCTGTCCCTTTGCGAGAAATTTGGCCTCAAGCCGTTGGATTTTGATGGCAAAAACGATTCGCTGTTCCATGAGTTTGACCAAGCCGGCAACAAGCATATGGATTACATCAAAGATCGCGGTACCTTTGTAGACGTGCCGATGGACGAGATTGTCAAAACTTTTCAGGAACTCTATCGGCCAGAATACTTCGAAAGCGTTGGTGGCGATTTATACGCCGAAGCCGATGCTGAAAGGGCTGCAGACTAGTCTTTCGCTTGATCGAACATCAGCTCAATATAGTTGCGATAATGGCCCAGTTGCACCGCCGTCATCACCGGATCGTTGAGCGTTTTTGACATGATAAAGACGCCTTCATAGACAACCAAAATCATATCGGCGAGACTTTCCGGCGTGAAATCAAATTTTGGCGGATATTTCTCCATTATTTGTTTAAATTTGGCGCTGAGGCGCTGACGCCAAACAAGCATGACATCTTCAATGATTTTATGGGTGTCATCAGTAAAGAGCTGAGCTTCATAGCAATAGGACGCATAAAGGCAGCCAGGGAAGGGTTCAGTTAATCCTTCCATTTCCTCTTTAAGCAAACCGGTGAAAATCAGCATCTGTTGCAGCGGGTCGCGGCTGAGTTCTTCCGCCCGCGTCATATTCAATTCAAGGTGTTCCCGGTCGACCTCGGCATAGCGTTCAACCAATGCCAAGGCCAGATCTGCCTTAGCGTCAAAGTGATAGTAAAAGGCGCCTTTGGTAATACCGGTTTTTTCGATTACGGCATCAACCGACGTCGCCGAAAAACCCTGATCCAGAATAAGCTCCTGGGCCGAATCCATGATCGACGTGCGGGTAATGTTTCCGTCTCTGGGCATTTAATCGCTCCTGAAGTTCAATTAGACCATACTATACTAAATAGTCTGTTTCAATCAATTTGCCATGAATATTTTTTTCTAAAAAATAATTATTAATTATCAAATAGTTATTCATAATTAAGTGTACCAGGTACACTTTAAGTAGATTTTACCTGTTGACTCTTAATCCGAATCAGTTTTATTTATACCGACTAGTTGGTTTAAATAAAACTTTGGAGAGTGATATGTTGGCAATTGACGAATTTGATATGGTTAAAGCAGAAGCGTTTGAAGAAAAGATGGTGGACATCCTGAATTCGGGCGCAGTGAATTTGATGATTTCGGTTGGCCATCGGACCGGCTTGTTCGATGTAATGGCTAAAATGAAACCCGCAACCAGTCAGGAAATTTCTGATCAAGCAAAATTAAACGAGCGCTATGTACGTGAATGGCTGGGCGCGATGACGGCGTCTGGATTTGTTGATGTCGATGCTGATGCAACAACGCACGACCACGATCACGGCCATAGCCACTACAATGAGGCAGCTTTATTCAAACTGCCTGCCGAGCATGCGGCCTGTCTGACCCGCGAGGCTTCGCCCAACAATGTCGCCGTGTTCTCGCAATATATTGCTGTCTTAGGTGGCGTCGAGGATGATATCGTTGAATGTTTCCATAATGGCGGCGGCGTACCTTACGAGCGCTTTGGCCGCTTTAATGAAGTGATGGCGGAAGATAGCGGCCAAACTGTATTACCCGCGTTACACGATCACATTCTGCCGCTGATTCCTGGTCTGGTAGAGAAACTAACCGAAGGTATGCGGGTGCTTGATGCCGGTTGCGGCCGGGGCCGGGCGATAACCATGCTCGCTCAGGATTTTCCGAAAAGCACTTTTATTGGCTATGATCTGCTTCAAGACACGGTTGATTTTGGCAACGCGGAAGCCGAACGCCTTGGTCTCGACAATCTGCAATTCGTACAGAAAGATCTGACCGCGTTTGATGATGACGTTGATAAGGGTTCGTTTGATTTCATCACCACTTTTGATGCCATCCATGATCAGGGTGATCCCGGCGGTATGCTGCGGGGAATCAGAAAAGCCCTGGCGGTAGATGGTGTATATCTGGCTCAGGATATTAACAGCTCCAGCCACGTCCACAATAATATGGATCACCCGATTGGCCCATTGCTTTACACGATATCATGCATGCATTGCATGACGGTTTCCCTGGCTCAGGACGGTGACGGACTTGGCGCCATGTGGGGCCGCGAAAAAGCAGCTCAAATGTTTGAAGCAGCCGGTTTTGATCATGTCGAAGTTCATGAACTCGAACACGATATTCAAAACTGCTACTATGTTGTTCGGCCTTAAGATAGCTAAAGAGGAAATGATGGATACCCAATCGCGCCGAGTGGAAGACGTCGAGTTAGCTGCCTTTATCGATTTTAGTGAAGCGGCGGCCGGCTTGGAGCCCTTGGCTCTACACCATGAAATTATCGACAATGCTTTAATCATGGTAGCGGCGGGTGATCCTCATTTCCTCATTAATCGCGTGATCGGGCTTGGTGTGTCTGCACCGGCCCAGCGCGAAACGATTACTCACTTCAAACAAGTTTTCGATGCCGCTGATATTGGACGGTATTTCGTTCATATTACCGATGACGCCCAACCGGCAGAGTTAAATGACTGGCTGACAGCAGAGAATCTCGTGCCTCAGCGCCGCTGGATGAAATTCATTCACAAAGGCGGGCTTGCTCCAGACTCCGGCTCTGATCTCGAAGTAAAACAAATTGGCGGAGAGCATGGTCAGGCTTTCGGAGAAATTGTCGCTGCCAGCTTTGATATGGGTGAGGCGTCTATTCCAGCGCTTGCCAAACTACCTGATCGTGAGAATTGGCACATCTATATGGGCTTTGCCGATGGAGAGCCGGCCGCCACCGGTGCACTATTTGTTGATCAAGGTGTCGGCTGGTGTGATTTTGGCGCAACGTCACCCAAGTTTCGACGGCGTGGTGGACAGCGGGCAATGCTGGCGGCGCGCATTCAGGCGGCCCGAGATCTCGGCTGTGACTTGATCGCGACTGAAACTGGTGAAGCGGTTGAGGGTGACGCCCAGCACTCCTATCACAACATTCAATGGGCCGGTTTTGAAGAGTCTTACCTCCGCGCCAATTACGCACCGGCTAGAGACTAAGCACCAAAAGGTGCCCAAATTCCCTATTTTGTGATTGGTTACTCCCCCTTTGACCGGCTATAAGGTTATCCGGAACACTAACTAACCAAAGGAAATCCGGACATGGATGGCGATCATCTTCGCTTGACCCAGTTGTCTCACGGCGGCGGTTGAGGTTGTAAAGTAGCACCGTCGGTGCTTGACGACATACTTTCTAAATTACCGCCTTCCGCCAAGTATCCAAACTTGCTGGTCGGCGTTGAAACCGGTGACGATTCGGCTGTTTATAAAATCAATGATGAACAAGCTGTGGTCGCAACGACCGATTTCTTTATGCCGATTGTCGATGATCCTTATGATTTTGGACGGATTTCTGCAACCAATGCGCTTTCGGATATCTACGCGATTGGCGGCCAGCCCATCATGGCGCTGGCGATTGCCGGCTTTCCGGTCAATTCGATGTCAGATGAAGATATTGGCCAGGTCTTGGCCGGTGGCGCTGCGGTTTGTGAAGCGGCGGGTGTGCCGGTTGCCGGAGGCCATACCATTGATGCCAAAGAGCCGATCTATGGCTTGGCTGTTACCGGCATCATTCATCCTGATAAAATCAAACGTAATTCAGATGGTCAGGCGGGCGATGTGCTGATCCTCGGTAAAGGTCTTGGCGTTGGAATTTTGGGTGCCGCCATGAACAAAGACGAGCTTGATCCCAAGGGCTATAAAGTCATGGTCGAAAGCACGACCAAGCTTAATTCCGTCGGTTCTGAACTGGCCGCCTTGACCGAAATCAATGCATTAACTGACGTAACAGGCTTTGGTCTCTGTGGTCACATGTATGAGTTCTGTAAAGGAGCTGGTCTGTCGGCAAATCTCGTTTGGGACCAGTTGCCGTTGCTGGATACTGTGCTTGATTATGCCCAAAAAGGCTACAACACCGGTGCTGCTGGCCGCAATTGGGATAGCTTTGCCGATTTTGTTGTCGTTCCGGACGGCATGGAGCAATGGCAGAAAAACCTGTTGATGGATCCGCAGACCAGTGGTGGTCTGTTAGCTTCCTGTCCGCCGGAAGCGGCTGAGAAAGTTCTTAAGACTTTCCACGATGCTGGTTTTGATCATGCCTGTGTCATTGGCGAGTTAAGCGCCGGTGATGCGAAAGTGACCGTAACATAGCGAACTAATTTACCGTCTGCCCTTTTGATCCTTGCTGATCTGGTCAGCCGGGGGAGGGGAAATGCCAAGTCAACTATCACCGCTGAAAGTCGCTGCCTTTTTAAGCCGACCTCTAGCTGTATTGCCGCTGGCGCCCTTGCAGCCGTTATTGGCGGCAGCACTTATGGTCATGCGCCGGCAACATCCGGCTGTCTTTGAGCGCCTTGAAGAACTTGGTGATCCGCTTTTCGTCATTGATCCCATTGACTTGCCCTTTCTTTTCGCCATGCGTCCAGCCGGGGCCCGGCCATCGCTGACGGCGTGCCGCGACGTAGATGCAGATACCGCAACGGCGACAATCCGAGGTCCTCTGCCGATGTTGATCGATTTGCTGGAAGGGCGGCTTGATGGCGATGCCTTATTTTTCTCCCGTGAGCTTAGTGTTGAAGGCGATACCGAAGCGGTCTTGGTGTTGCGCAATGCGGTCGATAGCGACGAGATCAACTTGTTTGAAGATGTTATCGCTATATTGGGGCCGCTTGCCGGACCGCTGCGTTTTGCTGCTGAGTTTAGAAATTCGGTGACAACCGGCTGGAATGCCGCCAGATGAATAAATCCCTCGACACCAAAAAGTTAGAACTGGTTTGTCCAGCCGGCACTCCTGCGTCTTTAAGGGCTGCCGTTGATGCCGGGGCAGATACTGTTTATTTGGGTTTCAGAGACGAAACCAATGCACGCAATTTTCCGGGCCTTAATTTTAGCCGCAAGGAACTCAGTGACGGTGTCGCTTATGCTCATGACCATGGCGCCAAAGTGCTAGTGGCGATCAATACGTTTCCCGAGGCCGGTAACCCTGGACCCTGGTACGAAGCTGTGCATGATGCGGAGTTGTGCGGCGCCGATGCGGTTATTCTGGCCGATATAGGCTTGCTGGCTTATGCGGCTGAAAACCATCCTAAGCTGCGGCGGCATTTGTCAGTGCAGGCGTCGGCCTCCAACGCCGAAGCCATCCGCTTTTATGTCCGGGAGATCGCAGTTAAGCGCGTTGTCCTGCCGCGAGTGCTGACCGTGGAGGAAATTGCCGCCCTTAATAAAGATATTCCGGTTGAGACCGAAGTGTTCGTTTTCGGCGGGCTTTGCGTCATGGCCGAAGGGCGTTGCTCACTGTCATCCTATGTCACCGGCCAGTCACCCAATATGAACGGCGTTTGTTCACCAGCAAGCCATGTGCGCTATGAAGAAGTTGGCGATCAACTGGTCTCAAAGCTCGGTGACTTTACCATCAATTCATTCGGTGAGGATGAGGCGGCGGGTTATCCCACACTCTGCAAAGGCCGTTTTTCAGTCGAAGGCAGCGTCTCTTATTTGTTTGAGGACCCAACCTCACTTAATGCCATCACGATGCTGGATGCCCTGATGAAAGCCGGTGTCACAGCGCTCAAGATCGAAGGCCGCCAGCGGGGCCGCGCCTATGTCAGCCAAGTTGTCAGCGCCTTTCGCCAGGCCGTTGATGCGGCTGCTCGTGGCGAAGCCATGCCTGATCTTGATATGAGCCTGCTCACCGAAGGTGGTCAGGAAACGGCGGGCGCCTATCAAAAGACGTGGCGCTAGGACTGAGATTATGAAACCACAACTCACTCTTGGTCCGCTTCTGTTTAATTGGCCCGCTGAGCGCTGGCGGGATTTCTATTTTGAAATCGCTGATGAAGCACCGGTCGACACCGTCTATCTCGGCGAAGTGGTCTGTTCCAAACGGCTGCCGTTTTATGCGGAGTTTATCCCGGAAGTGGCCGAGCGATTAAGTGCTGCAGGTAAAGATGTGATTTTCTCCAGCCTCGCTTTGGTAATGAATAACCGGGAGCTCGCTGGCGTAAGCGAACTTGCCGAACAAGCTGACGGTATCGTTGAAGCCAATGATCTATCTGCGATCTCGTATTTGAGCGATAAAACTCACATCGTTGGTCCCTATATTAGTACCTATAACGAAGGCACGGCCTCGTATTTCGCTGAACGCGGAGCGACACGAATTGTGCTGCCGCCGGAACTTGCCGCCTCGACAATTAGTGAGCTTGCCAAAGTAAATGTTGAGTTGGAGGTTCAGGTGTTTGGCCGGCTACCTTTGGCGATTTCAGCCCGCTGTTATCACGCCCGTTCGCGCAATCTCCATAAAGACAATTGCCAATTCGTCTGTGGCGAAGATTTGGACGGCATGGAATTATCAACCGTCGACGGTCAGGAATTTCTCGCGGTTAACGGCACCCAGACATTATCGCACCGCTATTGTAATTTAGCCCGCGAGCTTTCAACCCTGATTGATCTCGGCGTCAGCCATTTCCGGCTCTCACCTCAGGCGATTGATATGGTGGCCGTGGCTCAATGTTTTCGAGATCAACTCGACGGTGAACTCGAGGCCGAGGAGGTGATTGCCCGGCTATCAGAATTGGCCTCAGGCGTGACTTTCGCTGATGGCTTTTTCCATGGGCAGGCCGGTGTCGACTGGACTCCGGCTGAAGTTTAAATCGTAATGTCTTCCACGCCCTTTCACATTATGGCCAAGCCCATCGGGCCGGAGTGTAATCTCGATTGTTCATATTGCTACTACACGGAAAAAGCCGCGCTCTATCCGCCGCGCACCCAATTTCGCATGAGTAATGAAGTGCTGGAGACATACGTCAAAGACTATATCGAGGCGAGCCCGTTACCGGAAATAACATTTTATTGGCAGGGCGGCGAGCCGACCCTGCTGGGGCTGGATTTTTTTAATCGTGTTGTCGAGCTGCAACAGAAATACTTGCCGGAAAACCAGACCATCACCAACTCTCTGCAAACAAACGGCACGCTTATTGACGACGCCTGGGTCGAATTTCTTGCTGAAAATAAATTCTTAGTCGGTATCAGCATTGACGGTCCGGCGCGGCTGCATGACCGTTTCCGCCTTGGTAAGAACAGTGAGAAATCCTTCGCCAAGGTCGAGCGGGCCATCAAAATGCTGCAGGCGGGCGGCGTTGACTATAATACCCTGACCACGGTGCATCGGCGCAACCATCGTTTTGGCTCCGAGGTTTACCGCTATCTGCGCGACCTCGGCGTTGAGTTTATGCAGTTCATCCCAATTGTTGAACGCCGCCGCCCCGATGGTGAATTGGCCGGCCCGCCTGAGCTCGAACCGCAAAACGATAAAACCAAGGTGACCGAATGGAGTGTTCCGCCATTAGGGTATGCGGAATTCCTGACAGCGGTTTTTGACGTCTGGCGCAAAAGCGATATCGGCAAAATCTTTGTCCAGCCCTTTGATGTGCATCTCGGCCTTCGGATGGGGGAACCCTCGACGCTTTGCATCAATGCGCGCTCCTGCGGTCAGGGGCTGGCTTTAGAGCATAATGGCGATCTTTATGCCTGCGACCATTATGTCTACTCAACTCACCTTCTTGGCAATATTACAGAAACACCGATGCTGGAGCTTGCCACGGCGGCCCGGCAACGCGACTTTGGTGAAGATAAATACAATAATCTGCCAGCCGAATGTGTTTCTTGCCGGTTCCTAAGTTATTGCGGCGGTGGCTGTCCCAAGCACCGCTTTATGCCGTCTAAAAGCGGCGACTTTGATTTGAACTATTTTTGCCCGTCCTACATCAAGATCGCCGAGCATGTCGAGCCCGCCATGTCCGAGATGGCTAACCTGTTGCGTCAGGGCCAATCTCCGGCGCGTATTATGGAGAAGAGGTGAGGGGGGTTAGTTTTTACTGAATAGCCAATTTTCAGCTTCCTCAACGGTTGGTAACATTTTTACCTCGGTAACATATTTTTTCATTTCTGCGACGAACAATTCTCCAAATTCTATTGCGTTCTCGTATTGGCCGGGCACCAACGCCAACCGAAATTTGTTCTTGGTTCGATCATAGACGGAAAGGTGAACTGCCAAAGCCTTCAACTCGTCCTCTGTAGCGACGATTTCTTCAACCAGACGCCAGTCCGAAAGCGCATGCAGCAGCCTCTCCCACCGTGGATCGGAAGGAAGTTGCAAATGGAAATCCATCATTTCTTGATACGTAATAACTCCCGTATGCACAGCAGTTGCATAAGTGTCCGTATTCCAAACGGCTTTTATTGGCATTTAGTGGCACCCCCATATTGACGAGCTGATTATTAGGTTCTTTTTATTGCCTGACCAAGTATCTACTTCTTATGCCTTAGTCTCAAGATGTTAGAAGTGGTGAGGGTTGAACTTGATTGGTCCGAAAGATTTGCCAAAATGGTTTCTACGACACCATCCAAATTCTCCATAACCTCGTTGTTCCAAAATCGGAGCACCTGGTAGCCCTGTGATTCTAACCAAACAGTACGCTGATCATCATATAATTTTTGAACAGCATGCTGCCCCCCATCGACTTCAATAATTAATCGGGCTTTATGGCAGATGAAATCGACAACATATTTTTTCATCGGCGCCTGACGCCTGAACATATAGCCATCCATCTGTCGCAAACGTAAGTGATACCAAAGCCGATATTCAGCTTCGGTCATGTTCTGGCGTAATTTTTTAGCGAATTTTCGTTGGTTCATTTTTCAGCACCCCTACCCAACCCTCCCCCATCAAGGGGGAGGACTTTGAGTGCTTATGGCGGCGCTAGAGGGCCTTTTTCGTAGATTGATCCTGGAAATAAAATTAACAATCCATTTTCCTCCCCCTTGATGGGGGAGGATCAAGGTGGGGGTGACTTCCTATCAGACATTTAATCTTTGGCTGAAATTATCAAATAAGTTACCCTTTTAGGGCGTGTATGGAAAACTGTTGGTTTCGGTATTGAAAGAAAAAATTGTCTAGAATAATTGTAATCTTAATTGGTTTCTCACTTTCGTCATACGGATCATATTTCAACTTTAAAGCCGGAAATGATGAGGGAGGCTGGATACTTCTCGCAGTAGCTTTTTGTTTTGTTTTCTTTGGAGGGCTTAATTATTGGTTTTCTAATCGAGAATTTCCATTCCTGAAAAAAGCAGGATCAGTCATAAGCAAATTCCAAGGAGAGATTGCATTGCTCTTATGTGGGGTTTGCATTCTAGTTTTCGGATGGAAATCATTTTTTGAAAGCGTGGGAACATATTTGTTGTGGAATACCGTTTTGAAGGCCTTATTTGCGGTCGCCGTTATCGCAGCTCCACTTGGCATCGTATGGTTTGTCAAAAAATTGATTTCTAAATTGAAATAACCCACACCAAAACCCCCTTATTTCCCCCCTTTCTACCCCTGAGCCAGCCACACCGTCAGAAAGACAATCACGCCGGCGGACAGCAGGCAGGCATTAACGTAGAGCAGCAGGCCTTTCGAGATGTCTTCATGGGTGGCATCTTCTGTGCTGCCTTCATTTGCACTGCCAATCCACTCACCCTCGACCGGTTCGGCGTCATATTCGCGGGGACCGGCGAGCCGGATGTTCAAGGCACCGGCCATAGCGGCTTCGGGATAGCCGGCATTGACTGAGATTTGTTTTTTGGCGTCGTGGCGAATGGCGAGCCAGGAGCGTTTAGCCTCATGGCGCCCCCAAACAAATGCCGCCAGACACAACAATAGTGCCGAAAACCTGGCCGGGATATAATTCGCCACATCGTCCAGCCGGGCCGCTGCCCAGCCGAACTGGAGATAGCGCTCATTCCGGTGGCCGATCATGCTGTCGGCGGTATTGAGCGCTTTATAGGCGAGGGCGCCCGGCAGACCGAATAATGCCGTCCAGAAAATCGGCGCCAGCACACCATCGGAAAAATTCTCGGATAAGGATTCAATGGCCGCCCGGGCAACGCCATGGCGGTCGAGAAATTCCGTATCCCGGCCAACGATCTGGCTGGCGGCATCACGGGCTTCGACTATTTTCTCGGCTTTAAGGGCCTTGGCGACAGCAGAGACATGCTGATAAAGACTGCGTCCGGCAATCATGGTTGAGAGTATGATCGCCTCCAAAATCCAGCCATAGGGGATGAGCGAGAAGGCATACGTCAGGCCCCAGCCAATACCACCGGCGAGACCAACAACGACAATTACGGCGATCACGCCGTTTAGCCGCTTGGCTTTATCCTCGGCTTCTTCGGGATTGAGCTGTTTATCGAGCCGCTCAATCAGCCAGCCCATCATCTGCGCCGGGTGCGGCACAAAGCGATAGAGCGGCTTGGGATCGCCAAAAACCGCATCGATCATAAGAGCGAGCAGCAGGATCGGAAATATGGTCAAGCCAAGCATGGGAAACTGGTAGCAGGGGCGTGATAAATCGTCAATTGCCAGAAGAATATGAAGAAAATTATGAAGAAAAATTTTACGTTAAATCCTTTAGCTCCGGGAATTGTTCCGCTATGATCCGGCCCGATTTAAATCTATGTAAAAACAATAAAATTTGACCCGTTAGGAACAATAATGACGACAACCGGCGTAATGATATGTGGGCATGGCAGCCGCAGTGAGGAAGCCGTTTCTCAATTCGCTAATCTGCAGAAAAAGCTGGCCGGCCGCTTCCCGGAATACCCGGTGGAGTACGGCTTTTTGGAATTCGCCACGCCGATTATCCGGGATGGTCTGGATAGTCTTATTGCGCAAGGCGTTGATCATATTCTGGCCGTGCCTGGAATGCTGTTTTCAGCCGGTCACGTCAAAAACGATATTGCCGCCGTGCTCAAACAGTATGAGGCTGAGCATCAGGATATTGGCCTTAAGATCGAATATGCGCGCGCGCTGGATGTCGATGCAAAGATGCTCTATGCCGCCGAAGGCCGCATTGCCGAAGCCGAAGCCGCCGCGGAAACCGAAGTTCCCCGCGAAGATACCTTGTTGATGGTGGTTGGCCGGGGAACTTCCGATCCTGATGCCAACAGTAATATCAATAAAATCTGCCGCATGCTCTGGGAAGGTATGGGCTATGGCTGGGGCGAGGTTTGTTATTCCGGTGTGACGTTCCCGCTGGTGGCACCCGGTCTGGAGCACGCAGCCCGGCTTGGCTATAAGCGCATCATAGTGTTCCCGTATTTTCTTTTCACCGGCGTGCTGGTGGGCCGGATTTACTCGATTGTCGATGAGATCGCGGCCAAGTTTCCGGAGATCGAGTTTATTAAAGCGGGCTATCTCAACGACCATGACAGCGTCATCGATACCTTTGAAGAACGCGTCCGTGGTATCATGAGCGGCGATAACAATATGAATTGCCTGATGTGCAAATACCGGGAACAAATTGTCGGCTTCGAAGCGCATCACGGACTGCCGCAGGAAAGTCATCACCATCATGTTGAAGGCATTGGCACAGGTGATGCCGAACCGCATTCTCACGACCACAGCCATGGTCATTCACACGATCACGACGATGATCATGGCCATGCGCCGCATCCTCACGCCGATCACCCGCACGGACCCGGTAAGCGCAATCCTGCCGCTGCCGAATAAATTGACAGGGCTGGGCTAAGGCGATGAGCTATCTACGCGATCCAGCCGAAATTTACCGGGAATCCTTTGCCGCCATTGCCCGCGAGGTTGATCTCTCTGATTTTCCCGAAAGCCTGCATAAGATCGTGCTGCGGCTCGTCCATTCGATTGCTATACCGGAAATCACGGACGAGTTGGCTTGGGATGGAGATGTCGCGGGGGCCTCAAGTGCGGCGCTGGCAGAAGGTGCCCCGGTCATTGTTGATGCCAATATGGTGGTGGCCGGAATTATGCAGGATCGATTGCCCAAGGGTGTTGAAGTCTTATGTTCTCTCCGAGATGAAGCTGTGCCCGAATTGGCGCAGTCGCTGGCAACGACACGTTCGGCAGCAGCTGTCGAGCTTTGGCGGCCATACTTAGACGGCGCCGTTGTCGCCATCGGTAATGCACCGACAGCTTTATTTCATCTCATCGATATGCTGGCAGATACGGATTGTCCGCGACCGGCTGCGATTTTCGCCTTTCCAGTGGGCTTTATCGGCGCCACAGAATCCAAAGATTATCTGATTGAAAAAGATTTGGGCGTCCCCTTCATTACGCTTAAAGGCCGGAAAGGCGGTTCGGCTTTAGCCTCCGCCGCCGTTAATGCGGTGCTGCTGGAAGGTGAGGCATGAGTACCTGGCTAACCATCGTTGGCATTGGCGAAGACGGTCTGGCCGGGCTGGGCTCGAACGCGCAGGAGGCGATTGAACAGGCTGATGTTTTGTTCGGTGGTGAACGGCATTTAGAATTAGTTGGTAAGAGCGGTAACATCTGGAAATCACCGCTTGAAGATAGTTTCGCCGATCTTGATGGCTATAAAGGGCAAAACGTTACCATTGTCGCCAGCGGTGATCCGATGTGGTTCGGCATCGGCGCAACGCTCGGCCGCCGTTACGGCGCCGATGAAATTAAAGTTATTCCATCACCCTCTGCCTTTTCCCACGTCGCCGCCCGCCTGGCCTGGCCGTTAACCGATGTCGACTGCCTCACCGTGCATGGCCGGGATTTGGAGCGGGTGCGCGCTTTCTTAAGCCCGGGCGCCCGGCTGATCGTGCTGGCCAATGATGGTGAGACACCAGGACAGATCGCCGCACTTCTGATGGAAGCCGGTTTTGGCAAAAGCCCGGTGGTTGCGCTCTCGCATATTGGCGGCGAAGACGAAGCGCGCTTTGATGATCTGGCATCTGATTGGAGCCATGGCCGGGTGCCTGATCTCAATACGGTGGCAATCGAATGTGTCGCCGATGAGGGGGCTATTGTCTACCCGCGTTCGCCAGGACTTCCAGATGAGGCTTTTCAACATGACGGCCAGTTGACCAAGCGTGAAGTCAGGGCAGTAACGCTCTCGGCTTTGGCGCCTATGCCCGGGCAGATGCTCTGGGATATCGGGGCGGGGTGTGGTTCCATCGCGATCGAATGGCTGCGCTCTTCCCGCAATACCAAAGCCTTCGCCATCGAGAAAAACATGGATCGTCTCGGTATGATCAATGCCAATGCGCTGGCCTTGGGTGTGCCCGAGCTTAAAGTCGTTTTTGGTGAAGCGCTCAATGAAATAATCGGACTACCAGCACCCGATGCGGTCTTTATCGGCGGTGGTCTGACCTCGGGCGGCTTGCTTGAATATTGCTGGCAGAACCTCAAACCCGGCGGGCGTCTGGTCGCCAACTCGGTGACCTTTGAAGGCGAACGCCGCTTGATCGAGAGCATGGAACAATGGGGTGGCGAGCTGGTTAAAATTGATATATCACGCGCCCACGACATGGGCCGCTTCACCGGCTGGCAACCGCTTAAACCTGTAACTCAACTGCGACTACTGAAATCATGAATGAAGACATAAAAATTTGGGGGCTCGGTATTGGACCGGGCGACCCTGAGCTTATCACTTTGAAAGCTCTCAAAATTTTACAAGCCGCCGATGTGGTGGCTTATCCGGCGCCTGCCAATGGCGACAGTCTGGTGCGTTCTATCGCCGCACCGCATATGAGCGGAGCCCAGGAAGAAATTATCATTTCAACGCCGATGGTAACCGAGCGCTACCCAGCGCAGGATGTTTACGACAAGGGTGCCGCGGAAATTAGTGCGGCCGTTGATGCCGGTAAATCCGTTGCCGTGCTCTGTGAGGGTGACCCGTTCTTTTACGGCTCTTTCATGTATCTGTTTGCGCGGCTGTCAGAGAATTATCCGGTACAGGTGGTCCCTGGCGTTTCTTCGCTGGCGGCATGCTCGGCGGAACTGGCTTTACCCTTGGCGGCGCGTAATGATGTGGTCTCGGTTGTTCCGGGAACGCTTGATGAAGAGGCAATGGAAAGTCAATTATTGGCGGCCAATACTTCGGCGATCATCAAGGTTGGCCGGCATTTGAGTAAGATTAAAAACGTGCTGGCTAAAATCGGCGCTGCGGACAGAGCGCATTACATCGAGCGCGCCACCATGCAGAATCAACGCATCGTGCCGCTCGGTGAGCTTGATGGCGACAGTGCGCCCTATTTCTCAATGATTATCGTCCGCCGCAACGGGGAGATTTTGGATCAGTGAGCACCTCTCCCGCCTTTATAGTTTTAAATGAAACCGGCGCAGCTTTGGCCCGGTGCTTGGTCTCCGTTGCTCCCGGCTCGGAAGTCCATGGGCTGAAATCCCGGGTTGCTGACCCTGATATTCCGTTTGAAGATACACTCAGCCATTTGCGCGGCCTGTTTGCCGATAGCCGTCCCATTGTCGCGATTATGTCCGCGGGGATCGTGATCCGTGCGCTGGGGCCGAATTTGGCTGATAAAACCGAAGAGCCGCCGGTGATTGTTTTATCAGAAGACGGCGAAAACGTGGTGCCGCTCTTAGGCGGGCATCAAGGGGCCAACCAGCTCGCCCGCGATATCGCTGAGGCGCTTGGTGCCACGGCAGCAATCACTACAGCAGGCGATACGCGTTTCGGCATCGCCTTGGATGACCCGCCCCCAGGCTGGCGGGTGGCCAATCGCGATAACGCCAAGCCGGTGATGGCGGCTTTGCTCAATGGCGATCCTGTGCGGCTGGTTGATGAAACCGGTGATGGTGTTGATATCAACTGGCTGATGGCGGCCGGGTTTGCGTTTTCAGATAGTGCAGAGCACTGCCTTCGATTGACCCATACCCGGCTGTCGGAAGAAACTGATGACTTAATTTTGTCTCCCGGCACCTTGGCGCTGGGTATTGGCTGTGAGCGGGGCGTTGCGGCGGATGATCTTGCGGCATTCATCTTTGATATTTTTAAAGAACACAATCTTGGAAAACACGCAGTCGCCTGTATCGCAACGATTGACCTCAAAGAGGACGAGGCAGCCATCAAAGAAATGGCGCGGCTGGGCAAAATACCGATGCGCCTGTTTGAGGCCGCCCGGCTTGATCAGGAAACGCCCCGGGTTAGTGATCCTTCCGATTATGTCTTCGAGACTGTCGGCACGCATAGTGTGTCGGAGGCTGCTGCCCTGGCTGCCGCCGGTCCGGACGCCGAGTTAATCGTGTCGAAGCAAAAACGGGACGGCATGACTTGCGCGGTGGCGTTGTCACCCAGCATTATTGATCCCTCAAGTGTTGGGCGGGGTTGCGGGCGGCTGAGCGTCATCGGTATTGGTCCCGGCACCAATGACTGGCGAGCCCCGGAAGCCACCAATGAGATCGCCCGGGCAACCGATATTGTCGGCTATAAGCTCTATCTCGATTTGCTCGGACCCTTGATGGAGGGCAAAACCCGTCACGACTATGCCCTTGGTGAAGAACGCAACCGGGTGGCGGAAGCCTTGAACTTGGCGGCCTCGGGCAAAGAGGTGGCCCTGATTTCCAGCGGTGATGCGGGTATTTACGCCATGGCGAGCCTGGTGTTCGAGCTGATTGAGCATGGCGCCAATGGCGAAATTATTCCTGCCTGGCAGCGCCTCGAAACCCATGTGGTGCCGGGGATTTCTGCCCTGCAAGCTGCTGCCGCCAAAATCGGTGCGCCTTTGGGTCATGATTTCTGCACAGTCTCGCTGTCGGATTTGCTGACACCGTGGGAAGTCATCGAGCAACGTTTGCGCGCAGCTGCTGAAGGGGATTTTGTCATCGCACTTTATAATCCGGTCTCCAAAAAACGCCGGGAGCAATTGGGCATTGCCCGGGATATTGTGTTGACCTCAAGGCCTGCCGAAACGCCGGTGGTGCTGGCGCGCAATCTCGGCCGCGAGGAAGAAAAAGTCGATGTGATTACGCTGGGCGAATTGGAAGCGGACCGTGTCGATATGCTGACGCTTGTTTTAATCGGCAGCAGTGAAACCCGGGCATTCGGTCGTGGTGACGGCGGCAAATCCGTCTACACGCCGCGCGGCTACGGCGATAAAAAGGAGAGCTTTTAATGACTGTCCATTTTATTGGCGCCGGGCCGGGAGCGCCTGATCTGATCACTGTGCGGGGGCTAAATTTGATTAAGTCCTGTCCGGTCTGTTTGTATGCCGGCTCACTGGTGCCAGAAGAGGTAGTGGCTGCTGCTCCGGAAGATGCCGAGGTGATCGACACGGCGCCGCTGCATTTGGATCAGATCATCGAAAAAATCGAAGAAGCCCACGCCAACGGCAAGGATGTCGCCCGGGTACATTCTGGCGACCCCTCGATATATGGCGCCATTGCCGAACAAATGCGGCGGCTGGATGCGTTGGGCATAGACTATGATGTGACGCCCGGCGTGCCGGCTTTTGCTGCGGCTGCAGCGGCGCTCAACCGGGAGCTAACTTTGCCGGAAGTTTCGCAGACGATTATCCTCACCCGCACCGACGGCAAAGCCTCCGCCATGCCGAGCGGTGAAGAACTGGCAAATTTGGCGGCCTCGACGGCGACTCTCGCTATTCATTTGTCGGTGCGTAATCTCAAGAAAGTCATTGCCGACTTGAGCCCGCATTACGGCGAGGACTGCCCGGTCTATGTCATCTACCGGGCGAGTTGGCCGGATCAGCAGATCATCTCCGGCACCCTCGCAGATATCCGCGCCAAAGTGCGCGAGGCCAAAATCACCCGCACGGCGCTGATCATGGTCGGTCACGTCTTCGGCGATGACGACTTCATCGACAGCCGCCTCTACGCCAAAGACCACAAGCATGTCTTGAGACCGAAGTAGGAAGTGAACCACAGAGGTCACAGATTAATTGTTAGGTCTTGGTCATCCTCAACTATCTATTTCCATCACGAATAAAATCATTAATATACACTCAAAAGGTGTTAGAGGTATTTAATGAAGGCGTCATTTAATTCGAGAAAACCGTGGGCCACTGTAGTCGTTTCTTTAATCTTCACGCCTGCAATTGGCATGTTATATTTAGGCAAGGGTCTTCTTGGAATCATCTATTTAATAGCTGTAATTCCGATCAGCGCGCCGCTTGACATCGTTCTTCCGGAATTTGAGAAAGACGTAATTTTCAGCCTTATTGTGATTGTTGGAACAATTCACTGTTACTTTATATCGAGAAATTTAAACCAAAAAATGCCACGAGTTTGGTTTGCGCGGTGGTACAATATTTTTGGAATGTTTGCCGGAGTATCATTTTTTCTTATCGCAACGCGTATTTTTCTTTGGGACTGGTACAGCATGGCAGCCGGTTCTATGAAACCGATGATGAAAGCCAAAGACATTATTATTGTATCAAAATTTTCTTATGGTTTTTCCCGCCATTCTTTACCGTTCAGTTTGCCACTAATTTCTGAGCGCATCTTATTTTCTGAGCCCGAGCGAGGTGATGTTATTGTTTTTAAACTACCTTCTAATAACCGAACCGATTATATCAAGCGCGTCATTGGGCTACCTAATGATAAAATTCAGATGAAAAATGGTCGTCTTTTTTTAAATGGTACATTGATTGAGCGTGAAAAAATAGAAGATTTTATCCATGCCGATGGTGTAGGCCGCCTCCGAAAGACTCCAAGCTATATAGAAACTTTGCCAAATGGGAATAAATATGGCGTCCTGGAAGAGTGGGGCGATAAAGGGCCATTGGATAATACCGGTGTCTATGAAGTGCCGACAAATCACTATTTTGCTTTGGGCGACAATCGTGATAATTCCCAAGACAGTCGTGTACACCCACAGGTTGGCTTTATTCCAAAAGCAAACTTAATTGGGAAAGTGAAATTTGTTATCTCGAGTAGTAAACAAAAAAAGTAAAACCATTTTTGACTTCCGTCATAGCAAGTCACCTTTATCAGCATAAAAAAATCGTCACCCCGGGCTTCGACCCGGGGTCCAGGGTTGTTGGGTCAGCTATATGGAATTTGAGGGGTTTAATCCCCGGCGGCGTGATTTGTTGTTTGGTACAGCTGGGTTGTGTCAGAGAAAAAGACTGGATCCCGGCTCGGAGGCCGGGATGACGGGTGGTGTGTTTCTAAATCCCTCTGTGTTCTCTGTGGCCTCTGTGGTTATTTCTTCGTGTGCTTCGTGGCCTTTGTGGTGAATTTTTCTACTTTAACACCGCAAGTGGGGACACCTTAGGCGACCGGTTGAAAGGTTGATAGGAAGTGCCAAGAAGATGTCCCCGAATGGGAAGTGATCAAGCCTTATCCAACTCTCCGTCATGCGCGGACTTGATCTGCGCACCCAACTTTTCGGAATGGCAGGGACACGTAACGAGTACATGTCCTTGATTATATTACTTCCTCTTCGCGATCGCGGGGACTTTGCGTTGGGCCCGGCCGGAATACGCACTGAGCGGTCTGATTAATGCGTTCGAGGCGTTTTGCTCTAAAATATGGGCTGACCAGCCGGTAATCCGCGCCATCACAAAGATCGGCGTGTAGAGATTGATCGGGAAGCCCATCAGGTAATAAGCAGGACCCGAGGGGAAATCCAAGTTCGGGTGGATACCTTTCTCATTGACGAAAATATCAGCGAGAATGTTGTAGATCTCCAGCCATTTGGTCTCGCCCGACCATTTAGTGAGGTCTTCGAGGCAGGATTTCATGGTCGGCACCCTGCTGTCGCCTTGCTTGTAGACCCGGTGGCCAAAGCCCATGATGAGTTTCTTATTGGCCATGGCATCTCTGATCCAGGCCTCGGCGCGGGCCGGGGTGCGGATGGCTTTCATCATATCCATAACTGCCTCGTTGGCGCCGCCATGGAGCGGTCCCTTGAGCGCACCAATACCACCGGCGACCGCGGAATAGATGTCAGAGCGCGTTGAAGTGATTACCCGGCTGGTGAAGGTTGAGGCGTTAAAACTGTGCTCGGCATAGAGAATGAGCGAGACATCGAAGGCTTTAACGACGGCTTTCGGCGGTACTTTGCCGAAACACATATGGAAAAAATTTTCCGCCATGGAGAGATCAGTACGGGGCGCGATCCGGCGCTTGCCGTTCCGCAAGCGGAAGTCCGTCGCGATCATAGTCGGAATTTTCGACAGCATATTGATGGCGCGTTCCATATCGGCTTCGGCAGGCTCACCACCCCAGGCAACTTCGGTCGTGCCGAGATAGCTGACAGCTGTCCGGATGGTATCCATCGGATGGGCTTTTTTGGGGAATTTGGAAATCACCGCGATATGGTTGGAAGACAGTTTGCGCAAACTGCGTTCTTTCTTTTTAAAGGCGTTGAGTTGTTTGCGGTTGGGCAGATCACCGTTCAACAGCAAATACGCGACTTCCTCGAAGGAGCATGACGCGGCCAAATCTTGCACCGCATAGCCGCGATAGGTCAGCGAATTGGTTTCCGGCATCACTTTGGAAACGGCTGTGGTATCAGCGATAACGCCAACCAGGCCTTTGCGGATATCCGGTTCAGCAGCCTTTTTGGTGACTTTTTTGGCTGGTTTTTTCGCCGCTTTCTTGGCGGTCTTCTTAGCTGTTTTTTTTGCTGGCTTTTTGGCTGCTTTGGCCATCATTAATTCTCCCTAATCGAGGTCTAGAGTTTGAAATTATGTAAGTTTTGATCAAATTGATTGTAGTCTTCGTATTTGATGACTTCGTACAAACGCTTGCGGGTTTGCATTTTATCAAGCTGGCTTTCGAGTGAGCCTTCTTCTTTAAGAGCCGCATAAGCGCTTTCAACGGCGCCCATGGCGAGGCGCAGAGACGACACCGGATAGATCGCAATATTGTAGCCAAAATCAATCAGCTGTTGCTTGGAATAAAGCGGGGTTTTGCCGAACTCGGTCATATTGGCGAGCAACGGTACATCAATGGCGGCGCGGAAGGCTTCATATTCTTCCGGTGTGTTGAGGGCTTCCGGAAAGATCGCTTCCGCCCCCGCATCAACATACGCCTTCGAGCGCTCAATTGCCGCCTCAATACCTTCAGAGGCTTTGGCGTCCGTCCGCACCATTAAAAGAAAATTCGGATCACGCTTGGCATTTGCGGCGGCGGTAACCTTTTGGCACATGTCTTGGGTGTCGATGATGGTTTTATTATCCAAATGGCCACAGCGTTTCGGGCTGAGCTGATCTTCGATATGACAGCCGGCGATGCCAAGCTCTTCACATTCCTGGATCGTGCGGGCGGTGTTCATGGCCTCACCAAAACCGGTATCAAGATCGATCAATGCCGGTAGCTCTGTCACCCGGGCAATTTGGCGTCCCCGCTGGGTCACTTCGGTCAGCGTCGTCAGCCCGATATCCGGCATCGCCATGGCGGCAGAGAGCGCGCCGCCCGAAATATAAATGCCGTCAAAGCCTTGCTCTTCAACAATGCGGGCGACGATTGGCTCATGCGCGCCAGGCATCTGCAAAAGCTTGCCCGAGGCCAGTTCTTTTCTGAAATCAGCCCGCTTTTCGGCGGCTGTTTTGGTGCCAAATAACATTAGAAAATCCCTTTCGTATCGGGGGCGTTGCACTCGACTTCAGTTGCGTCAACCTGGACATTTATTTCATTGACGCCAGCTGCATCCAGCTCGGGCAGATTTTGTACCAGATCAAGGAAGCGGTTGCTTTCGGCCTCAGAGATAATGCCGTCGGTCAGGGTTTTAAATTTGTTGATATAATTGTCTCGGGCAAACGGGCGGGCGCCGGCTGGATGGGCATTGGCGACGGCCAACTCATCGATAATTTTCTCACCGGATTTGAGCGTTACTTCCAAGCGACCGCCAAAGGCGCGCTTATCCGGGTCCGGGTCGTGATAACGCTTGGTCCAGGCCGGGTCTTCTTCGGTTGAGATCGAATGCCAAAGCTTAATGGTATCCGGGCGTTGGGCGCGTTCCGGCGCGTAGGATCTGACATGATGCCACTCACCATCCTGCAAGGCGACAGCGAGGATATACATAATCGAATGATCGAGGGTTTCCCGGCTGGCCTTCGGGTCCATTTTCTGCGGGTCCTTGGCGCCGGTGCCGATGACATAATGAGTGTGGTGGCTGGTAAAGAGTTTAATTTCTGCGACATCATCCCAGTTTGAGATGCTTTCCCGCACCCGGAAGGCCAGATCGATCAAGGCCTGGCTTTGGTACTCAGCCGAATGCTCTTTGGTGTAGCTTTCGAGAATCGCCGCTTTGGCTTCACCCGGGCCGGGCAGGGGGACCGTATAATTGGCATCCGGTCCGTCCAGAATCCAGGCAATGACGCTGTCTTCGCCTTCATAGATCGGTGACGGCGCTCCTTCCCCCCGCATGCAGCGGTCCACCGCTTCAATGGCGAGCTTGCCGGCGTGCGATGGTGCAAAAGCTTTCCAGCTGGAGATTTCACCTTTGCGGGACTGGCGGGTGGAAACCGTGGTGTGCAAGGCCTGCTGAACCGATTGATATATCGTATCCGTATCAAGCCCTAACAATGTGCCGATACCGGCGGCTGCCGACGGCCCTAAATGCGCGATGTGATCAATTTTGTGTTCGTGCAGGCAAATGCCTTTAACCAGATCGATTTGAATTTCATATCCGGTGGCGAGGCCGCGTAGAAGCTCAGTACCTGATTTATCCAATTGCTGAGCAACGGCGAGGATAGGCGGGATGTTATCTCCGGGATGAGAATAATCGGCGGCCAGAAAAGTATCGTGGAAGTCTAGCTCACGCACTGCCGTGCCATTGGCCCAGGCGGCCCATTCGGCGTGAAAGCGCTGATCGTTCGGCATACCGAAAATAGCGGCACCATTTTCTCTCGGATGCGCGATGGCTTGCGCACGAGCGCTGGCGACAGGATGACGGTTGACCGAAGCAATGGCGACGGAGGCATTATCAATAATGCGGTTGATCACCATATCGGTGACGGCATCGCTAACAGCTACGGGATCAGCCGCGACGGCGGCAATCTTCCAGGCAAGCTGATTTTCTTTGGCCAGAGGTTTCTCTGACGGATAAACAGTAACAGTATGATTTGGCAATGTGTTAGGACCTTTTCTTCTCGACGCTGAAATAGGTGTTGGTCCCTAAATCTTCGACTTTGAAACAACTGGTGCCATGACTTACATCATTGGGAACCCGATTCCCAAGCGAATTATGGCCTATTAAGCCAACTTTTTTTCAAATGGGAATGATATCGGTTAAGCAGGGTCTTTTTTAGCCATTCCAAAAAACTTCAAATAACCTTAAAAAACCTATTGACTCTAATTCGGTATTCGAGTACCGTTTTACCATAATTAAGAAAAAAGCTCATAAATCTACCATAAAAGAGAATTTTGAGCCGCCGGGAAAGTGAACAGGAATAAAATTCCGGCAAACAGAAATTAGAACGGTTAATTAAAGGAATTCACATGTCAGACAAATCGTACCGCTGGGAAATGGTTGAAGCGGGCGCACCGATGGAGAAAGTCGATTTCGATCCTTTCCCGCCCGGTGACGGTGAAGTCGTGGTCAAAATTGCCGGCTGCGGTGTCTGTCATACCGACCTCGGATACTATTACGATGGCGTCCGCACCAATCACGCATTACCCCTGGCCCTCGGCCATGAAATCAGCGGTCATGTTGTAGCAACTGGTAAAGGCGCCGAAGACTGGGCCGATAAAGCCGTCATAATCCCGGCAGTGGTGCCCTGCGGTGAATGCGATCTCTGTCAACGCGGTAAAGAAACGATCTGCCGCGATCAGGTTATGCCCGGCTACGATATTCAAGGCGGCTTCGGCTCCCATATTAAAGTGCCGTCCCATGGTCTCTGCGAAGTTGATGAAGTGCGGCTCGAAAAAGCCGGTCTCAGCCTTGCCGATCTTTCAGTCATTGCTGATGCGGTAACCACTCCTTATCAGGCAGTTGAGCAATCCGGCCTCGGTGAAGGCGATCTCGCCATTGTCATCGGAGTTGGTGGCGTCGGCGGCTATTGCGTCCAAATGGCAGCAGCTTTTGGCGCCACGGTGGTTGCTATCGATGTCGATCAAGGCAAGCTCGACAGTATTAAAGATCACGGCCCAGCGATCACGCTGAACGCCCGGGATTATGAAGGCCGCGAATTGAAAAAAGCGATTGGCGCCTTTGCTAAAGAAAATAATCTGCGCCAAACCGAATGGTTCATTTTTGAATGTTCCGGCACCGGCGCCGGCCAGACCTCCGCTTATAGCCTGCTGGTTCATGGCGCGACTTTGGGCGTTGTCGGCTTCACCATGGATAAAGTTGAGGTCCGGCTCTCCAATTTGATGGCCTTCCACGCTAAAGCCCTCGGTAACTGGGGCTGTCCGCCACGTCACTATGCAGCGGTTTTGGAATTGGTGCTGGACGGCAAAGTCGAAGTTCAGAACTTTGTTGAGCAACACCCGCTTGATGACATCAACGAAATTTTCGCCACTGTGCACGCGCATAAAAACAAAGCGCGTCCAGTACTGATACCGGCCTAACGAGAAGAGAATGAGCAATAATATGAGTGACAGCCCTCTCAAAGTCTGGATCGATCGAAACGGTAAATTGCTTCGCCTGAGACTCGCCCGTCCCAAAGCGAACATTACCGATGCTGCCATGTTGGAAGCCATCGGTAATGCCCTTGAAGAGCACGCCTCGAACCCCGGTATCAAAGGGGTAGTGCTCGATCACGAAGGCCCGCATTTCAGCTTCGGTGCTAGTGTGCCGGAACATCTGCCGGGCCAGTTCGGCGATATGCTGAGCGTCATGAATAAGACTCTGCAGACCATGTTGCGCCATCCGGTGCCGATCCTGGTATCGGTGCAGGGTCAGTGCCTAGGCGGTGGACTGGAAGTCGCTTGCGGTGGCAGCCGGATTTTTGCCTCCTCTGACGCCGTATTTGGTCAACCAGAAATTAAAGTCGGCGTCTTTGCACCTTATGCAAGTTTCTTCCTGACCGAATTAATCGGGCAGGTTCATGCGGAAGATTTGTTGTATTCCGGCCGTTCTGTCACTGCTGCAGAAGCCAACTCCATGGGCTTGGTGGCAGATTTGTCGGATGATCCGGAAGCAGCTGCGTTGGCCTATTTTGATGAACATTTGGCGCACGATAGC
>CAZMHI010000004.1:101915-120392 GCA_964566055.1 uncultured Rhodospirillaceae bacterium
GTCCTGCGTTTTGCCGTTCAGGCAGTGCGGGAAGACTACGCCGACCGTTTTGCCGTGAAAATGGCGAAACTTGAAGAATTATACACCTCAGGACTGATGGAAACCGAAGATGCGGTCGAGGGATTGAACGCATTTTTGGAAAAACGTCCAGCAGTCTGGAAGAACCAGTAAGCCCCGGAAGTTAAAGAATTTTAGGAATTTAAGACCACAAGGAAAGATGAGAGAAATGTCTGTAAAAGAAATTATCGACCGTTGTGAAGAAATATTTGAAGATACGTATTTCACGGCGGCCCGTGAATGGAAAGAAGCCGAACCTGGCCGCAAGGTCGTTGGTTATCTGCCAATTTATGTACCGTGTGAAGTTATTCATGCGGCCGGCATGTTGCCGATTGGTATTTTAGGCGGTGGCTCTGACCTCGAAGTTATCCATGGCGATGCTTATTATCAAAGCTACATTTGCCGCATTCCGCGCTCGACTGTTGAACTTGGTGTAACCAAACGTCTCGATTTTGTCGATGGTATGTTGTTCCCAAGTACGTGCGATGTGATCCGAAATCTTTCAGGTGTCTGGAAACTTATGTTCCCGGAAGTTTTCACCCGCTATTTCGATACGCCGCAAAACTATCGCAAAGATATCGGTGGTGAGTTCTATAAAAATGATCTGCGTGAGCTGATCGAAGGCTTGGAAGAACTCGGTGGCGTTAAAGTTACCGATGATGATCTCAGGAATTCCATTGAGGTTTATAATGAAAACCGCCAATGGGTGAACAAAGTTTACCAATTCCGTAAAGATCAGCCGTGGAAAACGCCATCAGCCGAAGTTTATCTGCTGATGCGCGCCGGCGAAGTCTTGCCGCCTGAAGAACATACTCAATTGATGCAGGATTATCTTGCCGCGGTCGAAAATGAAGATCGCCGGATGAAAGATAACTGCCGCGTCGTTCTTAACGGTTCGTTCTGTGAGCAGCCGCCGCTGGGTCTGATCAAATCGATCGAATTGGCCGGCTGTTATATCGTCGATGACGATTACATCATGGCCAACCGCATGATCACCACCGATATTTCTACCGAAGGTGATCCGCTGGAAAATATTGCCAATGCGTTTCTCACTGATTCGATGGCCTTCCCTTCTAAATTCGAACCGAGCGAAGAAGAGAAAGGTCTCTATCTGGCGGACTACGTACGTCAAAGTGGCGCTGAAGGCGTTATTTTCGCCGCCGCTAGTTTCTGCGATCCGGCACTTCTTGATCAGCCATTGCTGCATCATGTGCTCGATGACCAGAAAATTCCTTATATCGCTTTTCAATTTGCGGAAAACTCCGGACAGATGCAGCCAATCAGGGAGCAGGCCGGAACCTTTGCCGATTCAATCAAACTATGGAGTGCAGCATAATGTGTGCCGATGTAACGACTGATGTCATTAAAGATGCTTCAATGCTGAAGCAAAAAGAAATGATTGCTAGTAACTACGAGAAGATTACCTCCGCGCCGGAAACCGGTGTAAAGATCTCTTCGACTTTCGTACCTGGCAATCTCAATGAGTTGACGATGTGTTTCGACATGGCTAACAATTTGCCGGAAATTAATGCGCTCTCCAACGCGATGCGGAAGCAGACCGGCGCCATGATCTCGGACGCTGAGAAAATGGGTCATTCGGAAGACGTTTGCACCTATGTGAAAGCAGACCTTGGCATGATGGCGAAAGGCAACATTGCGCCGAACGGCAAGCCAATGCCAAACCCGGATATGCTGATGCTGTCCTATACGGGTTGCTACACTTTCCTGAAGTGGTTCGAACTGCTTCGTGAGCAATACAAATGCCCGACAGTGATGCTCCATGTGCCTTACGAAGGTGATGGCAAAATTACCAAAAACATGCGTGATTATGTCGTCAAGCAGTTGAAGGAAGAAGTTATTCCGACGATGGAACAGGTCAGTGGTGTCAAATTTGATATCGACCGCTTGCGCGAATACATGAAAGCCTCAGCCAAAGCCGAAGACGATCTCGTCTGGGTGCTGCAGAGTGCTAAAAACGTGCGCTCGCCAATCGATGCTTACTTTGGCGCCGTTTACTACATCGGCCCAATCTTCAGTGCCTTCCGCGGTACTCAAGATGCGGTTGAATATTACAGCCTGCTCCGCTCGGAAATTGAAGATCGTCTGGCCAAAGGTCTTGGCCCGGTTACGCCGGAAGGTGAGATGGGTGAAGAGAAATACCGCCTAGTCGTTGAAGGCCCGCCAAACTGGACCAACTTCCGTGAGTTCTGGAAAATGTTCCATGAAGACGGTGCTGTTGTAGTAGCTAGTTCTTATTCAAAAGTGGGCGGCGTATACGATTATGACGGCTTCCGTCACGATCCTGAAAATCCGCTGGAATCCCTCGCTGAATACTGCATGGGTTGCTACACCAACCGGAACCTGCCGGACCGTACAACGATGATGGCTGACCTCGTTGAGGAATACCAAGCTGATGGTCTGCTGATCAACTCGATCAAAAGCTGCAATAGCTTCGCTGCCGGCGAATTGCTGATGCTGCGGGAAGTTGAAGCACGTACCGGTAAACCAGGTGCTTTCATTGAAACCGATTTGGTTGATCCACGCTACTTCTCTCCTGCCAACGTTAAAAACCGGCTCGAGAGTTACTTCCAGATGATTGAACAGAAACGCCAAGGCGGAGCTCAAGCCGCCTAGTCGGCCGCTTCGGTTAAGGAGAAAAAACATGAAATGTTATATCGGAATTGATCTGGGTTCGACGACAACCAAAGCCATCCTGATGGATGACAATATGGATGTCTTGGGCCAAGGGATCACCAACTCGCGGTCGAATTACGATACGGCTGCGGCGGTTTCCAAGCAGGAAGCCATGATTTCAACCCGCTTTACGCTGTTTCACAGAGCCTTTGAACAAATTCCTCAGTTGGAAGGCAAAGTCGATGATTTCCTCGGCGGTTTGGAGCGTAATTTCCGGCTCGAGCAATATCTCGAACAGTTGCAGGATTTGCGCGATACCTGCGCTGGCTTTGCTGACAACATCCGCTACAAAGGCCAGGAAAAAGCCATGGTCGAAGCGCTTGATGCGACGTTCGGTCAATTGGCCAAAGAAGCTGTGCCGCTTTTTGCACCGGGTGCAGAACGCAAATCTGACTTTTTCCGCGATATCGCTGGTGGCCGTTTCATGGCGATCTCTGAAGAAGTCGCGAAAGAAGCTGACCTCAGCTATGACTTACTGCTGAACGTTTACGATAAGTCGATTATCGAAGTGGAAAACCGTCCTCCGGCAGGTGATCTGGCAGGTAAGTTCATGCGCGCCATGGACAAGCTGGTAACTGAATCCTCGGAATTTGATATTAAAGATGCCGAGCTTGGAAAACCCATCCAGGACGCTTTGGATGTTGAATTGGAAGAGACCTTCGTGGTTGGAACCGGCTATGGCCGTGTCCGCCTGCCTTTCCCGAAAGATCACATCCGCTCTGAAATTCTCTGTCACGGTTTAGGGGCGCATATGATGTATCCCGAAACCCGCACCGTGCTCGATATCGGTGGTCAGGATACCAAAGCCATCCAGGTTGATGATCGCGGTATTGTTGAGAACTTCCAGATGAATGACCGCTGTGCCGCTGGTTGTGGCCGTTATCTCGGTTATATCGCTGATGAGATGAATATGGGTGTTCACGAATTAGGACCTCTCGCCTCTAAAGCAACCAAAGTTGCCAAAATTAACTCAACCTGCACCGTGTTTGCTGGTGCTGAGTTGCGTGACCGTTTGGCTTTGGGTGAAAAACGCGAAGATGTGCTGGCCGGTCTCCACCGCGCTATCATCCTCCGCGCCATGTCAATAATTTCGCGCTCTGGCGGTGTCACTGATCAGTTCACCTTCACCGGTGGTGTTGCCAATAATGAGGCGGCAGTGACCGAGTTGAAAAAACTGATTGAAGAAAACTACGGAAAAGTCACGATCAATATTGATCCAGATTCGATCTATACTGGAGCCCTCGGTGGAGCAGCCTTTGCTCTTCGTGCCGCACAAGGTGACACTACGGGTCAAGAAGAAGAGTTAGGAGCAGCGTAATGTTAAATACAGTTGGAATTGACGTCGGAACCGGTGTCGTAAAAGTCGTCCTATTTAAAGTTGAAGGGGACAAAAACGAGTGGGTCGACAAACGGGTCGAGCGTATTCGCAAACGTGATCCTTACAAACTTGCCGAAGATACCATGGATGATATGCTCAAGGAAAATGGTCTGACCCGAGATGATGTTGCTTACATCGCAACGACAGGTGAAGGCGAGAGCCTTGAGTTTCATACCGGTCACTTTTATTCGATGACCACACATGCTCGTGGCGCGATTTATCTTAATCCAGAATCGCGTTCGGTATTGGACGTTGGTGCTCTGCATGGCCGGGCCATCCGCATTGATGAGCACGGTAAAGTTCTGGAATACCGGATGACCAGTCAATGTGCTTCTGGTTCCGGCCAATTCTTGGAAAACATCGCCCGCTATCTCGGTATTACCCTGGAAGAAATTGGTGAGTTGTCGCAGCAAGCCGATGATCCGGAAGTCGTCTCTGGTATTTG
This sequence comes from uncultured Rhodospirillaceae bacterium, assembly GCA_964566055.1. Lineage (GTDB taxonomy): Bacteria > Pseudomonadota > Alphaproteobacteria > Rhodospirillales > UBA2165 > TMED23. Next base: position 106,490 of record CAZMHI010000004.1, read on the forward strand.
TGCGGTGTTGGCTGAAACAGACGTGATTAATATGGTATCACGCAGTATTTCTGCACCAAACATCTTAAAAGGTATTCATATTTCGATGGCTAACAGGCTGCTCAAACTATTGCGGGCAACCAAAGTGATGGAAGGTGACGTCATGGTTACCGGCGGTTTAGCCTTGGATACAGGTCTAGTTGCTGCAATGGCTGAAGGTGTTGCAGATCCAAAAAACAAAGTTAATGTCGAGATCAAAAGTCATCCTGACTCGATTTATGCCGGTGCAATCGGTGCGGCCCTTTGGGGTGGCTTCCGGTATGAGAAATTACAGGAATTGGGACAGCTGCAAGAAGCGTCTTAATTCGTCGGAGTGTTAGTTACAAAAGAGCCCGGTCATTTTTGGCCGGGCTTTTTTTGTGCTGCGATTTCAATTATTTTTGCGCACATAAGAGCTAATGGATTAAAGTGTCGACTAAAGAATTGTTGAGGAAAATCATATGCCCATAATTGAATCTCAAGATCCATCGCTGAAAGAACTAAAAGGTTTTCATCTCTGGCATGGTGAGCTTTCGAGTTGTTCTCAACGGGTGCGCATAACCTTGGCTGAGAAGGGCTTGGAGTGGGAAAGTCATATTATCAGCATTCCCGACAATGAGCATGCGACGCCGGAATACCAGGCGATTAATCCGAAAGGATTGGTGCCGGCCTTCGTCGACAACGGCACTCTGCTAATAGAATCTTGCGATATCATCGATTATCTCGATCAGAAATATCCAGATCCGTCCCTGCGGCCAGCAGATACGGCTGACCAGACCACCATGATTGAAATGTTAGACGCCGCAGACAAGGCGCAGGCGGATTTAAAGCTGCTGTCTCATGAATTTCTATTCCGGCCTAGAAAGCAAATGTCCGAGTTGGAAGTTGAAGATTTTGCCGCCAATCATAATAATCAAGGCTTGGTTGAATTCGTCAAAGAATGGCAAGGCAGTGATATTTTTCCGAGAGAAAAATTGGATGCGGCTGTCAATCGGACAGATGCGGATTTCTTTGAGCTCGATAAAACAGTGGCTGATCAGGACTGGTTATTGGGATCAGAATTGTCGCTCGCAGATATTGCCTGGATGCCAAATGTCCACCGCATGATGCTGATGGATTGGCCTCTTGAGCGCTACGAGAATCTTTGCCGATGGTTTGAGAGGGTTAAAGTGCGGCCTAGCTATCAACAAGCGTTGGTTGATTGGGAGCCGCCGGGCATGGCTGAAAAATTTGCTAAATATGTGGTTGACCGGAAAAAATCCGCCGGTGTACATGTGACGGCGTTTGGTACTTTGGCGGCAGCCTGATTAATACATGCTATAGTATTTGTTTATATTCGATTATAACTTTAGGTTTAATTAAGCAAAAATATTTGGGAGTGGCTTGAAAATGTTTATGCGATTTTTTAGTGCCCTAACTGCTTTGCTGATTGTTAGCAGCTCATCATATGCTCAAAATACTAAACCGGATATGATCATGTATGGCGCGGAGATACCGGGTTACATGATGAATTCCGACAAGCGGCCCGGGATTTTAATTGAAATGGTGACCAGAGCGGCAACAATAGCGGGATACCATCTCACTATAAAAATTGTTTCTTGGCCGCGCGCTATGAAACTAACGAGCCGCGGGTCCAATACCATGATACCTGGCTTATCTCGCCTGCCTGACCGCGAACCGAATTTCACCTGGATAGAACCTATGGTTGGTGCAAAAAGTGCATTCGTCTCATTGAGACGTCAAATAGATTCTTTTGCTGAGGGACGTAAGCTCAGATTGGTTGGCGCCTGGCTAGGCACGTCCCATGAGCAGGAATTAAAAGAGAAAAAATTTGATAATATTTCGGCGACTGGAAACATTAAGCAGTCAATAATTATGATGGAGAGGGGTCGAGTTGGTGCGTGGTATGGTGATATTAATGAAATTGTATCACGCTGGCGTGAAAATGCTTCTGATCCCTACAGAAAACTTTATATAGGTCAGGCGCTGAAAGTTGAAAAAATTTGGCTCGCCGGAGGTAAGAATGTTTCCCAAAGAATTACTAGAGATTTTCAGATTGCTATTAGAAAGATTATTCAGTCGGGACTTCGAGACGAGCTGATAAAAAAATATTTTGGATATAGTCCGAGAAAATAGGCAAAAAAATCGCCGGCTATATGCCGGCGAAGTTTGGGGGAGATGCCCTTCACATATGTATCGGGGGATACGGGGGTAAGAAGGGCTAGGGAAGAAATTTATTCAGCTGCAGGAACTTTCCGGACAAAAACCAAACGCTGACTTGGTTTAAAGCCGCAGGATTCCATATAGGCGATGACATCAAGGTCGTTCCATTCAACGACCGTGCGAGTAGATTCAACCTGCAAACCATCCAAATTGGTTAACAATTGTGACATCAGAGCAGCACCTACACCTTGGCCATGATAACGTGGGTCGACGCCTAAGGTATCTATAACTGCAACTGGCTCAGCGCGGCCAAATTCACCAAAATCGACGCGCGCCATGATGAAGCCGGCAACAAAATCATCAACTTCTGCAACCACGGAAACCCGGATACCTGATTGTTCCAGCGCTTCATGAAGGCGGCGTTCATAATATTCTTTGCGGTCAATTCCCGTATTTAAGCGATCTATTTTGACAATGGCGTCAAGATCCTCGGCTCTAAGTGACCTTACAGGTACATAATCACGAGCAGGTGCATCGAAATCGTCATTATCAACAAAATCCAAATCTATTTTTGCGTCAGGCATTTTTTTATCCTCCTGTTAGAAATTCGCGTCGGCTTGGCGCTCAAGCACATGAGCTGGTGCCACTTCAAAACCCATGGCGTCGAAATATTTTAAAAGTCCGTGATAATGCCAGTCGGATTGGGTGCGAATTTCGTGGACATCTTTCTTACGCAGTACGTCATCAAGGCCATCCATCAGCAATTTTCCTACGCCTTTGGCTTGAGCGCGAGGGTCAACGCCAATGGCATCTAATGCCGCGGTTTTTCCCTTGGTGCCAAAGTCACCACCGTGAATTCGGGCAATGGCATAGCCGACGAGGGTAGAGCCGTCGACGGTTCCAACAACAATATATTTATCAGGGTGTTCAATTGCAGCTTCGACACGTTTTTCAAAGAAACCACGCCGGGACCAGCCAACAATGCGTTTATCGATATCAACCACTTGATCTAAGTCAGTCGCTTTTAACGGCCGGACTGTCATATTTTCTGTAATATCCATGGTGGCTTCTCCTGCTATATGTGCTTATCGGTTATCTATATATTTGGTGGCGAGGTCAGCATCTACATCCGCGTCAATCATGTCATCTATCATAGGTACCAAGCCAATTTCTTCCTTGCTGGCGTGATCACGCAGGCGTTCTGAAAATTCGGCGCCATTTTGTTTAAAGCTTTGCCAGCTATCAGCCGTAAAACCTTCAGAGCGGACATTATTTATGGCCGCTGCCAATTCGAGACCCAAAGGCAGGATTACCTCATGGTCCTCGGACAAAAGGTCCGACATATCGCCATCACCCTCGGCATTGAGGATCGGAAACAAATCTTCCTCTTCAAATTTAAAGTGATTGGTCACTTCGCCTTCGATTACGACTTTTAAATCGTTTAAAAAATTACTTACCTGAGAATCAGTCGTATCAGGCTGATCCTTGCCAACAAACTCTTCAAGCTTATCCATTAAAGCAATAACTGCGACATGTTCATCGTGTAGTTGCTTAGCCGTGCGGGTATTTAAATCCATAACTTGCTCCAAATTAAGTAATTAGGTACTCTAATACCGATTTAGACTAAAAGTCAAGAGAAAACATAAAATAAATGTGTTTTTTTTCGATCTGCAATTGATTCATATCATGGTTGCTTGCGTTTAATTGCAATAAGGTCCCTCCCGTTATATTTACTGCGATTACGTCGTTTATTTTTCCCCTTAGTAGGAGAACTCTAATGAATTGGTTGGTTGCTGTGCCGATTGGGCTGTGTGCCTTCATCGGCTTATTTTGGTCGTCGCGGGCAGTTGATTCTGTCATGCAATTTCATGCCTTTTTATTATTTTTGTCGGCACTGGCAGCTGGATTTTTTATTATCCGAAAAGGTAGTGAGATACTTGCCGATCAAGCCATACAGGAACGCAATGGCGTGCCAAATTATAATATGGGTGTGGTCAGGGTCGCCGTAATTGCCTCAATGTTTTGGGGTGTGGTTGGCTTTCTCGTCGGTCTGGTCATTGCATTGCAGCTTACTTTTCCGGATTTAAATTTCGATTTGCCTTGGACCAATTTTGGCCGACTTCGTCCTCTGCACACGTCTGCAGTTATTTTTGCCTTCGGCGGCAATGTCCTGCTCGCCTCTTCTTTTCATATTGTCCAACGAACCTGCCGGACACGGCTAGCCGGTACTTGGTCACCTTATTTTGTATTTTGGGGTTTTCAATTTTTTATCGTCCTGGCGGCGACTGGTTATGTCCTCGGCGTAACTCAAGGAAAAGAATATGCAGAGCCCGAATGGTACGTTGATATTTGGCTGACCGTAGTTTGGGTGGCTTATCTTTTGGTTTTTTTGGCGACACTTTGGAAACGTAAAGAGCCTCATATATTTGTTGCGAACTGGTTCTTCCTAGCATTTATCATCACCGTTGCCGTGCTGCATTTGGTCAATAATTCGGCAGTACCAGTATCGATCTTTGGCACCAAAAGCTACGTCGTTTGGGCTGGCGTGCAAGACGCGTTGACCCAGTGGTGGTACGCCCATAATGCAGTTGGTTTCTTCCTTACAGCCGGTTTCTTGGGGATTATGTATTATTTCATTCCGAAGCAGGCGAACCGGCCGATTTATTCCTACCGCTTATCAATTGTACACTTTTGGTCGTTGATCTTTCTCTATATCTGGGCTGGACCGCATCACCTTCATTACACGGCGCTACCGGACTGGGCTCAAACATTAGGTATGACATTCTCGGTTATGCTGTGGATGCCGTCCTGGGGAGGCATGATTAATGGCCTGATGACGTTGTCAGGTGCCTGGGACAAATTACGTACCGATCCAATTCTGCGCATGATGGTGCTATCGGTTGCTTTTTACGGCATGAGCACCTTTGAAGGCCCGTTGATGTCGGTAAAGGCCGTCAATGCTCTCAGCCACTACACGGATTGGACAATTGGTCATGTGCATTCCGGTGCTCTTGGCTGGGTCGGTTTTGTTAGTTTTGGTGCTCTTTATATATTAGCACCGATCGTTTGGGGGAGGGAGCGCTTGTATTCTCTCCGCCTTGTCTCTGTCCATTTTTGGATATCCACGTTGGGTATCGTGCTCTATGTGGCAGCGATGTGGGTTTCCGGAATTTTGCAGGGCCTGATGTGGCGCGCTTATGATCATCTTGGCTTCCTGGAATATTCATTTGCCGAAACGGTCGGTGCGATGCAGCCATTCTATATGATTCGGATGCTCGGCGGATTGCTCTTTGTCGTCGGCTCGCTTGTTATGGCTTACAACCTGTGGCGGACCGCTAAAGGTGATGTTCGCGATGAAGCCCCAATCATCGCTCCGGCGACAACTGGCGCGTAAGGGAGATTGAAAATGATTAGTCACAAAAAAATTGAAACAAACTCGATCCTCATGCTGGTTTTGGTGCTGGTTGTTATTTCGATTGGCGGCATTGTGGAACTCGCGCCATTGTTCTTTCTTGAAAGTACGATTGAGAAAGTCAAAGGTATGCGTCCCTATTCACCGTTAGAGCTTGCCGGACGAAATATCTACGTCCGCGAGGGATGTTACAACTGTCATAGTCAAATGGTGCGACCGTTCCGTGATGAAATAGAGCGTTATGGTCCATATAGCTTGGCGGCAGAAAGTATGTATGATCATCCGTTCCAATGGGGATCAAAGCGAACCGGACCGGATTTAGCCCGTGTCGGTGCGAAATATTCTGACGAATGGCACCGGGCGCATATGGTTGACCCCCGCAGCCTTGTACCGGAATCTGTAATGCCGGGTTATCCTTTTCTTTCTTCGACGAAGCTCGACGTCAGTCGAATTGCTGAAGACTTGAAAGTCAATTCATTGATCGGTGTGCCTTATTCACCTGACATGATCAAAAACGCTGCCCAAGATGCATTGGCGCAGGCCAATCCGGATGACGACAACGCTGAAGCAGTGGAAAGTCGTTATCCCAATATTCAAGTGAGGGATTTTGATGGCAATCCAGACGTTGTCACTGAGATGGATGCGATGATCGCTTATCTGCAAATGCTTGGCACGCTGGTTGATTTCAAATCGTTCAATGCTGAAGACAATCTGAGGTAAGGAGAGAGTCATGACTTACGAAACTGTACTTAATTTCTCCCAGACTTGGGGAGTTATCTATTTCATGGCGGTATTTTTCGGTGTTTTGGTTTACGCCCTGCGCCCAAGTGCCAGTAAGAAATTTGAACAGGCGGCCCATTTGCCGCTTGAGGAGGATTGATCGATGGCTGATCAAGTAAAAGTCGATTCGCATTCGGGTACTCAAACCACGGGTCATGAGTGGGACGGTATTGAAGAATTGGATACGCCAATCCCAAGTTGGTGGAATTGGATATTGTGGGCCACAATAATTTGGTCAATCGGTTATTGGATTGCGATGCCGGCTTGGCCAATTGTATCCGGCTACACAAAAGGTGTGCTGGGCTATTCAAGCCGGGCGGCGGTCGCTGAAGACATTAAAATCGCTGCTGCGGCGCAATCCCAGTTTAATGATAAACTGCGTAAAGCGTCGCTTGAACAAATTCGCACCAATTCTGAATTGTTGGAATTCGCACTTGCTGGTGGTCGTTCTGCATTTAATGTGAACTGTTCGCAGTGCCATGGTTCCGGCGCGCAAGGTTTCAAAGGCTATCCCAACCTTAACGATGATGAATGGTTGTGGGGTGGCACGCTGAAAGAAATCTCCTATACCATTACCCATGGCACGCGAAATGAATCCGATGATGCCCGGACATCTGAAATGCCTGCTTTTTTAAAAGACGAAATTCTAAAGCCAGGCCAAATAAATGATGTCACCGAATATGTGTTGTCACTCAGCAAGAATTCCAAAGATGCCGAAGCAACTGGTCGCGGTGCCCCAATTTATAAAGAGCATTGTTTTGACTGCCACGCTGAAGGCGGCAAGGGCAATAAGGAGTTCGGTGCTCCAGCGCTGAACAATAACATCTGGTTGTATGGTGGAGACCGAGAGTCGATCCTTGAGTCAATTGCCAATAGCCGCAATGGTGTTATGCCGGCGTGGGGGCCCCTGTTGAACAAAGATACAATCAAAAAGCTCGCCATTTACGTTCATTCGCTTGGTGGCGGTACGTAGGACTCGGGGGGAATATGAGGAAACGAGAGTACCCCAAATGCCTGATGATCTGAACCCGGACAACGTCGAACTTTTCGATGTTGTTCCGGTAAACAAAAAAGAGAACCGTGATCTTTTTAAGGCACGGACTAAGATTCATCCCAAACGAGGGCAAGGATTATTCCGAACTCTTAAATGGTGGATCATGGCATTTACGCTTGGTATCTATTATTTGACACCTTGGATTCGGTGGGATCGAGGAGAAAGCTTGCCCGATCAGGCTGTCTTAATCGATTTTCCGGCGCGGCGTTTTTATTTCTTTTTTATCGAGATCTGGCCGCAGGAGTTTTTCTTTGTCACTGGCCTGCTGGTATTGGCCGGTGTTGGGTTGTTTTTGACGACCAGTGTCGCCGGTCGAATGTGGTGCGGTTATTCCTGTCCTCAAACAGTGTGGACTGATCTTTTTCTCGTCGTCGAGCGATTTATCGAGGGTGAGCGCAATCAGCGTCTGCGCCTCGACCAAACTGAAATGTCAGCTAACAAAGCGTTCAAGAAAATTATCAAACATACAATTTGGCTGATTATTGCCATGCTAACCGGCGGTGCATGGATTTTTTATTATGCCGATGCTCCGACCCTGGCGATGGAATTGTTTACCTTTGAAGCGCCTTTAGTGGCCTATATCACAGTCGCTGTTCTGACTTTCACCACCTATTCCTTGGGTGGATTAATGCGAGAGCAAGTTTGCACCTATATGTGCCCCTGGCCACGCGTTATGGGCGCTATGATGGATGAAGAATCCCTCCTGGTCACTTACCGTAAAAATCGCGGCGAGCCACGAGGGTCGCTTAAAAAAGGTGGTAGTTTTGAAGATCGGGGTGATTGCGTTGATTGTAATGCCTGCGTTGCAGTTTGTCCGATGGGAATTGACATACGTGATGGCCATCAATTGGAGTGTATTACCTGTGCGCTTTGCATTGATGCCTGTGATAACGTTATGGCCAAAATTGGACGGCCACGTGGATTGATCAATTATGCCTCCTTTGCTAATGAGCAACGAATTGCTGCTGGGGAAAAATCTCGTATCCGGCCAGTCCGACCACGCACGCTAATATATGCTGCGGTATTTACCTTGGTTGGTGCAATTATGATCTATGGTCTGCTTACGCGATCAGATATGGATGTTAGTGTGCTGCGGGATCGCAATCCGCTGTTTACCATGTTATCTGATGGTGCAATCCGGAATGGTTATAATTTTAAAATTCTCAATAAAGCCCACGAACCTCGCACTTTTGAATTAACGGTGAAAGGTATCACAGGATTGGAGCTTGTTGTGGTAGGTGCCGAGGAAAATCTTTCCGGTGGCCCGCCATTTATAACTGTGCGGCCTGATAAAATGAAAAGTCTACGCATATTGGTGACTACGCCAAGCGGCACTATGAAAGATGATTCAGAGGATATCAAATTTGCAATTAAGGAAATCAATTCCGGCGAACGGGCTTTTTACGATAGTGTTTTCAGAGGACCAAAACGATGACATTTGCATTCTACAATGAAAATCGTCCGGTGACCGGTCGCTCGGTGCTCTGGTGGGTGATTTCGTTTTTCGTCATTATTTTTCTCGCCAATATTGCTTTCGTGTATTTCGCGCTATCCAGTTGGACCGGATTGAGCACAGAGAACGCCTATGAAAAAGGTGTGCGATACAACGAGACTATTGCCCGCGCTGAAGCACAAAGAAAACTTGGTTGGCAGAGTACGGTCGACTTTGATGGTGATAATTTGGTTGTCAAACTAGTTGGAAAAGACGGTAATTTTATTTCCGGGCGTATTGTCCAAGTAGAGATTATTCGCCCAGTTCACGAAGGCTTAGATCAGAAACTGAAACTACGCGAAGCTGGCCAAGGCATATATCAGGCACCACTCAAAATACCTCAGTCAGGCCGATGGTGGGTTGATATCTCGGTTGGCAAACAGTATCGCATGCGCCACGAATTACAGGTCAAGTAGCGAGTTGCAATGAACGTTATTTCAAATATCGATGCCTCAGGTTTGATCAAAGACCCAGCGACGTTTGTCGTGCAAGAGCAGCCGGGCATTTCGACGCTTCATTTGATGGTCGAAAATGTTCATTGTGCCGGTTGTATTAGTAAGATTGAACGGAATTTGAAAGCGACTCCAGGCGTGTTAAATGCCAGGGTAAATATGAGCACGCGGCGATTAAAAATTGACTGGCGGGATGGGGCAGCCGATGGCCGCTTACTCATGCGTCAGGTCAGTGATCTCGGCTATCCGGCAGCGCCCTTTAATCCTGCCCAAGTGATTTCAGGTTCGGCCAAGGAAGGCCGTGCTTTGCTGATTGCGATGGCGGTCGCAGGATTTGCAGCCGGTAATGTCATGTTGCTCTCGATATCGATTTGGGCAGGTGCGATCGCTGATATGGGTGCTGCAACGCGTGATCTATTTCATTGGATTTCGGCGATGATCGCGCTACCCGCGATTGCTTTTGCCGGTCAACCGTTTTTTAAATCTGCAATTACTGCCCTTAAAGGTGGTTCAATGAATATGGACGTGCCGATTTCGCTAGCAGTAATTTTGGCCGCAGCCCTTAGTTTGCACCAAACCACTTTAGGTAACGAACATGCTTACTTTGATGCCTCCGTTACACTTTTGTTTTTTCTGCTGATTGGCCGGTATCTAGATCACCGGGCGCGGGCGAAAGCAAGGTCCGCGGCAGAGCATTTGTTAACACTTTCGGCGACCGCGGCGAATGTGATGAATGCTGAAGGTGTCGTAGAAACGCTGCCGATTTCTGAAATTACCGTCGACATGATAGTCGTGGTTGCTGCCGGAGAAAGAATTCCAATAGATGGCAAAATAATTTTTGGTCGATCGGAAATTGATACCAGCTTGGTGACAGGAGAATCGCTTCCGCGCCAAGCAGAGCTTGGCAGCGAAGTCTACGCTGGCACAATGAATATTGGCGGTCCGCTGCAAATTCGTGTGACTGCCATCGCGCAAGACACCCTGCTAGCTGAAATAGTGCGACTAATGGAGACAGCCGAGCAAGGCCGTACCAAATATGTCCGTATCGCGGATCGCGTTGCGCGATTTTATGCTCCAGCAGTTCATGTTCTCGCAGCTGGTACATTTCTAGGTTGGTGGTTGTTGATGGGCGTTGAATGGCAACTGGCTCTTATTACCTCCATCGCAGTATTGATTATCACCTGTCCCTGTGCATTGGGATTGGCAGTGCCGGTAGTTCAAGTGATTGCCAATGGAAGGCTTTTGCGCAAAGGTGTATTGGTTAAGGACGGAGATGCGCTTGAGCGATTGGCCAGTGTCGATACAATAATTTTTGATAAAACGGGTACTTTGACAATCGGTAAGCCGATCCTCAAAGAACCCACCAATTGTTCTCCAAAAGACATGCAAATTGCTGCTTCATTAGCCTCTCATAGTCGTCATCCGGTTTCAAAATCATTGGTCGAGGCGGTCCCTATTAACCGTGAAATATTGTTTGATCAGATATCCGAGACGCCAGGCGCTGGCCTAGAAGCCTACCACAACGGTAACCGTGTCCGTCTTGGTAACCGCGATTGGTGTGAGGTGGAACAGTTTGATAACAAATCCGATGATGCGGAGACCGAACTCTGGCTGGTAGAAGAAGGCCGCGAACCAATTCGTTTTACCTTTGCCGACAAATTACGCGCTGATGCAAAATCGGTTGTCACGAATTTAACTGAGCATGGATTCGCAGTTGAATTGCTGTCCGGTGACTGCTCCGGAGCGGTCAAAACGGCGGCAGCTGAAATCGGCATTATTGAATGGCGCGCCGAATGCAAGCCGGATGAGAAAGTGGCCCGGCTGGAGACGTTGGCCAATCAGGGCCGTAAGGTGTTAATGATTGGCGATGGCTTGAATGATGCACCTGCCTTAGCGGCGGGGTTTGTTTCTATGTCTCCTTCAGCGGCTGCTGATATCAGTCAAACTGCTGCCGGTCTTATATATCCAGACAATAAACTGACTTCGGTTGTTGATGTGGTTAGAATAGCAAAATTGGCGGACTCACTTGTGAGGCAAAATTTTATGCTCGCGTTTCTCTATAATATGATAGCTGTACCAATTGCCATAGCTGGTTTTGCAACCCCTTTAGTTGCGGCTGTCGCAATGTCGTCATCTTCAATTGTTGTAACGCTTAATGCCTTTAGATTGAGATTGTTTCGCTAGCGAGACTGGATAGATGGACGTACTGATTTACCTCATTCCCATTGCACTACTTATGGGCCTTATAGGACTCGGTGCTTTTTTATGGTCGCTGCGTTCTGGACAATTTGAGGATTTAGATGGAGCTGCGATGAGAATGCTGATTGATGACGAACCGAGCACTGGGGAGACAGAATAACCCTATCCAATTTCCCTCAGAAATAAATTCTGCTTTCCGAAAGCTGTAATCTTCCACTAAGTTATAGAAAATTAATATACATACGCAGGATTACCAGTGGTCAATTTGTTACTTCAGGTTATCAATAAATACGGCAAAGTATTGGTAACGGTTGTCGTCACTTTAATAGTGGCAACTATTTCGGTCACAATATCCATCATTGATATGCTGATATTTGGGCATAATTTATTTCCGGCGCTTTATTTGTCGGCGTTAATACCAATTCTTATTGCCCCCCCAACTTTGTATTTCCCAATGTCTCTTGTGGTAAAATTAGACCGTACAGAGAAAGAACTTGAAACCGTTATTGAAGGCGCTGGTGATGCTTTTTTCGTCAATGATCGCAGCGGTAATATTCTTAAAGTTAATGAAGCGGCTTGCCAGACTCTAGGCTATTCACGCGAGGAACTATTGGCCATGAATGTATCAGACATTCAGGTGCGCCATAGTTCTGAAGTCCTTACCAGACATTGGGATGATGTGGCTCTTGGAAAGGCTGCGACATTGGTGGGAGAGCACCGTCGGAAAGATGGTTCAACTTACCCGGTTGAAGCTCGAGTAAGTGCGTTGGAATATGGCGATGATATCAATTTTATGGCAGTCATCAGAGATATTTCTGAGCGCGAAAGTATTCATGCCTCATTGTTGGAAAGTGAAGAAAGATTTCGAAAATCCTTTGAAAATGCCTCAATTGGGATGACGGTGACCGAAATTGACGGCAGGTTCCGCTCAGTTAATCCTGCTTGGTGCAATATGATTGGGTACAGCAGCGATGAACTATTGGGAAAAACAGTTGAAGACGTTACCCATCCTGATGATCGGGTTAGCACCGCCGAAGGGCGCCTTAAACTTGTTGACGGCCTTACCAATGTCGCCATGGTTGAAAAACGATATATCCACAAAGATGGCCATATCGTTTGGGGGTTGATGTCTCGTGCTGTTGTCAGGGATTCGGAAGGTGAGGCACTTTATTTTATTGGGCAAATTCAGAATATATCCGAGCGCAAAGATGTCGAGTTAAAGCTCAAGGAAAGTGAAGAGAAATATCGGAAACTAGTAGAAACGTCCCATGATCTAATCTGGTCAGTCGACGCCAATGGAATTTTTACTTTCGTTAATGAGGCGTCCAAAATTACCCACGGCTATGAACCGGAAGAAATGATTGGATTGCCATTTACGAATTTCATGACGGCGGAACAGGCCGAAAAGGATATGGCGATTTTTGCAAAAATAAAAGAGGGCATTAGTTATGTTGATCTCGAATCTGTTCACTTAAAAAAAGATGGTTCGCCCGTATATTTAAGTTTCAATGCGGTTGTGTTGCGAGATGATCAAGGCGGTGTTCTTGGTACGACTGGCAGCGCAAAGGACATCACAGCCCGTGTCTTGAACGAAGAACAATCACGCCGGCATCATGAACAACTGGCACATGTGTCCCGAGTGGCCACAATGGGTGAAATGGCGACAGGTATAGCACATGAGCTAAATCAGCCTTTGGCTGCCATTGCAGCCTACGTAGATGGCAGCTTGCGGCGTTTAAATTCTGATGGACAAATCTCTAAGCCTATCATTGAAGCTTTAGAAAAAGCCTCCGTGCAGGCCATCCGTGCCGGCAACGTTATCCAGCGACTGCGCGACTTTGTGCGCCGAGAAGATAGTAAATTGGAAGACATCGATATCAACGATACCATCCATACTGCACTGAAATTACTGAAATCTGAATTTGATATGAACCAAGTGTCCTTGAAATTTGACTTAGCTGCGGAGCAGCTGAATATCCATGGGGATCCGATTTTGATCCAACAAGTAATATTAAATTTGGCCCGGAACAGTGTCGATGCGATGAGCGCATTAGAGCCAGGTTCCAGGGTATTAACAGTTAATACTGTTGCAGAAGACAATTCCGTATTAATCGGGATTGATGATAGTGGTACGGGGATCGATCCACAGCTTCAGGAACAACTGTTTGAGCCCTATGTCTCAACAAAAAAATCTGGCCTCGGCTTAGGGTTGCCGATATGCCGGTCCATTATAAATGAGTTTGGTGGCGAAATTTGGCACGAGCCTGCTGCGACCCAGGGTGGTCAGCCCCCATTGATGGGTCCAGTTTGAATGTTAGTGCATCACCGGCCTT
>CAZMHI010000005.1:0-118883 GCA_964566055.1 uncultured Rhodospirillaceae bacterium
CAGCCGCCATCGGCACCAGATAATCCGCCATCGTGCCATTTAAAAACTGGCCTTCCGGACTATAGAGGCATTCTTCATACAAGGCTCCGCCCAGACCTTGGATAACGCCGCCCCGGACCTGCTCATCGACCAGTTGCGGATTGATTACGGTGCCGCAGTCTTCGACCACACAGAATTTTTTGAATTCGATAAAGCCGGTGTTGGTATCAACTTCGAGATAACAGCCCTGCACCCCATTGGTGAAGGCAAAGGGAAATTGCTTCGGCACATAGTGGCGGGTGACAACCAGCTCTGACTGATAATCTTTCGGTAAAGTGTCCGGACGGTAGTAACACACGCGGCCAACCTCTGAGAGCTCCATGCGCTCATTGCCATCGGCGATATCAACAACTTTGTTGTCACGTATATCAAGCGTGGTCGGATCACTTTGCAGCATGATGCCGGCCACTTCGACAATGTTTTGCCGCAAAGCCTTGCCGGCCTGGACAGCCGCCTCACCGCCGATACCAGCCGCCCGGGAACCCCAGGTGCCGCCGCCATAGGGGGTGATGTCCGTGTCGCCCGTGATGACTTTGACTTTATCCATGGTGACGCCCAGCGCGGTTGCCGCACATTGAACGATAACTGCCTCAGCACCCTGGCCTTGCTCGGTGACGCCGGTTTCAACGACGACATTACCTTTGGCATCAAGCCGCATGGTGGCGCCGTCCTGGGCTGATATCGGTGCGCCGCCGACACCATAAAAGGCCGGCCCCGGATTGGTCACCTCGATAAAGGTCGCGAGCCCAATTCCACGATAAATACCTTGCTCGCGCGCCTCTGCCTGATCCTTGCGGAGACCTTCGTAATCCATCATTTCGACAAGTTTTTCCAGGCTCGCTTGATGGGAAAGATTTTCAAACGGCAGACCTGACGGCGCGGTATAAGGATAGGCATCATCCGGCACCAGATTCTTGCGCCGGATTTCAAGCGGGTCCATGCCAATTTTACGCGCTGCGTCATCGACCATGCCTTCGGTGATCATCGTCAGGATGGGATGGCCGACCGCCCGGTATTGGCACATCGGCGACTTATTTTGTAAGACCACCGTTGCCTGTGCCCGGTAATTACCATTGAGATACTGGCCACCGGTCAGATTAACCACCTGATTGGCTTCAATACCACTGGTCCGGGGATAAACCGAATACGGTCCGATTCCGGTTAAATCATCAATTTCAAAAGCTTGGATTTCACCTTCGTTGGAGACCGCTATTTTGGTCTTGATGCGATGATCCCTCGCATGAATATCGCTGGTGAAGGATTCCAGCCGGTCAGCCGTGAACTTAACCGGGCGCTTCAGCATATAAGCCAAAGCGACCGTGGCGTATTCATCCGGATAGGAGTGCACCTTAATACCGTAAGATCCCCCGACATCTTTGCAGATCACCCGGACATTTCGTTCATCGATATCGAGATGCTTGGCAAACAGGCTTTGCATCATATGCGGCGCCTGAGTTGAGTGATAAATCGTCAATTGATCTTCACCTGGATTATAGTCAGCGAGAATACCGCGGGTTTCCAGACAGACGCCGGTATGGCGATTGGAGATATAGGTTTCTTCGATGACGTGATCGGCATTGGCATAAGCTGCATCAACATCACCGACATCGAGATTACGACGCCAGGCCATATTATCGCCGAGCTCTGGATGGATCAGTGGTGTCGCCTCATCAAGCGCCGTTTCCATATCGGTGACGACTGGCAATTCTTTCCACTCAATTTCAATAAGCTCAATGGCATCTTCGGCCTGCGCTCGCGTATTGGCGACCACTGCCACCACCGGCTCACCTTGCCAGGACGCTTTTTTGACGGCCAAAGCGTGCTGCGGCGCTGATTTCAAACCTTCGAGATGGCTGAGGACGCCGATCCAGGGCGAACATACTTCCGCCATTTCAACACCGGTCACGACGGCTACCACTCCCTCGCTTTCCTTGGCGGCACTGGTATCAATACTGACAATTTCGGCATGAGCATAGGTTGAGCGCAAAAACGCCACATGGGTCATCCGCGGCAGCATGACGTCATCGGTAAATGTGCCACGGCCACTCAAGAGGCGTTTAGCATTGGGCCTCGGCACCGTGCGTCCGATATAGCTATTAGGACGGTCGAGGACGTGGTCTTTGATCAAATCAGCCATGGTCTTACCCTCCCCGTCTTTCAGTGGCGACCGTCTCGATCGCATCAACAATTGCTTCATAACCCGTGCAGCGGCAATAATTTCCAGATAAATACTCCCGGATTTCCGCCCGGCTGGGATCAGGATTAGTTTCCAGCAGTTCAGTTGTCGTCATAATCATCCCCGGCGTGCAAAATCCGCATTGCAAGGCGTTGCGTTCGTGAAAGGCTTTTTGCAGATCGGCAATTTCGCCGCTATCAGATTCACCTTCAATCGTAACCACCTCAGCGCCATTGGCTTGGATCGCCAGCATCAGACAGCCGCGCACGATCTCGCCATTAACGCGGACCGTGCAGGCGCCACAAACACCGTGCTCACAGCCAACGTGAGAACCGGTTAGCTCCAACTCATTTCGGAGGAAATCAACCAAGGAGAGGCGGGGCTCAATCAGCCGGGTCACTTTTTCGCCATTTACCGTCACTGATATTTTTATTTGTTCAATTGTATTTGTCATTTTATGTCCCCCTTAACCAGCTGCCAGCGTGGTCAGCACGCGTTTGGTTAATTCTTTAGCGTAATGCATGCGCAGCGTCGCCGAGCATTGCAGATCATCAAACGGTGACAAATCATCCTCTACTGCCTTTTGGGCCGCCGCTATGCTGGTCTCATCGACTGCCTGGCCTTCCATAGCAGAGGCGACTGAGGCGGCAAGGACAGGCGTGCCGCCAACCGCAAAAAACACCAGCCTTAAATCCGAAATTGTAGAGCCATCGACTTTTGCATGAGCCGCCACGCCACACATCGCGTAATCGCCATGACGCCGCGCCAGCTCATCAAAAGCCGAGCGATAGCCGGTTCCAATTTTGGGAATTTCAATGGCTGTTAAAATTTCGCCTTCGCCCAGATCGGTATCATAAAGACCCTTAAAAAAGTCCGTCGCCGCAACTTTGCGAGCGCCACCGCCACCGGTAATCTCAATCTCCGCACCTAGTGCTGAAAGGCAGGCAGGCATTTCAGCTGCCGGGTCGGCCATCGCGACACTGCCGCCCATGGTGCCCCGATTGCGAATAGCAGGATGAGCAATTGACGGCATCGCCAAGGCGATGAGCGGCGCATGCTCGGCGATCTCAGGTGAATTTTCAATTTCAACATGACGGGTCAAGGCGCCAATACGCAAACTGTCGCCGTCACCAGAGATTCCGCTTAAATCCTCCAAGCCATTGATATCTATAACCAATGATGGGGCTGACAAGCGCATATTCAAAGTCGGCATCAAACTTTGGCCGCCCGCCAAAATCGTTGCCTCATCACCATGTTCACTGAGCAAACCAAGAACCTCATCCACGGATGAAGGCTTGGCATAATTAAATGCCGCCGGTTTCAATTGGACCTCCCAAAGCTATTTTTATACTAGGCAAAGATTATTATTAATATTAAAGTGATCAAATGATCAATAAGGAAATATATTACGCTGCATTCAAATTCTGTCAATGGTCACCATAATGAAAATCAGATCATCAAATGCATATTTGGAAAGAGAAATAACGCGTGCCCCAAAACAAAGTTAAAAAACGCAAACGCTTAAGCCGCGGCGAACGTGAGCAGCAAATTGTTGATGAGGCGGTCAAGTATTTTGCTGAGGTTGGTTTCGGTGGTCAGACGCGGGAGTTGGCACGGCGTTTGGGAATTTCTCAATCTCTGCTCTTTCGCTATTTCCCGACCAAAGACGATATTGTCAAACGCGTTTATGAAGAAGTTTACCTGCGCCGCTGGAAACCCGAATGGGAAGATTTACTCAGCGACCGCAGCCGCCCCCTATCCGACCGGCTCAATCAATTTTATCACGAATATACCAATGCAATTTTTGAGTTCGAATGGGTCCGTATATTGGTCTTTTCCGGCATCAAAGGTGTGACGCTCTACCAGCAATATCTCAAACTTATCCATGACAAAGTCTTGGAGCGCATCTGCACCGAATTAAGAGCACAGCATAATTTTCCTGAACCAGCAAAAACACCGATTACGGATCGGGAGTTTGATTTAGCCTGGAATCTGCACGGCGGAATTTTTTATATCGCCATCCGAAAATTTATTTATGGCTCAGAAAAGCGGGATAATTTTGATGCCGCGATTGAAGATTCAATCGCCGTTTTCCTGGCCGGCGCTCCGACCGTCTTTAAATCTATTTTGAAAAAATAGTCCTTTTTCAAATTTTGTGATCTTGACTTCCCACGCTCGTGAGGCCTATGGTAGCACAGTCTTATATAAGACTGAATAACACCAAAAACTACTAATTTTGATTTTAAAAACTAGGGAGATATTCTTATGAAGGGGACTAAATTAGCCCTTACAGGCATGGCCTTGGGTGCAGCCGCACTGGCATTTCAACCCACCGCCGCTCAAGCTGAATGGCCGGAACGTCCAATTACTGTCGTCGTGATGTATGGCGCTGGTGGTGGTACTGATACGGTTATCCGCACACTTGTTGGTGAAATGGCCAAATCTACCGGCTGGAAAATCAACGTCATTAACAAACCGGGCGCAGTTGGTGGTATTGCCACTAAATATGTTAACGGTAAAAAAGCCGACGGTTACACCTTGCTTGGCGCTGCAAACTACAACAAATATGCTAGTGTTATGGGCCACACCAAGACTCGCGCTTGGAAAGATTGGCAGTACATGCAAGCTGCGAATTCACGCGGCAGCTGGTCTGTCCGCCCAGATTCCAAATTTAAAACCTTTGGTGACATTATCGCCGCGGCAAAAGCAAACCCGGGGAAAATTAGCATTTCCACTTCAGGTACCGGTGGTCTGTGGCATGAATTGGCCGCAGTTGTTGCTGTTTCAGCTGGTGTGACTTTGAAATACGTACCTTACAAAGGTGGTAAAAACGCTACGCTTGCCGGCTTAAACGGTGAAACGATGATTGCTGGTGGCGGTGTTCATGAACATATCGAACATATCCGTGCTGGCAAATTACGCAATATCCAGCAAACCGGCGCAGCAGATATCGATGCAGGTGGCGGAAAAATCATGAAATCCGTTGGCAAGTTCCTGCCGCAAATCCAAAGCCAATTACCGTTCTCAGGTATTTATAATTTGGCCATGCTGAAAGGCGTCGACAAATCGATCCAGGCGAAAGTTCAAAAGGCTTTTGTTGCTGCGGTTAAATCCGACAAATTTGCTGCGATCGCGAAGAAAAAATTCTTCGAAATCGATATTCGCTTAGGCGACCAAGCCAACCGCCGTGCCGCTCAAGTTGAAGTTTTGACGGCTGCAACTTTTGAGAAACTTAAAATCAAAGGTGCGCGCTCTCTGAAGCAACTTGGTTTGCCAAAACCGGCTGACTTTGATGCTTGGTGGGCCAAGCAAAGCAAATAACGTCTATCGCTATATCTTAGCGTAGACGCTAAAATATTCCGGGTGAGTTGCCGATATGGTGCTCACCCGGAATTTTATTCAGGGAACGTTGGGCCTAAACAATGGCAGAAGAAAAAAAATCCAGGATCGAAGCTGACATCGAAAGCCTCGAGCAAGGAATCTTTACCGGTGAAGAAGGCGGCGAAGAGCGCTCCAGCCCACGCAAAGATTTTATTGCCGCTATCGTAGTCGCGGTACTTGGCCTATTTGCCATGTATCTTTCCGTGCAACTTGGCGCACCCGAGAGCATCTTAACCGCGCCCGGACTACTACCCTTTGTTACAGGGGCCAGCCTCATCCTGATGGCGCTTGGTTTATTGATCAAAACCAAACGGCGTTATGGCTGGGAGCCTATGCTGGAAAGTTCAGGGATGGGAGCAATTTCCGCTTATCTCGCTGAACCTGAAGCCCGCCGTACGCTGATGCTGATGCTGGTCGTTTTCGCCTATGTCATGGTACTCGGCCAGATGGATATGGATCTGCGCTATAAAACCAGTTTCTATACCTTCCGGTTTTCCGGCTTTGAGTTGATCTCTATTCCTGTGATCTTTTTTATTCTACGATTCTTTTGGCGCTCGACGCTGCTTAATTGTTTTCTAGTTGCCGTGGGCATTGTTGTCTTCCTCGCTGTTGTCTTCCGCGACGGATTTCAAATTCTCCTGCCAGGTTCAGGGTAGGGAGATAAATCATGGAAGAAATTCTCGCTCAAATCACAATTGCCTTTCAGCCTTGGATGATCTGGGTCTGCCTGCTTGGTGTAACATTGGGTATTCTCTGGGGCGCTATGCCCGGCCTCTCGACCACCATGGCCATGGCCTTATTGATTGGTCTCTCGACCGGTATGACCCAACACGTCGCTATCATGTTCATGCTCGGTGTTTATACTGGCAGCGTGTTCGGCGGCGCCATCTCAGCCGTACTGATTAACATCCCCGGCACACCGGATGCGGTGCCGACTATGATGGAAGGCCACGCCTTGGCCAAAAAAGGTGAAGGTGGTCTGGCTCTCGGCACAGCGATTGTCGGCTCTTTTATGGGCAATTGGATCGGCATTCTCTTTCTCATTGCCTTCATTCCAGCCATTTTGTTTCTCGCTTTACAATTTCGCTCCTGGGAAATGTTTTTGCTGTCGATGTGGGGCATCGCCATCTGCGGCTCTATGTCGGCCGGCGATATGCCCATCAAAGGCTGGATTTCCGGCTGGATTGGATTGCTAATTTCCTTCGTCGGTCTGGATGCTATTCATGGCGTGGCCCGCTTTACTTTTGGCGTCAGGACCCTGGAAGATGGTATCAGCTACATTCCCCTGCTGATCGGCCTGTTTGGCCTGACAGAAATCCTCAAAGTCCTGCCGCAAAAAAGCCCGCCTGGTATCCCGAGCGAAGTCGGCCGCATCATTCCACCGATGAAAAAAATGATGGGCTATACCAAGGCCTCGCTGCGTTCCGGCATCATCGGCACCATCATCGGCGCTATTCCAGGCGCCGGCGCCAATGTCGCTTCATTTTTGTCCTACGACATCGGCCGCAGACGAGCCGGTGAAGAGGAGCGCCAGAAATGGGGTAAAGGCTCCTATGAGGCCATTGTTTGCGCCGAGGTCGCCAATAATGCCAATATCGGCGGCTCCATGCTGCCGACCCTGACACTTGGTATTCCCGGCAATGCCGCCGCAGCAGCAATCCTGGCGGCGCTCGAGATGAAAAACGTCGTTGTTGGTCCGACCATTCAGACCGAAAATCCGGGTATTATTTTCTTTATTTATATTGGCCTCATCATCGCTAATTTCCTGATGTACGGCATGGCAATTGCGTTGATCAAACCCTGCGTCAAACTCTTCAGCCTGCCCCGTACACTTTTAATGCCGCTCATCATCCCGATTTGCGTCATGGGCTCTTTTGCTGTCGCTTTGAACTACTTCGATGTCTATTTGATGTTTATCGCCGGCATCGTCGGCTATGTGCTGCACCGCTTTGGCTTTCCGCTGGCACCGATGGTGTTGGCCGTGATCTTGGGTCCCTTGGCCGACGAAAATATGCGCCGCGCCCTGCTGGTGTTTGAGGACGCCCATTGGTGGTCAATCCTGATCGACCGGCCGATCGGCACCGTATTACTGTTGATCGTGATCTATACGTTCTATGACGGCATCTTCAAACGCGGCAAAGGTTAACATTGTAATAAGTGTGCCAGGCATACTTTTTTACATTACTTCTCCGTCAGTCGGGACATGAGTTCGACGAAGTTACACGGTTTGAAACGGTAATCGAGCTGGTGGATTAGGATATCGTCCCAAGCATCTTTGCAGGCTCCCGGAGAGCCGGGCAGCGCAAACAGATACGTACCGCCAGCAACGCCCGCCGTGGCGCGCGACTGAATGGTCGAGGTGCCGATTTTATCAAAACTCAACATCCGGAACAGTTCACCAAAACCCGGAATTTCTTTCTCATAGACTTCTTGAAAAGCTTCCGGGGTAACATCCCGCCCGGTCACACCAGTGCCGCCGGTCGAGATCACCACATCGACGTCGTCCTTGTTGATCCAATCCTGCAAGCGGGCGACGATAATTGGAATTTCATCTTTAACAATATCCCGATCAACCACGACGTGGCCCGCTCCTTCGATGCGCTCAACCAGCGTATTGCCGGATTTATCGTCATCCAAGGTACGGCTGTCGGAAACCGTCAGGACAGCAATATTGACCGGCAGGAAGTCCCGGTCACCTGTAACTTTGCTCATAATTTTTGACTTTCGCTATTAGTTATTTGGCGCCTTCTTCGGCGACTTCTACTGCTGGGCCACCTTCGGACTGATAAGCCGGCCATTTTCCGGCCGCCACCAGATCCAAGGACGGTGTCGGATTGCCGAACCGGGCCTGATAAATCCAGTAATTGGTTAAGACGCGTTCAACAAAAATCCGCGTTTCACGCGAGGGGATACTTTCGATGAACAGCAATGCATCATTGTCATGCTTTATCCGGCGGGTCCATTTATTGAGATTGCCGGGCCCACCGTTCCAGGCCGTAACCATACGGAAAAGATCGCCCTTAATCCGTTTATCCTTCATCAGAATATCGACATATTTCTGGCCGAGCGCAACATTGGTTTCCGGATCAAACAAGACATCCCGCTGGCGCTTAGAGCCATGAAGCCTGCGGTCACGGGCAACGAAGCTCGCCGTGCGCGGCATTAATTGCAGCAATCCGCGCGCACCACGGTGACTTTTAGCTTTGGGGTTAAATCCTGATTCCTGGCGAATGAGAGCGAGGATCAAGGAGCGATCTATCACCTCACCATTTTTGCTTGGCAGTGCCGGTGCCGGATAGGCTGTGCTGTCAAACAAACTGGAGCCAGAGGCCACCAGCATGTTACCGATCCGCATCGCCAAGGAAGGCATATTTGCGCGGTCTGCCAAAGCCATCATAGCACGGGCCAATTCCGGTTTGGCGGTTGAAAACAACATCCGTAACTCGCGCTCTGCCCGGTGGTCTTCACCGATTTGCAGTAGTGTCACCGCGCGCTGACCGCCCGGTGCTTTAGAAAGTTCCGCGAGCGCATCTTTGGCCAATGGCGGCGGCGTCCAATTGTATTTTACTTCGAGCCCCAGCAAGCGCCTCGCTAAAATACCGTAGAAGGTCCGGGGATAGGCGGAAGCAGCCGCCAAATATTTATTATAAAGTGCCGGTTTACGAATTTTAATGCTCGCCCGGGCAGCCCAAAAGGCGCCTGCCGTAACCAGCCAAGGTGAAGAATAAGCGGAAGTTGAAACCGCTGCAAAATGCTGGCGGGAGGTATCATAATTTTTCAACCGCCAGGCAGCCAGAGCCGCCGTCCAATGGGCTTCGGGTAAATATTTACCAGACCGCTTGACCGCTTGATTGGCCCAGTCATAGGCCCACTGATCCCGGCTATCACCATAATACCCTTGCGCCAGCCGCGCCTTGGATCGATCAAGCTCGACCGGGTGAAACAGTTGATTAACGCGTTTATTGCGCACGAGTTTTTTGTAAGATTTGGTCCAGCCTTTGCGCAGATAGTAACGCATCCGGCGCTGCAGTCCTCGGCGCTCCTGGCGCTGAGCGCGATTTAATTTGCGCCGCGGATTGTAAAAGGCATAACCGAGATTACGCCCGTCATGGCCCGAACCGATATTGAAAGAGCCGGTTGGCTTTTTGGGCAGCTTCCAATTTTTGGGCCGCCGTTTTAAAGCGAGTTTGTACAAGCGATGTGCTTGTGGATGGTCGGCATATTTGTCGAGCCAGGCTTTTAGTTCCTTGTAGCGCGAACGGTATTTAGTCGGATGGAGATAGCGCTGGGCCATCACATGGCCCATCAAAATGCGGTCATCCAAAATTTTTATAATTTTATCGGCGGCCCGCCAATCACCATTCTCTTGCAGCTTAAAAATAACGCGGTAGCGGCTGATATCAGTCTCCGACAATACGCCGGTGATATTGGCGGCTTTCAAAAGTTGTGCTGATTGGGATTCTTGTATTGGTTTGAGTTTAGCTGCTTCAACTTTTGCTGAATTCGATGCAGCAAGAGCATGATCCACGCTAATCGGCATGAAAATTAGGGCTACTAAAGTGCTCCCAAACAGGATTTTAGTGGGGGAATTTAATATCATAGAGCTATAACGAACCCTCAAAAGCTAGTCTACGTTGTCAGTAAGACATAAAAAGATGAACAAAAACCTGCTGATAACACCAGCAAATCAATGCTCAATTACATACCTAAATACTCTTTTAATTCTGGCCTAACCTACGGGAATCTGCCGTTTTTAGCAATAGATCAATTATCTGAGATGTTTTTTAATGGCATTTTGGATTTCCTCAACTTTGATCGGCTTGGTGATATATTCGAGAAATCCAGCATCTTTTCCCCTTTTTACCTGATTTGGCATGGCCGCCGCGGATAGTGCGATTATCGGTATAGATTTCGTATCTTCATCTTGCTTGAGCTTTTTTATCGCCTCAATACCATCAAGCCCCGGTAAATTTATATCCATTATAATCAAATTGGGCCGGCTTTTTGTAATCTGATCGAAAGCAATTTCAGCTGATTCAGCTGCCTCCATTTCTATATCATCCAACTGTGCAATTACTTCACTCATTAAAGTTAGATTTGACGGATTGTCTTCGACATATAAAATCTTTGCACTACCATTGCGCATCTGTTTGTGAACGGATTGTTCAATTGGGCTAATCGAATTCTCTGCCACTTCCAGTGAATTTACCGAAACGGGAACATCAACCCAGAATAAACTACCCTCATTGGCTTCACTCTCGAAACCGATTTGACCACCCAACAGCTCAATGATCTGTTTGGTGATCGTTAGACCAATTCCGGTACCTTCAATTTCACCCGACTCCTTGCCCAGGCGATTAAATGGTTCGAATAGTTGGTCGGCAAAGTTGGCCGGAATGCCAAATCCGGTATCCTTGATAAAAATACGCAGCATTCCCTTATGCCGATTTTCAACGCTCACCACAACGGTCCCACCAGAGCGATTATACTTGATTGCATTTGACAACAGATTGAGCAGAATTTGCCTCAATCTGCCACGATCTGTTTGCAACAACGGAATATCCTGCTCACTGATTTCATCATGTAACGTAACATTTGACGCTTCAGCACGGCTGGACACCATTTTGAAAGCCTCTTCAACCACACCTTTCAAAGACACATCTTCAATCGATAAGTTGGTTTTTCCAGCCTCAATCTTTGACAGTTCTAGAACTTGATCAATAAGTTCGAGTAAATGTTCGCCGCCGCGCAGTATCTCCCGGGTATAATTTAAACTCTTTTCAACTGACAACTTGTTTCGACGATTTTCGAGTAGCTGAGCAAATCCCAAAATGGCATTCAATGGCGTGCGCAGTTCATGGCTCATCGAAGATAGAAAATCAGATTTTGCGGCATTGGCTTTTTCAGCCTCAACCCGCCGGGAGACCAGCTCGGTGATATCTAAATTGGTACCCCGGTAACCTTTAAATTCGCCGTCTTCTCCAAATACCGGTTTGGCGCCAACTTTGATCCAAACATCCTCTCCATTGGGTAGCACTCTTCTATATTGAAAATTCTTAATTGGTTTATGGGCCTCAATATCAGCCAGGTATTTCTGCCATTCATCCGAATTCGCATCTATACCATCCAATTCCCAACGAGCTTTGCCAATCAGGTCGGAGGGTGTCAGGCGGGGCGAATCCGAAGGCAGTTCAGATACGTAGATAAATTTGTGATCTTCATCAGTCTCCCAAAATCTATCGGCGGAAGATTCTGCAAAATCCTTAAATCTCGCTTCACTCTTGACAATCGCTTTTTCAATTTCCTTCCGTTCGGTGATGTCCCTGACAAGTGATAAAATTACATCCCGACCTTCAATTTTCAATCGGCTGCTGCTGATTTCAACCGGAAATTCAGAGCCGTCTTTGCGCCGATGGATGCGTTCCAAGTGGACACTTGCATTGTCGCTCATGCTGGCAAGTCTTTGAGCTCGTTCCTGCTCGGAAGCCCTGACCGGGGAAAATTTTTCTAACTTCTGACCTTTTAATTCCGTTTCGGAATAACCCAATCTTGAGGCGAACACATGGTTGACATCGATAATTTCCCGGGATTTGGTATCACGAATAACGATGCCATCATTAGCACTTTCAAATAGTGCGCGATATTTAGTCTCGGTTTCCGCATGTGATTTTTGCAATATTTGCCGCGCAGCAACGCGATCCGATATATCCGTATTAATACCGCCGATACCCAAAAGAGTGCCATCATCGCCAATTACCGGAAATTTTTGGAGATGAGTATTTAATACCCGTCCATCCGCCAGAGGTGTTGCAGTTTCGGTATCGATAACTTTTTTTGTATTGATGACTTCCTGGTCACTTTTCGCAATATGCCGGGCATGATCTTCCGGGAAAAAATCATAGACAGTTAGACCCTTGATATCCTTGCCATCAGGATTAAACCAATTATGCCAGACTTGATTTGCCTGGATATATCTTCCTTCGACATCTTTGACTAGCACCGCTGAGGGCGAATTGTTCAAAAAAGCCCATAATCGGCTTTCGCTTTCGCTTAAATCCCGTTCGGCCTGGCGCAGTTCAGTTTTATCAGTCCTGGTTACAATTGTGTAACCATCGATAATTTTTACCTCTTCGATCTGAACTAAATTAACGTTTGATGTCACAACCTCACGAGGACCTTTTGGGTTTCTATGATTTTCAAGACGATCCGCGATGGAGATTTTTTCTTTAGATAAGAAGCCAAGGCCATCTTTATTTTCATTGAGACGGTTCAATATCTCTTCAAATGTCCGGCCAAGCTCTACAATCTTCTCATATTGTTCCCGGTCTTTGAGAAAGTTATCGTTCCTTAAAACGAGACGATCATCGCGATCATATATAGCCAAACCTTCGGGTATGGCTGATAAAGCAATTCCCAACAGCTCGACAATCGATTCGGCATCGCCAGCCAATATTTCAGCATTTTTTATCTTAATTTCTTTTTCGAGCATCGGCTCAGAGGTGAAACTCTCTATTTCATTTGAAAATTAAAATCACTCGTAATAAATAGGTATTTTTTTTGAAAAACCCAACTTTTACGGGATTTTATTATTGTAATTTACATTTTAGTTACAATAGGTTAGGTGAGTTTTTGCTTAATTTCCAATATATCGCGCCAGGCTTCGCGTTTATGAGCTGGTGAGCGCAATAAATAAGCAGGGTGATAAAATGGCATGGCCTGGGCCGGTCGCGGTAATTTTGGCGTGGCATAGTCAAACCATTGACCGCGCATCTTGGTAATACCTTCCTGGCGGCCGAGCAGAGTTTTTGACGCCGGCCCGCCCAAAAAGACCAATATTTCAGGATCAACCAGCTCAATATGCCGCTCGACAAACGGCAGACAGGCGGCAATCTCGCCGGTGGTAGGGTTGCGGTTGCCGGGCGGGCGCCAAAACACAATATTGGTAATGTAATAACTCGAGCGATCAAGTTCGATTGACGCCAGCATGCGATCCAGCAATTTTCCACTGGCGCCCACAAAGGGCAAGCCCTGGCGATCTTCATCGGCGCCCGGCGCTTCCCCGATAAACATTATTTTCGCCTCCGGATTACCATCAGCAAATACCGTGTTCATAGCCGTATTTTTAAGCGCGCAGTCTTCAAAATTTTCAACCGCAGTCTTTAGCTCAGCGATAGAATTCGCCGCTCCTGCCGCAGCAACAGCCGACTGCACGGCACGTTCCGGAGCAGAATATTGACCACTTGGCGGCGCTGGCATGGCTTGTTTCGCCACCCCTTCCGGCGTTCTTGATCTCGGTGACATTTGTGTGGGTTTTGCGGTGGATTTTAAAGCTGTCTCAGATTGACTTTGGCGGTCAGCGAGCCGAGCCGCGGTTTCAGCAAACCGGTCAACGGGCGTATCGCCAATACACTCATCTACCCCGGCTTCAATTTGCCAATTCAAATCATCTCGAATGGAACCGTTCCCCTGCATGAACCAAATATAGCAAAGCCTCAAAAAAAAGACACGTCAGAAACAATATTTGAAAATGGCCATCTATATGGGGCCTGATCGCGGTTCTACACAAATCGGAACTGGCATGATATAGAACTTGAAATAGGCAATTAATTAAATTCAGTGAGACGAAGATGAATGATGATGGTGTAGTCGAACGCGACTCAATGGAAGTAGATGTTGTAATTGTTGGTGCCGGCCCATCCGGGTTATCAGCGGCAATCCGGCTCATGCAATTGGCGGCGGAAAAAGATCAGGAACTCAGTGTCTGTGTGGTTGAGAAAGGCTCCGAAGTCGGCGCCCATATCATGTCAGGTGCAGTGCTTGAAACCCGTGCTTTGGATGAGCTTATTCCTGATTGGCAGGACCAAGGTGCGCCGCTTAATACTCCCGTCACCGCTGAAAAAATATTATTTTTGTCAGAAACTGGCGCTCGAAGCGTGCCGGGGTTATTCCTGCCCCCGCCGATGCACAACAAGGGAAATTATATTATCAGCCTTGGCAATCTCTGCCGCTGGCTGGGTGAACAGGCGGAAGCGCTGGGCGTTGAGATTTATCCGGGCTTCGCTGCGTCAGAAATCCTCTGTCATGAGGATGGCTCCATAAAAGGTATCGCCACGGGGGATATGGGCGTCTTGGAAGACGGCTCTCAAGGGCCAAATTATCAGCCTGGCATGGAACTACATGCCAAATACACTTTCTTTTCCGAAGGCTGCCGCGGTCACCTTGGTAAACAACTCAAAGAAATGTTCGAGCTTGAGAAGGACGTACAAGCACAGACCTATGGGATTGGAATCAAAGAATTATGGGAGGTTGAGCCAGACAAACATCAACAAGGCCTGGTAGTTCACACTGCCGGCTGGCCGCTCGACAATTCGACCTATGGCGGCTCTTTTGTCTATCACCTGGAAGATAACCAGGTCGCGATCGGATTTGTTATTGGTCTTGATTATCAAAATCCTTATCTCAGCCCCTATGATGAGTTTCAGCGCTTTAAATTACATCCGGCGATCAAGCCGACACTTGAAGGTGGCCGCCGCATCGCTTATGGCGCCCGTGCCTTAAATGAAGGTGGCCTGCAATGTCTGCCTAAACTGCACTTCCCGGGCGGCGTTTTGACCGGCTGTGAAGCCGGTACGCTCAATATGCCTAAGATCAAAGGCACTCACACAGCTATGAAGTCGGGCATGCTGGCGGCCGAGGCGGCCATTGCTGCGATTGCCCAAGGCCGCGCCAATGACGATTTGGTGGAATATGGTGAGGCTTTCAAAAAATCCTGGGTGCAACAGGAACTGCATACTGCCCGCAACGTCCGGCCCTCTTTCAAATGGGGCTTGCTGGCCGGCACCATGTATACCGGAATTGATCAGATTCTTTTGCGCGGTAAAGCTCCCTGGACCCTCAAACATCACGGGGCAGATCACGCGCAGCTTAAAAAAGCCAGCGCCTGCACGCCTATTGATTATCCGAAACCGGACGGTGAAATCACCTTCGACAAACTGACCAGCGTGTCGTTCTCGGCGACCAATCATGAGGAAGACCAGCCGGTTCATTTAACTCTCAAAGATGACACCGTGCCCGTCACCGTCAATCTGGCTGATTATGATGGACCAGAGGTCCGGTTTTGTCCGGCCGGTGTTTATGAATTTGTTGAAGAGGGCGACGTTCAACGTTTGCAAATAAATTCGCAGAACTGCGTCCATTGCAAAACCTGCGACATCAAAGACCCAACTCAGAATATTACCTGGGTAACCCCGGAAGGCGGTGGTGGACCGAATTATCCCAACATGTAAAAGTGATTAAATGTGAAGCATGTGGGTTTGAGATTTTTACTGGAGAAGGCTAAACTTACGACAGCTAATATCTAACCGTGATATCCATGCAGCAATAAAAGGCGCTCCATGATTGTTTCAAAAATAATAAAACGCTCTCTGTTACATCAGCGAATTCTATGGCTGGTGCCGCTGGTTATCATCGTCCTTAACCTATCTTTTGAGGTGGTGGCGAAAGATGCTTCGACTGAGCAGGAAGTTCCCAATCTCGGCAAGTCATTGTTCGGTAATTACCTCGCGGGCCGCCATGCCCAGTTTGAGGCCAATCCTGCCTTTGCTATTGAGTATTACCGCTCGGCGTTGAAGAAAACACCAGACAATGTTGACCTGCTGCGCCGCTTAGCTGCGCTTTATATCTCAGAAGGCAAGATAAAGCCGGCCATTGCATTGGCTCAGCGCCTCACCAAAATGTCGGCGGAAAAAAGTAATATTTCCTGGCTCGTGTTAGCCCTCGCTGAAGTCAAAGTTGAGAAATATATTATAGCATCCGAGCTTATCGATCGCTTGCCGGATGCCGGGCTCAACACATTTTCCGTACCGATGATCAGGGCCTGGTTGCTGGCCGGCCAAAAGAAGTATGATGAAGCGCTAAAAATCCTCGACAAAAAAACCGCTAACAAAGGTCTGCAGGCGCTATTTGGCATCCACGGCGCCCTGATCAGTGAACTTGCTGGGCGCAATGAAGACGCTGAAAAACGCTTTGTTAAAACCACAGCTTTGCGGAAAAATGCCAATTTGCGTCTGACAATGTTGTTCGGAAATTTCTATGAACGCACCGGCCAACCACAAAAAGCAAAAGCAATTTACGACCGCTATAAAACCCGGCGTCCTTCTACGTCAATGTTAGACAGTGCTTATGAGCGGCTCAAATCCGGCAAAAAACCAAAGCCAAACAATAATTCGGCCCGGGATGGTGTTGGAGAGGCATTGTTTAGCCTGGGCTTTGCAATTCAGAACCAGAGCCCGCGTCAAACTGTTATATTTTCTCAGTTGGCGGTTTATTTACGTCCCTCGTTCACGATTGCCAAACTATTGCTGGCGGAATCGCTTGATGGAAATGAGCGTCTTGAAGATGCCATCAAAGTTTACCTCTCAGTAGCCAAAGACCCCGCCTATGCCTGGACCGCAAGACTGCGAATTGCCAATAATCTGGATCGCCTTGATGATACCGAAGATGCCATTGGCGAGCTTAAAGCCATGTCGGAAGAAAATCCGGCGCGGATTGATGCACTGATAAATATGGGTAATATTCTGCAACGCCATAAACGCTACGCCGAATCCAATAAAGCTTACGAGCAGGCAAAATCGCGTATCCCAAAACTTAAAACTCAGCACTGGTCGCTATTTTATTCCAACGGTATATCTTATGAACGCATTAAGAAATGGCCGCTGGCTGAGAAGGAGTTTTTGAAAGCCCTTGAACTGCGCCCCAATCATCCGAGCGTATTAAACTATCTCGGTTATTCCTGGGTTGAGCAGGGACTGCATTTAGACCGGGCACAAAAAATGATCCGGAGTGCTGTCAAACAGCGCCCGCGGGATGGTTATATAATTGATAGTCTCGGCTGGGTGCTTTATCGCCTGGGCGATATGAAGGGTGCGGTCAAACAATTGGAGCGCGCAGTTGAATTACGCCCGGAAGACCCGACTATTAACGATCATTTGGGCGATATTTACTGGGCGGTTGGACGTAAAAACGAAGCCGCCTTCCAGTGGAACCGGGCACTGACGCTTGAACCTGAAAAAGATATTATTCCCAAGATCAAGCTTAAATTAAAAGAAGGTCTGCCCAAAGACGCGAATAAGCGCAAAGGGATTTAGCCGCTTGCCGGAACTAATTACTGTTTTTGCGCCTGCCAAAATTAATCTCTATCTACATGTCACCGGCCAGCGCGAAGATGGCTTTCATTTGCTGGATAGCTTGATCGTCTTTGCCGATTACGGCGATCAAGTTACGGTTGCTGCTGCTGAAGAACTGACACTGATAATTGGTGGTCCGTTTGCAGCTGAACTATCCAACGATGACGACAATTTGGTTATTCGAGCCGCTCGATTGCTGGCTGAAAGTGCCGGGATTGAACCACAGGCGGAAATTACCTTAACTAAAAACCTGCCGATTGCTTCAGGAATAGGCGGTGGATCAGCAGATGCTGCTGCTACGCTGCAAGCTTTAAGCAAACTGTGGCGGCTTTCGCTGGCGCCGGCAGAGATGTTCGCGCTCGCTGGTAAATTGGGCGCAGATGTGCCGGTTTGCCTGGCCGGCACGCCATCCTACATCAGTGGTATCGGAGAGATCATCACCCCTGCCCCGCCTCTGCCAAAAACCTGGCTGGTACTTGTAAATCCCGGCGAGCCGGTTTCAACACCGGAAGTTTTTGCCCAACGGCAGGGCGACTTTTCTAACGCCATGCCATTTGATGCATCACCAGCAACATCGGCAGAACTCGCAGCGCTATTGAGCGAGCGCACCAATGATTTAACTGAAGCGGCAACATTGATTGAGCCCGTCATCGCCGAGGTGATAGCGGCGCTGGAAGCTACAGACGCTCAACTGATTAGCCGCTTATCCGGCAGCGGGGCTACGTGTTTTGCGCTTTTTGACACCAAAATTGCCGCCCAAGAGGCCGCAAAATCTCTCAAGTCAGACCAACCTTCCTGGTGGGTTCAAGCGGCAGCTATGATGGTCTAATTTTATTCAATTTTTCAGCGTCGCTGCGCTTGCGTCTTGAGACGAAGTTGCGTAAATTGCGCGCCTCTTGATGGGGCGTAGCCAAGTGGCCTAAGGCACCGGCTTTTGATGCCGGCATTCGGAGGTTCGAATCCTCCCGCCCCAGCCAGTTTCTGCAATTACCAATTTTAATATTCAATAAATTGCAACTATTTCTGAAAAAATCACTTAATATTTAATATTTTTTTTTTAAGTAATTGAAATAACCTGGGCTCGAACCCACTTTATTTAATACTCCAGTACACACAATTAAAAATTAATTATTGATAATTAATGCTCCAGCCCCTCTTGAAGTTAGACAGGGAAGGTCTGCATTCATGCTAAAGTTAAATTATCAATTACTATTTGCTGGTGTTGTCCTTGTTTTCACATTTCAGAATTCCCCCACCAATGCGGCTGAATGTCTCATCTCCGTCGGTTTCGAACATTTTCCACCATATCAATACATTGACTCGAATGGGCGAGCATCTGGCCTTGATGTAGAGATATTTAGGGTCGTCGCCGCCAAAGCTAAATGCCGGGTAGAATTTACAAAAGCACCGTTTAAAAGAGTGCTACAAGAAATTCAGACTGGCCGGATGCATGCTATGGCTGGATATTTTAATCCTAAGCGAGCAGTGTTCGCTCACTATACCGGCCCTTATCGTAAAGACATCAAAGCACTTTATGTACGCAAGGGGACTAATGAGAATGTGAACGATCTCCAAGATTTTTTTTCAAGCGGACTACGCCTAGGTGTTGTCCGTGGTGTATTCTATGGCGATACCGCTATGAAATTGATCAAACAGTTTGCGGCCAAAAAGACGGTTTATGTTAACTTTAGCAATGCAACCAATCTGAAAATGACAGTCGCCGGACGGATCGACGGATTGCTTGTCAATCCTCCAGTAGTGGTTCAGTTGATGCGTGAATCAAACGCGGTTGGCGAGGTTGAACTGCGATCTTCGGTCTATCGCACCGACGTGCATATGTTACTTTCAAAAGCGTCAGTTAAAAAGGAAGTTGTCTATGCTTTCGACCAGGCCATTACGGCCTTGCAAAAAGACAGAACCGTAGCTGCTATCATTGAAAAATATTCCGTACCAAACGATGGAGGGGGATCGTAACCAAGTGGCCCTAGGCATCGGCTTTTGATGCCGGCATTCGGAGGTTCAAATCTTTTGCCCAGCTAATATCAGCTCTCTTCGGGATACTTAATTTGATAATCTGCAGGAAGGTCGAGCCATTCCTTCGCCTTTTCGATATCCCGGAACGGCTTTCGTTCAACCTCGGCTCTACTAAGTCTCCCTGTTACAATGAACTGGTGCATTTTGGCGTAATTTTCGGCATCCTTAACCACCACTGCCCAGCGGCAATTACCAATCAATAGGTCATTTTTCTGCAACATATATTGAGCACCTTCCGAGATCGACTGATAGGTTATATCGGCTGGAAAGGGTTGTTCACGAACATCACGTAAAAAATTCATCCCAATCTTAAAGTCAGGATGGGCGAGCACTTCGTCCATAGATTGATGGCGCATATTCATTTCAAAGGCACCATAAAATCGATAGAAAACGCAGTTAACTTTTGGATCAATATGAAGCGTATAAGGCATTTGGTATTTCAATTGAACATGAGCAGAAGGTGTTATTCTGCGCTCAGTTAGGCCGCAGTGTAAAGGTGCGTTTAAATATATCTATGAAAATTGAAACAAGGGAGATGATACGAGCAAGGTTTGCCAAATAAAGATGAACCCGTTTCCTAGATAAGCTATGGTAGGACCAGCTTTTCTAGCGAAGTTCCAAATAAAAAAGGTCCGGTTATTATGTCTCAAACAATGCGCAAGCGAGTTCGGTTGTTTATTGTCTTGGTTGTCCTCTCATTCCTCGCCGGTTTCGCTTTCGATCACCTCAGTCCGTGGCAGCAACCATTACCGCTAACCCATTTCACTTTTGTATGGATTCTAGGGCCGAGCTTGGTTTGGGGATTCCAACTATTTTTCCTGCCTAGCCGATGGGGAGAACCAATACGACGAATGTATTTTTTGTCGGCGATACTGACCAAATCACTTTACCTGGTGGGCGTCATAATTTTCACAACATTAGCCCATCAAGGCATACTTCATATGCAATTTGATTTGAGTTTTTTCGTCCACCCGGCATTTCATTCAACTGTAGGATTTGTTTTTCTGTTAGTCGCTTTTTTGCAGGCAATCTCACAAATCATCCGCATCACCGGCAGCCGGGTTTTGATTAACTTTATTCTCGGCAAATATCATAGCCCAGTTGAGGAAGAGCGTATCTTTATGTTTCTCGACTTGGTCGGCTCAACCCAATTGGCGGAACGTCTAGGTGATGTCGGAGTGCAAAAGATGATTACGCGATTTTTCTTCGACATTACCGAGCCGATCATTGAATTCGGTGGTGAGATTCATCGTTATGTCGGCGATCAAGTTGTTGTTATTTGGCCGCTCAAACAGGACCTAAACATCCTCCAAGCCGTCCGATGTTTTTTTGCCATCGAAGAAAAAGTGGAGAAAATTTCACCAGGCTACGAACGGGAATTCGGAGCGGCGCCCGAATTTAGAGTAGGCCTGCATGGTGGTCCGGTGGTCGTCAGCGAGTGTGGAGATTTCAAGCAAGAGCTGGTTTATTTTGGCAATACCGTAAACACATCAGCTCGGATCGAACAACAATGCAAATCCTTAGAATGTTCGTTTCTGATTTCGGGTGATTTAGCGACAAGAATTGATTTGCCCGATGCGTTACAGGCCGAGAGCAAGGGAATTTTTGAATTGCGAGGGATTGAAGAGGGCATGGAGCTTTTCACGATTACCAAGCCAAGTTAACAAGGCTTTTCGACGACAATAACTTCTTCATTTTTAAAGCGGCCGGTGCATTCGGATATCGAGTCTTTGACCAACGCCTTTTTCATGCCGATATCGTATTTCAGCCAGCGTTTTTTCAGGTCCGGCAAGATCCCCGCTTCGGTCAAGGATTGCTCAAGCAATTCATGACGGAGCAAAAAAACCTCTTCGGTGACAAACAAATGAATATGAGCGTATTTGGGCATTCTGCCGCCATATATCTTGGGTCCGCCAAACAGCATTGACATAAAATCGCTTTGCTGTGATTCAAGCACCCAGCGGTCTTGCCCCTCAAAAAATCCCTTAAGCCAGGGATGATCAAGCATCTTGTCATAAAAAATTTTGTGAACCCGTTCCAGGCACGGCATCCCACCCAATTCGTCAAACAACGTATCCGACAATGTTAATTCCCCTAAAATTGATAGCTTAAGCGCCAGTTACTCCGATTCTCGGAATACTTTAATTTTATGTGGGAGTTAAAACGGCTTTCGTCCAGGTATTTCTTACTTAAATTTTGCCAGTTCAAGATGCTCGATCAGGAAGGCCCGGAGTATGTCGTTAAAGGCTTCGGGTTGTTCCAAATTGCTGAGATGACCAGCATCTTCAATTATGGCCATTTGCGCATCTGGTATTTTTTCGAGCATGGTTTCGCCAATTGAAGGTGGTGTCAGTTTATCATGCTCACCAAAAATCAGCTGCACCGGCACGTCAAAATCAGCGAGGCTGCCACTGGCATCATAGGTGATCGTGGCGGCGATGGTTTTGAGATAAGAGTCGACATGAATGTCGACCAAACTTTGATAAAGCTGGTCATACGCCCACTGACTGCAATTTGGCCCCACCAAAGAACCAATCAAAGTCGGCGCGAGATCAGCCGGTGACTTGCCTTCTTTTAATGGCTTTTGCCGGAGATCAATAAATTCCTGCTGCTTCTCCGGACTGAGCGCCGTCGCATAGCTAAAAAAACAATCACACAGGGTTAACGTGGCGACGCGTTCCCGGTAACGCGGGAAGAAATCCATTAAAATCCGCGCCCCCATTGAAAGGCCGATTAAATGGGCCTGCTCAATCCCCCGGGCATCAAGCAAACGCTCCAGATCATCGCCGAAATCGCTGAAATTTAAGGGGCCGTCATAGTCATCAGACTGGCCGTACCCACGGGCATCCCAAGAAATTGCCGTACACAAATCGGCAATTGCTAGTTGCTGAACAGCCCAAGTTGTTCGATTGCCGCCAATACCATGGAGAAAAATTACCGGCGGCCCTTCACCTATTTCATCAAAGCCAACTCGCGGTGTACCTTCGACCCAATGCTGGGTTATCTCTTGTGTTGTCATTAAGAATTTTACCTTACTTCGTTAAGATTTCGGTCAAAATTTCAAGATTCTTCCCATCAAGCGGATATTTCTGCGGCAGGCCCTCAAAGTAGAAACTTGGCACATCGGCAAATCCTGCGAATGGGTCACAATGCTTAAGATCATCACGATTTAAGATTTTTAGGCCGGCTTTATATTTTTTGGCGAAACTGGACCGCCCAATAATCAGTTTGCCAGCTCCGGTATCTAAGGGTCCATTAGCCGAAATCATAGCAACCGGTACGAGGTCACCGGGATCGTCCCAAAAAAACTTATAGAGCGCTTCAGTAACAGTGGGATACCAAGCATTAAAAAGATCATCGGCAATGATTAAACCACCTTCGGCCAGACTGGCTTTTGCCAGACTTAAATCATGTAATACTCCGGCAACACCATGATCGCCATCGACACTGAACAATCTGATTGTGGCACCGCCAAAAATCTCAACAATATCCTCGGGCGATAGGCTCGAACTATTGACGGTCTTGATCACTACCGTGCCGTCGCCAAGTCCGTAGCGATTGAGATTTTCGTCTAATTTTTCAGGCCATTCTTTATTGCTGCCCATGGGGATACCAAAAACATCAAAGCCAAAGGCCTTTTCCCCTTCGTTTAGTGCATGACAAAGCAGCAATAGTGTGCGGCCCTGAAATACACCGATTTCTGCCACGTTGCCAGCAACACCCAGCACATCCTGCAATTCCATCAACGACCAGATGACCGACACGGCACCACTTTGCAGCATACCATTGATAGTTTCATATTCACCTGATACGTATTGGTTGAGTTCGTTTGAGTTAAATCTTTTAATAGAGTTCACAATGCCCCATATGTTCAGTTTCAGCTGTTTTGTTAATCCAAAGCGATTTTACGCTGAACTGCATGAACGATTGAACAAGAAAGTTCAACACCGCTATAAAGGACTTTAGCATGGCCATCGAAGTTCGCCGTATAATATTAGAACAACATGAGTTTCAGGCGGTTCTGAACGTCTTTGCACAAATGGAAGAATCCAAATTTCCGGAAGGCTTTGTGGTCGGCTACGAAGTTAAGGAAGAAAGTCCATTAAAAATATCCGTCAACATACAAACGCCTGAGGGAGAACAACGAAATCTTGAAATTGAAGATGAATTTATTGTCGAGGCGTTGATAAATTTTTGCATCCAAACAAAAGTGCCGGTCTCCCGCAAATCCAAGAAAACTGTAAGACTGAGTGAAGGGAAAATATCCTTTGATATGTCACTCGTAAATCCTTCATTCTCGACGAATATCTAAAATCTTTTCAATGATATATAGGCGAGGCAGAAATGGCTGAAACGAAACTGCAGCTACCCGCAATTGATCCCCTTAGCCTTGAGGAGCATTCCGGCACCTTCTATCCGGATGCGGTCAAAGGCCCGGCCGAAGCGCGCCGCAAACGCCGCTTGGGCGATGCTGTGGGGCTAACTCATTTCGGCGTCAATTATACCGTTTTACCACCTGGGACCTGGTCTGCATTTCGCCATTGGCATCAAAACGAGGATGAATTTGTTTACATTCTTGAAGGTGAGGTAACTTTAGTTTCAGATGAAGGCGAACAGCTGTTAACGGCCGGCATGGCGGCGGGATTTCCTGCCGGAGAGCCAAATGGACATCAATTGATCAACAACAGTTCGAACGACGTCGTATTTTTAGAAGTTGGAAACCGGACACCGGAAGATATCGTTAAATATCCCGATATGGATCTTATGCTGACAAAGCAACCGGGAAATCACCAATATACTGACCGCAATGGCAAGCCAATTGGCGACAAAGTTGCCGGCGCACCAGGCAGCGATGATAAATAAAGATTAGCGGTTTGAGAAGCTTTCAACGAAGCTGTTTTTATCAGATTCCAGGGCAAACATTACTTTAAAACTTTTTTGGGCCAGCTTTTCGTCCATATCTTCAAGCCCCATTCCCCATTCCCCAGCGCAATTGTCTTCGAGCCATTCTTCAATGACACGGTAAGATTCAGTGGTGCGCAAAATCAGCCCGAACGGCCAGCCCCGGCGATCAGTTGAGCGGCGGCGATCGTCCGCTACACGACGCTCTTCGGGAGCAGCTTTTTCCTCTTTTCGACGATCTTCATCGCGTCTGGCGGTACTGCGGTTGTCGTCAAAGAAAGAACCTGATGGCATATCTATTTATTCCAGTTAAAGGCATTAACTTCATTACTATAACTTAAGTAGTCCATAGAGAAACTACAAGGTTGCAAACCTATAAAAACAAACAAAAAATTAGCTAATTGAAAAATTTTCAACAAATATCTACCTTGGTCCGAAAATATTGAGAAAATGACAGATTCTTGTGGTTTTCTTGAGGTATCAGCCCATATATGTTAATAATTAGTTAACGGAATTGCCCCGCCTTGGCGGGATAAAAGCGATCCAAACGAGAATGACGAAAGAAATCGTCAACCTGGCGTGAAACTTGTGTATTGAGGACCGACAGGAGGTCGGCATCCAATGCCTCTTGAAGCTTTTAGCCCATCTGCAACACTTGTCGGCACCTTAACAGGTGGGGTTACCAGTATTGACCGTACTTTGGTCAATCAAAGTGGCCGGGCCCAAACTCAGGCCGCCAAAAGCGTTCAAAAATTATTTGCCTCGCGAATAGATGCCGCACTGATCGACTTAGGCAAATCCAATTCCACGGCAATTTCCGAACAATTGTTGCGCGATCAATCTCAACTCATCAGCCGCAAAGCACGGGTCAATGAAGCGATTGACGTCATCAATCAGGCCCTCGATCAGTTTGACCATTTGAAAAGTCACATTGAATACCTGGAGGAACAAATTGCTTCGCATGAAGCTGGTGATATCACAGCCACTGAATTGTCGGTCATCTGGGATAATAAACTCAGAAAAATCAACCAGCTGGCGAGTGCGGCAAGCGAGTCCATCAAAGACGGTGATTCCTATTATCAGAAAAACTTGATCGAAACCCGGTCCCGCAGTTCCTTCTCAACTCAAACATTATTCGCCCCCTATAATTCCGCCGGCGACACCTTGCAAATAGATGGCGTGTATTTGGGAACAGATTATTACATCACGGACAGCGGTGGCGATTTCTGGAATTCAGATACCGGCTATGCCGCCTCAGAGGAAGCGGTGGGCACACTAACGGAATATAGTAGCTATCCAAACACGCCGACCGGGGTTTCGGATAGCGTTACGGATTTAGTCCTCAATAGTTATGATTTCTCGACCGGCGCCATCGATTTTGACACCTCTGGCGG
This sequence comes from uncultured Rhodospirillaceae bacterium, assembly GCA_964566055.1. Classification (GTDB taxonomy): domain Bacteria; phylum Pseudomonadota; class Alphaproteobacteria; order Rhodospirillales; family UBA2165; genus TMED23. The sequence goes on from CAZMHI010000005.1 coordinate 26,112, forward strand.
GACAAATGTTACCGGTACGGTGACCGAAGGTGGTTTGGGTTTACTCGATGCCTGGATTTATTCCGATTTCGACAATCAAACTTCAATTGATCAAGCCAAAAGTGATCTGGAAGCCGCCGAAGGTCTCATTTTAACCACAGAAGCGGAATATTTAAGTGACCGGACAACGTTACAATCGCGCGTCAGCGTTTTTGACACTTTAATTAGCGGTATTGATAGCGAAGTCGCCATTTTGGTGGAAGATTTACAGGATGAAGCGCGAGCAGATTTACTGGCTACTCAATTAGAATTTATTCTGGCGCAGTTTGATTTCGCCCTATTGGCTGCGCGCGGCAATAGTTTGGTTCAAAGTATTTTGATCTCTCAAGATGAGGAAGATTTCGGCACCAATACCAATGCTGGCCGGGTGCTAATCTCGGTTGGCCAAACCGTGAATATTACCGCGTAACCCAAACAACTTCTGTTAGAGAGATTGCTTGGCGGTGTATTTTTGAGCATGCGCGACGATTTTCTTCATCACCGTCGGCAGGGCATGTTGGTCAAATTCAGCCACTTTACACCAAATCCCTTCAGTCTTGACCCTATCTGAACACTGTCCAACGACAACTGCCAATTCCAAATGGAAATGGGTAAATGTATGGCGGACAATTCCGGGTAATGCCTCCCAATCGGTTTGAATTGGTGCCTCGGTATTATGCGCCGCCCCGGTTTTATTGTCTTCCAGCCAGGACGATGACGGTACTTCAATCATACCACCAAGCAGACCTTTTTCCGGCCGGCGCCGAAGCAATATCTCGCTGTTTGTGTTAACCAGCCAATAAGCTGTCGCCCGCCGGGTCGGCTTGGTTTTCTTAGCTTGCCGTTTTGGTAACTTGTCAGCCAGACCTTTAGCCACTGCCTGACAGTTATTGAAAAAAGGACATATATCGCAGCTCGGATTTTTCGGCGTGCAGATCGTTGCACCGATATCCATCAGAGCCTGGGCATAGTCACCGGCTCGTTCATCTGGCGTATTTTGAACCGCTAACTTTTTTAATTTGGGTTTCGCTTTCGGTAGCGCTTCGGATAACGCGTTCAAACGCGCCATGACCCGCTCGATATTGCCATCGACTGGCGTGGCTTTTTGACCAAAGGCAATCGATGCGATGGCAGCGGCGGTATAAGGACCAATTCCCGGCAATTTTAATAGATCGCTTTCCGAATCTGGAAAGAAACCTTCATATTCTTCAGCAATAACTTTGGCGCATTTGTGCAAATTACGCGCCCGCGCATAATATCCTAATCCCTGCCAGGCGTGCAGAACATCGTCCAACGGCGCAGCGGCCAATTCTTTAATATCCGGCCAGCGCCTTAAAAAGTTTTCGAAGTAGGATTTGACGGTGGCAACTGTCGTTTGCTGCAGCATTATCTCGCTTAGCCAGACATGATACGGATCGGCTGTCTCTCCGGGAGCCGCCCGCCAGGGCAGATGCCGCCGATGGCGGTCATACCAGGCTAGAGCCTGTGCTGAAAAATCTATCTTCTTTGCTGCCACCCGATATCCCTATTCCGTCAACTGGGTTGTCGACAAGCACATTCCTGCTTACCATATCGCCTCAACATCGCAACGTGAAATATCTATAGACCAGCAACGGTAATTTAATGACCATCCGCCGATATCAATCACGCAGCATAAGTGCCACTGTAGAGAAAATCACACGACCAATTTTTGGTAAACGTGGGTTTGGTCAAGGCACCATGATCAATGATTGGCCCAACATAACGGGCTCGGTTTTAGCGCAGCATACCTTTCCGGAAAAAATAACCTATCCACGAGGCGAACGCGGCAATGGCACACTACATCTGCGCATTGATAGCCCGGCACTGGCTTTGGAACTGCAGCATCTAGAGCCACAATTACTGGAACGTATTAACACGCATTTTGGTTATCGCGCGGTTTCCGATATTAAAATAATCCAAGGGGCTCTGCCTGAAAAACCGAAAGAGCCAGAAATAGAAAAGCGCGAATTAACACTGGAAGAAAAATCCGCGCTTGATGAGCGTTTAAGTTTGGTAAGCGATCCTGATCTGAAAGAAGCGCTGCGCGCGCTTGGCGATGAAATTGCCACTCGGGATTAAATCTGCCCAGATATTCCCGCCCCAATATGGCCTAATTTTCAATTCACTGTGATTAAAAGCCATTGTGACTGGGGTATCTGGCAATTTTCTGCAAAGTTATCCCCAATTATTTGTGGTTTTGGCTGCGATCATCACTTGTCGAGATCAACTGGGCCATTTATATTCATCAACATCTAGTAGTTAGGAGGCAAGTTTGCCCAAACATGTGGTAGAAATAAAAAAAATGCGATTTCAGGGAATCGCCCTTTTCTTGGCCGGATTGGCTTTCATTGGATTGGCCTCAACACCGGCCCAAGCGCAGACGGCGAAACTGCCGCCGTTGCAGGAAATTCTGTCTGAACGCGTCCTCGGCAAAGCCGATGCACCGGTAACAATCATTGAATATGCGTCGATGACTTGTCCGCACTGCGCTGCCTTTCATGCAGGCGCCTATCCCGCAATCAAAAAAGAATATATTGAAACCGGTAAGGTGAAATTTATCTATCGGGACTTCCCGCTTGATCGCTTGGCGTTGGCGGCGGCGATGATGGCCAGATGCGCACCCAAAGAACGTTACTTTCCAGTGGTCGATATAATATTCCGCACCCAGCAAAACTGGGCAAAAGTCGCTGATCCGGCAGCCGCTTTATCGCAGATTGGATTGCTTGCCGGTATTTCCAAGGATACTTACCAAGCCTGCGTCGGCAATAAAGATATTTTTGATGGCGTGATGAAAATCCGCAACGACGGGGATAAGAAATTCAAAGTTCAATCAACACCAACATTTGTCGTCAACGGTAAACGCGTCGACGGTCATCTGCCGATTGAACGGTTTCGCAAAGTTCTTGATGCTGAATTGGCGAAAGCCAAAAAATAGTAAAGTTAATAACTAAAGGGGGCGTGGTAACCCGTGCAATTTTCCAAGTTACGGCTTACCGGATTTAAATCATTTGTCGATCCGACTGAATTGGACATTCAGCCGGGCCTGACAGGTGTCGTCGGCCCCAATGGCTGCGGCAAATCAAATCTCGTTGAAGCTTTGAAATGGGTGATGGGAGAAACCTCAGCCAAGCAAATGCGCGGCAGTGAGATGGATGACGTTATCTTTTCCGGCACCCGCAACCGTCCGGCCCGCAATATTGCCGAGGTGGGGCTGGCTCTTGATAATTCGAGCCGGGAAGCGCCGTCTCAGTTTAACGACAATGATGATCTTGATGTTACCCGCAAGATCGAGCGGGAAAAAGGATCGACCTACCGGGTGAACGCTAAGGAAGTGCGCGCCCGCGATGTCCATCTGCTTTTTGCCGATGCCGCCAGTGGTGCCCGCTCAACTGCCTTGGTCAGCCAAGGCCAAATCGGTGAGGTCGTTTCTGCCAAGCCGGCCCAGCGGCGCAAGCTGCTCGAAGAGGCTGCCGGTATATCCGGTCTGCATTCCCGCCGTCATGAGGCTGAACTCAGGCTGCGAGGTGCCGAAACCAACTTAGAACGCCTCGATGATATTATGGTGACTTTGGAAGCACAGATGCTTTCCTTGCGCAAGCAAGTGCGCCAGGCGACCCGCTACCGCAATCTCAATGATCATATCCGCAAAGCCGAGGCGATCTTATTTCTGATCCGCTGGACCGCGGCATCTCTGGAAATGGAACAAAGCAGCGAACTGCTCAGCGAAGCCGAAGCGGCCGTGACGGCGACGACCAGCGTTACTTCCGCTGCTTCCGTGGCACAGGCCGAGGCCGCAAGTTATTTGCCTGAGCTTCGCGAAAAAGAAGCCGAAGCGGCCGCAGCCTTGCAGCGTCTTAACCTTGCCAAAGAAAGCCTTGAAGAAGAAGAGGCCCGGCTCCAAGCAGCCCAGGAAGAGTGTGAGACACGGCTTGAGCAAGTTACCCAGGACATGGAACGCGAGCGCAATCTGGCTGCCGACGCCAATGCGGCGATGCGCAATTTGGGCGAAGAAAACGAACGTATCAGCGCCATCGAGCAGGATCAGGAAGCAGCGATTAATGAAGCTGGTGAAAAACTGGCGAGCGTGCGCGGCGAATATGAACAGCAGGAACATGGTTTAAGTGAACTCACTGAACGGATTGCCGCCCAGGAAGCGCAGCGCCACGATCTTGCCCGCCGCCGTGCGGAGTTAGAGGCCCGCCTGGCACGGCTGCGTACCAGTAACGAGGAACTGACCGCAGAAATTGCCCAACTTGAAGAGGCCGCCATTGATCGTGCTGCTGTGGCAGCGATGGAAGCCAAACTATCAAGCGCTGCAGATGCTTTGGAACAAGCACGTGGCCAAGTCGAAAGTGCTGAGCAGTCCCGCATCGAAGCCACCCGCCAGCTCACCGAAACGCAAACTCAGGCACAAACAACCATGGCAACGGCGGCAAAACTAGAGGCCGAGGCCCGTGCGCTTGCAGAACTATTGGAAACCGGCGATCCGGATTTATGGCCGCCCTTAATTGATGCTGTAACCGTCGAACCGGGCTTGGAAAGTGCGCTTGGCACCGCCCTCGGCGATGATTTAAGCGCCGCCACTGATGAAGCGGCGCCAGTGCATTGGCGCAATTTGCCTAACAATGGCGACGCTCCTGCCCTGCCTTCGGGCGCTGAACCTTTAAGTAATTTTGTCAACGGCCCAGCTGCCCTGGTCACCCGCTTGTCCCAGATTGGTGTGGTTGCCGATAGCGAAACCGGCCAGCGCTTAATGCCGCAACTTAAGCAAGGCCAACGCCTGGTGAGCCGAGATGGTGCCTTTTGGCGCTGGGATGGCTTTACTTCAACAGCCGATGCACCGACTTCGGCAGCCATTCGCCTGGAACAACGCAATCGCTTAGCCGAAACCCGGGAAAGCCTGGAGAGCGCTCAAACGGCGGCTAAAAAAGCTGAAGCAGAAGTTGGTGCGGCGCGCGAAGCTGTCGAAACCACCACCCACCAGGAACAGACCGCCCGCGCTGCGGTCAGAGAGGCTGAAACTGCCCGCGAATCTGCGCAGCAGGAAATGTCTCAATTACAACGCCAATCAACTGAAAACGATACTAAGCTTACTGCCCGTATAGAGGCTGCCAGCCGTGTTGCTGCAGATTTAAGTGAAGCGGAAAACGGTCTCAAAGAAGTTTCAGAGACCGAAGCTGATTTACCGGATGCCGAGGCCGGCCGCCGGGAAGTTGATTCGTTGCGTGCCACAGTGGGTGAAAAACGCGGTGAATTTGTCGAGGCGCAGTCAGCTTACGATACTTTGAAAAATCAAGCGGAAGAGCGCCGTCAGCGCCTTGCTGCCATCACCGAAGAACTCGCCAATTGGAACACCCGCAAGGAAGGCGCTGCCAAGCAACTCGAAGAACTGGGAGAGCGCAAACAGTCTCTCGAAGCAGAACGCGAGCGCCTGACCCAACAACCGGAAGAGATCAAACGCCGCCATCAGGATATTCTCGATAAAGTCGATGAGGCGGAGGAAAAACGCAAAGACGCCGCAGATCGTCTGGCCGAAGCAGAAACCAAACTCGCCGATGCCGATCGAAATTTGCGCGAGGCCGAAGCCAAACTGGCAGCCGTCCGGGAACAGCGTGTGCGCGCTGAAGCGGCAGTTGAACAGGCCAAGCAAGCCTCCGAAGCATTGATTGAACGCATGGATGATCGCCTCAATTGCGGCCCAGGCGCATTGCGTGAACTTGCCGGCATTGCCGAAGATGTGGAAGAACCTGAATTGCCGGAATTGGAAGCCGCGGAAAAACGCGTTGAGCGGCTGCTCAGGGAACGCGAAAATATGGGGCCTGTTAATTTGCGGGCCGAAACTGAAGCTCAAGAACTCAAAGAGCAGATCGAAACCCTGACGACCGAGCGTGAAGATCTGCTTAAAGCCATCGACAAGTTGCGCCGCGGTATCAATGAACTTAACCGTGAAGGGCGAAAACGTCTGCTGACTTCGTTTGAAGAAGTCGACAAACATTTCCAGGAACTTTTTGTCCGCTTGTTCGGCGGTGGCCGCGCCCATCTGGAATTGGTCGAATCAGATGATCCGCTGGAAGCCGGTCTTGAGATTATGGCGAGCCCGCCTGGGAAACGTCTGCAGGTACTCTCGTTATTATCGGGCGGCGAGCAGGCCCTAACTGCACTATCTCTGCTGTTTGCAGTCTTTTTAACCAATCCGGCACCGATTTGTGTGCTCGATGAGGTCGATGCACCGCTGGATGACGCCAATGTCGACCGCTTTTGCACGCTGGTCGATGAAATGGCGCATTCATTGTCGACCCGCTTCCTGGTCATCACCCATCACCGCATGACCATGGCTAGAATGGATCGTCTTTATGGCGTAACCATGGGCGAACAAGGCGTTTCTCAGCTGGTATCTGTCGACTTGGGCGAAGCGATTGAACTTCGCGATATCGCCTAGTTGGTATAAGTCTAATTTATTCAATTATTTCAATAGCTTATGACTCATAATTTGGAGGGGATTGAATCTTGACAGGCCCCGATCCGAAAGATATGTTCCGTCCCGAAACCACCGACGAACCTTCGTCTTAAAGGAGTTTTTCAGTCGTCTGCCCGGGCACTTCAACAATGGGCATCCTGCAATGAGCGAGGATAAAAATCCGCCAGTCCCTGAAGTAGAAATTGAAGAGGACTTTGATACACGTTTGCGGCGCGCACGCGATTTAAGTGCTGAGCCCAATCAAGGCGGCGGAGCGGCGTTACCGGAAGACGGCAAAGGCAAGGCAATGCGCATCGGGACTGAATTGGTCTCTGCGGTTGTTGTCGGAGGTGGAATTGGTTTTTTATTAGATTCCTGGCTGGGAACCAAACCTTGGTTTTTGATCGGATTTCTAATTTTAGGAAACGCTGCTGGATTGTGGAATGTCTACCGACTTTCAAAAAGCCAGGGCTACACAGTAGGGTTTGACCGTGCTAATCGGTCGGCAAGTGAAGATACAAAAAACGATGGTACAAAAGGTGAGTAAAGATGGCTGAAGCCCATAGCCCAATGGAGCAATTCGAAATTAAGACTTGGATTCCGATTCAAATCGGCGATTTCGATGCCTCATTTACCAACTCTTCCGCCTTTATGATACTTTCGGTTTTAGCGGCAACCGCTTTGATGGTGTTTGCCGTACGTCCACGCGCCGGCATCCCCGGACGCTGGCAGCTTTTGGCAGAATTGGCCTATCAGTTTATCGCCAAAATGGTGAGCGATAGTATCGGTAAGGAAGGCCGGCCCTATTTCCCCTTTATCTTTACCATCTTCATGTTTGTATTATTCGGTAATTTTATTGGCATGCTGCCTTATAGTTTCACCTTCACCAGCCACATTGCCGTTACTTTGACCATGGCATTGGTTATATTTGTAATGGTGACAGTTATCGCTTTTGCCAAACACGGCCTGCACTTTTTCTCATTCTTCTTGCCAGCTGGCGTGCCGATTATCTTGGCGCCGCTGATGATCTCTATTGAAGTTATCTCATATTTTACCCGCCCGTTAAGTCTCAGCATCCGGTTATTTGCCAATATGATGGCCGGCCATACTTTGCTGAAAGTTGTTGGCGGGTTTGTTGTTCCGCTTGGCATATTTGGCGTCGTACCGGTTGCCGGACTGGTCGCCGTTACCGGGCTGGAATTCCTCATCGCATTTTTGCAGGCCTACATTTTCACGATTTTGACCTGCATTTACATCAACGATGCAATTCATCTGCATTAATTATTTAATAATTTGAACATTCTTTGTTCAAGACTAACGAAAGGAAATTTTAAAATGGACGCAGAAGCAGCAAAGCTCATCGGTGCTGGTTTGGCCACACTGGGCTTTATTGGCCCTGGCATTGGTATTGGACTTATTTGGGCAGCATTGATTAACACCGTTGGCCGCAACCCTGGCGCCGCAGATGCCGTCACCACCACCGCATGGGTATCTTTTGCGCTGGTTGAAGCTCTGGCTATTTTTGCCCTGGTTATCGGACTGATCATTCTATTTGGTTAATTTCGCCATTTAGATAATTTGTAACGGTTTCAACCAACAGGCTAAGAATTATGCCACAATTTGATGTCACAGCATTTTCGCCTCAGATAATCTGGCTCGTAATTTCGTTCCTGGTTCTCTACGTTCTGATGGCAAAAGTTGCTCTGCCGAGGATAGGCAGCATTTTGGAGGAACGGCAGGCAAGGATCGACGATAACCTTGATGCCGCCCAAAACCTCAGAAATGAGTCAAACGCTGAAGCCGAAGCTTACGAGAAATCAATGGCCGAGGCGCGTGAGCAGGCCCGCTCAGCGATTTTTGATGCGACGCAGGAAATGTCAGATGATTCAGCACGCCGCCATGAAGACCTTGGCACGCGTTTGTCAGGTGAGCTTAAAGCGGCGGAAGAGCGTATCGCTGAAGCCAAAGAAGCAGCGGTTTCCGGTATTCAGGAAGCAGCCGCCAGCGTGGCCGCCCAGGCAACGGAGCGCTTGATCGGAATTGAACCCGGTGAAGAAGCTGTTGCCAGTGCAATTTCCACTGCTTTCGATGCCTCGATGAAGGAGACTGGCTGATGATTTCAACTGCCTATGCTGCTTCAGGGGCGGCGGCCGGACAAGAGGCATTTTATGACAGCCCGACATTTTGGGTTGCGCTATCATTTGTTATTTTTGTCCTGCTTTTAGCCAAACCGATGTGGAAGTTTGTCACTGCAGCCTTGGACAAGAAAATCGATGAAATTGAAGCATCGATAGAAGAAGCGACAAAACTGCGGGAAGAAGCGCAGGATTTACTCGCCGGCTATAAACGCAAAATCGCAGACGCTGAAAAAGAAGCCGAAGATATTGTCGGCCAAGCCCGTGAGGAAGCTCAAGCGCTTAAAAACCGCATGACTGCTGATCTTGAAGCTTCATTGGAACGCCGGGAAAAATTGGCGATGGATCGCATTGCGCAAGCTGAAACGGATGCAACCACAGAAGTCCGGGCCATGACCGCGGATATTGCCCTGGCAGCCACCCGACAATTGCTGGTCGATAATGCTAAAGATGCAAAAGCTGATGAACTGATCGACGGCGCAATAAAGGAATTACCGGAAAAGCTGAATTAAGCAAGCTTAACAGGGTACCTTTTCAAAAGGCGGCTGCAGACAAATTCTGCACCGTCTTTTTTTCTACCCAAAAAACTTCAGCCTATTGCAGCCATTTCCACTTTTCGGCATAATTGATATAGTTTCCACAACTGCAAAGACAGTGCCATGAATAGCTTATTGGCAATCACAGCCCTATTACTGATGACAGTATTTGGTCCGGTGAGCCATGCGGCGGATGCTCCGTCGGCAATTGTTGAAGATATTTCAGGTTCGAGCAATTCAGTTCAATTTATGGACTACCTCACGCCCGGCAGAAAAATCAAAATTGGCCACGGCAATCGTATCATCATTGGCTATTTGCAAAGCTGTGTCCGGGAAACAATTGCTGGCGGGCAGATTACCATCGGCCAAAAACAAAGCATCGTCGTCGGTGGCAAAGTCACTCGAGAGCGGGTCGAATGCGATGGCGGCAACTTGCAGAATTTAACCGCCAAAGGGTCCGGCAGCGCCGTCACGGTCTTTCGTGCCAAGCCGGGCGGCAAATCCAAATTACCGCGATCTCAGTTGACGATCTATGGCACGACGCCATTCGTTTCCTTATCGGCCAAAATATCGAAACTCAATGTCACGCGTCTTGATAAGAAATCGCAACCAATCGCCATAAAAGTCGATGGTGATATCAGTGATTTTGCCAAGCACAAAGTACAGCTTAGCCCGGGTGGTCTTTACCGCATTAAGGCAGGTACAAAAAGTTTGGTCTTCTCGGTTGATCCTTTGGCAGAGGATACCAGCATCTCGCTATTACAAAGACTGATTAAACTTTAATACATGTTCAATAAAACTATTCTTGCCGGGCTCGTCGCCGCACTCATTTCAACAACAGCCCTACTGACACCGGCGACCGACCGCCTGCATGGTCTTTCGCTCGACAGTCTACATTGGTTGCGGCATATATTTTTCACACCTGAGCCCAATCCAGCAGATTCGCCCGCTGTGGTTATCGTAATTGATGAAGAAACCTATCGCCGGGAGCCTTTTCGAAACCTGCCCAAAGTAATGTGGAGCAAACAGCTTGCCCAAATTATCAACGCTGTCGTAAACGCTAAGGCGAAAGTCATCGGTCTCGATATAATTCTGCCAACCTCTGTTGAAAAGCACATCAGAGGCTTTGACCGTGACCTCCTGGTCTCTATGCGCCGGGCCAGCCAGCAAAATAAGATTGTCCTCGGCAAAGTTCAGCACCAAGCCAAGCCGATTGCTCCTCACGCCGGTCAAAGTTTCGCCGTTGGCCATCACAAAAATATCCGGGTGGTTAATATTGATGAAGATGTAGATGGCACCATCCGGCGCCTACCGCTTACGGTTCAAGCGAGCGACCTAAAGAAAGGTATACGCGAAGAACCGGTGATGGCGGTGGAGCTAGCCGCCCGGGCTGTGAAGCAAGCACCAGCCGTCACCTCTACGGGGGCGTTACAATTTGGTGGAAAGACAGTGCGCGGCACGAAAAACAATCAAATGACGCTTAATTTTGCCGGCGGCAGCCAAGCTATCCCCGCCTACTCCTTCGCCGATATATTCGCCTGCATCCAAAAAGGTGACACGAGCTTTATTGAGAAAAATTTCAAAGACAAAGTTATTCTTATCGGTACGGCTTTGGATGAAGAGGACCGCCGCCTCACCTCGAAAAGATTTATCACCGGGCCTGAAAATTTTACTCATGATGCCCGGTGCCACTACCCGGTGGCAAAAGATATATATCGGGCTGAATTGGTGCGGGATTCCATTCCCGGAGTGTTTATCCATGCGACAGCGGTTAACAATATTCTGCGCAATAACGCCCTGAGCGAGTTAACAAACATAGTCAATGCCGCGATTATTTTTGTAATAGCGCTTTTTGCCGCTTTTTTTACCTTGAGTTATCCGCCCATTAGAGCGGGAATTCTGGCGACGGGCTTAGGACTGCTTTGGCTGGTGCTGGCAACTTCGGCGTTTGATGCAGGATATGCTGCAACATTAATTGATCCCATACTCGCTGCAGCCCTGACGTTCGCTCTCTTGCTCGGCTATCGCTTTACAGTTTCAGACAAAGATAAGCGCTATATCAAAAAAGTTTTTTCCTATTATCTGCCGCCTACGGTTATTGAGAAAATGACCGCCAGTGACACTCTGCCGACACTTGGCGGGGAAGCGAAGGAAGTGACCATATTGTTTTCCGATATTGCCGGTTTTTCCGCGCTGTCAGAGAATCTAAGCGCCAGTGACGTCGCTACATTCTTGAACGATTATCTTTCCGAAATGTCGGATATCCTGGAGTCCTATGGCGCCTTTATCGAAAAATTTGTCGCCGATGAGATCACGGCGGTCTTTGGCGCGCCTATGGATGACCGCGAGCATGCCCTGCACGCTGTTCAGGCAGCGCTGGCTTGTCAGGAACGGCTTAATCAAATGCAGGGCGCTTTTGGTCTGCCCGCAGACCGCAAACTTGCAGCCAGGACCGGTATTAACAGTGGTGAAATGCTGGTCGGTAATATCGGCTCGCACCGCCGCTTTACTTATGCGGCCATGGGGGATGCCGCCAATTTGGGCTCCCGGCTGGAAGGCGCCAATAAATTTTATGGCTCGGAAATTATGGCCGGCGAACGCACGGTAGAACTTTGTGGGTCGTCAATTTTATTTCGAGAACTGGATTCGATTGTGGCTATGGGCCGGGAAAATCCTGTAGCGGTTTTCGAGCCACTTGGTGAAATTGCCGAAGTCTCTGCTGACAAATTAACACTCAAACAAGAATACGAAAAAGCGCTGACGCTCTACCGGACCGGAGATTTTTCTAGGGCGCGCGTCATCTTTGAAGCCTTGATGACGGATGATTTTGTTTCTGCAGTTATGTCGGAACGCTGCCTCAACCTCCTCGCCATGCCGCCGGAAAATTGGGATGGCAGTTTTGAGCTGAGTAGTAAGTAGAGAATTAACCCTCACCAATCAACTCCAACCATTCCTCTTCGGATAAGATTGTCACACCCAGTTCAGCAGCCTTTTTAGCCTTAGAACCGGCACCGGGCCCGGCGACAACATAATCGGTTTTCTTGGAGACCGAGCCCGCTACTTTAGCGCCCAGTTGTTCGGCTTTGGCTTTAGCTTCGCCGCGGGTGACGGTTTCGAGCGTGCCGGTAAAGACGATGGTCTTTCCAACCACCGGCGAGGAGCTGTCATCCAAGACCTCAAAATCTTCAATCGATAGCTCTTTTTCAAAATCATCCAGTAATTCTTGATTACGGGCTTCATTGAAATAGGTGATAAGGTCATTAGCCACCGATGGGCCCACGCCATCGATATTATTTAGATCGCTCAAGGCGTCCGAGCCGATCACCGAAGCGTCTTTCATTGCCTGACGTAAGGCGCCGATGGAAATATATTGCTTTGCCAGCAGCCGCGCATTGGCCTGACCGATCTGGCGGATACCGAGCGCATAAATAAACCGCTCAAGCGGGACTGTGCGACGCTCCTCAATTGCCGCCAGAAGATTATCGACCGATTTATCACCCCAGCCTTCCCGGGTTTTTAGATCAGCTTCATGGTTACGTAGCCGAAAAATATCAGCCGGTGTTGTGATCAGACCTTCATCAAAAAACACCTCGACATGTTTGCTGCCGAAACCTTCAATATCGAAGGCTCCGCGGGAAACAAAATGCTTGAAGCGCTCAACCACTTGCGCCGGACAAATTGCTCCACCGGTACAGCGGCGTACGGCCTCATCTTCATCACGCACCGCATCTGAGCCGCAAATCGGGCATTTGGTGGGGTACTTAAATTTCTTTGACCCCTTTGGCCGCTTTTCAAGCACGACTTCAACAACTTGCGGGATAACGTCACCGGCGCGCTGGATCACCACTGTATCGCCAACTCTGATATCCTTGCGGGCGATTTCATCTTCATTGTGCAGCGTGGCGTTAGAGACCACCACACCACCGACCGTGACCGGTTCCAGCTTGGCAACTGGGGTCAACGAACCCGTTCGCCCCACCTGAATATCAATCTCGTTAATAATGGTTTGCGCTTTTTCTGCTGGAAATTTATGGGCCACTGCCCAGCGCGGCGCGCGGCTGACAAAACCCAGCCGCTCCTGCCAGTCAAGCCGGTTTACTTTGTAGACAACGCCATCAATATCATAATCAAGCCCAGCGCGTTTTTCGGATATCTCATTGTAAGCGGCCAATAGCGCATCAAGATCGCCGCAAATCTGTGTTAGCTCGTTAACCTGAAACCCCCAGGCTTTAAGCTGCTCAAAAAATTCCCATTGGGTATCGCCAATTTGTTCACTCAGTTCTCCCCAGGCATAGGCAAACATTTTCAACGGCCGCGACGCCGTGATGGTCTCATCAAGTTGGCGCAGTGATCCGGCGGCTGCATTTCTTGGATTAGCGAAAATTTTCTCACCGGCTTCTTCCTGGCGTTGATTTAGCTCGGCGAAATCGGATTTCGAGAGAAAGACTTCACCCCGCACTTCAACCACGTCCGGCACATTGCCTTTTAATTCAAACGGTAAATCCTTAAAGGTTTTTAGATTGGCGGTGACATCCTCTCCAACCGAGCCGTCGCCCCGGGTCGCTGCGGACACAAATTTTCCTTTTTCGTAGCGAAGCGAAATCGAAAGGCCATCGATCTTAGGTTCCGCAACCATTTCAAGCGGAATGCTTTCATCATCGGTTAGCTCTTTTAAAAACCGTCTGATGCCACCGAGAAAATCTTCTAAATCATCTTCTGAAAATACATTGCCCAAGGACAGCATCGGCCGGGCGTGAGTGACCTTTGAAAAACCCCTGCCGGGTGCAGCACCGACCCGTTTAGATGGACTATCTTCACGTATCAAATGGGGAAAGGCGGCTTCAATTTCCAGATTGCGAGATCGTAAGGCATCATACTCGCCATCAGACAGTACAGGTGCGTCGTCTCGATAATAGGCTTTGTCGTGAGATGTTATTTCATCTGATAAGTCTTTAAGCTCGGCGCCGGCTTCCAGATCGGTTAAGTCTTCAACTGGTGTCTTTTCACTCGATTTTTTCTTGGTCATTGCGCGGCCTCAACGCGCTCAGCTGCCCCCAACAAGCTTTGGGCCGCCGCCCGCGCCTCCTCGGTGATTTTAGCGCCAGAGAGCATACGGGCGATCTCTTCGGTGCGGATGTCACCGGAAAGCTCCCCGACTTCAGTGACATTACCGTCATTGTTACCGGTTTTACTGATCTGCCAGTGAGCATTGCCGCGCGCCGCCACCTGCGGAGAGTGCGTCACCACCAGCACTTGAACGTCTTCGGCCAGGCGCGCCAGTCGATCACCAACGGCTGCCGCCGCTGCTCCCCCGATACCGGCATCAACTTCATCAAAGATCAAAGTCGGTACTGCATCAGCGTCCGCCAGCACCACTTTGAGCGCCAGCATAATCCTGGCCAACTCACCACCGGAGGCCACTTTGTGGATCGGCCCAGCTGCTGTGTTGGGATTGGTCTTAACTTCAAAGGAAACATACTCGCAGCCGAATTCATTCCAATCCGGCTCCTCCAAGGGATCAAGCCGCGTTGAAAAAATAGCTGCTTCCAGTTTTAGCGGCGGCAATTCCTGGGTGACTGCTTTATCTAATTGACCTGCGACCTTTTTGCGCGCTGCCGTGAGCTTTTTAGCTGCCGCAACATATTCCGATTTAGTGGTCTCAACTTGTTTGGCCAATTTATCCAGATTGCCGGCTCCATCGGTCAATACAGCGAGTTGCTCTTGCATATCTTTTAATAATTCAGAGAGTGCCTCGACTTCAACGTTGTGTTTGCGGGCCAAGCCCCGCATGGCAAAGAGACGTTCCTCAATACGCTCCAATTCCGCTGGATCAAGTTCCATCACACCCGATACCCGCTCCAATTCAGCAATCCCCTCCGTAGCTTCAAGGAGAGCACGCTCCAGCGAGGCCACTGCTTCATCAAACTGACCGCCGGCTTTGTCCGCCACCCGTTCAACTTTTTGCAGCGCCGAGCGTAGCGTGCTTTCAACACCATTGCCTTCATTTAAATCGTTAAAGGCCTCCTGCAGGCTTTCGATCAATTGCTCGGCGTTCATTAATATGCTGCGTTTTCCGGCGAGTTCCGCTTCTTCATTTTTTTGCGGATCAAGGGCCTGCAATTCATCGACAGCATGACGGAGAAATTCTTCATCACGCTTGGCTTTTTCAACATTGGCTTTGGCTTTTTCGTAAAGCGCGACAGCGCTGCGCCATTTCTGATAATTTCCGGCGACGCGCTCAAGCAAATTGTCATAACTGCCAAAAGCATCGACAAAGCGGCGATGACTGGCCGGGTCAAGCAGACCGTGGGTTTCCAATTGGCCGTGGACCTCAACCAAAGCTTCCCCAATTTGGCGCAACAGAGAGACACTGACCGGCTGATCATTGATAAAGGCGCGGGAGCGGCCATCCTTTGACAGCAGACGCCGCAAGACCAAGTTACTGCCGCCTTCGATACCGTGCTCATCCAGCAGAGCTTCAATAATTTTATTGTCTGTAAGTTCAAACTCAGCCGTCACCGCACTCTGATCCGCACCTTGGCGGATGAGATCACTGTCGGCACGCATGCCGATGGCCAAGCCAAGTGCATCCAAGAGGATCGACTTGCCTGACCCGGTTTCGCCCGTGAGCACACCCAAGCCACCTGCGAATCCCAAATCCAAGCACTCAATCAATACGACATTGCGGATGGATAGAGTGCGAAGCATGGGTGTCGAAATTTCCGTATCTAAATAAAGGGGTTAAAAAATATTACTCAAAAGGCCAATACCACCGGCTCGCTTTTGCCTTAGGCCGGACCGATTTACCTTCAACGATCTCATAAGAGTCGATATACCATTCGCTGCCGGGAAAATTATGGCCTAAAACAGCAGCCGTCTTCTTCGCCTCAGCAACCAACCCCAAGGACAAATAGGATTCGGTCAAGCGATGCAAGGCTTCCGGCACATGGGGCGTTGTCTGGTATTGATCGATGACTTTTTTATAGCGATTAATAGCACCCAAAAACTGCCCCTGGTTTTCATAATAGCGGCCAATTTCCATTTCTTTACCTGCCAGATGATCGCGGGTGAGATCAATTTTCAGCGCCGCATCCCGGGAATATTTACTATTGGGAAAGCGGGTGACAATTTCATTAAGCGACTTCAACGCCAATTGGGTCATTTTCTGATCCCGGCCAACATCAGAAATCTGCTCATAATAGGACAGCGATTTTAGATAATAAGCATAGGGCACGTCACGGTTTGAAGGATGAATTTGAATAAACCGGTCTAAGGCAATAATCGCATCGTCGTAATCATTATTCTGATAGTAGCTATAGGCGGACATAAGTTGCGCCTTGGTCGCCCAAACCGAATAGGGATGCTGGCGGTCAACTTCGGCAAAAGCCTTAGCAGCAATTTCATACTCGCCCTCTTCCAACTGCGCAATCGCCTGATTATACAAGCGTTCGACAGGGGCTTCTTTATAGGTATCTTCCTCGGCTGCACAGGCGGCAAGCATCACGGTAATAACAAATACCATCAACACCTGAATTGGTCGTTTCGTGCGATTCATACGAATTTTAATCCTAATTTCCGCCGTAAAATTGTTAGCTTTAAACTGGCTTGAATATATCATTTTCCGCCAATTTGTCTGCTCAAATCTAGTGTCTGATCTCTAAAAGACGAAAAAAAACCGGCTCTCTTAAAAAACCGGTTTTAAATCAAACTATTTGCGGAATATTAAGCGGTTGCCGCAGCTAAACTTACAATTTCTGCCTCTTTGGCAACAAGATCAGCATCATCAAGCGAATCATCTTCGCTCAGGTCGACGTAGCGCCAGGCTGATTGATCAGCAAATAGTGCGCGCAGCAACTGATTGGTTAAAGCATGCCCTGACCGAACGCCTTTAAAGCTGCCCATTATCATGCCACCGGATAAATACAGATCACCAACCGCATCAAGTACTTTGTGGCGGACAAATTCATCGTCGTAGCGCAAGCCGTCTTCGTTGAGAACTTTGTCACCTTCAACGATAACCGCGTTATCCAAGGAGCCCCCAAGGCCCAATCCGGCAGCCTGGAGTTGCTCAACTTCATGCATAAAGCCAAAGGTGCGAGCGCGGGCGACTTCTTTTTTGAATGTACCATTGATCATGGTGACGGTAATGGCCTGCTTAGCGACAATTTCGCTGTCGAAATCGATCTCAAAACCAACCGAGAAGGTATCACTGGGAACAATTTCAGCCATTTTATCGCCGATCTCGACCCGAATGGGTTTAAGAATTTCAATCACCTGACGCGGCGCATCCTGTTCCTGCAATCCTGCACATTCAATGAGGAAAACAAAAGGCTGCGCGCTGCCATCCATAACGGGAACTTCAGGACCATTGACGTCGACATAGACATTGTCGACATGGCAGCCCGCCAATGCGGCCATAAGATGTTCTACGGTCGATATCGTGACGCCATCGTCATTGCCTAGGGTCGTGCACATACGCGTATCGACAACATTATCCCAACTGGCGGCAATTTCTTTAGAACCGGGAATATCTGTGCGCCGGAAAACAATGCCGGTATTGGCTTCAGCAGGCCGTAGCGTGAGCGAAACTTTCTCGCCGCTGTGAAGGGCGATACCAACGCAATTCATTGTTCTGAGAAGTGTTTTCTGTTTGAGCGAATTCAGCGCGGGTGCCACGGGTGTAGCAGTATCAAAGTCGCCTGAAATTGTGTCTTGGCCAAGGTGATTCATATTGTCTTTTCTAACTAAGGTGTCCCCAAAATCTGGAGCCTTTAGCTTTAGGGTATTGCCCTAAAAAGCTTGAGTACTCCGAGAGTGTTGTAGCAACGCCCCCGTGAGTACTCAAATCAACTAATATTGCAAAATGTTACGTCTAAATTCGAGCCGAAAATAATTAACTCCTAATTGGCCTGACGCCGTAAAAACGCTGGAATATCAAGGACATCCTCTTCTTCCTGAGTTCCCGTCAGACGATCTTCCGGATCGAGATCACCTAATAAGCTTTGCGGTGGCGGAATATCCTCTTCGGCCGCTTCTACAGACATTTCTGCCGGCGATTCGGTAATTGATTCTGCCGGTATTTCAGCCACCGTTTCCACCAGCGGTTCCGGTATCGCATCGGGCACGGCTTCTACAACCGGTTCAATTGTAGTTTCCTCGATTACCGGTTCCGGCGTCGAAATTGGCTCTGGCTCCGGAATTGGTTCTGGTTCCGGAATTGGTTCTGGTTCCGGCGCCACTTCGGCGACAATCTCAGGTTCAGGCTCAGGTTCTGGGATTGGTTCCGGAATTGCTTCTGGTTCCGGCGCCACCTCACCAACCGCCTCGATTTTCTCTTCGGGTTCCGGCTTCTTAACCTCAGCACGCTTTTTGTCGCCGCGGGCAACACCGGTAACGCGCTCGAACAAGCTAAGACCAGATTTCTTTGGTGGCTCCTGAACTTCAGGTTCCTTGTGGGCATTCACCATATCCGCCGCGGCAAATGGATCAGCTGGCGTTTCCGGTTCTAATGCTCCTGTTGTGACGGCAGGTTCGGCCGGTATAAACACGTCTTCATCCTTCTTGATATTCGAAAGAAACGACGGAATTTTATCGTCTTCCGGCAGGGGTGCTTCTTCTATAACCGGTTCTTCAGCAATAGGTTCTGCTATCGGTTCAGGTTTGACTTCGGTTTCTATCGCCGCCTTTTCCGGACGCGGTATCATATTTACCGGCGCGACTGCAGCTGGCGGTGCGATTTTTTCAGGCTCTGGTTTTGGCGGCGCATTCAATGCTTTCGGTGTTGCAGTCGCCTGAGTAACGGTCCGGACAACCGGTTCGGGCCTCACTCCAGCAACAGATTCGATGCCAGTAGCAACAACTGAAACCCGCACCCGTCCTTCAAGTGCTTCGTCATAAGTTGAGCCGAATATAATATTTGATTCGCCGTCAACTTCATCCCGGATGCGATTAGCCGCTTCATCCACTTCAAACAACGTAATGTCGGAACCGGCAGTAATATTGATCAGCACGCCTTTGGCACCGCTCATCGAAGTGTCATCCAGCAACGGATTAGCAATCGCCTGCTCAGCAGCTTCGGTTGCCCGACGCTCGCCTTCGGCTTCACCAGTACCCATCATGGCTTTACCCATCTCACTCATCACCGATTTAATGTCGGCAAAATCGAGATTGATCAGACCCGGCATAACCATCAAATCCGTAACACCGCGAACGCCAGAATACAGAACATCGTCAGCCATCTTAAAGGCATCTGCAAAAGTGGTTTTTTCATTGGCGACACGGAATAAATTCTGGTTCGGAATTATCAGCAGCGTATCGACATAGGCCTGCAATTCTTCCAAGCCAGCTTCGGCCATTTTCATCCGATTAGCGCCCTCGAACTGGAAGGGCTTGGTCACTACGCCGACAGTCAAAATGCCATATTCACGGGCTGCCTTAGCAATCACCGGGGCTGCACCCGTGCCGGTACCACCGCCGAGACCGGCTGTGATAAACACCATATTGGCATCCCGCATATGAGAGACAATTTCTTCCATCGATTCTTCGGCAGCAGCGCGGCCGATATCCGGATTAGCGCCGGCACCCAGACCCTGGGTAATATTAATCCCCATCTGAATGCGCCGCTCCGATTTCGAATGAGCCAAGGCTTGTGCATCAGAATTCGCAACTAAGAATTCGACACCTTCCAAGCCTGATGAAATCATGTTGTTGACCGCATTACCGCCCGCGCCGCCGACGCCGATAACTGTAATGCGGGGTTTTAATTCTGACTCAATCGAGCCCGAAGGTAGTGTAAGATTGATGCTCATAATGGCCTCCAACTCCAAAACAAATTGCTCACCCGCCGGATATGCTGGCTTCTCCAGCAGAGGAGCGGTTCGTTTCCCCAATTTCCCCAATTGAGAACAAAATCACATTGCCCAAGATTCTACGGGCAAAAGGTTACTAAATGTTTTCCTTTATCCATTGTCCAAAACGGCCGAATTTACCGCCCGAAACCTCTATCGTGCGCGACGACGTCGTTGCTGCCGCACTTCGTTCCTTTAAAATCACTTGTATGAGACCTGCAGGGGCCGCAAACGCAGGCCCATTAACGGATTCAGCCAATCCCTTAACGTAATTTGGCCTTCCCAAACGGACCTGTTTATCCAACATTTCACCGGCTAATTCGCGCGCTCCGGTCAATTGAGAGGCGCCGCCAGTTAAGACAACTCGGCGCGCACCAGCCTTTTCAAACCCGGTTGGCTCCAATTTTTCGCGAACCAACTCATAAATCTCTTCAATGCGCGGCCGGATAATACCCACCAGCATTGACCGTGAAATTTGATTTTCGCCATCATCCTCCTCACCGACGAGAGGCACTTTGATGACTTCCTGATCGTCTGACGGTGAGGGCACGGCACTGCCGTAAAGTGTCTTCATGCGCTCGGCATAAGATACCGGTGTCGACAGCCCGCGAGCGATATCATTGGTGACATGATTGCCGCCAAGCGGCACAGAATCAGTGTAAACAATTTCACCATCGAAAAAGACCGAGAGGTCGGTCGTGCCGCCGCCCATATCGATACAAATTACGCCGAGCTCTTTTTCGTCTTCAACCAGACTGGCTAAGCCGGCGGCATAGGGCGCAACGACCCGGGATTCAATATCCAAATGGCAGCGGTTTATGCAGGCAGTCATGTTCCGAAGGGCCCCGGCTGATGCCGTAATAACATGCATGTTGACGCCCAGTTTTTCGCCGTACATACCGCGCGGGTCTTTAACGCCGGGATTGCCATCAATGCTATAGGCGACCGGAACGGTATGAATAATCTGGCGGTCTTCGGCCTGCTGCGAATACAACCAGGTTGGATCAAGGGCGCGTTTAAGATCGACATCACTTATTTCGTGGCCCGAGATGGCGACATCAAAAGATATAAGTTTTGAATCCGGAATGCAGCCCGAAACACAGAGCACAACTTCGTTGACATTTTCACCGGCCATTTGCTCCGCCGTCTCTACAGTGGTCCGGATTGAATCTTCAACAGCCGCCATATCGACGATGTTGCCGTTCTTGATACCTTTTGACACCTGGTGACCGACGCCGATCACCTCCGCATCACCATTTTCCAAGGGGCGAGCGATAAAACAGGCAACCTTGGTTGTACCGATATCCAGGGCGGTTATAAGGCCAGTCCGGCTGGCCGATTTAGTGGGCGCTTTCTGTATCATATTCAAACTTACGTATCTCTTTCGCTGATCAAGCGGCCACCGGGATGACGGTTGGGCCGGTTATAAGGCCGGGATTTGGGTTTCTGTTTTCGCTTTGGCAGATTTGGCACGATATCGAACTTCTCATCAGGCGAGCCCTTCTTTACTTCACGGATGACAATTCGATCGGCCAGTCTCAAATCCACACTGATTAAATCCCGGGACAACAAGGCATATTTTTGGTTGAGCTCAGCCAAATGACTCCAGGCAGCACCCGGATCATCTTCCGGCAACTGTATTTTAATTTTATTAATTAGGTGAAGATTCCAGCGGCGCGCACCAACTCGCACTGCCGCTCTAACCTGGCTCGCCAATTTAGGTTCCGCCGCCAATACTTCAAACAACACGGCTGCATGACGCGGCGCATCTTTACCGATAATGACGATTAGATTGGTATAATTGCTGACATCTTTCAGTGGGATCAGCTCACCGTTGGTATCAATGAGAGAGAATTTTCCGCCACGCTGCCATAATGCCATCGGTCGCCGCTCGTTCAATTGCAGATGAACAACATCCGGCAATTGCCGTTCAATCACCGCATGGCGTACCCAGGGCAGCGCCTCGACCCGTTCACGCGCCGCTTGCGGATCAAAAGCCAAGATCGGCGCCCCACGCTCAAGCCGCAGCGCCTTCAAGAGGCTTTTCCGGGGCGTCTCGAAGCGGCCTTCAACAAATATTTCTCGAACCGAAAAGCCGGTTTTGGCAGCACCTGCAATGATCATCCATTTAGCCCGCTCAGCCGTGGTTTGCACCCAGCCACTTTGCCAGACCCACCAACCGGCAAGGCTGGCACTGGAGATGATGACCAGTACATAACCGGTGACAAACAAGGGACTGCGCCACAGCGGTTTGACGCGCCGGCGTTTTTGGCCCCGCTTGCTGCTTGCCTTTTTAGGGGCGGCATCGGCTTTGCTAAACCATGCCACTATGTGTCACCCTTAATCATCAGTGTCTGCATTCTCCACGAGCCAGCTTACCAACTCGTTAAACGAAATATTTGCGTGCGCTGCCTGCTCCGGCACCAGGGAGGTCGGCGTCATGCCGGGTTGGGTGTTTACTTCCAGCATAAATAGGTCTTTGCCGTCATAGCGAATATCGGCACGGGACACGCCCCGACACCCCAGACATTCATGAGCCAGCACTGAAATTCGCATCGCTTCGTCATAAACTTTTTTCGGAATATCGGCGGGTATTTGGTGCTCAGAGCCACCATCAGCATATTTAGCGTCATAGTTATAAAAACCGTGACCGGTGGTTATCTCTGTGACCGCTAAAGCCTGCTCTCCCATGACCGATACGGTGAGCTCACGACCAGGAATAAATTTCTCAACCATCACAGAGCGGCCAAAGCTCCAGTCTTCTGCGCTTGGCAGGTAATTATCACCTTCCATGACAATGTGAACGCCGACGCTGGATCCTTCGTTGTAGGGTTTGACAACAAAAGGCGGCTCCATAACTCCGGCAATAAGCTCTTCACGGCTGACAATTTTATGTTCGGCGACCTTAATGCCAACCGCTTCAAAAACCGATTTCGCCACCGGCTTATCCATCGCTAAAGCCGAGGCCAATACGCCTGAATGGGTGTAAGGGATATCCAAAATATTAAGCAAACCTTGGATGCAGCCATCTTCACCGTAGCGGCCATGCAGGGCATTAAAGACGGCATCCGGTTTGGGATAGAGCCGGGTCAACAAAGCGCCAACGTCGCGCTGTACATCAATCGAAGTCACCTGGTAACCGGCTTCAACTAAACCGTTGCTGACAGCCGCTCCGCTCACCAGCGAAACCTCCCGCTCAGCCGACCAGCCGCCCATCAATACCGCTACATGCCGCGTCATGAGGAAACCTCCTCTACGCTTGGCTGGCCGGGCACGCCGATACGGCGGATTTCCCATTCTAATTTGACGCCACTGGTCTCAAACACCCGGCGGCGCACTTCTTCGCCAAGACCTTCAAGATCAGCTGCCGTTGCCGAACCGGTATTAATAAGGAAATTGCAGTGTTTTTCAGAGACCACCGCTCCGCCCCGCATGAGGCCGCGGCAACCGGCTTGATCAATAAGCTCCCACGCTTTGGCATCGGGAGGATTAGTAAACGTGCTGCCGCCAGTTGGCGTTTTAATCGGCTGCGACTGTTCACGCTGCGCCCGGATACTCTTCATCCTGGCTCCGATGCCGGCAGTCGTACCAGCTTCTCCTTTGAAACGGCCTTCGACGAAAATTAGATCAGCCGGCGCATCGGAATGGCGATAGCTGAACTTCATATCGTCGACCGAGAGCTCGATAATGGCTCCCTGCTCATCAATCGCCTTTACGCTTTGCACAATGTCTTTGGTTTCAGCGCCATAGGCACCCGCATTCATACGGAGCGCCCCGCCTACCGCACCTGGAATGCCGGTCAGAAATTCAAATCCTTTAATGCCGGCATCGCGCGCTGCATTGGCGAGCCTGAGATTAGAAACACCGCCGCCAGCCACAATTTCCAAACCATCAACTGAAATGTCGGTAAACACCTCGCCCAGCCTGATCACCACGCCCGGCACGCCGCCATCCCGCACCATCAGATTAGAGCCGATACCAATTATCGTTATCGGCACGTCATCGGGCTTATGGGCAAGAAAATTTGTCAAATCTTTGAGATCGCGCGGCTGGAACATAACTTCGGCAGGACCTCCTACCCGGAACCAGGTCGATTTTGCGAGTTCGGCGTTTTCTTCCAACCGTCCTTTTACGGGTGGAAGTTTGGCCATTAAACCATCAGGGAAACGAGGAGCCGCCATCATCCAGCCACCTCCTTTTTAGACCCGCGCAATTCGGCCAACTCGTCGGGCAAGCTATTGGCCCAGGCCGTTATACTGCCGGCCCCTAAGCAGACCACCATATCGCCGGAACTCATATGTTCACTGGCCAGACTGGCGAGATCTTCTGGTTGCTCTAGCGGGATTACCATACGGTGACCGTGGGAGCGCAAGCCTTCAACTAAACTATCCCGGCTGACCCCTTCTAGTGGCGTCTCACCGGCGGCATAGATATCAGCAACGACAACAATGTCGGCATTGTTAAAGCAGGTGCAAAACTCCTCGAATAAATCCTGGAGGCGGGAATAGCGATGGGGTTGCACGACAGCCATAACCCGGCCCGATGGTGTCGCCGTACGGGCAGCTTCAAGCACGGCGGAAATTTCAACCGGGTGGTGACCATAATCATCAATGATCGAAATGCCATCGACCTCACCGGTTTTGGTGAAACGCCGCTTTACACCGGCAAAATTAGTCAGGCCCTGACGGATCAACTCATCAGCGATCCCCATTTCCAAAGCAATGGCGATAGCTGCGGCGGCATTGAGGATATTGTGCCCACCGACCATCGGCAGAAGCAGTTTTTCGATGGTACGTTCTTCGTCTGATTTGCGATCGGCAATAACGATATCAAAACTGGATCCTTCCCTCGACGCCTCAATATTAGCGATCCGGATATCAGCCTGTGGAGATTCCCCGTAAGTGATGATTTTGCGGTCTGAGACTCGGGGGATCAGCGCCTGCACTTCGGTATCGTCAATGCAAAGGGCGGCAAAACCATAAAACGGAATTTGCTCAACAAAGGTAACAAAAGCATCGCGCAGCGCATCGAATGAGCCATAGTGATCCATGTGCTCGCTATCGATATTGGTCACTACAGCAATTGTCGAAGGTAATTTGACAAATGTGCCGTCGGATTCATCAGCTTCCGCAACCATCCAGTCACCATCGCCGAGACGCGCATTGGTTCCCCAGGCATTGATAATGCCGCCATTTACAACCGTGGGGTCCATCTCGGCGGCTTCTAATAGGGCTGCCACTAATGACGTCGTAGTGGTTTTGCCATGAGTACCGCCAACGGCAATAGACCATTTTAGCCTCATGAGTTCGCCCAGCATCTCGGCCCGGCGCACCACCGGCATCAGGCGCTGACGGGCAGCTTCCAGTTCCGGGTTGCCGGCTTTGACAGCCGAGGAAATCACCACAACTTCAGCTTTGCCCAAATTTTCTTCGGCGTGACCAACTTTGACGTCAATGCCGAGCCCTCTTAGGCGGACGACATTAGCGCCTTCCGCCATATCACTGCCCTGCACGGCATATCCGAGGTTATGTAACACTTCGGCAATGCCGCTCATGCCGATACCTCCGATGCCGACGAAATGAATGATACCGAGATCAAGCGGCAGTCCCCTCATGCTGCTGCCCTCCGATCATCAGTATCGGGCCCGGTTTTATCGTTACCATCAGGCATTAGGCCCACCACCATATCGGCAAGCCGTGCCGCCGCATCCGGCACACCGGCCGATTTTGCCGCCGTGGCGGCATTCTCGAGCATACGCGGGATGGCGAACAGAGCTTCCAAACGCTCCGCCAGCACAACATCGGTGAAGGCGTCTTCCGGGATCAGCCAGCCGCCGCCAACTTCATCAACTGCATGGGCATTTCTCGATTGATGATCATCCACGGCATGGCGGTAAGGTACAAAAATCGCCGGGCGGCCAATGGTCGTCAGCTCGGCAATGGAAGAAGCGCCAGAGCGGCAGATCACCAAATGAGCAGAAGCAATGCGATCCGGCACATCGTTAAAGAAAGTCGAAAGCTCGGCATCAACACCGATACTGCGATAGGCAGATTTGGCCTCATCAATATCTTCTGGGCGGCTTTGCTGGGTTATTCTAATCCGGCGGCGCAGAGTTTCATCAAGCCGCTTCATCGCCTCCGGCACGACCACACTAAATATATGTGCGCCCTGACTGCCGCCGAAAACGGCTAAATTGATATCACCGTCACTGCCGAGGTCTGGGTAAGAGCGCTCCCTAACTGTCGTCACCGCAGGGCGCACCGGCATACCAGTGACTACTACATTTGACTTAGCAGCTTCCGGAATTTCGGAAACTTTCTCGAAAGAGGTCGCAATGCTTGCGACCCGGCTGGCCAGCAGGCGATTGGCCCGGCCCAGCACGGCATTTTGTTCGTGAATTGCCGCCTTAGTGCCGGAATGAGCAGCAGCCAGCATCGTCGGCACCGAGGCGTAGCCGCCAAAACCAACGACCACAGCAGGCTTTAAACGGCGCAGCAGAAACCATGCTTGCACGGTGCCGATCATCAATTCAAAGGCACTAAGAATACGGGCCAATATACCTTTGCCGGCTATGCCGCCAGCGCGTACGCGATGGGTTTCAAGCTCACCTAGACGCCCACTTAAATCACCACCGCGCCGGTCAGTAACGAGCGCCAGCCGATAGCCGCGACTGCTGAGCTCAGCTGCTAGCGCTTCAGCCGGGAATACGTGACCACCGGTGCCGCCGGCAGCTAAGACAACAAGAAGATTGGCAGAAGAATTAGCCATTAAATCAGGCGTCCTCCCATATCTCGACCACCGAGATCACGCAACGCGTTTTCCTGACCCGGCCGTTCGCGGGTCAGCGCCAGCACCATACCGAGACCAATCGCCAAAGCCATCATTGATGAGCCTCCATAAGAGATAAACGGCAAGGTCATTCCTTTGGTTGGCATCAGGTTGAGCGTTGAGGCCATATTGATGATGGCTTGCAGCCCAAATTGAACCAGCAACCCGGCAACGGCGAGTTGAACGAACAGATCAGTTTCTTTAAAAGCGCGGCCAAATCCTCTCAGCACAACGAACAAAAACAGCGCCACAATCAGCAATGTCATGACGAGACCAAATTCTTCACCGGCGACAGCAAAAATAAAGTCAGCATGGGCATCCGGCAGCACCGCTTTAACATGACCTTCACCCGGTCCCCGGCCAAACACACCGCCATTGCGAAAAGCTTCGAGCGACCGCATGACCTGATAGGCCTCGGAGCTTGCCGGATCGAAAAAGCGGTCGATGCGGCTTTGCACATGTTCAAAATTAAAATAGGCGGCAAATCCGCCGGAGATAAAAACAATGCCAATCGCCAATACCAGCAACATCGGCAGACCGGCTAGGAAAAACTGAACGCCCCAGACGACACTTACCAAAATTGCCATGCCGACATCCGGCTGCATCAGCAATAAAGCAACAACTGTCAAATACAGTCCGACCGCCACCATATAGCCGGGAAAATCTTCTTTGAGCCGCCAGGCCGAAAACATCCAGGCGGCGATGATAGCGAAACTCGGTTTGACAAATTCGGATGGCTGGATAGAGAAACTGGCGAGAGTGACCCAGCGGGTGGCGCCTTTTACCTCGGTGCCGTTCACCAGCGTATAAATCATCAATAAAACTGCCAGCCCAAAACAGATGACGGCGAGTTGGCGCACACCACTGCGGTTCAACAATGACACCGCAAACATGACAATTAAGACGAAGGGCAGAACGATGAATTGGCGTTGAGCAAAGTAAAATGTATCAAGCCCAATGCGTTCAGCAACCGCTGGGCTGGCGGCCAGAGCTAAAATCGCCCCCATCGCTAAAATCGCAATGATCGCTGCAATCATCCAGCGGTCAACAGTCCACCACCAGCGGCCAAAGAGACTTTCATCAGAACGGGAGAAGGTCGAATTCATGCAGCACCTGCTTCCAGATTGGTGACAAGATCGCGGAAAGTGTCACCGCGTTGTTCAAAATCACTAAATTGATCGAAGGACGCACAGGCCGGCGACAATAGAACCGTCCCACCGCCTTCACTTTGCGCTGCTTGATGAGCAACCTTCACTGCCGCTTCGAGATCGTCACATTGAACTGCTGGGACGTTAGAGCCGAGCAGTTCAGCTAGCTGGCCTTGCGCTTCTCCGATAAGATAAACCTGCTTGATCTGCGGCAACACTTGTTCAATGGAGCCGAGGTCATCTTCTTTAAATTGGCCACCGGCGATCCAATGAATATTTTGGTAGCACTGCAGTGCCTTAGCAGCGGCTTCGGTGTTGGTAGCCTTACTGTCATTAATATAGGTGACGCCATTGATCTCGCGGACCATTTCCTGGCGATGGGCGAGGCCCGCAAATGACCTAATTGCTGTGGCGATTTCTTCAGGCTTAATGTCGGCAGCCCGAGCCGCCGCATAGGCCGCTGCCGCATTTTGCCAATTATGCCCACCCGGCAAAGTCGCTACCGAACGCATATCCATGATCGAGTTTTGCTGATTTTCGAGATCGTCAATTAGCATGCCGTCCTCGACATAGACGCCGCCAGGGGTTCTGGCGCTGCCCGAGATCGGCACAATGCCTTTACCGCCCCGGTCGAGCATCAATTCCAGGGAGATACCCCGGCAATGAGAATCTTCCATACCAATAATAGCTGGAGCAAATTCTTTGGTACGCTCGAACAAAATTCGCTTGGCAGCAACATAACCATCGAGACCACCGTGACGATCCAAATGATCCGGTGAAATATTAAGCAGCACCGCAACATCGAGACGAACCGAGGGAATACGCTCCAATTGATAAGATGACAGTTCCAGCACATAAGTGCCGTCTTCACCGAGTGGCGCCATATCCAAAGCTGGGATACCGTAATTTCCGCCGATCTCAACCGATCGCCCGGCAGCTTTTAATATATGCCCAATCAGCGCCGTCGTGGTTGACTTGCCATTGGTGCCGGAGATGCCGACAAAACGAGCGGTAGCTACTTCCCGAGCTAAGAGGTCAACATCACAAATAATTTCGCAATCGGCGTCGCGGGCGCGGCTGGCGATTTCGTGGGGTTCCGGATATTGATCCGGAATGCCGGGGCTTAAAACCAAAGTCGTTAGCTGAGACCAGTCACTTTTATAAAGATCTGTAAGTTCGACACCTTCTGCCATCGCCTTGTTCCGGGTTGCTTCTTCATCATCCCAAGCCCAAACTTCGGCCCCTCCCGCAGCCAAAGCGCGGACGGCAGAGAGGCCGGAGCGGCCCAGTCCCAGCACACCTACCGGCTTATTGGCAAAGGAAGTTACGTTGATCACTTGTCTCTCTACCTCAGTTTCAAAGTTGCCAGCCCGGCTATCGCCAGGATCACAGCAATGATCCAAAAACGGATTACAATGGTCGGCTCAGCCCAGCCTTTTTTCTCAAAATGATGATGTAATGGCGCCATCGCAAAGACGCGTTTACCGGTCAGCTTAAAGGAAATGACTTGAACGATGACCGAAACAGTTTCCAACACGAACAAGCCGCCAACGATTGCCAGCACCAATTCATGCTTGGTAATGACGGCTACGGAACCCAATGCACCGCCCATCGACAGCGAACCGGTATCACCCATAAAGACCATGGCCGGCGGCGCATTATACCAAAGAAAGCCGAGACCGGCACCGATGAGCGCCCCACAGAAAATCGAAAGCTCACCTGCACCCGGCACATAGTTGAGCTGCAGATAATTTGAAAACACCGAGTTACCGATAACGTACGAGATTAAGGCAAAGACTCCGGTGGCGATCATCACCGGACCAATCGCCAAACCATCCAGACCATCGGTCAGGTTAACCGCATTGGAAGAGCCGACAATAACAAGGCAGGAAAAAGCGACAAAAAACCAGCCAAGATCAATCAGCACGGTTTTGAAGAACGGAATGGAAAGCGATGTCGCCAAAGGTTCACGGGTTAGGCTCATGATATAAAGTGTTGCCGCCACGGCGATAAAAATCTGCAGCAGCATTTTGAGCTTACCTGGCAGCCCGCTGGAATTTTGCCTTGTGACTTTGATGTAATCATCGATAAAACCGATCATGCCATAGCCGACCGTGACTCCAAGTGCTGCCCAAATATATCCGTTGCGGAGATCAGCCCATAGCAGCGTTGATATCACCAAGGCCAGCAGGATCATAAAGCCGCCCATTGTCGGTGTGCCCACTTTGGTAATCAAATGACCTTCCGGCCCGTCCTCACGGATCGGCTGGCCTTTTTTCTGATGGACTTTGAGCCATTTGATGATGATCGGCCCGCAAATAAAACTCACGATCAGCGCCGTCATCATCGCGCCGCCGGTTCTAAAGGTGATATAGCGAAACAGATTAAAAAAGGCGACTTGATCGGCAAATTGCGCAAGGGTGTTAAACAGCATTCAGGATCTCCTTGCTTTCAATATTTTCTTTAAGTGCATCAACGACTAGGCCCATCAGAGATCCCGCCGAACCTTTGACCAGAACGACATCACCCGGCTGAAGTGCGTCGAGCAGAGGCTCAATGAGCGCTGCGGAATTATTGGTGCGAACGACACCTATTGTTTCCGGCAGAGCGTCACACAAATGTTTCATCTCCGGCCCTGCGGCATAGACAAGATCAACACCGGCAGCAACAACAGGTGTGACTAAGCCTTGATGAAGGTCTGCTGATTTATCACCAAGCTCCCGCATATCGCCAAGGGCTGCAATCCGGCGGCCTGAAGGCCCCAGCTCTGCTTGAGCCAGAACCTCCAGCGCCGCCGCGATTGAAACCGGACTGGCGTTGTAGCTGTCATCGATAAGTTCAAAACTGCCATCACCAATAGAAAGGATATGCCGCTCACCCCGGCCTTTCGGTGGCTTAATCTCGGCGAAGGCACGTGCGGCAGCAAAAACATCGGCGCCGACAGCCTCGACAGCCGCCAGTACAGCTAAGCTATTCATCACCCAGTGACGCCCAGGCATCGTCAGCTGATAAGAAAAACGGTAACCATTAAACGAGGCTTCGACGGTTGAGCCATCGGACCGCAGCACAAAATCCAGCAGTTTATATTGCGCTTCATGATGTACTCCAAAACCGATGACTTTTCCGGCACCTGCCGCTGAAGCGGCATCGGACAGCAAGTCAAAATAGGCGTTATCCCGGTTGAGGATGGCCGTACCGCCCTCCTCCAGGCCATTAAATATCTCAGCCTTGGCGCGGGCGATATCTTCGACCGATGAGAAAAACTCGATATGGGCGGGCTCTACCGTCGTTACAATGGCGACGATTGGCCTGACCATCTGTGATAACGGAGTTAATTCACCGGCATGGTTCATGCCTAGCTCAAACACGGCATATTCTGCACTTTGCGGCAAACGCGCCAGCGATAGCGGCACGCCAAAATGATTGTTAAAACTACCGCGGCTGTAGGAAGTCTCGCCCTGATCTGACAATAATTTCCCGAGCGCCTCTTTAACCCCGGTTTTACCGACACTGCCGGTGACTGCGATCACCTTGGCATCTGAGCGGTCACGTCCCGCCCGGCCCAGATCGTTGAGCGCCGCGAAGGTATCACTGACTTTCAGCAGCGGCGCCTCGGCGCCAGCCCCGTCAACGGCCTCGGCAACAATCGCCGCTGCCGCGCCATTTTCCAAAGCACTTTGAACATAATCATGGCCGTTAAAGTTTGGCCCTGAAATAGCGATAAAGAGGTCATCTTGCTCAACCGTCCGGCTATCAATGGAAACACCCGCAGCGCTCCAATCTGCTGCTGATATTCCACCGGTTGCTTTGGCTGCGTCATTTGAGCGCCATAACGTGCTGGATTGCTGAAGGCCGGTCATGCACTACCTCCTGCAACAGCTTGTTTGGCAATCTCAACATCATCAAATGGCAGCACGTCATCGCCGATGATCTGGCCCTGCTCATGCCCTTTACCGGCAATGACCAATAGATCACCGTCATTGAGTCCGTCAACAGCGGTAAAAATCGCTTCCTTACGGTCACCAATTTCCAAGGCGTCTGGACAGGCTGTCATAATCTCCGCCCGAATGGGAGCAGCGTCTTCGGTCCGGGGATTGTCATCGGTGACAATCACTTCATCGGCGAAGCGGGTAGCAATTGCGCCCATTTCCGGACGCTTGCCTTTATCCCGGTCGCCGCCGCAGCCGAACACGACTTTCAGTTTTTTAGCGGTATGAGGCCTTAGCGCCGTTAAAACATGCTTGAGCGCATCCGGTGTGTGAGCGTAATCAACATAAATACCGGCGCCACTACCGTGACGGGCCGCAAGTTCAAGCCTCCCCCGCACACCGGCAAGTTTTCCAAGCGCAGCTACGGCCTGAGCTTGATCAGCGCCATCGGCGATAACGATACCTAAAGCACAGAGCGCGTTCATGCTCTGGAAACCGCCAATCAACGGCAAGGTTAGCTCGACATCTTTACCCAGCACCTTCAGTGACAAGCGCTGGCCATCCGCTAACGGCTCAATATTTTTGAGCCTGATGTCGCCGGCCTCAATTCCATAACTTAAAATCTTAATCCGGCGTTTTTCCAAGGCTGCAGCAAGAGCTTCGCTTTTTGCATCATCGGCATTAATAATAGCAACACCATCGCTGTCCAACACCTCGGTGAACAATCGCAATTTGGCGCCAAAGTAGTCTTCCATACTTGCATGATAATCAAGATGATCACGGCTGAGATTGGTGAAAGCGGCAATTTTTATTTCAACACCATCTAAGCGAAATTGATCAAGTCCGTGACTGGACGCTTCTAGGGCGACATGACTGACACCATTCTCAACTAGGTCTCTAAGCGTCTTATGAAGATCAGCCGGATCAGGCGTGGTTAGGCTGCCGCTCTCCTCGCGACCCGGGGCGATCAGACCCAGCGTGCCAAAACTAGCCGCTGGCTGACCACAAGCCTGCCAGAGCTGGCGGGCAAATTCAGCAACCGAGGATTTACCATTGGTGCCGGTTACAGCGACAACATGATCGGGTTGGGGTTGATAAAACCGGCCCACCATTTTTGCATAGCGACGGCGTGGGTTGCGGTCCGGTACGAGACTGATGTCAGCATCTATATCACCGGCAAGACCCTCCTGATAGCTTTCAAGCGAGACCAAAAGGGCCGTCGCACCGGCGGCAATTGCCTCCGGAATAAATTTGGCACCGTCAATCTGGACGCCGGAAAGGGCCGCGAACAAAAAGCCCGGTCCTACCTGACGCGAATCAGCGGTTATTCCCAAAATGTCAGTATCTACAAAATCTCTGCCTGACATACTTTTCCATTCATATCCCACCAATAAATCTGCTAATCGCAATGGGTTTCCCTCATTTAGATCCCCACGACGTCAGCGTCTTGTTGCTCTGGCCGCGATGAAAAGATCATCCCCCGGCTTCGGCAGTTTTTCTGCAAGTTGCGATGGCTTAAGCCCTAACAGAGGCGCCATCCTTTTAACCACGCGCGCAACCACTGGGGCGGCCACCCAACCGCCCGTCGCATAGCCATGCGTCCGTTGTGTTCCTTTCGGCTCATCCAACAGCGCCAAAATTACATAGCGCGGTTTATTCATCGGGAAGGCCGCGACAAAAGACGAGATCACCCGGCGGTCACCATAACCACCACGCGGGCCCGGTTTATCTGCTGTGCCGGTCTTGCCACCAATCAAATAGCCCGGCACATCAGCATTCCGGCCAGTGCCGTTACGCACAACCAAGCGCATCAGCCCACGCATTTTTTTTGATGTAGACTTAGAGAGAACTCTTGAGCCAACCGCTTGCTGGCCGTTTGAAAACTTGATCATCCTAGGATTATAGAGATTGCCGCCATTAACCAGGGCAGCAATACCGGCAACCAATTGGATCGGACTAACTGCAATGCCATGGCCATAGGAAATTGTCATGGTGTTGATCTCGCGCCAGCGATCGGGCGTCAGGGGAGAACCAATTTCCGGCAGTTCAATCGCTGCCGGTTTCAGCATGCCAAAACGTTTGAGGTATTTTTTTTGACCCGCCGTGCCGACCTCAAGCGCCATTTTAGCGGCGCCGATATTGGAAGAATAGACAATGATCTCCGGCACTGAAAGCCAGCGGTTCTTGGCGTGATAATCAGATATTAGAAAACGGGAAACTTTAATTGGCTTAGTCGCATCATAACGATCCCTGAGGCGCGCCGCACCGGTATCTAGCGCCATGGCGGCTGTGAACAACTTGAAGGTCGAGCCCATTTCATAGACGCCTTTGGTAACCCGGTTGAAGCCGGCAATACCAGCAGCCGTCACCGGCTTATTAGGATTAAAGTCAGGCAACGAAATCATCGCCCGCACTTCGCCATTGGTCGCATCCATGACCACACCGGCTGCACCTATAGCCCGAAACTCCGCCATCGATTTCAATAGTTCTTCACGCAGGATCGATTGCACGCGAATGTCCAGCGACAAGGTGATCGGCTCATCGGAGCCGCGCAGGGATTTATCAAAATATCCCTCGATACCGGACAAGCCTTGGCCATCAATATTTGTGAGACCCAAAGCATGGGCAACGATGCGGCCATGCGGATAAACCCGCCGTTCCGTACGCTGAAAATAGAGGCCGGGAATGCCCAGGGCATTAACCGCGAACTGGGTCTTTGGCGTGAGATTTCGCTGCAACCAGACAAAGGTTTTTTTCGCAGCTAGTTTCGACTGGATTTTGGACCGGTCCAAATTGGGGAAAACCCGGGACAATTTCCGCGCTGCTTCTTTGGGATCAAGGATGTGCTGCGGGTTGGCATAGAGCGAGGCAGTCGGCAAACTTGTTGCCAGCAAAATACCATTGCGATCCGTTATATCAGAACGCACCTTGCGCATTTTCGAAGTTGCCGCAATCCGATTGTTGCGGGCTTCTTCTCCAGCTTGATCAACCAGAGCCAATTCGACCAATCGTCCGGCGATCACAGCAAAGGCCAGCGTGAATAGTGCACCAGTTACCAGCAGACGATTACGCCCGATCTCCAGGGCCTGGCGGCGGATGCCTTCGAATTTAATGTGGGTCGGAATTTCAGAGGCGGTCTCCTTTACCGAAACATTGGATTCGGGCGGACTAAAGGGGTGACGGAGACGTTCGAAATTCACCGGCGTGACCCCCTTTTGTTAGATTTGTTAGAAATCTTATCGGCTGAAATCGCCTGTTCATCACCGTCTTGTCCGGATAACTCCTCCACGGATTTAATTTGCATCGGCTGAGTAGGCTTCATTTCAAGATAGCGCGATGCCAAATCCTTGATCCGGGCAACATCGTTCAAATGACTCCATTCGGCCTTGAGGACGTGGATGCCTTCCTGATCAGCGACGATGGCTTTATTGAGAATATTCAGCTCTTCCTCAAGATCGGTAACCTCATATTTCAAAAAGAACAGCGCAACGCTCATTATGGCTGCGAGTAGAAGTGTGAGTACTGTGGTCTGCCGCATGCTCCTCTTCTCCTCTATTCACCCAAAGTATCTGGCCAAGCAGGTGCATCACTGCGCTCAGCCACTCGAAGCCGGGCGGAACGTGCCCGGGGATTTTCAGCAGCTTCATCCTTTCCAGGTTTAATGGCGCCGCGCTTCACCAAAGTGAAGCTCGGGACCGGCGCCGTGTCGGGGTTATCGGGCAAATGGCGGGAACCGCGCCCGATCGCCCCACCATGTTCATGGAGGAAGGATTTCACTTTACGGTCTTCCAGCGAGTGGAAGGAAACAACGGCCAAGCGGCCGCCGGGACTGAGAATTTTTTCCGCCCCTACCAAGCCGCGTTCAAGCTCACCGAGCTCGTCATTGACTTGAATACGTAGCGCCATGAAAGTCCGGGTGGCAGGATCGATGCCATCTTTGGACCGGCGCACAATGCTATGGATAATTTCAACCAATTGAGTGGTCGATAAAATCGGATCAGTTTCTCTGGCGGCGACAATGGCGCGGGCAATTTTCCGCGCATAACGTTCTTCGCCGTAGTGATAAATTACATCGGCAATTTCTTCTTCGGGCGCTTGGTTGACAAAATCGGCTGCGGTGGGGCCATCGCCCCCCATGCGCATATCAAGGGGGCCATCAAAGCGGAAGGAAAAGCCGCGTATTGGATCATCGATTTGCGGCGAAGACACACCGAGATCAAGCGTCACGCCATCGACTTGAGCAACTCCAGCCTCGGCCATCAAACTCGCCATATCGCCAAAGCAGCCCTCCAGCACGGTGAGGCGGCCATCATATTTATCGCTCAGTTCAGCGCCAAAGGTAATCGCCGCGGGATCGCGATCAATGCCAAAGACTTGCGTCGCGGCGGCTTCTAAAATGGCCCGGCTGTAACCGCCTCGGCCAAAAGTGCCATCGACATAGATGCCGCCGTCACGCGGTTTAAGCGCAGCGACAACTTCCTGCATCATGACGGGAATATGTCCGGTGTCAGGTGCAGCGGCAGTCATGAACCATCCCCCTCATCGGAGCGAAGACGAAGTGTCGCACCCCTCGACCGGGCGCGTTCAAAGGCTTCGGCATTGTGGGTTTCGTAAGCGGCGGGTTGCCAAATTTGAAACCGGGTGCCACGGCCAACAAAAACGGCTTCAGAGGATAGGCCGGCATAGTCAATAAGCTCTTCCGGGAATTGGACCCGGCCTTCAGTGTCGTAAGCCAGCTGATGAGAATTTTCCAGCAAGGTCGTGGCGAGGTCATCCTGCTCATCGGAAAACAACTCAAGATCATCAAGACTTTCAATAACACGTTTGATAAACGCTTCACCGCAACCTTCAATGGCGGGATATTTGAAGGAACGATATACATAGATACCGGAGAAATCAGTTTTCTTGGCGGCGGGCAAGGAAAGGGCGTCGCGAAACGGTTTAGGTACCGATACACGCCCCTTTTTATCAATCTTATTGATATGCCTGCCGATTAACGCAGCCATTTTTTCCCGCCTCAACACATTTTGACGGTGAGTTTCTAAAGCTTTCTAAATGAGGTCCCGTCCCCCAGAAAACCTAAATAATTAGTGTTCAACCGTCATTTTAACACCCATCCAAAACACCACTACAAATGGGCTTATTTGGGATACCATGGGATTTAATGGGCGTCAATGGGATAACGTGCCGTATTATGGGTTAAGAAAGTCTTTCCAGACACGCTTTTGCTCCCAGAATTCCCCAACGATCCCTCGACTGGAAAGCAGTTCTAGACGCAAATTTGGGCGGAAATAGGGACACAGAATGGCCTAATTGTGTTAAGGAGCCATGAAACGATTAATTTTAAAAAGGTCTCCTGGGAGAGATAAATTTAATGAGCCGTTAAATCGTCTCAGAGAAATACTCGATGGTTTTCTCGAGGCCTTGCTCTAACTGCACGGTCGGCTGCCAGTCGAGCTTTTCCTTGGCCAAGCTGATATCCGGACATCGTTGCAAGGGATCGTCCTCCGGCAAGGGCTCGTAAATCAATTCAGATTTTGCACCGGTCATTTTAACCACAAGCTCTGCCAATTGCAGGATTGTAAATTCGCCGGGATTGCCGAGATTAACCGGCCCTGTCACCTCGTCAGGTGAACCCATCAGCCGCACAAACCCGTCCACTAAATCATCGACATAGCAGAATGAGCGGGTCTGACTGCCATCACCATATATGGTAATCGGCTCACCACGCAGCGCCTGAACAATAAAATTTGAAACCACCCGGCCATCATCCGGGCGCATCCGCGGCCCATAGGTATTAAAAATCCGGGCAACTTTAATTCTTAAACTGTGCTGACGGTAATAATCAAAAAACAGGGTCTCGGCGCAGCGCTTGCCTTCATCGTAACAGGCCCGCGGACCGATCGGATTGACGTTACCACGATAATCTTCGCTTTGCGGATGAACCGTGGGATCGCCGTAAACTTCACTAGTGGAGGATTGAAAAATCTTAGCCCCGGTGCGTTTGGCCAGTCCGAGCATATTTATCGCACCATGTACGCTGGTCTTGGTGGTCTGCACAGGATCATATTGATAATGAATGGGCGAAGCCGGACAGGCGAGGTTATAAATTTCATCCACTTCAACATAGAGTGGAAATGTCACATCATGGCGCATTAACTCAAAATTTGTATGATCCAGCAGCGGTGCAATATTATCCTTGGTACCGGTAAAGTAGTTATCGAGACAAATAACATCGTGACCAGCTTTAACAAGAAATTCGCTTAAATGAGAGCCAATAAAGCCAGCGCCGCCAGTGATCAAAATTCGCTTACGAAGTGCCATTAATGCTCCATGATGTAGTTACATTTCAGAAATATCGTTTCAATAATATTAATGCCGGGGGACACTACCATTGAAATTCCGATCTGGTAAGAAAATATTCGTATCAGGTTTATTTCAGTTTATACTCACATTAAGGGAATAGCGGTTTATAGTTAATTAAGTGTTTTTCGGTATAAAAATCGCTTAATTGGGCGAATTGTGCCCACAAATTTATCCAGTGATGAGAAATGGCTGATACTTCGTCCGTAATCACCTCCGTGTCGGAACGGCGAACACCGGAAAGTTCGCTGCTTGATCATGTTGAACGGGTCGCTCATTCAAGGAGCGGGCGCTTCGCCGTGCAGGTACATTTATCGAAGCTGCGTCCGCATAATCGCCAGCCCCATCACGTTCGAATTGCCGCACGGAGTTTCGATTCGGTTTTAAACTCTGCGGAATCAAATCTCTATGTCATGACATCAAATGACCTGGTTCTCATCTGCAAAGACGTCCGGATTGATGACATCGACATCGTGATCGAAAAATTACGCTCTTTGTTCCGGAACGATCCGTTGGCAGCTGGCGGCAAGGGCTCGGCCCGCGATAAATTTACCTCGTGGTATGATTTTGAAGACGATTACGATTCCTTTCTCCAACTGGTTCTGGAAATGTCAGAATACCAGAGCGACATGATTGGTCTGGGTGAAGATGCGTCCGCCGGACGAGGTCTCGGCACCGGTTTCTTGGGCGAGGCTCTTGATCCTTTCAGTCTGGCTAAAGTTAACGATTCCCTTAATCGCACCCGGGTTCAAGATATGATCCAGCAGCAGCCGGCGGTCATTATCGGCGCCGATGGCACGGAGCGCATATTATTTCAGGAAAACTATCTTTCCATTGCTCAATTGCAGCAGCGCGTGGCACCCGGCTATAATCTGGTTTCCAACCAATGGCTATTTCAGCATTTAACTCAAACAGTGGATCGCCGTATTCTGTCTGCACTTATCCGGGACGATTACGCCACTCTCGAAGATGCCATCAGCATTAATTTAAATATCAGCACATTGTTGTCGAAGGACTTCCAGCGGTTTGATGAAGTGGTAGCGGAATTTACCGGTAAGGTCGTCATTGAAATGCAGCAAATTGACGTATTTTCCGATCTTGATAATTATCTTTATACCAGATCCTGGCTAAAGGATCGCGGCTATCGGATTTTACTCGACGGTTTAAATCCGATGTCCTTGCATTATTTTGATCCGGGTCTGTTAGATGCGGATTATTACAAGGTAGGCTGGGGTATAGAGTTTACTGAAACTGAATCGATTGAAGATCATGCTGATATTGGCGAAGTCGTCGACAAAATCGGTCCTGATCGCTTTATCCTGGCGCGCACGGAAACAGAAGATGCCCTACGTTGGGCACTGACATTGGGCATTCGACGCTTTCAAGGCTACTTCATCGACGATTTGGTTCAGCGCCAGATTGAAAAAGAGGGCCAGTTGGCAGGCACTCAAGACAAGGTGGTGCATTAAGTTATGGCGACACCTCCAGCAACTCAACAGCGCATACCGAGCCAGGAAAACCTGCTGTTGGATTATATCCACCGGCTTGAATCTCACAAAGAAGACCGGCGGGCGGTTCACATTCACCTCTCGGCGCTTAAGGCGCAAAACCGGCGGGAACATCATGTTCGGCTGGCAGCCAATACTTTTGATCCCTTGATCAAAATGCTGGAAGGTCAACTCTTCACTCTTAGCAACAGTGATCTGTTTTTCATCTATAAAGGTAA
Organism: uncultured Rhodospirillaceae bacterium; assembly: GCA_964566055.1. Taxonomy (GTDB): domain Bacteria; phylum Pseudomonadota; class Alphaproteobacteria; order Rhodospirillales; family UBA2165; genus TMED23. The sequence continues at coordinate 66,120 of CAZMHI010000005.1, forward strand.
TGCTCAAAGCGACGTCGAAACTTCAATGCTTAAACTGAGGTTTTTGTTCAGCGATGACCCCTTGATGTCCGGTGCCGATGAAGGCGATAACGCGAAGTTTCGTACCTATTACGATATTGAGCAGGATTACGAAACCATCCTCGCCCTGGTGCGCAAACTCGTGCATGAAGAAAGCAGTGAAAAAGCGGCTGACGAAGAAACAGCAGACCCAAAAGCTGCCCTGCAGGCGAAGCAGTCAAAGGGAGAGCCGCTAACCCCGCGGGTACTGGGCCGGGTCGAGCAGGCGCTCCAACGGGCGGATATTTCCAACATGGTGCGGCGCCAGTTTATCTGTGCGCTTATCGGTCAGGCGGCGCCGCAGCCGCTGTTCAGCGAACTCTTTATTTCAATCGCCGATCTCCGCGAAACTCTGATGCCAGGTGTTAATGTTAGCGCTAGTCCGTGGTTGTTCCAGCACCTGACGGAAACCCTCGATCGGCGGATGTTGTCAATGCTGAGCAAAACAAACGATAACTCAATCACCGGCGAGATCAGCATCAACCTTAACGTATCAACCCTGCTGTCGCCTGAATTTATGCAATTTGATGATGCTGTGATTGCCTCAATGCGTGGCTCGGTTGTTATTGAATTGCAGAAAATAGATATATTTTCAGATATAAATGCGTTTTTGTTTGCCCGCGAATTCGCCAAGGATCGCGGTTATCGAATTTGTATTGATGGCCTGGCTTACGACACGATTAATTTTATTAATCGGGAGAAACTGGGCGCCGATATGGTGAAGCTAATTTGGGATCAGGAACTGGTCGACACAATCGGCAAGAAAAAGACCTCAGATATCGTGTCCGAAATAGGTAGCTCGCGACTTATTCTCTGCCGTTGTGATGACAATCAAGCAGTCGAGTTCGGCCAATCGGTCGGCATCAGCATGTTCCAGGGCCGCCATATCGAAAATCTAATCGCTGAAGAAAATCGCCGCCGCGAGATCGAAATGGCTAAACGCCGCTCACAGAATTTGGACTTTATTGACTAATCCGGGATCGTTACAGCTAAGAATATGGGGGAAGTCAGCCAATGTTAGACTTTATCAGCCGCACAAAATTCCTGACGCTGCTTACGGCGCTATGTATGGGTCTATCCGCCTGCGCCAGCGGACCCAAAGTACCGACCTCCGAAGCTTTGGTAACAGAGGCTGTTGAGACTCTGAACATCCTCAAAAATCGCAAAGATTTAGATGGTTTTAACGCCCAACTAAAGAAAGCTGCTGGTGTCGCGATCTTTCCCTCTGTCTATAAAGCTGGCTTTTTTGTCGGCGCCGAGGGCGGCAATGGTTTGATGATCGGACGGGACGTCAAAGGTAATTGGGGATACCCAGCCTTTTATACGCTAGCTTCTGCCAGTTGGGGTCTCCAATTCGGTGGTCAAAAATCAGGCGTAGTTTTTATCATCCGGAGGCCCGGTGCAGTTGAAGCGCTGATGAAGCACCAAGGTAAAGTATCCGCCGATGCAAATGTAGCGGCTGGGAAAATCGGCACGGGGCTTGAAGCTTCTGTCACTTCAAATCTTGGACCGGATATTATTGCCTATAGTGATGCGAAAGGTCTATTCGCAGGCGCTTCACTTGAAGGCTCGGCGATGGTGCGACGCAATGATCTGAACTCAGAATATTACGGCGGTAAAGTCGAGCCGCGCGCCATTCTCATCGATTTCACACACCAGAACCCGCAAGCCGATGCACTGCGCCGCAGCCTCGGTTTTCAATAAACCATCATCAATTTCTCGAAGGTTAATTATCTAAGCTTGGCCTCAGAGCTTTTTTTTGGCACATAAGGGATAAATTCCGCCACAATAATTGCCAAACATTTTTGAGAATGGTCAGCGTCGAAATGAGCCCATCAAACACACCTGTCGATAATGAAAATACTGTGATAGACGACAGTGCGCCTCGCGATTTTATTCGTGATATCGTTCATGAGGATTTGAGCGCTGGACGCTATCCTTCGGTCGTTACCCGCTTTCCACCTGAGCCCAACGGCTACCTGCATATAGGTCATGCAAAATCAATTTGCTTGAATTTCGGTATCGCTGATGATTTTGATGGTCGCTGCCATTTGCGCTTTGACGACACCAATCCGACCAAGGAAGAACAGGAATATATCGATGCCATTCAGGAAGACGTGCGCTGGCTCGGCTTCGATTGGGGTGAGCATCTGTATTACACGTCAGATTATTTCGAGCAGCTTTATGACTGGGCGGAGGATTTGATTGCGAAAGGCCACGCTTATGTTGACGATCTTTCGGCGGATGAAATCCGTGAGCACCGCGGCACTTTGACGGAACCCGGAACCAACAGCCCGTACCGGGACCGCACTTCTAACGAGAATCTTGATTTGTTTCGCCAGATGCGGGCTGGTGAGTTTGAGAATGGCGCCAAAGTATTACGGGCTAAAATCGATATGTCTTCCGGTAATATTAATCTGCGTGATCCGGTGATCTACCGCATCATGCATGCCGAGCACCCGCGTACCGGCTCCGCCTGGTGTATTTATCCCAATTACGATTTTGCCCATGGCCAATCTGATGCGATTGAAAATATCACTCATTCGATTTGCACTTTGGAATTCGAAGACCATCGCCCGCTCTATGACTGGCTAATCGAACATCTGCCGGTGCCTTCCGAGCCCCATCAATATGAGTTCGCCCGGCTCAATTTAACCTATACGGTTTTGTCAAAACGCCTGCTCATGCAATTAGTCAGCGAAGGGCATGTGGCTGGCTGGGATGATCCCCGCATGCCGACCATTAGCGGCTACCGGCGGCGCGGCTATCCGGCTGCCGCCATCCGTGACTTTGCCGGCCGCATCGGTGTCTCAAAAGCCAATGCCACGGTCGAAGTACAAGCTCTCGAAGCTTGCGTGCGCGAGAATTTAAATGAACACGCCGAACGGCGCATGGCCGTGCTTAAGCCATTGAAAGTGGTGATAGAGAACTACCCCGAGGATCAAACCGAGGAACTTGAGGCCATTAACAATCCGAATGATGAAACTGCCGGCTCCCGTAAAGTACCGTTTTCAAAAGAGTTCTATATTGAGCGGGATGACTTTATGGAAGACCCGCCGAAAAAGTTTTTCCGCCTGGCACCTGGCCGGGAAGTCCGATTGCGCTACGCTTATTTTGTCACCTGCACCGAGGCGATTAAGGATGCAAGGGGTGAGGTGACCGAGCTTCGCTGCACTTATGACCCAGAAACCAAGGGTGGCAATGCGCCGGATGGCCGCAAAGTTAAGGCTACACTTCACTGGGTTTCAGCCGAACACGCCATTAACGCCGAAATCCGCGAGTATGAGCATTTGTTTACGGCTGAAAATCCCGGTGCTGAGGGTGAGTTTCTAGACGACATCAATCCCGACTCATTAACGGTATTAGAAAACTGCAAGCTGGAACCCTCTCTGCAGGATGCTAGCGAAGGTGAAACCGTGCAGTTTGAGCGCGTCGGCTATTTCTGTTTAGATACAGATGCGACGGCTGAGAAAATGATCTTTAATAAAACAATCGGTCTTCGGGATACTTGGGCAAAAACTCAAGCCAAAGGCCAACAAAACAAGTAGTTAATAAAGGGGAGAATTTAAATGGCAAAAAAAATCGAACATTTGCAATGGCCGGATGCGCCGGATATGTGGATGCCTTATGCACCGGCAATTAAAGTCACCGGCGGCTCAACCATCTATTGCGCGGGCGTAACAGCAGCGCCGGTTTATCATCATCACCCGCATCGTCCGGAAGAATTTGACGCCATGCCGGACGACATGGAAGGCCAGGCCCGTGCCGTAATGGAAAATCTAAGAAGAGGTTTGGAGGCAGCTGGCGCAACCTTTGCTGACGTCATTGTCTGCGACCGTTTTCTGACAGATATGGAACAGCAGGACGACTTAAATAAAGTCTGGAACGAATACTTCACCGATCACAGTCCGGCTTCGACAACGGTTCAGATCGTGCGTCTCGCGACCGATCCCCGCTGCCTATTGGAGGTTAATGCGATAGCGGTTATCGACTAGATTTACGCCTTTAATTTTTCTACAAAAGAGGCCGTTGATGGAAATGTCAGCGGCCTTTTTACTTTGTGCGATCTGAAAACGTCTGATTAAATCCAACGAAATCAATTCAGTATCAAAAAATTCAAAATAATAGTTGGAATATCAAACTATTATTTGTATGGTTATTGGAATAATAATAAGACTTAATGCAATGGGAAGATGTTGAGGAGAAAATTGGAAAAGTGAAGCAGGATAGAAATCAATTACTGACTGAAACCGGCCCCGGTCAGCCGACAGGCAAGGTGTTACGTGAGTACTGGATGCCTGCCGCCCTCAGTGACGAATTAGCCGGCAACCGCCCCATGGTGCCGGTCCGGTTGCTGGGGGAAGATTTGGTGCTTTTCCGCAATGATAAGGGCGAGTTGGGCTTGCTCGACCGAGCTTGCCCGCATCGGGGTATTGATCTCTGTTATGGGCGGCTTGAGGATGGCGGTTTACGCTGCCCTTTTCACGGCTGGCATTTCGCCACTGATGGCCAGTGTCTCGAGCAGCCGGGCGAACCGGAAGGCTCCACTCTTCATGAGCAGATTAAAACCACGGCTTATCCAGTGATCGAGAGGAACGGTATTATTTTTGCCTATATGGGCAATGGCGAGACACCGGCCTTGCCGGAACTGGATTGCTTCCGCGCTCCAGATAGTCATGTTTTTGCCTTCAAAGGGCTATGGCAATGTAATTGGCTGCAAGCCTTGGAGGTTGGAATAGATCCGGCTCATGCGTCTTTCTTGCATCGCTTTTTTAAAGACGAGAATCCAGACGATCAATACGGCAAACAATTCCGGGATACTGCCGCGGACACAGACATCCCCATCACCCAAGTGCTGCGCGATTATCACCGCCCGGAAATAATTACCGAAGCGACCGAATACGGCATTCGCATTAAAACGCTGAGGCATTTAGACAACGGCAAAACCCATGTACGAGTGACCAATCAGGTTTTCCCCTGCGCCGTCACCATTCCGATGTCGAATAGTATGAACATCACGCAATGGCATGTGCCCATCGATGATGAGAATTGTTACTGGTATGCCATGTTCACGAGTTTTACCGAGCCGGTAGATAAAGACAAAATGCGCGAGCAACGTTTGGCCGAACATACGCTTCCGGACTATGCGCCAATAAGAAACAAGAGCAATCAATACGGCTATGACCCGGAAGAACAAAACTCGCTGACCTATACCGGCATGGGGATGGATATAAACGTTCATGACCAATGGGCTTGTGAATCCATGGGCGCCATTCAGGACCGCACCAAAGAGCATCTCGGCACCACGGATAAAGCGATCTCAGCCTACCGGCGTTTGCTACTGCAAACCATCAGCCAGATCGAGAACGATGAAACAGAATTAATCGGCGTTGTCTCGGCAGATACGGCCAGTACGATCAAAGGTCCGATTGCTCTCGATGCCGTTGGCGATAGTGCAGATTGGGAGAATATTTGGCTCAAAGGCGATGCAGAGCGCCGGGCAAATTGTCCGTGGGACGCATCTTTATAACCAGCTAAAAAAAATATAATCAATAATCAAAGTCAGGGAAACGAGCAATTATTATGAACGAACGGCAAAGCGGTATTGGCCGCACAGATTTTATTGAGCGCTGTGGTTTGGCATTGGATGAAACCGAAATCAAACGTATTCACGAGCAAATTAAAGAGCACGATATTGAAGTTGTGCGGCTAAGTTTTGCCGACCAGCACGGTATATTGCGCGGCAAAACTCTCGTTGCCGAGGCTATTCCTACCGCAATGGTGAATGGCTGCACAATGACAACCACCCTGATTGCCAAAGATACATCACACAAAACTCAGTTTCCGGTATTTACCCCTGGTGGCGGCTTTGGCATACCGGAAATGAGCGGGGCCGGTGATATAATCATGGTTCCCGACCCGAGCACATTTCATGTCCTGCCTTGGGCGCATAAAACCGGTTGGATGCTGTGTGACATTTATTTTCCAAGCGGCAAACAGATACCGTTCTCTACCCGCCAAATTTACCGGGATGCACTTGCTGGATTGGCGGAGCAAGGGTTTGATTTTATCACCGGACTTGAAGTTGAATTCCATGTTTTTAAACTCGAAGACCCCAAGCTCGCGCCGGAAAACGCGACACAACCTGCCGATCCACCGGAAGTCAGTTTGATTAATCGTGGATTTCAGTATCTCACTGAGCAACGAATGGACGAACAAGAACCGGTATGGGAAATTCTGCGGCGTGATCTCGAAGCGCTCAATTTACCTATACGTACTCTTGAAGTGGAATTTGGTCCCAGCCAGTTTGAAATCTCCTTCGGCACGGGCACCGGATTGGAACCCGCTGACAACATGATGTTGTTTAGAAGTGCTGTAAAACAAATCTGCCGCCGCAATGGCTATCACGCCACCTTTATGTGCCGTCCTGCCCTGCCTAATATATTTTCGAGCGGTTGGCATCTGCATCAATCTCTGGTGGATCGCAAAAGCGGCGTCAATGTATTTGTATCCGATTCCGAACAAGATGTGGTCTCACCGATTGCCGCAAATTACGCCGCTGGCATTCTTGAACATGCCCGCGGCGCTTCAGTGTTCACCACCCCGACCATTAATGGCTATAAGCGTTATCAGCCATTTACGCTGGCACCGGACCGAGTGGTGTGGGGAAAAGACAACAAAGGCGCGATGCTTCGCATCGTTGGCGGCAATGGAGATCCAATGACCCATTTTGAAAACCGGGTTGGAGAACCGGCGGCAAATCCGTATCTCTATATGACATCGCAGCTTTTATCCGGCATGGATGGCGTCAAAAGAAAACTGACACCTCCGGAAATGTCCGACGCCGCATATGAAACTGAAGCGCCATCTTTACCACGCAGTTTATTGGATGCCTTGTTTGCGCTTCGTGACGACACTTTTTTCCGTGCATCACTCGGTGATCAGTTTATCGATTATATCCTGCACATCAAGGAAGCCGAGATTACCCGCTTCCTCTCCACCGTCACTGACTGGGAGCACAAAGAATATTTCGAAATTTTCTAAGGTATTTGCTTTGGTGCCAGCAACCTACCGCCGCCAAAGTGATGAAAAGCGAGATAAAGTCCGGCGACGACCAGCGCTGAATTGGCGATGAAGGGCAGTTTTAGTAAAATCAACAGCGCTAATACGAAGCGTATCGCTATATCATATTTTGAAAGACGAAACTTATCTTGTCGGCTCAAAGCACTGGCGACCAGATAAAGCACCACAATCAACTTAAACAACAGCCAACTTAGCGCCCCCATATGGATCGTACCGTCGTAACCTGGCAGATATTCCTTTTTATCACTTATGCCACCCTCCAGAGACTGCATAATTTGCGCCTGTTCGATCAACAGTAATTCCGGATAGAAGGCAAAGACAAACGGGATGGTAAACATCACGATACCGGCGCGAACGGCAGCAAAACCGGTCGCTAGAGGTTCGGCCTTGGATATGGTTGACGCCGCAAATGCGGCGATTGCCACGGGCGGCGTTATCGCCGAGGCCACTGCAAAATAAAATACGAACATGTGAGCGGTGAAAAAGGACGTACCGAGGGCCGCCAATAAGGGACCGATAATCAAAATAACGTTCACATAGGCCGGTAGAGTCGGCATACCCATGCCTAAAAGAATTGTCGCCAGCATCGCCACGAATAAGGCCAACATCAGATAGAGGGCACCACCCAGAACAAACTCATTGCCGAATAACGTAAAGGTTGAGACCGATTTGAGCCAATTTAAGACATCAATGGTCAAGATACCGGTGAAGTTGGTGAAGCTAATGCAGACGTCAATCACACCCACTGCCACTAATAGCAGGAACAATTCAGCAATGATAATACCGGCGTCAGATAAAGCAGTTATGATTTTTCGCGGCGCTTTTCTTATTTCCGGATCAAGAAACAACAAGAGAACCAAAATAACCACAGCCCAGAAACCAGCTGAGTCAGGATCACCTGCGGCATTTTGATATACTTGAAGTATCCACGGTAACGGCTCGCCAGAGGCAGCATCATAACCAAAAAGAAAAGCTGAGAACCCAGTACCGACAGAATCTTTGGTGCTGAGCAGCAGGATTAATATCATTAAAATTGGCCCGGCAATCATGATAAGATTCTTACTATCTTCCCGGGTCAATTTCTGCTCTTCAGACAGTTCGCGAACCGCTTCAATTTTCATCCTGCGTGATTCAAAAACAACCATCAAAAATAGGCTGAAGAAATAGGCAAGCGCCGGAATAAAAGCCGCCACAATAACATCTGAATAGGGCACGGTTGAAAGCGCCGCCAAGACGAAGGCAGCGATGCCCATAACCGGCGGCATAATCTGTCCACCGCTTGATGCCGCGGCCTCCACACCTCCGGCAAAAGTCGGTCTAAAGCCATTTTTTATCATCATCGGGATGGTCAGCGTGCCGGTGCCTAAAACATTCACAACCGGGCCGCCCGATATCGTGCCAAATGTCGCCGAGCCGACAATCGCCGCATGGGCCGGTCCACCGCGCAATTTGCGGGTAATGACCACTGCCATTTTAATCAGCGAACGCCCACCCGCTGACGCCCCGAACAAGGAGCCCAACACGACGTAAGGAAAGACAACATTGACCGTAATGTTCAAAAATTGTCCGAGGATGCCGTTAGATTCCAAGATGACTGCATTGCGGGCGCCTACCACGGCCATTGAATAGTTGCGCACACCATCGACCACGGTGCCGACGGAAGTCGTTAGATACTTGTTGTCCGTCCAATCAAAATACCAAGCAGTTGCGGAGACGACTGTGTAAATAGCGATAATGATGGCAACGGCAACAATCGGGAAGCCCCAAACTTTGATGATATAGACAAAAAACACACCAACCGCCAAAACCAGAAACGGCAAGATCAAATTACCAGAGTTGGTTATACAATCAGGAAAATCTTCGTCCGGCGGCGTGCCGAAAATGGCTTCATATTCGGCTGCCCGCGCCAAATTTTCCGCCATCGCCCTGGCTCGATCCCCATTGAGCGTATCAATCAGACAAAGTTGCTCATTTTCGATCATGTAAACGATAGCCATTCCGATGATCATCACCAGCATTAGAATATCGAAAGCAATGCCGAAATAGTATTTTGCCCGAGCTTCATTTCGCCAATCGTTGGCAAAAGAAGAAGTCAGCAAGGCGATCACCATCATGAAAGCAAATGCCAGCGGGAAAAAGAATTCCGAATTGTATTTGCTGAGACGGGGCAGTTCTGCCAGGCCGGGGATCGAGCGTACAGCCTCCAGCAAGCCGGGAATATTGGGCAGGTTGTTTGCCATGCCCATGAGAACAAGTATAAAGGCGAGCCCCAACGCTAGGCGACGCATCCATCCTTCGTGTTCTTGTTCTTGAATCGGAATTTCTGACATGGCCGGAGCGATCTCTTTTTTCCTAGCTGAATTTCGGGGATACTATATTTTTAAATTTTCTTTTCCCAATAGACAACTCGATAGTCAAAAGAGCCGGAGAGGCTTAAGCTCTCTCCAGCTCCTTTCACAAATATCTATGTAAACGCTGTACTATGGCTTAGCGCAGGCAACAATCTTGTGTCCTGCTGCTTCCCAAGCCTCGACAGCACCCGGATGAAATTTGATCCCGGCTTTACAATACTTAAAGTTCTTATCTGCTACGTTACCGAATTGTGACGTCCGCGTGAAAGCCGTCTTTCTGTAGAGATCAGAGATATTTTTTATGAAAGCCGTGGTCAAAGCTCTGGCCAGTTTTTTATCCATATTTTTATTGACCATGGTGCCACCGGCATTTGAGACCGTCCGGAACATGTTGTCGTCTGAGATTATGCGAACTTTAGAGCCGTAATGGGCAAGATCTTTAACCGGAAAAACAGTCGGAACATTGCCAGGTGCATTGGTATATTTTGTCCAAGCCTTGCCCTCAAATAATTTCTTAGGCACCGAAACCATATTGAGTTTACCGGCGGCCATAAAAATCGGCATCCAGGAGGCCGGATTTGTGGCGGGACGCACAACGGCGTCTACAGAACCATCCAGGAATATAGAATTGGCTTGACCCCAGGCAATCTGTTTACCGGTGTAACCTTTACCTTCTGCCAGACCACCGGAACTTAGACGGATAACATTCCGGGCCGTAACCAGGGCGCCACCACGTGGCGGGCCATTGTGAACTCTTTTCCCTTTAAGTTTGGCATAGCTGTCAATGCCTGAGCTTTGGAAAGCGACCAAAACAAAGTGAGCGAGATGGAATGGGGCAAGCAATTGCAAATTAGCTGCCAATACTTTGCCTTTTTCCTTTCCAAGGCCGGAATACGGTCCCAAGCCACGTGACATCAGGAAATTTAGAATGAAGGCGCTGGCGGTAATGTCGGTTTTACCTTGAGCGACCTGGACCATAGTTTTGGTTAAAACCTGCCCGGCCTGAACCTGAATGGTGGCAATTTTTGCGGCGGCGGCAACTTCTGCAAGGTACTTTGCCGAAACATCGGTGGCGCCACCCGGTTGAGCGGCAGCACTGGTTAATTTGACGCCTTGAGCCTGAGCGGTGCTTGCAAGCATAAAGGCTGCTGCACCGGCTAATAGAATTCGTTTCATGAAATTTTCCTTCCTGTTTACATTTGTAATTACTTACACGTAATTTATTTTGCCTACCTCAAAATCCTAGCATATGGGATTTTGGAAGTCATGAAAGAAATTAGCCATCATCCAAACTATTTGATCATTTTTCACCTTGCCCGGGGGTCAGACTTCTATTTTTGATCCAAAATTCCACATCACGAAAATTCAGGGAAAAGTTTCTTCAAACCCCCGGCACTGGCTTCGCTGACACCGCGTTCGGTTATCAGGCCGGTGACCAACCGCCGGGGCGTTACATCAAAGGCATAATTGGCAGCCGGAGAGTCATCGGGCGTGATTTGCACCTCTGAAACTGCACCGGACGCGTCTTTGCCTAGCATCACCGTAACTTCGGTGGCATCGCGCTCCTCAATTGGGATATCGCGCACACCGTCCTCGACCGTCCAGTCGATGGTTGGTGACGGCAGGCCGACATAAAACGGCACATCGTTGTCATGCGCCGCTAGGGCTTTGAGATAAGTGCCGATCTTATTGCAAACATCGCCGGTATAGGTGGTCCGGTCGGTACCGGTGATCACCAGATCCACCTGATCGTGCTGCATCAGATGACCTCCGACGTTATCAACGACAACGGTGTGAGGCACGCCGTGCTGCCCCAGTTCCCAGGCGGTCAGGCTGGCTCCTTGATTGCGGGGCCGGGTTTCATCGGCCCAGACATGCACATCGATACCGGCATTAAAGGCTTTATAGATGGGGGCCAAAGCCGTACCCCAGTCGACTGTCGCCAGCCAGCCCGCATTGCAATGGGTTAAAATATTGACCGTCGCACCATTTTTCTTTGCTGATATTTCTTTGATGATGGCCGCCCCATGCTCACCAATGTTGGAGCAAATCTCGACATCTTCATCGCAAATTTCGGCGGCGCGTTTGTAGGCGGCAGCTTCCCGCTCACCTTCCGGCAATGGGCTCAGCAGCGCCTTCATATCATCCAAGGCCCAGCGCAGATTAACCGCCGTCGGACGGGTTGCGAATAGATGATCATACATGGCGGTGAGATTGGCATCAGAGGCATTTTCCCGCATTGCTAAAGCAACACCGTAAGCTGCCGTCGCGCCGATCAGCGGAGCACCCCGTACCCACATGTCTTTAATTGCCACCGCAGCATCCTGCATGGTTTCAAGACGCACGGTAACAAACTCGTGCGGCAATTTGGTTTGATCGATAATCTCCGCGGCCCAGCCATCATCAGCCAGCCAGATCGTGCGGTAAGGCGCGCCGTTAACTTTCATGGTTTAAAGCACCCTGCCGGCGACCGCGTCGAGCTTGGCGCAGACATCCGGGTCGCGAGCTTCCGGTGCGGTGATCAGCGCGTTTTCAAGGGCCGTGTGGCAGCCGTCAGAACATAGCTCAGAGCGGCCTGATAATTTTGGCGCAACTTCTTTCACCAGAGAGCGCGCATTATCCGCATTGCCGAGCAAAACTTTGATGATGGCGTCCACCGTTACATGATCATGATCCGGGTGCCAGCAATCAAAATCGGTGACCATGGCGACCGTGGCGTAGCACATCTCTGCTTCCCGGGCGAGCTTGGCTTCCGGCATATTGGTCATGCCGATGACATCACACCCCCAGGATTTGTAGAGATTGGATTCAGCGAGGCTTGAGAATTGCGGCCCTTCCATGGCGAGATAAGTGCCGCCGCGTTGGGTTTTAATACCGAGCGCCTTGGCACCTTCTTCCAAGGCATCACCCAATCTTGAGCAAACCGGATGACCAAATCCAACATGGGCGACCATACCGGTGCTGAAAAAACTTTTGACCCGGGCAAAGGTCCGGTCGATGAATTGATCAGCAATCACGAAAGTGCCGGGGTCGAGCTCATCTTTGAACGAACCACAGGCCGATAGGGAAATAATCTCTGTTACACCGGCGCGTTTGAGGGCATCGATGTTGGCCCGAAAGTTTAACTCTGAAGGCGGGATCTTATGACCGCGGCCATGGCGCGGCAGAAAGATCAATTGCAAACCGTCCAGCTCGCCGAACAAAAACTCATCGGAGGTTGGACCGAATGGGCTCTCAACTCTTTCCCAGCGCGTATTTGTCAAGCCGTCAATTTCATAAAGACCACTGCCGCCGATGATGCCGATTACTGGTGTCTCAGACATATAAATTCCCCCTACTCAGATATAATTTTTACTGTCTCGATAACCACTTGCTTGGCCGGTACATCCGTTGGGAAAGGACCACCCGGACCCGTCTCCACCCTGGATATCCGGCCAACGATATTCATGCCGTCGATCACCCGGCCAAAGGCCGTGTAGCCCCAGCCCTGCTGGGTTTTTGATCGGTAATTGAGAAAGCCGTTAAACTTTACATTGATAAAAAACTGGTTGGTTGCCGAATGCGGGTCACCGGTGCGCGCCATCGCAATAGTACCGCGTTCGTTCGATATGCCCTTATCAGCTTCATTGGGGATCGGTTCCCGGGTCGGCTTTTTATTGTAGCTCGTATCAAAGCCGCCGCCCTGGATCATGAACGCCTTGATCACGCGGTGAAAAATCATGCCGTCATAATGGCCATCCCGGACATATTGCAAAAAATTAGCCACAGTCTGTGGCGCCTTCTCAGGCTCCAGCTCAAGGGTAAAATCACCGACATTGGTTTTGAAATGGACTTTTGGTTTACCGGCAGCTTGGAGATTACCGGCAATGGCAAAAGCCGCGACAAACGGCAACAGCGCCATGATTAGATTTTTCATTTTTGTACTCCCAAAAAATAAAGGCGTCCAGATAGCTTAAACTATCTAAACGCCCTTACTTCAAATAAATTCTTCGAAATTAGCTGATTTAATGCAGCTTGGCCCAAACCTGCCGTTTCACGGCATAGAGCATCGCGGTAAAGATAATCAGGAACAGCATCACTTTAACACCGAGGCGTTTGCGTTCCTCCAACTCGGGCTCAGCAGCCCAGATTAAAAAGGCCGTGACGTCCTTGGACATTTGCTCAACAGTCGCTTTGGTGCCGTCTTCGTATTCAACGCCTTCATCACTCAACGGTTCGCCCATGGCGATCTGCGCTCCGGGGAAATACGGATTGTAGTTCATACCTTCTGACACTTTGAAACCCGAGGGAGCCTCCTTATATCCGGTCAATAACGCATGCAAATAATTGGCGCCATTTATCCGCGCTTTGGTTATCAAAGACAGATCGGGCGGTAACGCACCTGCATTGGCGGCACGGGCGGCTAGATCATTAGGATAAGGCGAGACTATTTTATCAAAGGCCTTAGCAGGGCGGACAATTAGCTCCCCATCATCATTATGGGTTTCGCCGTCTTCATTCGGACCGGCAGCCACTTCAGCTTCGGCAGCGATTTTCTTCACTTCCTCGGCAGAAAGACCCATTTCCACTAAATTGCGATAATACAGCAAGCGCACGCTATGACAGGAGGCACAAATTTCGCTGTAGACCTGCCAGCCGCGTTTAAGCTGCTTGCGGTCAAAGAAGCCAAACAGGCCATCAGTGGACCACTCTTGGGAGGCTGGTTTAGCAACGTCACCAGCAGCCTGAACTGATTTGCTCTTGAGTCCGGTTACGCCAGCACCGAGCACAATTGCGAAAGCGACAATAAGAATTTTCTTAAACATTAGCTGCCCTCCTTCGCATCAGCTCCGCCGGCAGTAACTGCCGCCGATATACTGTCTGGTAATGGTTTGGTTTTCTCAAATTTGCCAACCAATGGAATAAAGACCACCAGATGGAGGAAATAATAAGCGGTCGCTAACCGGCCAATGAGCAGGAAAGTGCCTTCGGCGGGCTTGGCACCAATATAGCCTAAGATGATGGTGTCGATGAAAAAGAGCCAAAACAGCCAGAAATAAGTGGGCCGGAATTTGGCGCTACGGACTTTGGAAGTATCCAGCCACGGCAATACCAGCAACACCAGGATCGAGGCGAACATAGCAATCACGCCGGCGGTCTTTGCTGGGATAATCACCGGTAGGATGCCCCAAACATCGACAAAGTTGTCCGGTACGGCACGCAGGATCGCGTAAAACGGCAGGAAATACCATTCGGGCACAATGTGTGTCGGTGTCACCAACGGATTGGCTTCGATGTAGTTGTCCGGCTCACCAAAGAAATTCGGTGCAAAGAAGGTGAAGCCTAAGAAAAAGATTAAAAATAGGCCGACGCCGTAGGCATCTTTCGCCGTGTAATAGGGATGGAAGGGAATTTCATCCTCATCGCCTTTAACCTCAATACCCAACGGGTTGCTGGATTTATGCGTATGCAAGGCCCAGAGATGCAGAAATACCAGAGCAAAAATCACAAACGGCAGGAGATAGTGGAAGGAGAAGAATTTATTCAGGGTTGGGTTATCAACCGAGAAGCCACCCCACAGCCACTGCACGATAGATTCACCAAAGAACGGCACAACCGAGAACAAATTGGTGATCACCGTGGCGCCCCAGAAACTCATCTGTCCCCACGGCAGCACATAGCCCAGAAACGCGGTCGCCATCATGGCGAGGAAAATGAAAATGCCGATGATCCAAAGTAATTCACGGGGTTCTTTGTAAGAACCGTAATACATGCCACGGAAAATGTGGATGTAGACGCAAATAAAGAACATCGAGCCGCCATTCATATGGAGATAGCGGATCAACCAGCCATAATTAATATCGCGCATAATGCGTTCGACGGAATCAAAAGCCATAGAGGTATGCGGCACATAGTTCATTGCCAGCATAATACCGGTGCCGATCATGATAACCAGAATCAGCCCGGCGAGTGAGCCGAAATTCCACCAGTAGTTCAGATTGCGCGGGGTCGGATATTCAACAATCGCATGATCGAGAAAAGTGACGATCGGCATGCGGTGATCGACCCATTTAATAATTGGATTTTTCCAGGTTCGCGAGCTCATGATTTTCCTCCCTAACCTATAAGAATGTTTGTGTCATCGACGAATTTATACGGCGGTATCGCCAAATTCTTTGGTGCCGGACCCTTACGAATGCGTCCGGAAGTATCATAATGCGAACCATGGCAGGGGCAGAACCAGCCGCCAAACTCACCTTTGTTATCGCCGCTTTTCTGACCGAGCGGAATACAGCCGAGATGGGTGCAAATACCGATCATCACCAGCCATTGGCTTTTCTTGACCCGGTCTTTATCGGTCTCGGGGTCGGGAAGATCTTTCAATTCAGTGGCCTGGGCGGCTTCGATTTCCTTGGCCGTCCGGCGGCGTACAAAAACTGGCTTGCCGCGCCAAATGGCGGTAATGCTTTGGCCTTCTTCGATCGAGGATATATCAAGCTCGGTTGAAGCCAATGCCAACACATCTTTCGACGGGTTCATAGCATCAATGAAGGGCCATACGGCCATTGCCGTGCCGGCAGCACCGACGGCTAGGGTAGAATATAATAGAAAGTCACGCTTTGAATCATCTTGTGATTCGTGTTCTGCGCCTTCCGCGGTTGAAGCTGTTTCAGCCATGCCTATTTCCTCTTTCACACCGGTTAGGTCCGGATGTTTAGTCCTCTACAAAGGTCGTTAAATGCATAAATGGGGATTATTTTTTGGTTTAACAGTGTCCAGGCCATTGTGTGGGGCAAGGTATAATGCAGAATACTCCGTTAGAAAAGCCAAAATGACCAATAAGTCGCTGTATTGTTGGGGAAAAACTCACTGAAATCATTGGTTTTTTTGAGATTTAGAATAAAAAAAAGGTATAACTTTTATGCGATTAGCCCTATTTGAGCCGGATATTCCCCAAAATACCGGGACGATCCTGCGTTTAGCCGCCTGTTTTGGTATTGGCGTCGACGTTATAGAGCCTTGTGGTTTTGTCTTTAGTGACCGCCGGTTAAAGCGCGCTGGAATGGATTATCTCGATCAGGTTGAACTGACCAAACACGACTCCTGGGCTAAATTCAGCGAATATAATGCAGCCAGTGGGGCGGCTGCACGAATCGTGTTGCTCACCACCAGAGCCGACTTAGTCTATACGGACTTCAACTTTCAACCGGCGGATATTTTACTGCTGGGCCGGGAAAGCGCCGGCGTGCCGGACAACGTCCACGCTTCGGTAGATGCCAGCATCGTCGTACCAATGTCTCCGGAAATGCGTAGCCTCAATATTGCAGTATCTGCAGCCATGGTGTTAGGCGAAGCGTTGCGCCAGACCGATGGCTTTCCCGACTAGAATTTTATTTCGAAGTCATCAGGAATATCGAGCCAATTTTTGGCCTCGGAAATATCTCTAAAGGGCATTCGTTTAACTGATTCTGTTTCCAGCAACGTCGTCCATTGCCGACTATGGCCCCAAGACCCCTCTTTTCCCATATAATAAGCTATTTTACAGGGAGATATTTTTTCATTAATTGCCTCAATCAATGCTGCTGTACTTTTCATGTATTTGTAATTTACTTTTTTCTGATTGAG
This sequence comes from uncultured Rhodospirillaceae bacterium, assembly GCA_964566055.1. Classification (GTDB taxonomy): domain Bacteria; phylum Pseudomonadota; class Alphaproteobacteria; order Rhodospirillales; family UBA2165; genus TMED23. The sequence continues at coordinate 83,216 of CAZMHI010000005.1, forward strand.
ATTTTGAGCATCCATATAGAAATTATAACCAACCTGATACTCTGGTGAAGCCAATATATTCTGGTAGTTTTCAACTATTTTTTCTATGGAAAAAATACCGGAAAATCGAATGAAGACACACCGTAATTCCGCATTAATATTAAATTCTGATAGCATTTCTTCCATGGTGGACAGCATATAGTTTTATGTATTTTTTTTAAACTAGAAATAAGTCGAAATAAATTAGCTAAATATAGTGATATATAAATTGCCCGCTCTAAGGATTACTTGGTTGCGAGAATCTCTTAATTACAAATAATTTTCATCGTCGCTGCCGAAGAGTTTTTCGACATATGAGAGCTCGCTGCGGAGACCTTGGCGGCCGATCAATTTGGTTTGAGCACCGGGCGGCAGATCTGTAAAAGCGATGACGCCTTTGCCGATGAGGACTTCAATCAAATCCTCGGTAACGCGGGCGAGTGATAAATCGGCTTGCAGCCATTCATCATTTTTGATGATTTCCTGAACATCCACACCCATAAATTCCATGAGTTCATCGCTACCGGCAGGAACTTCTTCATTGGCTCCGTTTTCCGGCCCAGCGAAGACGGCTTCAATAAATCCATCGGCGTTGCGTCTGACAAAAGGCATGCCTGTTCAATTCCTATTTGTTTTTCCTGATTTACTATAACCCGATTTTTGCGCCGAGGTAAACGCGGGCATTCCCTAGCAAATTCTACTGACCCTCCCGCCACCAGGACAACATGACGCCACCGGCGACGAGTAAGAGGAACAAAAGCGCTGGAAAAAGCGGCACTTGGCGCACGCCAGTCACCGTATAGGCGCCATTATTGACCATACCGAACCAGCCGTTACCGGCACCACTACGGCCCGGCTTGGTGCGCCGGAAATCCGGCAGGCCTTCTGAAATCCAGGCAATGCCGCCACCGCTGGCTTTCACCAAAGGCTGAATTTTTTCCGGCGAGGCGCGAAGATCGGAAAGCTCCGGCGGGTTCAACTTGCCAACAGCCGCCAAGGTGTCGCGGCGGCCATCCTCAATTTTATAAAGCCCGGTTTCCTCGGCTGTAACAGTGACTGTGGCAGCTCCGGTTTTACCTTCCTGAAGTTTTAGAACTGTCTTTTTACCAGAAGGTGCGGTCAGTGTGATCGGCGGAAGTGCGGGGTCGAGCGAACGCCGTTCAATGGTTAATTCCTTGCCGTCGACTTTTGCGCGCAGATCCTCTTCTTCGAGATCAGGTTCTTTCATCAGCCAATGGGCAAGCCGGCGCAATAACTCGGCATGGGGTCCACCGCCATCATAGCCGCGCGCCCAGAGCCAGATCTGGTCACTCATAAATTGCGCCACCCTGCCCTCACCAACTCGGTCCAAAATCAGCAACGGCTTGTCTTCGGCCCCGTTAAGCAGCGTATGGCCCTGGCGCGGCACTGCATCAATTTGACGGAACCAGCGTCCCCACTTTACCTTTTTGCCGTTTGAACCTGGCAGACCACCCGTCACCGGATGGCGGCGGCCTTTTGCGGTTAATTTGGCGCGAAAACCATTTTCAATGACGGGACCCGACGGCTCACCCGGTAATATTTTGCCCAAAGGCGTGTGGTACAAGCTGCGCACACCGGCAAAGTCTGGTCCTACTGCCGCCAGTACTGCCCCGCCTTTTTGCACATATTGCTCAATGTTCTGGAAATAATTCGGCGGCAACACAAAGCGGATGACATAGCGGTCAAAGACGATCAGATCAAATTCATGCAGTTTGATTTCAAACAATTCACGGATTGGAAACGAAATCAGCGCCAATTCGTTTAAAGGCGTGAAATCATTTTTCTCTGGCGGACGCAAAATCGTAAAATGCACCAAATCAACCGAGGGATCAGATTTCAGCAAATTGCGCCAGGTCCGCTCACCTAAATGCGGCTGGCCTGAGACCAACAGCACCCGCAAGCGATCACGCACACCATTGACGGTAATGACAGCCCGGTTGTTGGCGAGCGATAATTCGCGCGCCATTTTCTGAACTTCCATTTCGATGATGGTAGCCCCGCCATGATCCACCGGTACTGTAATGGTTTTGCTGCGGCCAATTGGTACTGTCGTATTGATGACTTTCTTGCCATCGATTTTAAGCTGTAGCGCGGCCCTGCCTGCCGAGGCCGATTTCTTGGGATTGTCATCAACGCGCACCCGGATTTTAACTTCTTTGCCGACAATGCCATAAGCCGGTGCACGCTCAACTACCAGACGACGATCCCGTTCATCTGGTTGGCCGGTAAGTAAAAGATGCAGCGGACGTTCAAACTTCTGATCTTCTGCACTTGGTGTATCATGCACCTGTCCATCAGTGATCACGACAGCGCCGGCAAAGCGGCCTTTCGGCAAATCAGCCAGCGCCCGGTTCAACTCATTAAAAACTTGGGTGCCGTCATCGGTTTCCTGACCACGCACAACACGAAGCTGCAGATTTTTGTATGCTGCCAGTTTCTCCTGCACATGTTTGAGCGCGGCTTTTAGTTGCGCCCGCCGCTCACCGGTATTTTGGCTTGAGGATTCATCCACTGCAACAAGGGCGATATCCGGCTGTGGTGTCCGATTTTCGCTCTCTAAATGAGGATTAAAGAGCGCCAGGACAAGAATGCCCAACGCCGCCATACGCATAAACGAGCCGCGTGCACCTCTGAAAACACCAAACACCAACAGCAGTAAAATCAAGCCAGCCAGCACAGCAATTATCTGCCACGGCACCAGGGGTGAGAAACCGATGCCGGTGAGGCCGATGCCGCTGAACATGCTCATTGCCCGAGCCTCTCAAGAATGGCCGGTAAATGCACCTGATCGGCTTTGTAATTTCCGGTCAGCACGTACATCATCAAATTAATGCCAAAGCGATAGGCCATCTCGCGCTGCCTCTCACCTCCAGGCACCACGGGGAAAAGCGGTTTTCGGGCCTCATCCATCGCCCAGGCCGCCGCCCAATCATGACCGCCGACAATAATTGAAGACACACCATCATTGGCGCGCTCAGCGGCCTGGCTGGCCAATTGCTGGACCCAGACACGGCCACCAGTCCAGCGGCCTGGAAACTCTCTCAACAAATAATAGGCTTTGGTCAACACATGATCAGAGGGGATTGCGGTCATTGGCGGCACATCCAAATGGCGCGCGATCTCTTCAAGCCTATCGGCGCCAGCACCACCGCCGGAACTATCCCGCGTATCAAAAAAGATCGTACCGCCGCTTTTGAGGTAGCGGTTTAATTTTGCCGCTGTCGCCGGCTCGATCAGCGGCGCATCTTCAGTGACCGGCCAATAGATCATCGGATAATAGGATAACTCATCGCTTGCCGGATCGATCGCGATAGGTTTGCCCATTTCTGCTGCAGTGCGGCTATTGGCAATAAAAGCCAAACCTTCAAGGCCAGCCCGGCTGGTGTTATCGATCTGATTGTCACCCGTTTTAACATAAGCGATCCGGATATTGAGCGCCGGGGCAAATTCACGGTTGTCATTCGCTGGGCTGGAGTAGCCTGGTATTACGGTCTGCGCTTCAACAGAGGTAATAAACAATGGCGTTAGCATGAGAGCAAGCAGCGCTGCTGTGGCCCGGTTAAAGGTAAAGAACCCGCGCAAAGCAAAACTCGCAATAATATCAAGCAACGCCAAGAATAGTGCTGCGATCAACAGGTGCCCCCGGAAATCTTGTTCCCGGGTTTCCTGATAACTGTCGCGGGTCACAACTGCACCGAGATCTCCCAATGGTGTCAGATGCGTGATTGAGGGCGATAAATTAAAGGCGCGGCGGGCGGTCTCATCGCCATAAAAGCCCGGAGGGTGCTGGGGCCCGGCTTTACCGCTCAGAAAATCACTGCCTTTCATAGCCAAGGCACCTGGGCGCGGATCTGTCAGACGGCCAAAGCCATCGATTGATTGCACCGGTTTGAGCAGCCGTTCGCTGGCCTCACCGACCACGCCGCGGCTCAGTTGCACAAGATTTTGCAGCATACCAACAAAAAGACCAGATAGAGGCAGATTTGACCAGTTTGGGCTGGCCGTAATATGGAAAAATACCAGCCAGCCATCGCCGCGTTTCTCAGCTGTTACCAACGGCGTGCCATCGGTGAGCCGGGCCCAGGTTCTCTCCGGCAGATCGACGGTTGGCTGCGCCAGGACTTGACGGCGGATACGCACATCTTTCGGGATCACCAGCCCAGCAAAGGGGCTATTTTCGCTGAAAGCAGCGAGAGCAGCTGGTTTGGACCAGGAAAGTGCGCCGCCCAAATCCCGATTTCCTTTACGCAACCGCACCGGCAACATCGGTTTTTTCTCTGCCGACAATCGCGGTCCGGCAAAACGAAGCGCAATACCCCCCAGCTTGATCCAGCGCAGTAGCTGATCATTTTGTTTTTTGGTCATCTTACCGGGATCAGCAAGTACAATCATGGCAAGGTCGCGCTTAAACAATTCAGCCATGGTGCCGAGCCGTACTTCGGTGAAAGGGTCGAGCGCTTTATCGAGATAAAAAAGATTATCCAGCAAAGGCTGACTGCTGCTGCGTTTGCGATTTGAAATCAGACCGACCGGCCTACGGCGCCAGCGCTCGTCAACCAGCACTGTCGAGCCGGCGGAATTAAAGTTTTCAATTTCAATGACCGTAACCTTATTTCTAATTTCTGCAGGCAGGACGAGCTTTAATTTGGCCTCCGTCTCACCCGGGGCAAAATTCAGTGGCTGTCTGGTCAGCACATTACCATCGTCACCCCGCACCCGGACACTCAATGAAGCGGTGACCGAACTGGCTGCCCTCTTGGCTGAAACTGTCAAACCGTCACGCTCGGACACGGGCGGCAACAGGAGCGGCGGCAGGGCACCGGCGCTATCGGACAGCACCGTCACCGGACCCATTTTTTCGAGTGCAGCAGCAAACTCTGCTACATCGCTGCCATCCGGCTTGTCATTGAGGCCATTACTGAGCCAGATAATTTGTGGGCTGCCATCAACTTTAAGCTCGTTCAATATCGAGATTGCGGCGATGCGGTTGACCGGCCAGGGCTTGGGCTGAAGCGCTCCCAACAATTGACGGGCTGCATCAGCTGTCAGCAGAGATTCCATGGCGCGGGTCTGATCGGCAGTCCCGGGGGCTGTGGTGATAACGGCCACGGCACGGTTTTGACGTTCGGCCTGATCCATCAAATTGGCAAAGGCCGTTTGGCGTTTATTCCAGTGCCGGGCCGAGGCCCAGCCATCATCGACGATTAAAATAAGCGGGCCGTCCTCAGCGATTTTATTATTGGCATTTAAAATCGGATGCGCTGCTCCAAGTATAACCAGTGTCAGCAGAAGCAATCTTAAAAGCGTCAGCCACAAAGGTGTTTTTGCCGAGCTTTCTTCGGGATTGACCAGGCGCATAACGAGCCGGATGGCCGGGAAACGTACGCGTCTCGGGGCCGGCGGGATAACCCGCAGCAGCCACCACAATATCGGCAAGGTGGCGAGACCCAGCAGAGCGACCGGAGCAACGAAAGATATGGCGCCAAGGGTAAACATGACTAATTAACCCCCGTCCATTCTGTGGTTGCTGTCAAAGCGACGTAGAGCTTTAACAAGGTTGCTTCCAGCGATTGATCCGTCGTGTGAATACCAAAACCCCATCCGGCGGTCCGGGCGATAGCCTCTAAGCCCCGCCTCTGCGCCGCCATTTCCGTTTTATAGTCATCGCGCACCCCTTCAACCCGTCCAATCAGGGCGTTGCCTTCATTTTCGGTGCCTTCAAAGCGGGTGCGCCCGCCAAAAGGCAGACTTTGCTCCGCCGGATCAAGTATCTGCAAAATATAGCCATCGACGCCCCGGTCTGAGAACACCCCAACTGCCCGGTTGATTTCATCCAAAGGTTCGAGAAAATCGCTGATCATGACCACCCGGCCATGTTTCGGTACCTGTTCATAAGGTGGCAAGCTGCTGGTATGTTCCTTGGGATCATGTTCCCGGTCATCAAGAGCTGCAGCCAGGATATTGAGCGCCATGCGCCCGGTCGAAGGGATAGTCCCGCGGCCCAAGGGAGCAATATGTTCACCGCCTCTGACCAGTAGTGAAGCCAAAGCCAAAGTGATTAAATCCGCGTGTTCAACTTTGGTTGGCAATTTTTTTGTCGATTGATACTGCATCGACGGTGAAGCATCACTCCAGAGCCAAACGCTTTGAGCCGCCTCCCACTCGGTTTCCCGCAAATAGACGCTGTCTGATCGGGCCGAGCGCCTCCAATCGATATGCTGGATGGGATCACCACGTTCGTAGTGGCGGAACTGCCAGAAGGTCTCACCCTGACCAACCCGGCGGCGGCCATGCACCCCTTGCGCCACTGTCGCCGCTACCCGCTCAGCCGCCACCATTAAAGGCGGCAGATTTGCAGCCAGTAGTTCAGCGCGGTGATGAAGCTCGGCGAGTGATGTCGTCATACTGAGTAATTTTATCCAATTCTACTGGCGAGTTTATCGATAACTTTCTCCAAGGTGACACCTTCGGCGCGGGCGGCGAAGTTCAAGGCCATGCGGTGCCTCAGTACGGGTTGCGCCAAAGCCAGCACATCGTCAATTGACGGCGCCAAACGTCCCTGAATAACAGCGCGGCCACGCACGGCCAGCATCAGCGCCTGACTGGCGCGGGGGCCTGGGCCCCAGGCAACATGTTCTATAACTTCCGGGATATCGGACGAGGTCGGACGGCCCGAACGCACCATTTCCAAAATTGCCGACATCACACTATCGCCGACCGGCACATGGCGGACAATCCGCTGGGCCTGTTGTAATTGATCAGCTGAGATAACTTGAACTGGCTTTTCTTCTTCAGCACCCGTGGTCGCTGTCAGAATTTCGCGCTCCGCCGTCAGCTGCGGATAATCAATGTTCACTTGCATTAAAAAGCGATCCAGCTGAGCTTCCGGCAGTGGGTAGGTGCCTTCTTGTTCGAGCGGGTTCTGAGTTGCCAGGACATGAAACGGCGCCGGCAGATCGTGATAATGACCAGCCACCGAGACACGGCGTTCCTGCATCGCCTGTAACAATGCTGACTGAGTGCGCGGGCTGGCCCGGTTGATCTCATCGGCCATCAAGAGCTGACAAAAGACCGGCCCCTGAATAAAACGGAACGAGCGCTTACCGCTGTCAGCTTCTTCCAGCACTTCCGAGCCCAATATATCAGCCGGCATGAGATCGGGGGTAAATTGCACCCGGCGCTCATCAAGCCCTAAGACCGTGCCGAGGGTTTCCACTAATCTCGTTTTACCGAGACCGGGCACACCGATCAGCAAGACGTGACCACCGGCGAGCAACGTGATAAGAGTTTCTTCGACGACAGGTTGTTGGCCGAAGATAATGCGGCCAATCGCACCCTGAACTTTGGCAAAGGTTTTACTGATGCCTTCGAGTTCGTCGATGACGTCATTAGAGTTTGAACTGCCACTTGAATTTTCTGGAGCTTCGTTTGGAACAGCAGCGTCAGTCAATGGAATTCTCCTTAAAATCTAGAGTCACGCTTACGCGATACGTCAAATGAACAAAAAAAAACTTGGTACTTTAAGTTCCCTATCCGGCCTATTTGGCCAGACTGATTTTTCACCTGGCGCAACCAAAACGCCAGACCAGCATGATTCCGTCGAATTGGCCGAAGGTCAAACCCTATGCGGAGAATTAGACATTCGCATCAACCGGGACGGTCTATGGTTTTACCACGGTACCCCCATAGGCCGCAAAGAACTCGTGAAGTTATTTGCTTCTGTCCTGGAGCGGGACGACACCGGCAGATTTTGGCTGAATACCCCAGCTGAAAAGGGCGAAATCACTGTAGAAGACGTACCTTTTCAGGCCGTTGAGATGACTGTTGAGGGCGAAAAAGAACAGCAAAAACTGACATTTCGCACCAATGTTGACGATATTGTGATAGCAGATGAAGCCCATCCGATCCGAATCGAAACCGATCCTGAAAGCGGCGAACCCTCGCCTTACGTTATGGTGCGGGACGGTTTAGAGGCCCGGCTCACCCGATCCGTGTTTTACCAGTTGGTCGATCTGGGTGTTGAAATGGGGGTGGAAAAAGCGCATGGAAACGATAAATATAAAGAAATGATGTACGGCATATGGAGTAGCGGACAATTTTTTCAGATCGGCTCACTAACGGAACAAGATTAAGTTTAACGGAAGTCCTGACGCGCCTGGACGCGACCGCTGGTGAAATCGGCCGCCGCTCAAACGAAGCAGCCGAGCCCGAAGATCTTGTGCAAGAGGAACGTAATGAGTGGATTGCCGGCGGTAAGGAACTTATCCCGGCAGCCGTTCTGGTGCCGCTGGTGGTGCGGGGAGACGGCCTAAAGGTGATGCTGACCAAACGTACGGAACATCTCAATAATCATGCCGGCCAAATCAGTTTTCCCGGCGGGCGGGTCGATGATAGTGACCGCAATGCCCACCACACGGCGCTCAGGGAAACCGAAGAAGAGGTTGGGCTCCATTCAAAGCATATTGAGATTGTTGGCGAGCTGGATGAATATATCGTCGGCACAGGCTACTTAGTCAATCCGATCATCGGCGTGATTGAGCCGCCCTTCGAGCTGACACCCCATGAAGGCGAAGTTGCCGAGGTGTTTGAGGCACCGCTTGAATTTCTGATCGAACCGGAAAACATAAAGCGCCATGCCCGTGAATTTGAAGGCATCAAGCGGCATTATTTTGCTATTACCTGGGAAGAGTATTTTATCTGGGGCGCCACCGCCGGCATGCTGCGCAATCTGTCTCAGAGATTACTGGCAGATTAAGGAACGGAACATGCGGATATTTCTCCATATTTTCCTGCCTCTGGTTACTCCCTTAGTGCTCTATTCGATTTGGGCAAAAATTGATGCTAATCGTAAAGGCCAGGGCCTGCCGGATTGGGAGGAAGGCCATTGGTTCTGGGTGCTGGTTATTGGCTTTGTACTCACTGCCATGTCGCTGATTTACCTGACGACTTTGGGTGACGACGTCGGTGGCCAATATCAATCTCCCCGGATGGAAGACGGCCAAGTCGTGCCGGGGCACTTTAAAAACAAGTAACTGAACTGTAGGCCGGTTGATTTAAAAATGATTGAAGACCTGCTGGAATTTATTGAAGGCCCGGCGCGATGGACCGTCACAGCGATAGCCTTGATGGTCTTTTTGTTTTTGGTTGCCCGCCGTAAATCATCGCGCCGCAAACTGTTCGAAGGGCCCGCCAAGCAAACTGACATCATCCTCAATTGGGGAGATAAGCCCGGCGGCCAGATACCGGTTGAGCCCTGGATGGAGACCCCTGAAATCAAGGCTGTGTTCTCCGCTATCACAAAAAACGGCAAGGAAGCGCGTTTTATCGGCGGCTGTGTGCGCGACGCACTGCTCAAAAAAACGGTAACAGATGTCGATATCGCCACTCAGGAAACGCCTGATCAGGTGACGTCATTGCTGGAAGAGGCTGGTATCAAAGCTGTACCAGTCGGTATTGAGCATGGCACGGTGATGGCGGTGATCAATCACCAGAGCTTCGAGATCACGACGCTGAGGCGCGATCTCAAGACCGATGGCCGTCATGCCGAGGTAGAGTTCACCGATGATTGGAGACAGGATGCTGCGCGCCGGGATTTCACCTTTAATACCTTGAGCGCGACCCCGGACGGCATGGTCTATGACTACTTCAACGGCATTCAGGATTTAGCCGACCGGGTGATCCGCTTTGTCGGCCTCGCACCTGAGCGGATTGAAGAGGACCGGCTTAGAGTTCTCCGTTATTTCCGCTTTATCGCCACTTTGGGCATGCGGGTCGAAAGCAAAATGGAGTTTCAGGCCTGCATTGACAGAGCATCAAGCCTCAAAGAACTTTCTGCCGAGCGCATTAAAGCCGAACTGTTCAAAATTTTGGATTCCGCCATGCAGCTGGATGTGGTGGCGTTGATGTACAATCATGGTGTGCTGAAAGTCATTCTGCCGCATGTAACCGCACCCGAACGCCTGCGCCAGCTCGTCTGGCTTGAAACCAGCGCTATTAAGTTCGAGAGCGTGCGGCCTGATCCGCTGCGCCGTCTCGCGGCTTTGGTCAACACCGATGAACGGGGAGCAGCGGACATTACCACAGCGCTCAAACTATCGAATGCCGAGCAGCAACGCCTGAGCTCGTTGATCACGCCTGAGTGGGATGCCGATTGGCAGATCACTGACGATGATCTCCGCGCCGTTCTTTACCGGGTGGGGGCAGCAACGGTGATTGACCTGGCGCTGCTCAAATGGGCGGAGATGCTGGTTGCCTCGCCTACCGGGCTCGGTGAGGTCCAGGACAGCTGGGTGCGGATTATTGAAACTGCCGATCAGGCGCTGTCAGAAACGGTGATCACCTTCCCGCTCAAAGGCCAGGACGTGCTTGATCAAGGCGTCGAACCCGGCCCAAAGGTCTCTGATTTACTCGGCCAGGTCGAAGACTGGTGGCTGGCCGATGGCTGCACCGCCGACCGTGAGGCTTGCCTGACGAAACTTGAGGCGTTGTTGTAGGCGCTTTAACAGACTTCTGCGTCACATATTTTTGACTAGCTATTTTCCGCGAATCCCTGGACAAATCATGGATATGCAGGGGAATTCAAAATTCTGGGCTTTAACACTGCTGACCATCTGCGAGATTTCAGCGATGTCTTTGTGGTTTTCAGCGACTGCCCTGATCCCAAGTTTTCAAGCTGAGTTCAATATCTCAAGCGATCAAGCTTCGCTGCTGACCAGTGCCGTGCAGGCGGGGTTTGTCGCCGGCACTCTCTTGAGTGCGATGATGATGCTGGCCGACCGCTTTGACCCGAGGCGGGTTTTCCTGGCCTCAACGCTGATCGCCACCCTTGCCAATTCCTCAATCCTGCTCACCGATCCGACCACGCTGACGACCATAGCTTTACGTTTTATTACCGGTATCTGCATGGCCGGCATCTATCCGGTCGGCATGAAGATCGCCACGACCTGGGCCAAAGGCGATATCGGCTTTCTGGTGGGTTTGCTGGTCGGCGGGTTAACCCTAGGCTCAGCCGCACCATATTTGATCAGTTCGATGCTGATTTTGGATTGGCAGCTGACAATTGCCGGCACCTCAATCGCCTCCCTGGCCGCTGCGGTACTCATTATTTTTGTCGGCCTCGGTCCCAATCATATTCCAGCCCGAAAATTTCGCTGGGGCGCGGCACTAACGGCGTGGAAAACAAAGTCACTGCGCCTCGCCAATTTCGGTTATCTCGGCCATATGTGGGAGCTCTATGCCATGCTGGCCTGGATCGGCATTTTCCTTGATGCCAGTTTCAAGATCACGCTGCCCTCCGGCGATGGAGCGGTTTTGGCCAAAGTCGTGACTTTTACCGTGATTGGTATCGGTGGGGCCATCGGCTGCATCGGCGGTGGCCTCATAGCCGACCGGGTTGGCCGCACAACGCTGACCATGGGAGCCATGATCATGAGCGGCGCCTGCGCCATAGCCGTTGGCTTTCTATTCACCAGCCCGCCCTCAATATTAATCTTAGTCTGCTTCATCTGGGGGATCACGATCATCGCCGACTCTGCGCAATTTTCCGCCTCGATTGCCGAGCTGTCGCCGCCCGATATGGTCGGCACCATGTTGACCATTCAAACCTGCGCCGGCTTTCTGCTGACGCTCTTCACCATTCATATGATGCCGTATTTGATCGAGGCGGTGAGCTGGAAGTACGCCTTCGCCGTGCTGGCGATTGGCCCTGTTCTGGGCACCATCGCCATGGGACGTCTCAGGGCACATCCGGAAGCGGTAAAAATCGCCGGCGGGATGCGCTAAGACTTAACTCATTTTTTTACCGACACCTCAATGCCCAATAGATGTGCGGCGTTTTTACCCATCACTAGCGCTTTGTCGCCTTCGCTCAGGCCTTGCACGGAATCGACATGGCCGACCGGGTCCGGCTCGGCCATATCAAACGGATAATCGGTGCCCATGACGATTTGTTCCGGCCCCCAGGTTTCGATCAGATAGCGCAATTGATGCTCGGTAAAGACAACGCTGTCGAAATAGAGTTTTTTAATATATTCCGAGGGCGGTTTGCTGATCACCTGACGGCAATCGTCCCGCAGATGATAGGGATGGTCAAAACGCCCGGCATAGGCGGGGATATAGCCGCCGCCATGGGCAATGCAGATTTTGAGGCCCGGAAAGCGCTCAAGATAACCGTCAAACACCAGATGCCCGACGGCCAAGGCTGATTCCACCGGATGGCCGATGGTGTTCCTGAAATAGTGATCATCCATGCGCTCGACATAGCTGGTGCCGATCGGATGGATAAAAATCATCACGTCTTTTTCTTCGCAGCGGGCAAAGAACTTTTCGAGCCCGGCCCGGGTCAAATCCTGGCCATTGACATTGGTTGAAACCTCGACGCCTTTAAAGCCAAGCTCGTCAACGCAGCGGTCCAGTTCGGCCACCGACATTTCCGGGTTTTGCAACGGCACCGTGCCAAGCCCGACAAAGCGGTCCGGATTTCCAGCCACCACCTCGGCGATGCGGTCATTGACCACCCGCGAGGTATCCCGGGTAAACTCCGCGTCATAACCATAATTATAATGAAATGGCGAAGTCGAAATGGCCTGCACATCAACGCCCTGGGCATCCATATCTTTCAGGCGCACTTTGGGATCGGTCAGCTTCGGCATAATGAGCTGCTGCTGCTCGGTATTAATCTTGGCAGTGATCGGGTTGGTATCGACCATCTTGCGGCCGGTGTCATCGGGCGAGAGCTGCTGCAGCATCTTGTCGGCTTCCGGCACATGGATATGGCAGTGAATATCGACGGTAAAATGTTTGTTGTTTCTTGAGACAGTTTCGGCGTGGCCGGAACCCTCTGCCGCCGGGGCGTGATGTGCGCATTTGAAGAACATAAACTGATCCGTTTTTGTGATTTAAGCTGGCGGGATTAAATCGGTCACTGTGAGTACAGACAAGCTTTATTTTCGCGCCATTTGGAAATCTTACGGGAACACCTGCCCATTGGGCGCAACCATCGTCCGCACTTGGCTCTCATTCACCAAGCTGGTGAAACGGCTTACAACCGTTAATTTTACTGTAGAAAAATTTTCTAAGAATGAATATAAGTGATGTAACAAATAAAATTATTTTTGAGGGAACTTGAATAGATATGAGCGCAAGCTACATAATTGAGCCCGGCATAAACACCGTTTTCATAAAGCATACCGAAAAAATTGACCCTCTTGAATTCAGCGCGTTTTTCCAAGAGTTGGTAACCCTCCCTGATTTCAAATTAGGCATAAATGTCTGGCGGGATACTAGAGGCGCGAAAATCCCTAAAGAATGGAATTACGAGTTTTTCCGCGATCAAATTGAAATCAACAAATATCCTGCAGGAAAAGAGTTAGGCTTTGCCAAGCTCGCTTGGATGGTTGAGGCTGGTCACCAATATTCCGTAGGCCACCAGGGCGTGTTGAGCAATCACACGAAAAAGAGAGACAGGATCGAACGCCGCATATTCAGGGAAGATCATGACGCAAAAGAATGGTTAGGCATCCCAACTGACTATGAAATCTCTTTTTCCGGCGCCGCCAAATTTCATAGTATGTAAAAATCAATTAATTCGGAAATCAATTTATGAATTTATCAGGTCTGGCCGGTGATCTCGGCGCACTCTTAAAACAAAATGAGCAGACGATATCGGTTGCCGAATCTTCCTCCGGCGGGCTGGTGTCAGCAGCGCTTTTGTCGATCCCCGGTGCTTCGGCCTATTTTGCAGGCGGTGGCGTGATCTATACCAGAGATGCCCGGCGGGAGTTTCTCAGTCTGCCCGAAGAAATAGTCACCATGCGGGCAGCGACCGAAGAATATGCCATGATCGTCGCCCAAGCAGTTAAAGACAAGATGGGCACGACCTGGGGCCTCGCTGAAACCGGCGCCAGTGGTCCCAGTGGCAATCGCTACGGCGATGAGGCAGGCCATGTCTGTGTCGCCGTCGCCGGGCCGGTTGAAAAATCCGTGACCCTTGAGACCGGCAGTTCTGAGCGGGAGGAAAATATGTGGGCCTTTACTAAAGCTGCGCTTGGGCTGCTTGAAACGGCTATCAAGGAAAACCGAAATATGTCTAGATAAAACCTTTAAATACGCCAGCAGGTCCCCACATAGTTGGTTATGTGAGGGACCAAATGATCATCTATTTAGTAACGTTTAATCTAAGCGAAAAGTATTCCGATAATGCCATCGGCTTTCGGGATATCTTTGCCAAAATATTCAAAGAGACTGAGGGTTTTATTTCTGCCGATTTTTTCCGCGACGAGGAAACTCAGGAGGCAGGAGGCTTTACAGTATGGGAATCGGAAGAAAAGGCGAAAGCGGCTCTTGCAGAACTGCAACCTTTGTTGCTTAGATCCATTGGCGGCAGCGGTGATGGGACCTTTTCAATCAAAAAGCTTGTCCACACCTTGCGGGTTGATAACGAATAACTGCTCTAATTTGCCGGAAACTGTTCCAAGTAGTCAGCGTAACGCTCTGCCACCTGATCTCTGATTTTAGCGCCAAATTCTTTCATTTCATCAAGCTCGCCCGGCTTGAAATAATCAGTGATGCCAGCGGCGAAACTTGGCCGCGCCAAAGCCTGCTCCCGCCATTTTTGCACCAAAGGCCGCTCAGCAATCCAGATATCGAGCAGGCCTAAATACCCAAGCCTAGCGGCAAAAGGCATCATATTGATATCAGCAAGGGTAAATTGATCACCGAGCAGCCAGGGCCGGCCATCACTGAGATCTTTCTCCATGGTTTTAAAAGCTTTTTCGTAGGCTGCGATGCCGTTAAATACGAATGGCGAGTCCACCCCGTCCTTGTAGGTCGACATCACCCGGTCGCGCCGCCTGGGATCGCCAACATTGGCAAATCTTTGAGCGCGTTGCTCGTCCGTCATGTTTTGTACGCGCTCCCGGAACATGGCCGAGAAACTCAAATCCATTACTCCTTCAAATAGGCCTTCGTCGACGGCCTTGCTCCAAAGCCGCATGCGGGTGCGACCATAGGCATCCGCTGGTATTAGGCTGGGCTCAGGATAGGTCTCATCCAGAAATTCACAGATCAGCGTTGATTCTATCACCGGCTGGCCGTCGGCCATTAAAGTCGGCACGACACCTTTGGGATTTAGTTTAAGATATTCTGGATCATATTGCTCGCCGGTGAAAAGATTGACTTCGTGAGTGGTATAATCGAGCCCTTTTTCGGAAAGCGTTATGCGGACTTTCTGGGCACACACAGAATTGCCAAATTGATAAAGCTCGAGCATTTATTCTTTCACCCAGATCAGCGCCGCGTTCTTATCGGCAACGTTAAAAAACCGCACGTCGGAATCTTTTAGTGTCGCTTCAGCCAAGGCTGCTAAATCCCTGGCAAGCTCATTGCCAAGGATGGCAATTTTCTTGAGGTCCTCCCGGCCAAAGGAGAATTTTTCCTGCGCCTGCGCCCATTCCCAGCCTTCTAAGTCGGTGAAATCTCCAAACAATCGCAGACTTGTTTGAGTGGATAGCACTTCATCCAATTGCGGCAGGATCGCCCGGTAATCGGCATCCGAAACCCGGCCCGAGGCTTTCAGGCAAACTAAATTACCAGCGCTTTCCGGCAGCCACTGCAGCATCAGCCCAGAATCAGCTATGCAGAGCGCGGTCAGCAACGTCGAGCGCAGCTTCTTTAACCACTTCGCTGAGCCCCGGATGACCATGACAAGTCCGGGCAATATCTTCGGCCGAGCCGCCGAACTCCATAGCGACCACGCATTCCTGGATGAGATCACCGGCGGCGGCGCCGACAATGTGAACTCCCAGCACTTCATCGGTTTCCGCATCGGCGAGAATTTTAACGAAACCGTCGGTGGCGCTCATCGCACGGGCGCGGGCATTGGCGGTGAAACTAAACTTGCCGGCGTTATAGGCAATACCGGCCTCTTTAAGCTGCTCCTCAGTCTTGCCGACTGTGGCGACTTCAGGGCTGGTATAAACAATGCCCGGAATGGCATCGTAATTGATATGACCAGATTGTCCGGCCAGCATTTCAGCCAGTACGACGCCTTCGTCTTCGGCTTTGTGGGCCAGCATCATGCCGCCGATAACGTCACCAATGGCATAGATGCCGTCGACATTGGTTTTAAAGTTGGTATCGACTTTGATAAAGCCGCGGTCCATTTCAACACCGGCTGATTCGAGGCCGAGCCCTTCCGTATAGGGAATACGGCCAATCGCTACCAAGACGCAATCGGCTTTCATTTCTTCGGCGTCACCGCCATCCCGCGGCTCAACCGTCAAGGTTACACCAGTTTTAGAAGTCTTCGCGCCAGTGACTTTGCTTTTCATTTTAAACTTCATGCCTTGCTTTTTAAGGGAGCGCTGGGCAACTTTCGACACCTCGGCGTCCGAGCCCGGCAGACAAACATCCAGAAACTCAACGACTTCAACTTCGGCGCCCAAACGCCGCCAAACCGAGCCCAATTCAAGGCCGATAACACCAGCGCCGATGACGATCATTTTTTTCGGCACTTTGGTAAGTTCCAGCGCTCCGGTTGAGCTGATGATTGATTTCTCATCAATCTCAACGCCCGGCAAAGGCGCAACATCCGAGCCTGTGGCAATAATAATGTTTTTGGTCGAGATGGTGTCGGCTTTGCCATTGTCATCGGTGATCGTCACCGACCCGGCCCCGCTAATCGAGCCGGTGCCCAGCAGGCGGTCGATTTTATTTTTCTTCATCAGGAAATCGACGCCTTTGATAGTATCGCCGACGACGCCGTCCTTGTGGGCCATCATGGCTTTAAGATCGAGCTTCACGCCGCTGGCAACCACACCGTGACCAGCCATGCCTTCGGTTGCTTCTTCGTACAGATGCGAAGAATGCAGTAGTGCCTTCGAGGGGATACAGCCGACGTTCAAACAAGTGCCGCCAAGAGTTGGGCGTTTCTCAACAATGGCAACTTTCAAGCCTAATTGCGCAGCGCGAATGGCGGCGACATAGCCGCCCGGTCCTGCGCCAATTATCGTGACATCATAAGTGTCGGCCATAATGGAAGTCCTCGTTTTTTTTTAAAAATTTTTTACTCTTACATATCCAGCATAATGCGTTGCGGGTCTTCGATGCACTCTTTAATCCGCACCAGCATCGACACCGCTTCGCGGCCATCAATTATGCGGTGGTCATAGCTATGAGCCAAATACATAATTGGCCGCACTTTAATATCGTCGCCGACGACCCAGGGGCGTTTGACGATATTATGCATGCCGAGAATGCCAGATTGCGGTGAATTGATAATCGGCGTAGACAACATCGAGCCATAGATACCGCCATTGGTAATGGTAAAGCTGCCGCCGGTCATTTCTTCGAGCGAGAGTTTACCATCACGGGCGCGCGTGCCGAAATCCTTAATGCCTTTTTCAATATCAGCAAAGCTCATCTGATCGGCATCACGCAGCACCGGCACCACAAGGCCCGTAGGCGTGCCGACAGCAACGCCGATGTCGTAGTAGTTTTTATAGACAATCTCATCGCCTTGAATTTCAGCGTTGACTGCCGGGAATTCCTTAAGCGCAACAATCGCGGCTTTAACAAAATAGCTCATGAAACCAAGGCGTACGCCATGGGTTTTCTCGAACTGATCGCGGTATTGAGCGCGGGTTGCCATCACTGCTGACATATCAACTTCATTAAAGGTCGTCAGCATGGCGGCGGTATTTTGGGCATCTTTCAAACGCCCCGCGATGACTTTGCGGAGCCGGGTCATTTTCACCCGTTCCTCACGCGGTCCTGCCGGCACGGATGGAATTTGATGGCGCGGCGCCCCACTATCTGCGACGGCGGGAGCTGGCGCAGCAGCTGGGGCGGGAGCGGCTGCCGGAGCGCCGGCCTTTTGATAGGCCAGCACATCGCCTTTGGTCAGGCGGCCATCTTTGCCGGTCGCCGGAATCTGCGTTGCGTCATACCCTTCATCTTCGATCAATTTACGCACGGCCGGAGACATCTGCACGCCATCATCGGAAGCCACCGGCGCGGGCGCCTCTGTTGGAGTTGCCGCAGGAGCCGCCGCCACTGCTCCTGAGCCGCCAATGCGGCCCAGGATCGCACCGACTTCAACTTCACTGCCGACATCGGCGAGAATTTCTGAAAGCGTACCGGCGGAAGGCGCATTAACCTCCATGGTGACCTTATCGGTTTCAAGTTCAAGCAAGGGCTCATCAGCAGCGACAACGTCACCCACTGATTTAAGCCAGCTTGCCACCGTGCCTTCGGTCAGGCTTTCCCCCAAAACCGGCACGACAATATCAACCGCTTCACCACCACCGCCACTAGCTGTAGGAGCTGCTGCGGCAGGCGCGGCTTCGGGTGCAGGCGCAGCTGCACCATCCCCGATGACGCCCAAAAGCGCGCCAACTTCGACCTCAGCGCCGGCTTCGGCGGATATTTCTATCAGTGTACCGGCCACCGGCGCATTGACTTCCATGGTAACTTTATCAGTTTCCAATTCGAGGATTGGCTCATCTGCCGCAACTGTATCACCAACTGATTTCAGCCAGGTTGCGACCGTGCCTTCGGTCAGCGATTCTCCAAGGGTGGGAACTTTAATCTCAGTAGCCATAATATCCTCAATTCACCTATGATTTTTTGCCATGTTGAATTGGCATAAATGGTTGAATTAAATCTTTTGCTTTACCGGTTAGCGCCTGTTCGACCAGCAAAGCCTGTTGTTTGTTGTGAACTTTAAGCGAGCCTACTGCCGGTGATGCCGAGGCCATACGGCCAACATAAAACACGCGGCGCTTTTGTTTGGCTTTCTTATCCAAGCCTTCAAGAATATAATCGAGGCGGTCAGCGGCAAAATGCCAGGCTCCCTGATTGGAAGATTCCTCCTGGCACCACACCACGTCAGCATTCGGATATTGCTTAATCTGATTGGTGATACCCATCCGCGGCCAAGGATACAGCTGCTCCACCCGGACAATCGCGACATCTTTGATGCCTTGTTCGCGCCGTGCTTCCAGCAAATCGTAATAGACTTTGCCTGAACACAATACGATGCGCTTTACTTTGTCCTTAGCGGCAAGCTTGTCTACTTCCGGGATAACCCGGCGGAACCGGCTGCCTGGTCCCATTTCCTCCAAGGCAGAAACGTTGAGTTTGTGCCGCAGCAGGGATTTCGGCGACATCACGATCAAAGGCTTGCGGTAATTTCGTTTAACCTGGCGGCGCAGGGCGTGGAAAAAATTGGCCGGCGTGGTGATATTAACAACCTGCATATTGTCTTCAGCGCAAAGCTGCAGATAACGCTCCAACCGGGCTGAGGAGTGTTCGGGGCCTTGGCCCTCCATGCCGTGCGGTAAAAGCATCACGAGGCCTGACATGCGCAGCCATTTCGACTCACCCGAAGATATAAACTGATCAAATATCACCTGGGCAGTGTTGGCAAAATCACCAAATTGTGCTTCCCACAACGTCAACGTGTTCGGCTCGGCCAGGGAATAGCCGTACTCATAGCCGACCACAGCAAATTCCGAGAGTGGGCTATCCATAACTTCAAAATGAGCCTGCTCACCGGGCCTGATTTCGCTCAACGGGTAATAGCGGTTTTCATTTTCCTGGTCGACGATGACACAATGCCGGTGAGAAAAGGTGCCGCGGCCCGAATCCTGACCTGACAAACGCACCGGATGACCTTCGATCATTAGCGAGCCATAGGCCAGAGCTTCAGCCATTGCCCAGTCGAGATCCTCACCGCTGTCTATCATTTTGGTTTTGGCTTTGAGCTGGCGCAATAATTTACTGTTGACCTTGATGCCTTCCGGCACCCGGGCAAGCGAATGACCAATTTCTTTTAAGATATCAATTTCAACCGACGTATCATCGTCACGTTTTTCTTCTTCACCCTCGAGCGCTGACAAGCCGTCCCATTTGCCCTCGAGCCAATCTGCTTTGTTGGATTTATAAGAGCTGGCTGCTTCAAATTCTTTATCGAGATGGGCTTTGAAATCGGTTTCAATTTTTTCTATTTCTTCGAGATTGATAAGCTTTTCCTTGAGCAATCTTTCGCGGAAAATCTCCCGTGTCGTCGGATGCTTGCCAATGGTATTATACATAATCGGCTGGGTGAACATCGGCTCATCACCTTCATTGTGGCCATGACGGCGATAACAGAAAATATCGACAACCACATCGCGTTTGAATTTCTGGCGGAACTGAGCAGCCAGATCTGCCACCCGGACGACGGCTTCAGGGTCATCGCCATTAACATGAAAAATCGGCGCCTGCATACCTTTGGCAACATCGGTCGGATACGGCGTTGAGCGTGAGCTTGAAGGGTTGGTGGTAAAGCCAATTTGATTATTGACTATCACATGAATAGTGCCACCGGTGCGATAGCCCTTTATTTGTGAAAGATCGAGACTTTCCGGCACAATGCCCTGACCGGCAAAGGCGGCATCGCCATGCATCAGGAGACCCATAACCTTTTCGCGAGCCTCATCACCGCGCTGGGTCTGTTTGGCGCGCACTTTGCCGAGCACCACCGGATTGACACATTCCAAATGCGACGGATTAGCGGTCAGCGATAAATGCATATTACCTTCGGTAAACTCCCGATCAGCTGAGGCACCCAAATGGTACTTCACATCACCAGAGCCCTGGACATCTTCCGGGTGGGCTGAATTACCCTGGAACTCCGAGAAAATGGCGACATGAGGTTTACCCATGGTGCGTGCAAGCACGTTCAAACGGCCTCGGTGCGGCATGCCGATAACAACCTCTTCGACGCCAACATAAGCGGCCGTCCGCAGCATACGCTCCATAAACGGGATCAGACTTTCACCGCCATCCAGGCCGAAACGCTTGGTGCCGGTATGTTTGGTTTGGAGATAGGTTTCAAAGCCTTCCGCTTCGACCATGTCTTTATAAATCGCCCGCCTGAGTTCCGGCGAATATTTGGTACGGTAGTCGACCCCTTCTACTTTTTCTTGGATCCAAGCCCGTTCTTCAATCTCCTGGATATGCATATATTCAACGCCGATTGAGCTGCAATAGGATTGGCGCATAACTTCTAAAATGTCACCTAGCGTCGCTGTTTCCTTGCCGGCCATACTGGTGAAGGTATCGAGATAAATTTCTTTATCGAGGTCTTCCTCGGTAAAGCCATAAGTTTTGTAATCAAGCTCCCGGTGATAACCGGCGCCGACGAGACCAAGCGGATCAAACTGGGCATGCAGGTGACCGCGCACCCGATACGAGCGGATCAAAATACGGGCGCGAATAGAGCGCTGGGCGATTTCGTTAACTTGGGCAGCAGAGGCCGCCGGCGCTGCACCGTTGGATTTCTTAGGCGTTTCTTCAGGATCGACTGCCCCGATGACACTGGTATTGGAGCGCGCCCAACTGGCGCCATTTATTTCACCTTGGATCGAAATTTTATCATCGGCGAGATCGGTAAAAACGGCGGCCCAGCTCTGATCTACCGAATTCGGGTCTTCGAGATACCGGTCATACAATTCAGCAATAAATGCTGCATTAGCACCGGTAAAAATTGACTCCGTCGAATCCGCCATACCTTACACCTCTATTTGGAAACGCTAGCCCTTCATTGCCGCGAGCATGGTGCTGCCCAATTCAGCCGGTGATTCAGTGACATTAATACCGGCGCTACGTAGTGCTTCCATTTTATCGGCAGCACCGCCTTTACCACCAGCAATGATTGCCCCAGCGTGCCCCATACGGCGTCCGGGAGGCGCCGTTGCACCGGCAATAAAGCCAACCGTCGGTTTTTTAACCTTGGAAGATTTGATGAATTCAGCAGCTTCTTCTTCCGCCGAGCCGCCAATTTCACCGATCATCACAATACCTTCGGTTTCATCATCGCCCAGGAACATTTCCAGGCAATCAATGAAATTGGTACCGTTTACCGGATCACCGCCAATACCGATACAAGTGGTTTGACCAAGCCCTACGGATGTTGTCTGGCCAACCGCTTCATAAGTGAGCGTACCCGAACGGGATACCACACCGATTTTACCGCGCTGGTGTATATGGCCTGGCATAATACCAATCTTGCATTCGCCTGGCGTGATCACACCCGGGCAGTTGGGGCCAACCAAACGCGTGGCCGAGCCTTCCAGCACGCGCTTTACTTCGACCATATCCAGCACCGGAATGCCTTCGGTAATGCAAACCACCAAAGGGATTTCGCAATCAACCGCTTCAAGAATGGCTTCGGCGGCAAAGGGCGGCGGCACATAGATGACAGACGCATTGGCGCCGGTTTTCTCGACCGCATCAGCAACCGTATCAAACACCGGCAGATCAAGATGGGTCGAGCCGCCTTTACCTGGCGTCACGCCGCCAACCATTTGGGTGCCATAGGCAATCGCCTGCTCTGAATGGAAGGTGCCTTGCGAGCCGGTAAAACCCTGGCAGATAACTTTGGTATCTTTATTTACTAGAACAGCCATTTTACGCGGCCTCCTCAACAGCTTTAACCACTTTTTCAGCGGCATCGGCCAAATCATCACCTGAAATGATCGGTAATCCGGATTTGGCGAGAATTTCCTTACCAAGATCAACATTAGTGCCTTCGAGGCGCACCACCAACGGCACGTTCAGCGAGACTTCTTTGGCTGCCGCGACAACACCTTCGGCAATCACATCACAACGCATGATGCCGCCAAAGATATTGACCAAGATGCCCTCAACGTTGGAGTCAGAAAGAATGATTTTGAACGCTGTCGTCACCCGTTCTTTGGTAGCGCCACCACCAACATCCAAAAAGTTCGCCGGATCACCGCCATGTAGCTTGATGATATCCATGGTCGACATCGCCAGGCCCGCACCATTGACCATGCAGCCGATGCTGCCATCCAATTTTATGTAGTTCAGATCGTGGCGTTCGGCTTCGAGCTCCGCCGGGTCCTGTTCATCTTCGTCACGCATTTCCTCGACGTCTTTGTGCCGGTAAAGTGCGTTGTCGTCGAAATTCATTTTGGCATCAAGGGCGATCACTTCACCGGCCTTGGTTACGACCAGCGGATTGATCTCAACCTGACTGGCATCCATTTCAACAAAGCATTGATACATTGAGAGCAGAAATTTCACGGCCGATTTAATCTGATCGCCTTTAAGCCCAAGCCCGAACGCAACTTCGCGGGCGTGGAAGCCTTTCATGCCGGTCGCCGGATCAATATCGATGGTTTGAATTTTTTCCGGCGTTTCAGCCGCTACTTCTTCAATATCCATGCCACCTTCCGAGCAGGCAATCACGGTGACCCGCGAGGTCGCCCGGTCAATCAGCAGGCTCAGATAGAGTTCACGATCAATGTCACAACCGTCTTCAATATAGACGCGCTTAACTTCTTTGCCATCCGGACCCGTTTGGTGAGTAACCAGCGTGGCACCCAGCATTTGATTGGCGGCTTCTTTGACCTCTTCAACGGATTTAATCACCCGCACACCGCCGGCCTCTCCGGCTGAGTCTTCTTTGAAGCTGCCTTTACCACGGCCCCCGGCATGGATTTGAGATTTAACCACCCAAATCGGTCCGCCTAGATCCTTGGCGACGTTTTCAGCTTCAGCCGCCGTGTATGCAACGCCGCCTTTAAGCACGGCAACGCCATATTTGGACAAAATCTGTTTCGCTTGATACTCGTGAATATTCATAAGCCTCTAGCCCTTAAGTTTGCGCAGAGTCTCAACTCGAGTGAGACTCTGCAGATTTAAACCTACTTCTTTTTAGCCCGGCGTTTTGCCTTTGCTTTAGCCGGCGCCTTCTTTTTGGCTTTCTTTTTGGCTGCCGGTTTAGCTGCTTTCGCCGCCGCCCGTTTTTCTGCAGCCGCTTTTTTCAGCAGTTTCTCACTTTCGCCGACCAGTTTTTTAACTGCCCGAACCGATGCGTTGAACTCTTTCTTTTCACCGGCATCAAGTTTGACTTCAACGATCTTCTCAACACCTTTGGCGCCGATCACCACTGGCACACCAACATAAAGACCTTTAACGCCGTATTGGCCTTTCAAATAAGCGGCACACGGCAACACGCGTTTTTTATCTTTGAGGTAAGAATCAGCCATTTGGATTGCCGAGCTAGCCGGCGCATAATAAGCCGAACCGGTTTTCAGCAAGCCAACGATTTCTGCGCCGCCATCACGAGTGCGCTGGACAATTTCGTCCAATTTTTTTTGGGTGATCCATTTCATTTTAACCAGATCGGTGAGCGGGATACCGGCAACGGTGGAATAGCGCACCGAGGGCACCATACTGTCACCATGACCGCCCAAGACAAAGGCTGTGACATCTTCAACAGACACCTTCATTTCCTCGGCCAGGAAATAGCGAAAGCGGGCTGAATCCAAGACGCCTGCCATGCCAACAACTTTATTGTGCGGCAGGCCACAGGCATCGCGCAAAACACCGACCATAACATCGAGCGGGTTGGTAATACAGATGACAAAGGCGTTCGGGCAGTTTTGCTTAATGCCTTCGCCGACAGATTGCATCACACTGGTATTGATGCCGATCAGATCGTCACGGCTCATGCCGGGTTTACGGGCAACGCCCGCAGTTACAATGACGACGTCAGCACCTTTAATCGCGCCATAGCCATTAGCGCCGACCATTTTTGCATCAAAACCTTCAACCGGCGAACTTTCCGCCAAATCCAATGATTTACCTTGGGGAATTCCTTTGACGATGTCGAACATAACAACATCACCCAATTCTTTTAAACCAGCCAAATGAGCCAGCGTTCCGCCGATATTACCAGCACCAACAAGCGCAATCTTGTTTCTTGCCATAAACCTTTTTCCTCTCTTAACGGTTTGCTTTAGGCCGTTCAGCCGCAACCGCTTTATATGCGTCAATTTCGCCCATTATTGAGCGCTTTAATATGTCCCGGCTACGTAGCGCAAAATGGGTTTAAGAGCAAGACCTAGAACCCCGATGAGACCCCCTAACTCCTTTTAGACATTGAAGAAATTAAGCCACCGGATTGAACCCGTCCGACCGTCGTCCCGCACCTAACCACAAACAGGCGAGGAAAGCCACTACGTCACACCCATATGTTCAGATGTTAATAAAATTGTTAAATTTCAATAGGTAAGTCGTAAAAAAGGAAATGTGGCAGATTTCAGAACTAAGGGGCGATGCCAACCAGCACTAGCGGGACTGCTGGCACTCCTCTACCCTCTCTAATTAGATTGTATAATTCACCTTCGTAGTAGGATACTCCAGAAGACATTTCAGATTGGAGTTCTTTCATCGGCAGTATCTCGACCCCAACATCAATTAAATCACCAACATAAAAAGCCAGATGTTTTACGAATAAATTGGCATCTTTGGTGACCCAATAGGAAGTTCTACTCTCACCCCATTTTCGTTTCTCAAATTGAAGTTTAAATTCTGAATTCATATCCTTGGGTGAATAAAGAATTTTACCTTTGATTCTTTTTTCTTTTGAAACTTTTGTGCGACATTTCTCGGCATCTATTGTGCGCACCACTTTTTCTATTTCTCCCCATAATTTGGGTTTGTGATATTGAATAATTTCAAACCCGTTCAAATGCGAATAGTATTCTACAATCCGCATTTAATGGCCGCCTTTAGGGAGGCTTGGATCATAAACAGGTTTCCCCATTGGACGAGTCCGAAGTTCACCCGAATTTAACTGACTAACTCTTTCTTCTGCGATTTGAACGTAGTCTTTATCAATATCACACCCGTATCCAAACCGATCATGTTTGAGAGCTCCAACGATTGAACTTCCAACACCCATGTAAGGATCTAACACAATATCATCAGGCTCAGTTAACGAGAGAACCAGTCGTTCAACTAGTTCAACTGGGAATTGACAGGGATGGATAGTTTTTTCAATGTGATTAGATTTTACGTTTGGAAATATCCACACATCCCCAGGATTTTTCCCAAGAGGGTTACCAGACAATTTTCCTTTGTTCGGTCCTTTATAATGTTTTTTTTGCGGATATTTAGATGGCACCCTCACCGGATCCAAATCAAACGTATAATCGTCAGATTTTGTAAACCACAATATCGTTTCGTGTCTGCCGGGTAATCTATTTTTACAGTGCAAGCCGTGTTCAAAGTGCCAAATTATTCTATTTCTTAATTTGAGTCTGTGGTCTTTGAATACATGATAAAGGATTATATCCAGAGGGAAGACCTCGCCTTTATCAACATGATTCCCAACCTGCCAACAAATTGATCCTTTGGGATGCAGAACTCTGATGCATTCCGATATAACACGCATTTGGCTTTCAATATAATTTTCCAAACTTGTGCGTTTTTCGTATTCTTTTCCAATATTATACGGTGGCGAGGTCACTACCAATTTGACGGAATCGCTTGGTATATTTTCCATATATTCTAGGTTGTCCATGCAAGCCATGTTTGCGGCTTGGCTCTTTTCTAGTCGTATCACTCTATGATGGTTCATAAGCTATCTACCAATTATTAGAACAAACAAAGAACATTATAAACGTGCTCAGGTCAATAATTCAACCAACTACATCTAGTAGTCAAGAGTTACTTATCCACATGATATTGCAAATTAGTTACGTCGCCCCATGCGGCAAAGCGAGATAGTCTTCAGACTGCATTTCCATCAGCCGCGAAACCAGGCGCTCGAACTCGAAAGCGCCTTCGCCTAAAACATATAACTCATGAGGTGGCGCATCGGCGGAACAGATAAAATTCACTTTGTTTTCGTATAGCGCATCGATCAGGGTAATGAACCGGCGCGCTTCGCTTTTTAGGGCTTCATCCATGCGCGGAATATCATCCAGAATAAGCGTGTGATATCGCTCGGCAATCTCGAGGTAATCAGCCGGGCCCAAAGCTGCGGCGCATAAATTGTTAAAACTGGCGCGCCCGACGCCCGCCGCCGCCTGAGGAATTTCAACAATACGCCCTTTAACTTCAATATTATCGGGTGCCGCCGTATAGCCTTCGGTCAGGTCAGCAAAATACTGGTCCAGGTCTTTGGCAGCCGTTTCGTCCAGCGGCTGGTGATAGACCTGCATCCCCAGCATGCGTTCCAACCGGTAATCCCGTGCCGCCCCTAACTGTAAGATGTCCAAGCGCTCACTGATGAGATCGATGAAGGGCAGAAATTTTTCGCGCTGCAGTCCATCTTTGTAGAGATCTCCGGGCGGACGGTTAGAGGTCGCCACGATCACCACATCGCGTTCAAGCAAACCTTCGAATAAACGTCCCAATATCATCGCATCAACGATATTGACCACTTGCAGTTCATCGAAACACAACAGCCACGCTTCATTGGCAATAGCGTCGACAACACTCGGGATTGGATCACCACCACCGCTTTTTTTTTCCCGAAAATCGTTAAAGCGCTTATGAACGTCCTGTAAGAAAGCGTGAAAGTGAACCCGGCGTTTGCGCTCAAGCGGGGCTGTTTCAAAAAATAAATCCATCAACATCGATTTACCGCGACCGACATCGCCAAAAATGTAGAGGCCCTGAAGCGGTTCTTCCTGGCGGCGCCCGAGGCGACTGGTTAGGCCAAAGCGATCTTTCCAGCCCGCCTGACCGGAAGATGGTTGATAGCCCTTGAGGGCACGATGCAGACTTTGCAGTTTCTCCGCCAATAGCTCCTGGGCGGGATCAGGATTGAGATCACCTGCTGCCACGCGGTCGCGGTAAGTAAATAGAGGACCAGATTGAGCTTCATTCGCCATAGCTCGCTACTTAAGGCTGCCGTCCCTTGATGTAAAGCGATTTAAAAACTCTCTACAACAATATGTGACTCATCGGTGATCTCGCATTTAGCTCAATAATTTCAACCAGATACCTGCCGACACTAAGTTAATCACGGCAAATTCACAGAAAGCTTACTCATCATCCAGACTAACATTGGCTATAAATTATCAGGCAGGAAAAGATATCCGCTTGAGGGATATTACAGGACTAAATATGCAAATTACCAATGTAAAACGCATTTTTCTGGCAATGCTAATTGCCGCCGTCGTGGTTTGGGGCGTACTCAATCATCAAAAATTTAATGTTGAGACCCAGGTCGCCTGGATTGCCAGCTTTGGTATGCTGGGGCCAATTGTATTTATGGTCACCCGCTCAATTGGTGCCGTATTTTTCCTCCCTGGCAGCCTCATGTCAATTACCGCAGGTATGGCCTTTGGCCCTGTTTGGGGCGCGGTTTACAATTTGATTGCCTCTACCATTGGTGCCGTCTTGGCTTTTCTGGTTGCCCGTTACGTCGCCTCAGACTATGTGCGGCAGAAGCTCGGTGGCAAGGGCTGGATATCAAGATCAGTTGAAGGCGTCGAAGCGGAAGGCTGGCGGTTTGTCGCCTTTGTCCGACTGGTGCCGCTATTCCCATATAATGTTTTGAACTATGTGCTAGGTCTGACGCGTATCAAAGTCTCCCATTTCACGGCAGCTTCTTTCATCTGCATGATCCCGGGCGATATCGCCTATGTCTATATTGGCTACGCCGGGCGCGAAACCATGGCCGGCAATGATGCTTCGATTGAAATTGCCCTTATTGCGCTTGGTCTTTTGGCGACGATTATATTTCTACCGCGGCTGGTTCAGTATATCAGGAGCGCTAAACCAGCTCTAAACTAGCCCGGCAGTTGGCCCATTAAATCTGTCCGATAGAGGCCAAAATGCCCCGGATCAAGTTCTAAAATACTGCACAACGTAACAATCTCAATTTGATCGACCAGACTGGTTTTACCGTTTGCCTCAGCGACTGCCAGACAAATGCGGATCAGCAAAGCCGCAGTTTCGGGATTGTCTTTGACGACATCCAGCTGGCTTAAAACTTTAGGGTGTCCGTCACGGGGTGAGGACAAAATGGCCTCGCAATAATCAACGAATATATTTACTGCTTCATGAGGGTCGTAGACCTGCAAAGATTCCAGGGTCTCGATGATCTGATCAACCCGGACACGCTCGGAAAAACTCACTTTACCATCCGCTGTCGCCACCAAGGCACATGCCGCCATCGTCGCTTTGAGGAAGGGCAAATTATGATGCCGCTCCATATGGGTGTGATATTGATCTTTGAGAACGCCCAGAAATCCGCTCAAGCCTGCCTCCCAGATTATCTGAGAAAATCATAAGCGAAATAGGGACGCAAAAGCGAGTCGGAATCTATTTTTCCAGCAGATCGGCAACAACATTGTCATCGCCTTGTCCGCGCCGGCGTAAGCCACTGACAATTCCCGGTAAATCATCTTCATGGCGGTTCTGGCTCATTTTAAACTTACCTTCCAGGCGCGTAATCTCTAATTCAAAACAAACAATACCGGTGAGCATGCCTTTAACAAACTTTTCCGGCTGATCTTCCAACCGCCAGCCCTCAGGTCCTTCATAGGTTTCCACCAGGTCTTTTTGGGCGGCGACCATGGCCTTTTCATCATCGATCAGGCGCGGTGAGCCATAGGCATGGACGGTTACATAATTCCAAGTCGGCACCGAGGGTTGCTTGTCGTACCAACTCGGCGAGATATAGGCATGCGGCCCCCAAAAAATCACCAGGGCTTCCTGATTCGCCTCAAAACTTTGCCAATGCGGGTTGGCCTTGGCCATATGAGAGATCAGAGTTCCGTTCTCACCACGCGTTTCGTCCAGCATAAAAGGCAGGTGCGTCGCAAACGGCGTGCCCTCAACACTGCCAACCAAAATTGCCCAGCCATGATCCCGCATGACATTATTGAGGACTTCCTGATTTTCCTCGACGTGATATTTCGGACTATACATTTCTCTTCCCCTACAAAAAATGGCCGCGGGCAGAGCCGGCGACCATCTTAAATTAATTTAGCGGCGCGGCGGCTTACATACGTTCGACCATCATTTTCTTGGTTTCAGCAATAGCCTTAGCTGGATTAAGCGATTTCGGACAGGTATTGGTGCAGTTTAAAATCGTATGGCAGCGGTAAAGCCGGAAGGGATCTTCAAGATTATCCAGCCGCTCACCGGTTTTCTCATCGCGGCTGTCAACAATCCAGCGATAAGCCTGCAGCAAAATAGCCGGTCCCAGATAACGGTCACCATTCCACCAATAGCTTGGACATGAGGTCTGGCAGCAGAAACACAACACACATTCCCAAAGACCATCTAGCTTTTCGCGATCTTCCTGGGATTGCAGGCGTTCGCTGCCGGGTGCCGGCGTATCGGTCTGAACCCAGGGCTCAATCGAGGTGTATTGTGCATAAGGCGTCGACAAATCCGGCACCAAATCTTTAATCACCGGCATATGCGGCAAGGGATAAATCGCTGCATCTCCTTTAATCTCGGCAATATCTTTGGTGCAGGCCAGCGTGTTCGTGCCATCAACGTTCATGGCACAGGAGCCGCACACCCCTTCCCGGCAGGAGCGCCGGAAGGTCAGGGTCGGGTCCATCTCGTTTTTAATCTTGATCAGTGCATCAAGCACCATCGGCCCGCAATTATCCATATCGACTTCATAGGTATCAAGCTGCGGATTTTTGTCCTGATCGGGATCGTAGCGATAGATTTTAAACTTCTTGATATTCTTTGCGCCATCAGGAGCCGCATGGGTTTGACCTTTGACGACTCTGGAACCTTTCGGCAGGTTAAATTCAACCATTCTTTTTCTCCTTAACCTTCGTCGTCCTAGTAAACCCGAGCACGCGGTGTGATATACTCGACCTCGTCGGTCAGGGTATATTCATGCACCGGGCGGTAGTCGAGCTTAACGTTCCAATTATCATCAACCCAGGACAAGGTGTGCTTCATCCAATTCTCGTCATCACGATCCGGATAATCTTCGTGAGCGTGAGCCCCACGCGATTCATGGCGCGCCTCGGCGCCATATATCGTCGCTTTAGAACATGCCATCAGATTTTCAAGCTCTAAGGTCTCGACCAAATCAGAATTCCAAATCAGCGACTGATCACTAACTTTTAAATCCTTGAGATTTTCCGCCGCTTGATCAATTAAACCAACACCTTCTTTCAACACATCTGAAGTGCGGAAGACAGCGGCATTACTTTGCATAATACGTTGCATACCGAGCCGGACGTCAGCCGTGCTCTGACTGCCACTGGCATGGCGCAGACGATCAAGCCGGGCAATTGCCTCTTCACCCGTATTAGCATCTGCCGGTTTAATCGTTTTATTTTGATCTACTGTCTCGGCAGCGCGAATAGCGGCAGCGCGGCCAAAGACCACGATATCCAGCAGCGAATTGGTGCCGAGGCGATTGGCACCATGAACCGATACACAAGCCGCTTCACCAATTGCCATCAATCCTGGGCAAATAGCTTCCGGATCATCGGCGGTTGGGCGCAGGGCCTCGCCGTAATAATTGGTCGGGATACCGCCCATATTGTAATGCACAGTTGGCAATACCGGGATTGGATCCTTAGTGGCATCAACGCCAGAGAAAATTTTAGCAGTCTCAGTGATACCCGGCAGCTGCTTGTGCAAGACATCAGCTCCCAAGTGTTCCAAATGCAGGAAGATATGGTCGTTATCAGCACCAACGCCTCTGTTTTCCCTAATTTCGATGGTCATCGAGCGGGAAACCACATCGCGCGACGCCAAATCCTTGGCGCTCGGTGCATAGCGCTCCATAAAGGCTTCACCTTCCGAATTGGTGAGATAGCCACCTTCACCGCGTGCGCCTTCTGTAATCAGACAGCCGGAACCATAAATACCGGTGGGGTGAAATTGCACGAACTCCATATCCTGGTTGGGAAGACCAGCCCGAAGCACCATCGCATTTCCGTCACC
Source organism: uncultured Rhodospirillaceae bacterium (assembly GCA_964566055.1). Lineage (GTDB taxonomy): Bacteria > Pseudomonadota > Alphaproteobacteria > Rhodospirillales > UBA2165 > TMED23. Next base: position 114,998 of record CAZMHI010000005.1, read on the forward strand.
GGTGCAGGTATGAGCCGACGTGCAGGAGAAATAGCTGCGGCCATAGCCACCGGTTGCCATTACGGTCTGATGGCCGAGGAAGCGATGGATGGTGCCTTCGGCTAAATTCCAGGCCATTACGCCCCGGCAGGAGCCGTCATCATCCATGATCAGATCAATGGCGAAATATTCGATAAAAAATTCAGCGTTGTGTTTCAGGCATTGCTGGTAAAGTGTATGCAAAATTGCATGACCGGTGCGATCAGCAGCGGCAGCAGCGCGTCCGACCGGAGCCCCTTTGCCGTAATCACTCATATGGCCGCCAAAAGGCCGCTGATAAATTTTACCGTCTTCAGTGCGTGAAAACGGCACACCGAAATGCTCAAGCTCATAAACTGCCGGCACGGCTTCCCGGCACATATATTCGATGGCATCCTGATCACCCAACCAATCTGCGCCTTTAACGGTGTCGAACATATGCCACTGCCAGCTGTCTTCCTGCATATTCCCGAGCGCTGCGCCAACGCCGCCTTGGGCTGCAACTGTGTGACTACGCGTTGGGAAAACTTTGGTGATGCAGGCGGTACTAAGACCTGCAGCCGTCATGCCAAGCGTCGCCCTTAGACCAGCGCCGCCCGCACCAACAACAACCACATCATGAACGTGATCGATGATTTCATATGAATCAGTCATTTTGACTTTTAGCCTCCGAAGGCAACTTTAAGGAGCGCGATAACACTTGAAACACCAAAGAATACCGCGACAAGTTTATTAAGAACCAATGAGACGATTTTGTTTCTCTCATTATGGACGTAGTCTTCGATCACCACCTGGAGACCCAATTGCATGTGATAAAACAGCGCAATTACAAACAGCGTCATCAGCAAAATGCTGCCGGGCTCGTTGAGCCATACCTTAAAACCAGCACGATCAATACCGACCAGTGTTACAGCAGAAAAGATAAACCACAGGCTAAGCGGAATGAGGGCGATGGCGGTGACCCGTTGGGCCCACCAATGGGCGGTGCCTTCATTGGCGCTGCCGAGGCCGCGCACACGGCCGAGATCGGATCGTAAACTCATCAGTACGATCCTCCCAGCATGCCATAACCGGCCGACCAAGCCAGCAGGGTTAATACCACCGAAGCGATATAAACGAACCAGCCAGAAGCGCGCACTTGCGGCAGCTCAAGGCCAAGCCCGGCATCCCAAAACATATGCCGGATACCGTTGCATAAATGATAGAGCAGCGCCCAAGTCCAGCCGAATAACAACAACTTACCAAACCAATGAGCGAGAAAAGCCTGAGTACGTTCAAACGCTTCCGGACCATAAGCCGCGGCATTTAACCAATAGGCCAGCATCAACGCACCGACTGCCAGGCCAACCCCGGTAAATCTGTGAAAGATCGACAACACCGAAGTAATCTGCGGTTTGTAAACCTGTAAATGTGGAGAAAGCGGACGGTTTCCCGTACTCATGGACCAAGCCTCGTCTAAATCTGAATGTCCGTATATCGGAAGGTTATTCTCCCGACATTTATTAAGTAAGATTAAAGTCTTACGACTACAACCAAAGTCTGGTTTAGCTGCTCATTAGTGCCAAGTCAACGCAACCGCTTTGCAATATCCACGTATCTGCATTGATATTTAAAACGACTACGATTTGGATTTCTAACAACAAGTTACAGGGTAATATATTGGATCTGATTCAATGTATTTGGTAATTTCTATTGCGTCTTCGATTATTACTGCGACAAAAACTATTTTTCTGACAGTATAAGATAAATTAATACTTACATTATACTTCATTGTTGATAGAATTGTGGATAAGTTGTGAACTATTTGTGTAAATATAACTAATTTATACACAGTTTTTTTTAGTTTTTTACTATTTTTTTATTGAACATTTATTTCACTTTACTCAGAATACTCCGCGTACGTGAAAGCGTCTTTATTGCTTTTTCGCACCGAGTTGGCACCTGGCTTACCGGTCTTTCGTCAGATCGATCGATAAATTGGGCAAAGGAGGTACGAAAAGCAACTTCAGGAAAGCAGGTGATTCGCGAGAGTTACTTGCTGGATTGAAGGCGTAGCTGGAGGCCTTTCGAACCCGCTTCTGTGGAAGTTTACTTTTAGAGAAGTGGTCCCAGTTGGTGGTGGGCTTCTTTTGAGGCGTGCACCGAGGGAGTGGTTTTTAATGAATAGCTTGGGACCCGCTTTGCGGGCTTCAGGTAAAAATTGAAAATCAGGTTCAAAGGACTTTGGGTACCGGCGGTTTGCCTCGTCTCCCTGGCGTGGCGGATTGATTGAGGTCCGGCGGATCGATGGTAATGGCAGGAAGGGATTTCGGTCCCGTGAAGGCCGCTACTAAATCGGACCAAAGGATTGCTAGAAGGATGAAGCATTGGTGGCCTGACCAACGGATTATCGTTCTACTTCTCTGTCAGTGCGTTGCGTTTAGAAATAGGGCAAGCCCATTAAATTGGGCCGCTGATCGGTACGGGATTTAATTCGACTGGCAACAGGCGGATTTAAGACCGAACACATTGGTTAACTTGCGACTGTCTCTCTCCCAAGGGTGCGTTGTAAGTAAGCTGGTGGAGCAGAAGACTATTAATCGTACTCGGAGCCTGGCCGGCTCTATGAGGCGTCAGGAGTATCGCCGCCGCGATGCGTCACGACAAGGATCCCAGGCCTTGCGTGCCTGGCGCCTCTTACTTTACCTCACTTGTTTGGATAATTTACCCGCTTTTTTCTTGCCAAGTTTCTAGCTTTTTAGCTCAAAATGCGATGAGTGACGATAACGGAAAAAAAATGTCCTTTATTTCTTTTCTGTCGCATGGCTTATACCTATCTTTATAGATAGAATAATGTATTTTTTAGAATAATATTTTCGATACGGATTGCGATACAATTGGCTAAATCTAAATTAGATATCAGTGCCGTTAAATTTATGATTGTTGAGGATAATCCCTTTATGCGGATTATCTTGAAGCAATTGTTGCGTGCGCTAGGTGTCATAGAAATGGCCGAAGCCACCGACGGCGCGCAAGCTTTCTCCGTGATGAAAACTTTTGAGCCTGATATCATTCTCATTGACTGGGAGATGCAGCCGCTGGATGGCCTCGATTTTGTCAAGCTGGTAAGGACCGGCGATGACAGCCCAAACCAATATGTGCCGATGATTATGGTAACCGGGCATTCAGAGCAAAATAAAGTCACTCAGGCTCGGGACGCCGGCATCAATGAAATGCTGATTAAACCGCTCTCGGCACGGACCTTGTTTTCGCGTATCCGTGCTGTCATAGAGCGTCCCCGGCCCTTTGTAGAAACAAAGTCCTATTTTGGCCCGGACCGGCGCCGTAAACAGGAAGATTTCTACACCGGCCCGGATCGCCGTAAAGCAGAAGGCGAACAATCACAGTCTGATGTCGACGCCATGTTTGACTAGCTCAATTCGTTAATTTTTCGAAAGGTGCCTGGCACCTTTTTAAATATTAACCTTTAGAGATAATCCCGGATCAAAGTTTCAGCAATCTGCACGGTATTGAGTGCCGCACCTTTGCGCAGATTATCAGCCACGACCCACAAGCTCAGCCCATTCTCGACCGTCATATCATCGCGGATACGGCTGACATAAACCGGGTCTTCACCGGCGCATTCGGTTTGGGTGACATAGCCCTCATCTGCCCGGTGATCAACCACCACCACGCCTTCGGCTTCGCGCAGCGCCTCTCGTGCTTCTTCCGTAGAGACCGGGCGTTCGAACTCGATATTAACGGCTTCGGCATGGCCGACGAAAACCGGCACCCGCACACAGGTCGCGGTCAGGCGAATTTCCGGATCGAGAATTTTTTTGGTCTCGACCATCATTTTCCATTCTTCTTTGGTAAAGCCGTCATCCAT